>JBDNFB010000040.1:0-11818 GCA_041690055.1 Myxococcota bacterium | reverse complement strand
TCTCGGACTGCTATTTCGGCCGGATCCCGACGCGAGCGATCGAGCGGTGCTCGCCGCATCGCGCGAGGTATGCGATTTAGGAGAGAATCCGTAGCAGAGACGCGGACTTCGGCGTTTGCTTGGGGCGAAGAGGCGCAATCAACTGTCCACGTCTCAACTGGCGAGTGGTCGCAAGCGGAGTCTGGGAGGAGAGCCGATCGGAAAAGGAAGGGCGATGGCCTGTGCCTGAACCCGCATTCCCACTCGCGCTCGCAATCGGAAGCGGATGCGCCTTCGGGCTCAGGCGGGGCCGAGTGGGGAGCCGAACCAAACCTCAGGGGGCGTCTCGAAAGTTTCCTCGCCCGTGCCGAGGAAGAGGACGCCCTCGCTCATCGTGACGGACCAGCGGATCTGTCTGCCGGTCGAAGCTGCCAGCCGCGTGATAAATGTCGCGTCGAAGGCGGCGATCGAAAGATTCGGCGGCGCCTCGAAGTCCTCGAACTGCGCTTTGCGATAGCGCCAGAGATTCTCGCCAAATGTAAAGAGCGTGACGCGCTCGGCGTGGCGGGATGCCTTTACGAGGCGCTTCGCGTCCGGCTGCCCGACTTCTACCCATTGGCGCGGACGCCCGTCTCCTTCTCGGCTCCAGAGATCGGGCTCGTCGGTCGCCGAGACACCCCGTCCGAATTCGAGCCCCTCCTCATAGCAGAGAGCGAACGCAAGAAGTCGAACGAGCGCGCGTTCGAGGGTTTCCGACGGATGTTGGGCGAGGCTCACGGTCGGCTCCGCGTAGATGGAGCGGTCAATCAGGGAAATTTCTAGTTTTGCTCGATAGAGCGTCGCGCCACGGGCCATGGACCGGAGCGTCGCGGATCGCAGAGTCGCTTTCCATAGCTAGGCGCAAGACATGCGCATTGGTATGGTTGCCGACGTTTCGCGGGTAATGTCTGCTCGCCACACGGGAGGGCAAACGCATGAGAGTGAAGCTTGTGGTCAGGATCGCAATGGGGCTCATCGTTTGCTGGGCTGCTCTGGCGATTGCTGAGGCAGGGCCCAGCCAGGCCGAGGAGACTCCTGCACCCTCCGCAGCGTCCCAAGAGATCGCAGAGCGACTCGCTGGGGCGATCCGTTTCGAGAGCATCAGCTACGAGGCCTCCGAGGATTTCGATGCGGCGCCTTTTGATGCGCTGGCCGATTATCTTGCGCGAAACTATCCCCGGACGCACGCCCAGCTCGACCTGACGAGAGTCAGCGATCATTCTCTGCTCCTTAAATGGCAGGGGTCGGATCGCGATCTCGCCCCCGGCCTCTTCATGTCTCATCTCGACGTCGTCCCGGTTTCAGAGGAGGCACGGAAGGGCTGGGACCATCCGCCTTTCGAAGGTGTGATCGTAGACGGCTTTGTTTGGGGACGCGGTGCGATCGACGTGAAGTCGGGTGTGATTCTTTGGCTTGAGGCAGTGGAGTCGCTGCTCGCCGAAGGATTTGCGCCGAAGCGCACGCTCTATCTCGCGTTTGGTCACGATGAAGAGATAGGAGGCGCTGCCGGAGCGGGCGCGATTTCGGCGAAGCTTAAGGAAGAGGGGGTGCGCCTGGCGTTCATATTCGACGAAGGCGGTTTTCTCTTCGATGGACATCCCCTCGTTCCGGATCGCACCGTTGCGCAGATCGTGACGGCGGAGAAGGCGTACTACACCGTCGTTCTCACCGCGCGGGGAGTCAGCGGTCATTCGTCTTTGCCGCCGAGTACGACGGCGATCGGGAAGCTGGCGCGGGCGATCGCGGCGGTCGAAGCGAATCCGATGCCGCCGCGCCTGATCGAGCCTGTTCGGGAGATGCTTGCTTCGGCGAGGCCACACGTTTCGGGGCTAAGTGGATTCGCCCTGGGCAATCTCTGGCTGACCAAGGGCATGGTGATCAAGAAGCTGCTTAAGGACGACGTGAGTGCGGCCATGGTTCGGACGACCTTCGCCGCGACGCTGGTCTCCGGCGGCGTGAAAGAAAACGTGATTCCGGAGAGCGCGCAGGCGACGATTAACGTGCGCATTCTTCCCGGTGATACGGCGGAAGAGGTACTCGCCCATCTCGAGAAGGCCATCGACGATCCAGAGATCGAGATCGAAGGCACGCCCTGGGGCCCCGTGTCCGAGCCGGGTTCTTCCAGCGGCCCGGCCTTCCGGATGGCGGCGAATGCCGTGAAGAAGGTGCTGCCAGACGCCGTGGTCATGCCCGGACTCGTGCCCGGAGCGACCGATACGAGGCATTATATGGGGATCACGGATGAGGTGCTCCGCTTCCTGCCGCTTCGCGTCGGGATTGAGCAGGTGGGCGGCGCGCACGGGCGCAACGAGCGGATCGCTGTGGAGCCCCTCGAACAGTCGCGAGCGATTGCAATTGATCTCGTGCGCCGCGCAGGGAGCGGCGTGAGCGAGTAGTCGCTCGTTTAGGGACCCGGCCTAAATCGACTATATCGACTCGATCCGACTCAAACCGACTTAGGCCGACTTAGGCCGACCTAGGCCGAGCTAAGGGGAAAGATCACCGCGTATTGCCTTGCGCAGCACGCTTTCGAGCTCGGCATGGCTGCAAGGCTTGGGATTGGTTGCGAGCGAAGGATCAGCGGCGGCCTTCGGAACGAGCGCAGCGACCATCGTTTCGTCCACGATGCCTTCGAGCGTATGGGGAAGCCCGAGCTGTTCACGTAGGGAGAGTATCCATTCGAGGACATCTTCGAAGCGATCTCCCGAGAGTCCGACGGCCTGCGCGAGGCGCGGCATGCGTGATTCGATCACGTCGCGGTTATGGATCATCACGTAGGGATGGAAGATCGCATTCGCGGTGCCGTGATGCAGGCCGGTCATGCCGCCGACCGGATGCGAGAGCGCGTGAATAAGGCCGAGTCCTTTTTGAAATGCCGTTGCGCCCATCGCCGCCGCCATCAGCAGATGCGTTCGTGCTTCAAGGTCGCGTCCGTTCTTGAAAGCGCGGATCAAGTTTTCGTTGATTAGGCGCATGCCTTCGAGGGCGATGCCATCGGCCATGGGATGGTAGCCCGGGGCACACCAAGCCTCGAAGCAATGTGCGAGGGCGTCCATGCCAGTTGCGGCAGTGAGACCAGGCGGAAGGCCGAGAGTGAGCTCGGGGTCTGCGATGACCAGATTAGGCTGCATCGCTGGATGAAAGATGATTTTCTTATTATGCTCGGCGGGGTCGACAATCACGGCCGCACGTCCGACCTCGGAACCCGTACCCGCTGTGGTCGGGATGGCGATCGTGGGCAAAATGCGCGCCGCGTCCGCGCGTTTCCAGTTATCGCCGACGTCTTCGTAGTCGAGTACGGATCCGGGATTGCGGGCCAGGAGCGCTATGCATTTCCCGGCGTCCATAGCGGAGCCGCCGCCGATCAATATACAGCCGTCGGCTTCGTGGGCTGCGACCTCCACACATCCGGCTTGTATATGTGTCGTAGCGGGGTTGGCTTCGATCGCCGAAAACGCGCGCGCTGCGAGGCCCGCGGACTCGAGCGCGGCGATAATCGGTGCGAACCAATCGAGCCCAAGGATGCCGGGGTCCGTCACGATGAGCGGGCGGCGAATCCCAAGTTCTGCGCAGGCCTCGGCGAGTTCCGCGATTCGGCCGGCGCCGATCCGGTACGCGTTCGGGTAATTCGAATTACCGGCAAGTACGATGTGCTCGCTCATATGATTTCGAAATAGCGTGCGAGGTCGATATCACTGACCTGCCGTCGGAACTCGCGCACTTCCCAGTCGCGCGTGGCGGCGTAATGGTCGACGAAGGGATCGCCGAAGGCGTTTCGTGCGAATTCGGAATTGCGGAGACGCTGGCTCGCATCCTCCAGCGTGGCAGGAAGAAGCTGTGCAAGGGCCCTGGGATCTTCGTAGGCGTTGCCTGCGATGGGTGCATCGAGCTCAAGGCCTTCCTCGATCCCGCGCAGGCCGGACGCCAATGCGGCCGCGGCGGCGAGATACGGATTCGCGTCTGCGGGGGCGACGCGATACTCGCTTCGCTGTGCCGTGGGTCCGCCGGGAATGACGCGGATCGAGGTACTTCGATTTTCAACGCCCCAATTCGCCGCGGTGGGCGCCCACATGCCCGGAACGAGTCGGCGATAGGCGTTCACTGTCGAGCAGACCATTGCCAGCACTTCCGGCATGTAGCGGACCTGACCCGCGACGAAATGCCGCATGAGCTCACTCATTCCGTCCGGCTCGCCCTCAGCGTAAAAGACGTTCTGGTCTGTTTTCGTGTCAACGAGGGAGATATGCAAATGACCGCTTTGTCCCGGGTACTCGCTGCTCCATTTCGCCATGAACGTGGCCATGAGGCCTGATTGCTGTGCGTAGACCTTCGCAAAGGTCTTGAATAGGGCTGCCTTGTCCGCTGCGCCCAGACCACGCGAATAGCGGATCGCCGCTTCGATGACGCCGGGCCCTGTTTCCGTATGGAGCCCTTCGATCGCGCAATCGAAGTCCTCCATGGTGTCCAGCAGGTCGTGATAAAAATCCGCATGTACCGAGTTGCGGAGGACCGAATAACCGAACATACCCGGCGTGACGGGCTTTAAGTTGCGGTAGCCCTTCTCGCGAACGCTATGGGGCGTCTCGTCGAAGAGGAAGAACTCGTACTCGAAGGCGGCATCGACGCCGAATCCCATCGACTCTGCCTTCTTGAGCGTGCGTTCCAGCATGGTCCGCGGGCAGAACTCTGCATAGTCGCCGGCAAAGCTGCCGATCAAGAGCAGGGTGTCTTCCTCGAAAGGAATCCGGCGCAAAGAGCCGAGGTCAAGACGGACCGGAGCGTCCCGGTATCCCGTATGCCAGCCCGAGGCTTCGACCCGCTCGTAGAGCACGTCGTGCATATCCCAGCCAAGCACGACATCGCAAAAGCCGAAGCCTTGATCGACCGCCGAGAGGAGTTTTTCCGCGTTCACGTATTTTCCGCGAAGGACGCCGTCGATATCGAAGATTCCGATCTTGAAGAACCGGATCCCTTCTTCCTCGATCCATGCGTTTAGTTCCGCGGCGCTCGTCACGCCTTCCGTTCCTTCCATCGTCATATCTTCCTCACGCAGCTGTCTAATGCGATTAGTAACGCGACTAATCGAATTAACGCGGCTGCTGTCTTAGGTGGTAGCTTTTCGGGCGCGTGACGGACCCGAAGCCGAGTGTGGAAAGCGAGCACCCAAAGCCCGAGTCCTTCACGCCCGTCCAGGCGAGCGCGGGATCCAGATAGTCGCAACGGTTCATGAAGACCGTGCCCGCCTCTACATCTTCGGCGAGGGCTGCGCCGCGCTCATCGTCCGCGGTCCAGATCGATGCGGTGAGGCCGAATTCGGAGTCGTTCATCAAGGCGAGCCCCTCCGTCTCGTTCGCCACACGCATAATGCCGATGGCGGGACCAAATGTTTCCTCATGCATCAGGGGCATGTCGTGGTTCACGTCGACTAAGACCTGCGGTGCCAGGTAGCACTTCGACTGATCGGGGAGGGCGAAGTCGTCGTCGCCGAGGAGCTGCTTCGCTCCTGCCGCGACTGCGGCCGAAACTTGACCGCGTACAAAATCAGCGGATTTCTCATCGACGAGGGGCCCGAGCGTCGTGGCGTCCTCGAGCGGATTCCCCACGACGTAATTGCGGGTTTGCGCGACGAAGGCCTCGATGAATCGATCATACACCGCGTCGGCGACATAGATGCGTTCAATGCCGCAGCAACTCTGGCCTGCATTGTAAAAGGAGCCGTCGACGAGGCTCTCGGCCGCGAAGGCAATGTCTGCGTCTTCGAGAACCAGCGCGGGATCCTTGCCCCCGAGTTCCATGCCTGCCTGAATGAAATTGTCCTGCGCGAGCGTGCGGTAAATCTCGTGCCCGCCCCGGACCGAGCCGGTAAACGAGACGTATCCGAGTGCGCGCGAGCCAATCAGCTTTGCCGTTGTGGCATGGTCCATAGGCATCGCCTGGACCAGTCCTTCGGGCGCGCCGGCCTCAGCGAAGGCGCGCGCGAATTGGTCCGCGACGAGCGCTGTCTGCGAGGCGTGTTTCACGAGCACGGAATTGCCGGCGAGGACAGCAGGCACGATCACGTTGACCGCAATCGCGAGGGGATAGTTCCAGGCCGCGATATCGAGCACGACGCCGACGGGCTCGTGCCGAATGAAGCGACGAAAGCCTTCCTTCTCGGGCAGCACTTCGTCCGAAAGTGCTTCGGGGGCGATCTCGCAAAGATGTTCCACGCGTTCGACCATCGTGCTCTGAAACTCGCCGCGGGCCTGCCCGAGCGGCTTGCCCATCATGCGCGTGATTTCCTCCGCGTTGCTGTCGAGGCGCGAGGCGTAGGCTGAGAGCATGCCGCGGCAGAGCGCGACCCGTTCCGAGATCGGGGCATCGCGCCAGGCACGGCTCGTCGCGGCCGCGAGTTCGAGGCGCTGGCCGATTGCGGCATCGTCGAGAAGGTCGAAGGAATAGGCGGGCTGCCCGTCAATGGGGCTGATGATTTCAGGCATCCCGCAAGGGTATGCTGCCTCGCGCCAAAGAAAAGACCCTCGGCCTGAGTTAGAGGCCCAAGTTAGGGGACAGAGTTAGAGGGTTGAGTTAGAGCGCATTGCCTCTGAGTGCGGGCACCTGAGACTCGGGGACGGGCTCGCCGGTGCGGTAATTTTCGGCGAGACAGACCGCCGTGTCGATCACACTCCGCCCGAAAATGCGGGAAAGAAAGAGGCGGTCGAGTGCACGCCCGAGGATGCCAAAGGGCAGCTCGTAATGAAGGGCGGTGTGAATCTCCGTCGCTGCTTCGCTGACCCGCCGAAAGGAATATTCGAAGGAGGCTTCCTTGAAGGGCTTGGCCGGCCCATCGCCCTTATGGAGGCGAATCATCATGCCCGTTCCTTCATGCCAGCTGGTGACGGTTTCGTGCATGTCACCGAACTGGCGATGGCTGACTATGCGACTCGCGCCGACGCCTTCTTTTTTCTCGGTCACGATCACGCAGTCGGTGAGACCCGGGACGTAGTGCTTGGCCCGCGTGAGGTCTTGGAAATAGGACCAGCAGGTTTCGATGGGAAGCGGGATCGGAGCTGCGGCGCGGACGGTGTTCATGACGGTGAGTCCTTTTTGGTCGGCGGGGAGCCCCATTATGCAGCGGCGAGGCCGGCGCGCCAGCCGGTCGAGTCGCTACTCTCTCACTGCTCGCCGTCTCCCGTGGTCACGTCAGCACGAAGGCTGGCGCCCAATATCTAGGACAGCAGCTAGACCAGCACCTAGGCCCTACCTAGGCCCACACCTCGGGCAGCGCCCGAAGTGAGACCCAAGGCAAGAGCCACAGAGAGGAACTCCCGTGAAAGCCGTCGTTTGCAAAGAGTTTGGCCCCCCTGAGAACCTCGTGATCGAAGAGGTCCCGGATCCCAGTGCCGGACCCGGCGAACTTGTGATTGAATCGCGCGCTTCGACCGTCACGTTTCCCGATGCGCTCATGATCCAGGACAAGTACCAGTTCAAGGCGCCGCTTCCCTTTATCCCGGGTGGCGAGGCCGCGGGCGTCGTGGCCGAGGTCGGTGAAGGCGTCGAAGGGTTCAATGTGGGCGACCGCTTCGTTGGAAGCACGATGCTTGTGGGTGGCTTCTGTGAGCGCGTCGTTGTCAAGGCCAATGCGACGCGAAAGCTTCCTGATAACCTCGGCTTCGCGGAATCGACGGGCATTCTCTACGCCTACGGCACGGGCTACTACGGCTTGAAGTATCGCGGTGGTCTGAAGGCGGGAGAAACGCTTCTTGTGTTAGGCGCAGCCGGCAATGTCGGCCTCGCAGCCGTTGAGCTCGGCAAGTTGATGGGAGCGAAAGTGATCGCAGCGGCTTCGAGCGCCGAGAAGCTCTCGGTTTGTCGCGACCGAGGCGCCGACGAAGTGATCGACTATTCGCACGAAGACCTGAAGACGCGCGCGAAGGAACTCACGGGCGGCAAGGGCGTCAACGTGATCTATGACTGCGTCGGCGGCGACTATGCCGAGTCCGCGCTGCGCGCCATCGCCTGGGAGGGACGCTTCCTTGTGATTGGCTTTACCGCTGGGATTCCGCAGCTTCCTCTGAATCTGACGCTGCTCAAGAGCTGTCAGGTAATCGGCGTCTTCTACGGCGCGATGGTGCAGAAGCAGCCCGATCTGCGCGACGAGATCTCGCGCGATCTAGATGAGATGGCCTCGGAAGGGCGGCTGCACCCCTACGTGTCTGCGCGCTATCCCCTTGAGGAGGGTCCGAAGGCTTTGCGCGCTCTGCTGGATCGGAAAGTCACGGGCAAGGTCGTCATCGAAGCCAACCGTTAGGTCCGGTTTCTCGCGGCGAGCGCCGCGGGCTGATAAAACGCCGCGGCCACACAAAGCGCCGCGGCCACACAAAGCGCCGCGGCCACACAAAACGCCGCGGCCACACAAAACGCCGCGGCCACATCAAGAGCCGGTTAGCGCAGGACGGGGTCGAGAATGGGCCAGAGTCGCTCAGCGATGAGCCGATGGCCCTCGGCGGTCGGGTGGATTCCGTCCGCCTGATTGAGGTTGCGTTTGGCCGCGACATCTTCGAGCAGGAAGGGTACGAAGGCCGCCTCGTAGCGCTCGGCGACTTGTGGATAGACGGCGTCGAAGGCGTCGCCGTATTTGCGTCCGAGGTTCGGCGCGGCGCGCATGCCTGCAATCACGAAGCGCACGCCCGGGTGACGCTCGGCCGTTTGATCAAGGATGGCCTCGAGGTTGGCTTTCAGCTGGTCGACTGGCTGGCCGCGCAGCATATCGTTTGCACCGAGCTCAAGGACCAGGACCGCGACGGGCATCCGGAGCAGCCAGTCGAGTCGCCGAAGTCCGCCGGCAGAAGTATCGCCGCTCACGCCGGCATTCACCGAGCGGTAGTCGAGCCCGGCCCGGGTAATCTGCTCCTGGATTAACGCGGGGAAGGCCTCGTCCTCAGGAAGTCCGTAACCCGCCGTGATGCTGGTGCCGAGAAATAGAACGACGGGCGCATCTTCCCGGGCCTCGGCCACGAGAGCGGTCGGGCTCGGGTTCTCCACAGAAGCCGCGTTCTCTGCGGTCGGGCTCGGATTCTCCACAGAAGCCGTGTTCTCTGCGGTCTTAGGGGGCTCGTTCGTCGGGTCGGGGCTGCAATGGAGCAGAGCGAGGGCCGCGATCGATGCAAAGCCAAGTCTCAGACAGTAAGGTACGGAGGACCGCGCCTTTTCCCTCTGCTTTCTCTTTGGAATCAATGGCCTCATCGCGCATGATCCTCGCTCGCAATCTCACTCAGCGCTACTCCCGTGGAGGAGCCCAAGAGGGCGAAGTGCTGACCGTCCTCGATGGCGTAGACCTGGAAATCCGAAAGGGTGAGGTCGTTGTCATTCTCGGGCCTTCCGGGAGCGGGAAGACGACGCTGCTTGGGCTGCTGGCGGGGCTTGATCGGCCGAGTGAAGGCGATGTTGAGCTTGCGGGGGAGCTGCTCTCGACGCTCGATGAAGATGCGCGGGCGGCGCTGCGTGCCGAGCGGATTGGCTTCATCTTTCAGAGCTTTCATCTGATTCCGACGCTGACCGCGATTGAGAATGTGCTGGTTCCGCTTGAGCTTCTGCCTGCTTCGCGGGCGCCACGACCTGCGGAAGCGGAGAAGGCCGCGCGAGCGCTGCTCAAGCGCGTCGGACTCGAAGGGCGACTCGATCATTATCCCGCTCAGCTTTCCGGCGGCGAGCAACAGCGCGTCGGCATCGCCCGCGCCTTTGCGAACCAGCCGGCCGTGCTCTTCGCCGACGAGCCGACGGGGAATCTCGACCGCGAAACCGGCCAAGAAATCACGCGCCTGCTTTTCGAGTTGAACCGACAGCACGGGACGACGCTCGTCATCGTTACTCATGACCTTGCGCTGAGTCGCCGTGCGGATCGGATTATTCATATCGCGGGAGGACGCGTCGACCGGATCGAAGAAGGTCCAGGCATCGACGCAGAGTTGGACGCAGGGACGGGCGCAGAGTCGGATACAGGCACGGCCACCCGCGTCGGCAACGAAAGAGGCGCATGAAGTCGCGGTTCATCCTCGGGATGGTGCGGCGCGAGATGCGCGCAGCGGCGAAACGGTTTGGCTTCTACGGCGGTTGCATGGCGATTGGAATCGCCGTGGTTGTGTGTCTCTATTCGCTTCGCGCAGCCGTGAACGAGGCGGTCGATCTACGTTCGAAGGAGCTGCTCGGGGCGGATCTGCGGCTGGAGAGCCGGGACGCCTTCGGTCCCGACCTGAGCGTCGCACTTGAGACGCTTGAACGACGTGCGGCGGGACCGCCTTCTCGCGTCACGCGCCTGGGCTCGATGGCGCTGGCGGAAGAGTCCGGGCGCAGTCGGCTCGTGGACCTGGTTGCGATTGAGGGGCAGTACCCGCTCTACGGAACGGTTTGGACGAAGCCCTTCGGTCGCTGGGCTGAGTTCGGAAAGGCGCCGGGGCGCGTTTTCGTGGACTCGACTCTGCTCGTTCAACTCGATATCGAGGTGGGGGATCGTCTGCGTTTTGGTGGGGAGAGTTTCGAGATTGCAGGGGCCGTCACGAAGGCGCCCGGCAGCTTCGGTATGCAGGCCGAGGTCGCCCCGCGTGTCTTCTTGATGAAGGACGATCTCGACCGCACCGGCCTTGTTCAGGAAGGCAGCCTGGTTTCACATCTCCGCTACTACAAGCTGCCCAGCGCCTTTGTGGATGATTGGGTGGAGCGCAATGAAACGCTCCTTGCCGAAGCCCGCGTGCGGACGCAGACCGTGAGTGGTTATCAGGAGGATATGTCCGAGGCCTTTGGCAGTCTGACGCGCTATCTCGGACTCGTCGGCCTCGCAGCGCTTGTGTTAGGCAGTATTGGTGTCGCGGCGGGCGTGCGTGTCTTTATTCGCGAGAAATTGCATACGGTGGCACTGCTTCGTTCGATTGGTGCTTCGCCGAGTGATGTGGTCGCGATTTATACCGGCTTGGCGATTGCTCTGGGGATTGCCTCGGGTGTGCTTGGGATTTTGCTTTGTATTCCCCTTCTTTGGGTGGTGCCGAGCTTGTTTGCGGGCCTTCTACCGGTGGAAGTGGAGCTCGGGGTAGGGCCGGGCGCGATCGCGACTGGGATCGGCCTGAGCATTTGGGCCACGCTGTTATGCGCGATGGGGCCCGTGCTTGATTTGGCGGCAGTACCTCCCCTCAGCGCGCTGCGCCAAGACTTTTCTCCGGGCGGAGCAGGGAGTACTGCGCGGGCGGTGCGCGGGCGATGGCTCTCGATTGGGGCGATCGTGGTGAGCCTGCTGCTGGCCTCGATCTGGCAGGCGGGGAGCGTGCGCGTCGGCTTGGCCTTTGCCGGGGGGCTCGTGTTGACGGTGGCTATACTTGCGGGTGCGGCACTCGGCTTGACGCGGCTCTTGCGCGCGGCGCCGCCGCGTCGTTTCAGTTATGCCGTGCGGCAGGGCATCGCGAATCTGTTTCGCCCTCGCAATCACACTTTGCCAACGACGATCGCGATCGGCTTCGCGCTCTTCGTGGTCGCGACCGTGCATATTGTGCAGCGCAATGTTCTTGAACAGATGGCGGTGGATAATCGGCCGGACCGGCCCAATTTTGTCCTCTTCGATGTGCAGCGCGATCAGGTCGACGGGGTCGAAGCCTTGCTGGATCAATATGATGCGGCGGTGACGGACCGCGCGCCGCTTATCTCGGCGCGTCTTGCAGGCATTAAGGGTACGTCGCGCAGCGCGTTCCTCGCTGACAAGGATCTGGAGCAGGGGCTGCGCTGGGCGCTGCAGCGCGAGTATAGACTGACCTATCACGATGAACTGCGCGATACG
>JBDNFB010000039.1:0-58723 GCA_041690055.1 Myxococcota bacterium | reverse complement strand
TTTTGCGACTCATCGACCATCGCCGCTCCTATTCTCACGAGATGGGCCGCTATCTCCGAGAGGATCTCGCAGCTGGGCTCCGCGAGGGTCGCTTTATCTTAGGCGACGACGAGATCACGCTCGATCTTCAATTAGGCCTCATCGTCATGTCCCTTCGTCGAATCGTTCGAGGAGACGCACCGCCCCATCACGCAGAGCGCGTCGTCGAACGTGCGCTCACTACGCTTGGAATCGCGAAAGAAGAAGCACGCGCACTCGCAGCGGACGTCGTGTCCGCCGAGACGTAGAACTTCCCGCTTCAGCTAGGAGAAAACGAATGCGCCCTCCGCTCGCCCTCCCCTCCATTGCAGTCATATGCACCTTGGCATCGATCGTCGGAATCGCCTGGACATCGGCTGCTTCCGCTGAAGGCCACGCTCCCTCTCTTCTCGACCTCTGCCTCGCTCAACAGAATCTCACCCGCATCGCGCGCGTCCTCGATCCGAGTGGTCGCGTCGTCTTCGCGCGCGTCACCCAAGAAGAAGGCGGCCATATCACGCGCGCCGTCGCGATCGCCCCCGGCGACACCCCCTCCCCGAGGTTTTTAAAGCGGCGGCTGCGGGAAATTTGCCTGACGATTTCGCAGTAGAAGATGAACGTGTTTGCTCCGTTGTTGAACTCCCCGAATCGGCGCTCGATGCCGAAACCCACGTCCTCGTCTCAACCGGCCTCAACTTCGCGGCACATGCGGAAGAAGCCGGGGGAGGCGACGTCTTCCTCTTCCCCAAGCCGGCCGCCCCGACAAGTGCCTACGCTCCCGTGCACGCGCCGATGGGCGTCTCTCTCCTCGACTATGAAGTCGAGCTTGCCTTTGTGTTACTCGAAGACCTTGATCCCTTCGCACCGCCGACGCGAGAAGCGATTTGGTCAAAGAGCGCCTTCTTTCTCACTAACGACGTCTCGGACCGCGAGGCGATCATCCGAAACGCCGAACTATCCGGCACGGGCACTGGCTTCTCCGAGAGAAAAGGTCAGCCGGGATTCATGCCTTCGGGTCCGTGGATGATCCAGGGAAGCGAACTCTTGACCGCCCTTGAAACGTGCGGTGCAGATGGCCTCGGGTTGCGGCTCTGGGTGGATGACGAAACCGAACCGCGGCAGGACGCGACAACAGAGCTTATGATTTTGCAGCCTTCCGAACTCGTCGGACGAATCGGGACATGGATCGAAGAGCATGGACGGCATTCCGACATGACGTTCTCTCGACCGGGTCAGCCCGTTCGGCACTACCCTTTCGCGGTCCCCGAGCAATCGCCGCGTCTGCCGGCGGGCAGCATCATCCAAACCGGAACACCCGAAGGCGTGGCCCTCAATGCGCCGAATCCGCTCGGCGTCTCATTTCGCGGCATGCTCCGCTTGCGCGGTCCCTTCGCGCAGTTTCTGGTCGAAGAGAAGGCCCGCGTTGCCGAAGGGGGCACGCGTTATCTCGCACCCGGCAGCGTCGTCACAGCGCAGATTGACGGCCTCGGCACGCAGCGCTTTGCGATCGGCGAAGCGGGCGGCCGTGCTCGCCCCCATCCCTGTGACGGGCAGCGCAAAGACTAGATCCGGCCGCCACAGATCCAACAGTCGTGCACGACGCACACACCGCGCAAGCTGCGAAGACGTCTGCGTTTAGCGCGACGATTCCCGTGCCTCGCACTTCAACTGCTCGACGATCAACGCCACTGTCTTCGCGATCGCACCAGGAACGCGCTTAAGAGGAAGCCCATAGAGGTCGTGCATGCGCCACGAAGCATCGGCCCCGGAGAGACCCAGTAGAATCGCAGTCGCGTCCTCCGTCGCACGGCGCGGCGCGCCGATCCCCGCCGCTGCACGGCGAATCGCATCAAGTCGCTCCACACGACGCTTCTGTCGAATCTCGGGCCATCGCACGAGCGTCATCGAAAGCGCACGGCTCGCAGGACTCGCCAACGCCTTCGCGTGAATCTCTCGGAAATAACGAGGAAGGTCGTCCGCGCCCTGGGCCACAACAAAGCCATCAGGGAATATTCGGCCATCAATCCACTCACCGAGCGCCGTGATCTGACCCTCTCGGTTCGGGAAATGCGTATGCACCGTGCGCACGGAGACGCCGGCGGCGCTCGCGGCCTCCTGCGGAGAAAGCGCCTCCCTCCCCGGCTCCGCAAGCTGGTCTGCAAACGCCTCGAGGATCGCCTCACGCGTGGCCGCAGACTGCGCTGCTCGCTTCGGACTCTTGTACGGGCGAGTGTCCGTCAATCGAGAAACTCGACCCCGTTTTCCAGACCGACGCGGGTCACGCCGGCAAGGTCAGGAGGATTCATCTCGACCTCGGACGCGACCTGCTCGAAGAAACGAGCGGCGTTGCCCCGCGTGACGATGGTCAGGAAATGGCAATCATCGGTGAGATTGCGATAGCCGTGCTTTTCGCCAGCGGGCACATGTGCAACTTCCCCCACCCCGAGCACGCGGGAGGCGCTGTCCCCCACCGTGACCTCGAGCTCCCCGGCGAGCAGGACGTAGACCTCTTCCCAAGCATGCGTGTGCGCGGGAGGGCCGCTCTCTGCTGGGCCCCTTGTATCGAAGATCTCGATCGCCGAGCCCATCGCGTTCGTCAGCAAGGGCCGGAGCGTCTCACCGAGCACCAAATGGCTCTTGGTTTCCTGGATCGAGTTGATGGTTGCAGTCATGCGGGTTCCCTCGCAGGACCGGGGCGGCCGATCCCATTTAGCCGCACTCAAGCGCAACCAATACAGCCACCCTACATTTAGATGCAGCTGAATGCAACCAATTAATCAATGCCGCCAGCTGAGCTCCAAAAGAAATTCAGTCCGCGGAGGGCCCTGATCGCCCCCGCCCCAAAAACAAATCCCCAAGCGCCGCGATCACCAGCAAAAGCAGCCCCAGCGAGAACCGCGGATCCCCCAGATTCAGCTGCGTCTCAATCGGATAGGCGATCGTCTTCTCGAGCGCCGCGACCTTGAAATGATGCCGCTCCATCGTCTCCGGCATCGTCACGATCTCAAGAAAGGTCCGCCGGCTCCGATAGCGGAACAGCGCCCCCATATCCCAGCGGTCCGCCGACTTGAGCGCGTCGACCCCCACAAGATCCAACGCCCGAAAAACCGCCTCTCCCATCACGGTCGGATGACATGCCCGCGCGAAGAGCTCCGCGAACATATGCTCCATGTAGCGCTTCATAAGCTGGCTCGCCGACTCGCCCGGCTCGGCGCCGTCCACATCCGGCGGGTCCTCCGCGTAGTCAACGATATTGACCATCAAGAACTGCCGGCCGGTATCGCTCTTCATGAAGCGACCAATCCGCTCCCGCCTCTCTTCCGAGAATCCGAGCTCCTCAAACCGAGTGAGATACATGGCCATCTCATCCTCGCGGAGCGGTCCACCAAAATCGGTGTACCAGCCAACAAACACGACGTACAAAAATGCCGGAATGCCCCAGATCAAGATGCGCCTTCGATTCATGAAATGGCCCTCAGCTCTCCGGTTTAGGTTTGACAACCTAGAATTATAAGAGATAATCCAGGGAGTCAATGCTCCGAACCGAAACCACGCAGGGCCCCTGCTGATCATGACAGAGCGCGCGACAACACGAGACCGAATTCTCGACGCGAGTCGGCGGCTCTTCAACGAGAAGGGTTTCAAAGCGACCCCGCTCACAGAGATCGCCGCGAGCATCGGCATCGCACAAGGCAACCTGACCTACCATTTCCCAACGAAGCGCGAACTTGCCGTGGCGATCGAGAAGCAGGTCCGAAAAGATGTACGAGCCCATCGCGCGAGCTTCCGAAGCGGCCGAGTGACCGACGACTACGTTGAGCTCTTGTTGCACTCGATGAATTACGCATGGGAGAACCGATTCCTCCTCCGAGACCGTGCCCAATTTGCGAAGGCCGCGCGCACGCGCAGGCAAGATCCGGACATGGCGGCCGATCTCGAGCTCCTTCATAAACTCCTCCGGCGCATGAATAAGGAAGACATGTTCCGCCGCGACCTCGGCGTCGACCTACGCGTGCTCGCACGCTCCCTCTGGATCGTCAGCCGGTACTGGATGGATCATTTGCGCGAGCTTGAGTCTCTTGAACACGTCACCTGGGCAGACCAGGAGCGCGGCCTCCAGCATCACTTTGCCGTGCTGCTCCCCTACCTCCCCGCGCCCGCACGGCGTGAACTCGAATCCGCCGTCTACCAAGTCGCGAGCCAAAAGGCGATCGAGCAAAACGTCCGCGACGGTGGCGATGGCCGCAACCGCCGCAACCAAAGACGCTCCGGATCAATCGAAGACAGGAATGAATCATGATGGCTTTGATTTCCAAAAACTCTCGAACCGAAGAGACGCACTAATGAAGTGGGTATTGCGAATCCTCTTAGCGATTGCCGTGCTGTCCATGATCGGCTTCTGGCAGCTCTTCTTTTCGCCACGCCCTCCCCTCACAACGGATCCAGCCACACTCGCCGGTGACGGCAGCACAATCGACTACTGCTCCCTCCCCGAGCTCCGTGGCGGCGACCGTGGCGGCGGTGGCGGCGGCGGCGGCGGCGGCGGCGGCGACGGAAAGAACGCAGCCGCGATTGCGAAGGGAAACACACCGGGCTGTAGCTACGACCATTTCCCGCTCCCGATTCTGGCTGAATGCAAGGAGCCTCTGCCCCCCGAAGCGTCTGATATTCGCGGCCTCTGGATTGGCGTCGAAGGTGAACACACGGGCCACGTCGAACGGGTCGAACAATGCGGGCGCCGGGTCGTCGTCACCTCTTCGGGCCTCATTCACGATAGCGGCCCGAATAGCACGGGCGACGAGACATCCAACGACACGCAAGGCGCAGTGCTCTTCACGATCGGCGACAAGGAATACTGCCCGCGCACTTCCGCCAGCATGATTTGGAACGACGGCGTGCTCGACTTCCACGTTTTCGGCTGGGGTCCCGTTGTCGTCCGGCGCTATCTCGACGGCGAGCAGTTGATCTGGGCGTATGCGGACGGCAGCGTCACGCGGATGGACCGCCTCTGCACCCTGCCTGAGGATCAGAAAATCCCGGTACCACGCGGGCGACGCATTTCCATTGGGTAATCGCCTTCCAGACAAAGCGACGCAAAGGACCCACCCTCTATGTATCAAGGCACATATACTCTGATCGGCGCTGAGCTCAGCATGTTCACTCGAAAGCTAGAAGCACAGCTTCGCTATCAAAACATCCCGCATGAGTGGCGTTTCAAGTCGATGGCCGAAGGTCCCAAGCTGGAGAAACGCGCGGGAACTCGGTTCATCCCTCTGCTCGACACTCCCGATGGCTGGCTGATCAATGACACGATTTCGATTGGCCCGATGCTCAGCGACCGCTTCCACGAGGCGCCGGTCATCCCCAGCAGTCCCGTGCAGAGGGCGACGTGCTTTATTCTTGAAGACGCGTTCAATCATTGGTTCCCGCGGCATGCGCTGCATTCGCGCTGGATCGATCTCGAGAACGCCATTCATGCAGGCAAGCGATTCGGGGCCAACATGGTTCTGAGCAAGAGCATCGACGAGCCACTCACGGAAGAGGAAGCCGTACAGGTGGCAGGCGTTGGCGCGATGATGCGGGACTCATTCGGGATCGGCGCCTGCGATGTTCAGGGCGCGGGAACTGACAAGGCCGACGAGGTGCGTGGCGACTTCAACGAAATGATGAGCCTGTTCAAAACGCATTTTGAAGCCCATGATTTCCTGCTCGGCGATCGCGCTTGTCTCGCGGATTTCGCCCTTGTGGGCCCCGCCAAAGCGCATTTCCTCCAGGACCCTATGCCGCTCGAATGGCTCGCTGCAGGAGATAACGAAGAGATGCTTCGCGCGTATGTCGATCGTGTTTGGAACGACGCCGAGGCGGGCAAGACCTTCTTGGCCAACGACGCGATTCCGCCGACGCTGATTCCCGTCCTCGAACATGCGAAGGCGAACTATCAACGCTTCGCTCGCGCGAGCATCGAAGCGGCGATGCGCGGTGAGAAGACCTTTATTCTCGACCTCGGGCACGGTGAATTCACGGCACGTTCTATGAAGCGGCTCGACAAGGCGAGACTCCATGTCCGAGACGAAATCAGGAATCTAGAACTGAGCGGCTCCGTCCTTGAGCAGCTCGGCGTCCTAGGACTCTACGAGGCGGCGCGACTCTAGCCTCTAGGCTCGACCGCGTTGCCCGCTAGAGAAGAGAGCGCGCAAGGCAGAGGCGGACCGAGGCCCCAAACGAAGAAGGCACGATATGAAATGGATCTTTGCGATACTCATGGCGCTCGTCGCTCTCCTCGCGATCGGCCAGTTCTATGCACATTCGAGCAATGACCGCGTCGTCCAGGAGCTACGCGCCCATCCGGATGCCGAACGGGCAAGGACGGTCATGCTGCTCACCCTTCCGTCGGGTAAGGCCATCCCTGTGAACTACCTCCGCGAAGGCTCCACGGTCTACGCCGCCGCCGACTTTCCTTGGTGGAGAGGGATCGAGGACAGCGATGGGCGAGCGACCGCCCTGATTCGCGGCGAGATTCTTCACGGCGACATCCGCGCCGAGCAGGACGACGCGGCGCTGCGAGACTCCGTATTCGATCGACTTCGACCGACGGCACCCCGTTTCACCGGCACGCTGATCGTCATCGAACTAGACGAGGGCTGATGCCACGACCAAATCCCCTCTCGTCGCCGCAGATCCCGACGGCGACGGAATCGATGAAGGCATGGTCGGGGCAATGCAAATTCGATCCGGACGAGGAGATGGATCTATTCAGAGACGGCCGACGCCGCCCGCAGAAGCCGGTCTCGAACCGCTTCCCATTCAGGGGCCGGCGGGGGAAGCTCGACCCAAATTTCCTGCATTCCAGCCGCATCAAATTCGCGTAACACAGCGAAGAGCTCGCGTGCCGTTTCCCTAACGTCAGCCGGCATCCGCCGGAGTCGCGGAGAAAGCGAGTCAGCTCGGCCAATGAGGTCCGCGCGGGCGTAGACGGCCAAGCCTGACGGCAGGTCCTCTGCCCATCTAGCTAGGAGGGCCTTTTCCGAGAATAGGCGGACGCGTGCCCGAGGCGCGTAGTGTGAATCGAGCGTACCCGGGGCACGCGGCGCACTCGCATCGCTCTGGCGAAGGGGCAGACCCGCGACTGATTCGATTTGCGCACGCGAGAGCATCCCCGGACGCAGGAGAGCCGGATCGGCTCTGCTACAGTCCACTATGCTCGATTCGATTCCGAGCTCGCATTCACCTCCATCCAAAATGAGAAGACTGTCGCCCAGCTCTTCGGCCACGTGATGCGCGGTCGTCGGACTGACATGGCCAAAACGGTTGGCGCTCGGTGCTGCGACGCCGTCGACCCCGAGCTCCCGGGCTGCGCCGAGCAGGGCCCGAGCGACCGGATGTGACGGACTCCTCAGACCGATCGTCGACTGTCCGCCTGCTGCGGCCGCCGCGACCCCCGAAGCTCTCCGCAGGATCACTGTGAGCGGCCCAGGCCAGAATGCGTCCATCAGGCGTTGGGCCACTTCAGTCACACCCTCAGCGAATCTTTCGGCGTCCTCGCGACCGAGCACATGCACAATCAAGGGATGGTCGGCCGGGCGGCCCTTCGCTGCGAACACGCGCGCAACTGCCTTATCCTGGTCGGCCCGCGCACCGAGTCCGTACACGGTCTCCGTCGGCAAGCCGATCAGCTCGCCCGCGGCCAGCGTTTCCGCGGCGCGGCGTATATTCTTCTCTTCACGGCCATCAAGTATCATTCGCTGCCAAAAACCTTTCTCGCCCACATCTCGCCCGTATCTCGCCCACACCGCGCCGAAACAAGAACAGAGCGACCCATCACCGCTTCCCTCGGCTATTCTCCGAAGCGATAATGCTCGACCACAGCCTAGTCGACTTCGAACTCGATCGAATCCGCGAACAGACTCTCGCGGGGCGGCTGGCGTATATAAGCCTGCCTTGTGTAAGCCTGTCTTGGCTGACAGTGGTCGAACCCACCAAATACGGCAAGCGTTAGGTCAACGCCTCATCCCCAAAATCGCTTCGGCAAGAGAAGGAAGCAGGG
This sequence comes from Myxococcota bacterium, assembly GCA_041690055.1. Taxonomy (GTDB): domain Bacteria; phylum Myxococcota_A; class UBA9160; order UBA9160; family UBA4427; genus UBA4427. The sequence continues at coordinate 50,661 of JBDNFB010000039.1, read as the reverse complement.
CATCAAAGAACCGTTGCCCCGGCCCATCTCTCCCGAAAAAATGGAGTTTTATCATGGCCTCGAATCGTCGATCTAAAAACATCACCGAAGGCCCCGAACGGGCTCCGAACCGTTCGATGTTCTACGCCATGGGCTACAAGGCAAGCGATTTCAAGAAGCCCATGATCGGCGTCGCGAATGGCCACTCGACTATCACGCCTTGTAACGCCGGGCTTCAGAAACTAGCGGACGCGGCCGTCACCGCCCTTAAAGCGTCGGGCGCTAACGCTCAGATGTTCGGGACCCCCACGATCTCTGACGGGATGGCGATGGGTACCGAGGGAATGAAATACAGCCTGATCTCTCGCGAGGTGATCAGTGACTGCATTGAAACCTGCGTTGGCGGCCAGTGGATGGACGGCATTATAGCCATCGGCGGCTGCGACAAGAATATGCCGGGCGCCATGATGGGGATCCTGCGCGCCAATGTGCCTGGCATCTTCGTCTACGGCGGTACGGCCCTAGCCGGGCGCTACAAGGGCGAGGACCTTAACATCGTGAGTGTATTCGAAGCCGTCGGCGAGTACAGCGCCGGCAATCTCAGCGAAGAGGATTTTGGCGAAATCGAGCGCCGAGCAATCCCAGGCACGGGCTCCTGTGGCGGGATGTATACAGCGAACACGATGTCTTCCGCGTTCGAGGCACTCGGCATGAGTCTGCCCGGATCGAGCTGCATGGCGAATGTCGAGGATGAAATTGTCGGCGCGGCGACCCGATCGGCGGAGGCGGTCGTCAACGCGGTCGAGCTCAACCTGAAACCCCGGGACATCGTCACGCGGAAGGCAATCGAAAACGCAGTAGCTGTGATCATGGCAACAGGCGGCTCGACGAATGCGGTGCTGCATTTTCTGGCCATCGCTCACACCGCGCAGGTCGAGTGGACAATCGACGACTTTGAACGCATGCGAAAGAAAGTCCCGGTGTTCTGCGACCTGAAGCCCAGCGGGAAGTACTTGGCGATCGATCTGCATCACGCCGGAGGGATCCCCCAGGTCATGAAAATGCTGCTCGCGGCGGGCCTCCTTCATGGCGACTGCATGACAATCACAGGCAAGACAGTCGCCGAGAATCTGGCAGACCTACCCGACACGCTTAATTCGGCGCAAGACGTGATCCGTCCGTTTGAGCAGCCGCTCTACGACGAAGGGCATCTGGCAATCCTGAAGGGTAATCTCGCGCCAGAAGGCGCGGTCTCCAAAATCACCGGTCTTAAGAATCCGGTCATCACGGGTCCCGCACGCGTCTTTAATGATGAGCAGTCTGCTCTTTCCGCAATCATGGATGGCCGGATCCAGGCCGGCGACGTGATGGTACTCCGGTACCTCGGGCCCAAGGGTGGACCCGGCATGCCCGAGATGCTCGCGCCGACGAGCGCCCTGATCGGCAAGGGGTTAGGCGAGTCGGTTGGCCTGATCACTGACGGCCGTTTCTCTGGCGGCACATGGGGAATGGTCGTCGGGCACGTCGCACCCGAGGCGTATGAGGGCGGCCTGATCGCCCTTGTTGAGGAGGGTGACCCAATTACGATCGATGCTCGTCAATTATTGCTGCAGCTCCTGGTTGATGACGCGACCCTCGCGCAGCGGCGATCTGCCTGGAGCCCACCTGCACCTCGTTACGACCGCGGCGTGCTCGCTAAATTCTCGCATCACGCGGCAAGCGCCAGCCTCGGGGCAGTGCTGGACAAGTTCGACTGAGAAGGTCTCTTACCAGACTACGCTCCGCGCCCTGCCTCCATCCAAGCCCCTGCTACGCTAGAAGCCAAGTACCCACAAGGTTTGTCATGGCCCACCGCACAGCAGACGAAAAGGTAGCCGAGGAACTCTCGCAGCATGGCCTTCGGGCCACGCGCCAGCGCGTCACAGCGCTGCGCGTGCTGCGCCGCATGAAGAGCCATCCCACATCTGGGGAGCTCCACGCGCGGCTGCTGCTCGAACACGAGAAGATGAGCCAGAAAACGGTCTATGAGATTCTGGACGCCCTGGTCGAGGCAAGTCTTGCTTCTCGCGTGACCGCGCTCGGAGATTCGCAACGCTATGAAGCGATTCAAGAACCGCACTACCACGCGACCTGTCGCGTTTGCGGACGACTCTACGATGTCCCTGCGAGCGCAGACTCGCCCATCGCAGGACGCTCGGACCTTCCAAAGGGTTTTCAGGTTGAGAACGTCGAGGTCACGATTCGCGGCGTATGCGTGCGGTGTAGCGGCAACACCTGAAGCGACTTTTCCCGGCCATCGAATTAATTGATCGCCTGTGCGCCTTCTCCTAGATAACAATTGATGTTATGTATAGGGGGGGGGGGGATCTCGACCCCATCCCTGCTGCACACCTCCAAGGAGAATCTCATGCGACGCAGTCAACTTCCGGTGATGGCCGCAGCCCTGATCGTCACCTCCTTCGTGATGCTCTCAAGTGTTGGCTTCGCGAAGGACGAGCCGAAATCCAATCAGTTTTGGTGGCCTGACCGACTCGACCTATCGCCCCTTCGCGATCAGGCCCCGTCTTCCAACCCTTACGGTCAGGACTTTGACTACGCAGAGGCGTTCGCCCAGCTCGACCTGAATGCCGTGAAGCAGGACCTCAAGGTGCTCATGACGACGTCCCAGGATTGGTGGCCGTCAGACTACGGACACTACGGCCCCTTCTTCATTCGTATGTCTTGGCACAGCGCAGGCACCTACCGCACGACAGACGGCCGAGGTGGCGCCGGCGGCGGACAGCAGCGCTTCGAACCACTGAACAGCTGGCCCGACAACACCAATCTCGACAAGGCCCGTCGACTGCTCTGGCCGATCAAACAGAAATACGGCCGAAACATTTCCTGGGCCGACTTGATCGTCCTCGCCGGCACCGTCGCCATGGATGATATGGGCTTCAAGACATTCGGTTTTGCGGGGGGACGCGCAGACGACTGGGAACCGGACCTGGTCTACTGGGGCCCGGAAGCCAAGATGATGGGAACGAACCGCTTCAGCAAGAAGGGGGAACTGGCGAAGCCGCTCGGTGCCACGCATATGGGCCTGATCTACGTCAATCCCGAAGGCCCCGGTGGCGTCCCAGATGCGCAGGCAGCCGCAGACCATATCCGTCAGACGTTTGGACGCATGGCGATGAACGACGAAGAAACCGTCGCATTGATCGCCGGTGGCCATACCTTTGGCAAGGTGCACGGCCCGCACGCACCTTCTGAATGCGTTGGGCCGGAGCCCGCGGCCGCTTCCATCGAGGAGCAGGGCCTCGGCTGGCGCAACAAATGCGGCAAGGGCAACGCCGAGGATACTGTGACCAGCGGGCTCGAGGGCGCGTGGACCGCGCTGCCCACAAGGTGGACAATGATGTACTTGTCGAACCTCTTCGCGTTCGAGTGGGAACAGACGCGCAGCCCCGGCGGCGGCATCCAATGGATTCCGAAGGATGGAATGGCCGCGAATACCGTGCCTGATGCCCACGTCGCGGGCAAAACGCATGCGCCGATCATGCTGACGACAGACCTTTCATTGAAGGCCGATCCCGCATACCGGGCCATCTCGCGAAGGTTCCTCGAGAACCCGGCCGAGTTTGAACTCGCCTTCGCCAAGGCTTGGTTCAAGCTGACGCATCGAGATATGGGTCCGCGTGCCCGATACGCCGGAGATGAAGTTCCGGCCGAGACAATGCTCTGGCAGGACCCGATTCCCGCGACCGACCATCCGCTGATCGGCAAGGGCGACATCGAGAAATTGAAGCGCGAAATCCTCGATTCCGGGCTGACCGTTCCGGAACTCGTTCGCACCGCATGGGCGTCTGCAGCCTCGTTCCGCGGGACGGATATGCGCGGGGGAGCGAACGGTGCGCGCCTTCGTCTAGCGCCGCAAAGCGGTTGGGCAGTCAATAATCCGGCCGAAGTCGCAAAAGTCTTGGAGACGCTCTCAGGGATTCAGAAAAGCTTCAAGGGCGGGTTCTTTAGTCGAACCAAGAAGGTGTCACTAGCCGATTTGATCGTGCTAGGCGGCGCGGCAGCGATCGAGAAAGCCGCTCTGGATGCAGGCTATGCCGATGCTGAGGTCCCATTCATCCCAGGCCGCGCTGATGCTAGCCAGGCACAGACCGACGTAGACTCCTTCGCGGAGCTCGAGCCGAAGGCGGACGGCTTCCGCAACTACTACTCCGAAGAGAGCCGGCAGTCCCCAACGGAGAGCCTTGTCGATCGTGCTGACATGCTCATGCTCACGGTGCCGGAGATGACCGCACTCGTCGGTGGTCTCCGCGTACTGGGCGCCAATACAGGAGGTGCCAGCCATGGTGTTTTGACGGAAAATCCGGGCACGCTCTCCAACGATTTCTTCGTAAACCTGCTCGACATGTCGACCCAGTGGGAGAAATCGCAAGAGAGCAACGGCCTCTACATCGGTCGCGCTCGTGCCACAGGCGAATCGAAGTGGACCGCCACGCCGGTCGACTTGATCTTCGGATCACACTCTGAACTTCGTGCGATCTCTGAGGTCTATGCCGCAGAGGACGGACGCAAAAAGTTTGTCCAGGATTTCATCAACGCCTGGACCAAGGTGATGACACTCGACCGCTTCGACATCTAATCGGGGGGTGGAGCCAGCCGAGGCTGCTGGCTTCACCAACGCCCGACTAAGCCTCCGCGATCTCGTTGTGCTGCCTCCCAAGATCGATGCTGCCGTCACCCGACACGATCTCAAGGTCGAGCACATCACCGGGCTTGAGAAACTCACTCTGCGCCAGCTGGGCCTTCGTGAACTTTTCGCGGCGCTTCTTGTCGTTTCGTAGGTTGAACAAGATCGCCATCGCCGACTTCGGCGTGAGTTCGACCAAGACACCACCTGGCGTGCCGGTCAGAATGCAGTCGCCCGCATGCATGTCATTGAACTCCGAGAGTTCCGTAAGCGTCTTCGGCGGCTTGTGAATCAGTTGTGACGTGACCGCATCCTGCATGAGCTTGCCGTTGAGATGCAGCTTGAGTCTCAGGTCATAGAGCTGGGCAAAGTCTTCGGGGTCCGCCAGATAGAGGACGGGACCGGCGGGACAGAACGTTCGCTGGCTCTTTCCCCGAAACCACTGCATAGCGGGAGCGCCAAACATGAAATCTCTCGCGGAAACGTCGTTGCAGAGAACGAAGCCGCCTACGTAGTCGCTCAGGTTCTCGTCCGTCACGCGGACACTCTCCTGAATATCTTGCTTGAGCACGAGTCCCAGCTCGATCTCATAGTCGAGCAGTCTGCATCCTCGGGGTCTCAAGATCGTGACGTTCGGCTTCGAGATCGTCGAACTCGCCTTGCCGAAAAGAAGGTTCTCCTCCGCCTCAGCCTCCGCCGCGGTTTCGCCCTTGTAGCCACCTTCGGCTCGATGCGTCGCGTAGTTCAGCCCCTGCGCGAAAAGTTGAACCCTCCGCGAAAGAGGGGCGAGAAACTCAACCGAGTCAGAGGCGATCCCGGTCGAAGCGACGGAAGAATCGAAAGCGCTGCGATCCGCAAAATACACATCCATGATGTCCCTATGATGATCGGCATCGATCGACAAGGGAAAGACTTGGTCCTGCTTAAGCACGCCCCAGCGTGGGGGGCCCTGCCCGGTTTCTACAAATCTGACGAGTCTCGTACCCATTCGTTTTCTTCCTCTCGTGATTTCGTCTGCGGTTTCAGCCTAAATCCCTCGACCTACATCCAAGGCCGAGCCGGACGGCCAATTGTCGGGAGCACAGTCTTCAGCCATGCGAGTGAGATGCTTCCATTGAGCAGCCCCGCCAAAATACCGAAAATTTGCTTCCCGTTCGGCTTTAACAGGCTCTTAGGCATGTCCTGGCCCCAGGCATACACGTTGCCCGGATCCACCGGGTGATAGCAGAGGACGTTGCCGGATCAGGCAACGCGAAGGGATGAGCCGATGGGGATAGAGCGGAGTCTGGTAATCGGCGTCGACCGGGCGGATCACCGGACCGCTAAATCAGCTTCCAGGACTCTTCAGGTCAGGGCCACACATTTCAGGGTCACATCCACTACGGTTCCGGAACATGAAGATCACGAGAACCAGGAAGAAGGCGCTCGGCCGCTGGGAGCTGCTCGCCATCGCTCTTGGGGGCATGGTCGGAGGCGGCATCTTTTCGATCCTGGGCGTCTCCGTCGCCAATATCGGCAACCTGACGCCGGTCGCCATCGTCATCGGCGGAATCCTCGCGCTCGCCTCCGCCTATTCCTACGTACAGCTCGCCAAGCTGTACCAAGACGAGGGAGCCACCTACTCCTTCTTCAAGTTGACTTTTCCGAACTCGCCCATGGCGGCCTCCATGATCGGTTGGGTCGTTACCTTCGGCTATATCAGCACCCTGGCTCTCTACGCCTTCACATTCGGTGCGTACACGACCAGCGCGTTCGAGCTTGAGCACTCGGCCTTGGCAACAAAGGCAGCGGCCGCAGCAGTGCTAGCCCTATTCGCAATCATCAACCTCATCAGTGTGCGGGGCGTGGGGAAGGCGGAAGACGTGATGGTCTACACCAAACTCGTTCTTCTAGGCCTGATCGCCCTGGTCTTGATCGCTTCAGGCAAGATCTCCAACATGCGGCCGATCTTCGCTCCCGACCTAAGCGCGTCGATGCTCATCATGACGGCCGCGATTACATTCGTTGCCTTCGAGGGATTCCAGCTCGCGATCCACGCCACGGAAGAAACAGCTCGGCCCGACCGCGACATTCCCTGGGCCATCTACGCAGCCATCACCACCGCCACGATGATCTATGTGCTGCTTGCCATCGCAGCCCTAACGGCGATCCCCAAGGCTGACCTCATCCTCAACAAGGAGTCCGCGCTTGCCGTGGGTGCCTCACATGTAATCGGACCCCCAGGACGAGTGATCGTGGTCCTGGGCGCGATTCTGGCCACTTGCAGCGCCATTAGTGGGACAATCTTCGGCGCCTCCCGGCTCATGGCCGTCATTGCCTCCGACGGCTACCTCCCGGCAATTCTCGCTCGCAGGCACAAGGATCATATTCCAGGCTATGCGATTATCACCATGACGCTCACGGCGCTGCTCATGGTCACCTTAGGCGGCCTGGAGGAGTTGCTCGAATTCAGCAGCATCACGTTCATCATCGTCTCATTGCTGATGGCGCATGCCAACTTCGTGAAACGCAAGGAAACCGGAACGCACCCGGTCCTTGCAATCGGAACCATGGCACTCCTAGCGATGGGAATGTTCGCGATTCTCCGTTACCAATGGCTGTTCCACACCGAAGCTTTGGCCGTGACCCTCGCGATCTACGCAGCGCTTGGAATCGGATCAGCGTTCTATGCTCGGCGTCTCAACACTTCGGCCTGAGAGGGGATAACGAGATTCCGACGAGGGTATTCGCAGCCGAGAGCGAGGCATCGTTCCGCAGGTTCCACGCGTTCGACGGGCGATGTATGCTTGTCGCCCATGGCTCGAGTACTTATTCCACTCCCCGATCATGATTTTGACGTGACGGAAATCGCTGTCCCGTGCAGGGTGCTGCGAGATGCCGGTCACGCGTTGACTTTCGCCACCGAAGAGTCGGGCGCGCTGCCTGCTGCAGATCCGCTGCTACTCACCGGGGTGATCTTTGGTCAATTGGGAGCGGAACCGGAACCCAAAGACTTTTACCAAGAGTTGATCAAGACGCCGGAATTTCGAAAAACCATCGCGTGGCGTGAGATCGCGCCCGACCGTTTCGACGGACTGTTGCTTGCGGGTGGCCATGCCCAGGGGATGCGTCAGTACCTGGGTTCGGAGATCTTACAGGCTAAGGTCGCAGACTTCTGGGAACTTCGACGTCCTGTCGCCGCGATTTGCCACGGCGTGTTGGTCTTGGCACGCGGGCAGATACGCGGCAGGTCTCTTTTACACGACCGCCAAACGACCTGCTTGCCAAAATATCTGGAACGCCTCGCGTACTACTCGACCGCTTGGAAGCTCGGACGTTACTACCGCACGTACGACGCCTATGTCGAAGACGAGGTTTGCGCCGCGTTGGGCGACCCCACATCGCAGTTTCGCCGCGGGCCAATCAACTTTGGCGCGCGCGACTCTCGTGGCGACTTCTCAGCATCGTTCCTCGTCGAGCACGAGAACTATCTGAGTGCGCGCTGGCCCGGCGATGCCTATGCGTTAGGTCACCGCTTCGCCGAGATGCTCTCCTCTGCGACGAGCGACACGACGGGTCGCTAGCTCAACATGACGGATCGAGCCAGCCACGCAAACATGCTGAAACGCGCGGGTCCCCCAGCATTCCGAGGTGGCTCTGGCCGTAAATCGTTCGGACTTTGCTGTTTCCGAAGGCCAGGTCCAGATAGGGGTCGGCGTGCCGTCCCGTCGCGCTTTGCGGGTGCACCAGCCCGTCGCCAACAAGGTTCCCGATCGACTCACCTTGCTGTGGGGAGAGGGTCGCGGCGATGGCGTAGTGCTCGATACCGGCGGCCAAGGGCGCCGGCCGACGATGGTCGCCGTTGTCCGCATGCGCGTCGTGCCCCTGCCAATCCTCATCGAGAATGTTCCCGTGTCGCAGATCCGTGATGCCATCGCTGCGGATTCGGCCCAGGGCCGCCAGCGGCGCCGTATAGGGGCTGAACGTGATCGACTTCTGGAGTAAGAATCCGCCGCGTTCGAGCGCGGCGCCATGATGCGGCGAGCATACGTAGGCGGCACGATCGACCTTATCTAGCCAATCCATCTCCTGTTGCGCAGCTACATGCATAGCACTTCGAATAACAAGTCCGCCCATACTGAAGCCCACCAGCGTGATGGACTCGACGGGGACCGGCCAGTCGGACACCAGTTCCTGTAGACCGGCCGCTAGCTCCCGACCGTTAGTCGAGATGTGCCGCCCGGAGTTGTATCGCGTGTAGACCGGCGTGTAGTCGAAGGCATCCGCCAGTACCTGACCGTGGTTGCGCCCCTGCCAGCTCCAGTGGCGATCATTCATACAAAGGCCATGAGCGAGGACGAGGATCCTACCGGTCGGTTCGAAGCCTGCCAGAACTGCGCCGAGCGGTTTCGATCTCGGGTACAGCGTCGCCGAATGCGTCGTAGAGTCCGCGGGATCCGAACCCTCGCTAGAGGGCGGGAACACTCGAAGCTCGAACGGGATCGCCAGTGCGTTGCCGCTGCGCGCCAGGTGATCGCCGCAGACGCCATTGAGCGCCGCGATCGAGGCCTCACGCTGCGGCCCCGGCGGATATACGCGATCGAGGGGATCGGAAAAGGGGCGCAATGCCAAGTCCACTGCATCACGGAACCCGCCGTTGACAGTGCGGATCGCCTCGTGGACGAAGCCGGCTATGCCCAGGGCGCTCCCTTGTGGTTCCTCACCGAAGGGGAGCGGTGCCGCGGCGATGTTGCGGTACATGCCCTCGACGATATCGGTGACGCTCTCGACAACGTCGAAGGCCAGGCGCGTCGTGCCGCGAAGGGTCTGTCCAGTACGCATGGATGCTCGCTCCTCTGGTTTCGCGATCAGCTTCGCGATTTCAATCCCACTCGACCTGGATACGTGTAGGGTACGTCGCCTAGGCCTAGATCGCCTGGGCATTCGCCACCGCCGCCCGACTCTTCGAACGGGAGGCGGTGTGCATCGGCCGCCTGCACTCATAGTAGGTGGGCCGCTCCAGGCCCAGCTCGCTTCGCACCTCTTCGAAGGGACGTGTGAGCAACTCTTCCCAGTCCTGGGCCATCAGCGACTCGCAGCGGGTTCACACCCGCCTGAGCAAAGCCCCTCAAACTCGACTTGCGCAGGAACGACCTCACTCCAGACGAAACGGCCTATTTCGTCGCGCGGGCGCGGGTCTCGCACGTGACTTGCCCATCCGCATATTTTATTTCGGAAGCCATTTTTTCTTTTCTCGCCACAGAGTCGTCAGGCTCGCCACTCATGATCACCCACGACTGCACCCGAGCGCCCAAGGGGGGCCACTTTCTAATGTGCATTCACAAGATGATCAATTCAGTTGGAGCTCTCCTTGAAGTCACTTCGCATTCGTTTGACGACCCTTCTCGCCACTTCCCTCCTTGCTGGAGGACTTTGCGCATCGGTTTCCCATGCAGCCCCCATCCTTGAAGGAGGCGAACTCGTCGGAGCGACAAACGTCGACGTAGACGGTGTCCTCTACAACGTGGAGTTCCTTGACGGCTCATGTATCGGCCTCTTCAGCGGCTGCGACTCGCTCGGCGACTTCGATTTCCCCAATGAGGCTTCGGCGCAAGCAGCAGCTCAAGCGCTGCTCGACCAGGTCTTTCTCGACGGGCTGGACGGGGCCTTCGATTCGGAACCCGCACTGACGCGAGGCTGCCTTGCAGCCAGTGAGTGCAGCCCCTTGATCCCTTACGCATTCGGTGGCGACGGCGTCAGTCTCTTGGCAGCAGTCAACCGAGACCCTTCCCAAGCGGACTTCACACAATTCACTTCCTTGCCGACCAGTTTCGATGCTGTAGGGAATTCGTTCTTCACCTACGCGGTCTTCACACCCGTCCCCGAGCCCGGCACGGCACTCCTGCTCGGCGGCGGCCTGGCTCTGCTCTCGGCCCACAGGAAGGCTCGCTCGACGAAGTGATCTAATCCTGCTTCCCATCCAGAAGCAGCACAGCTGGAGCCACATCAAGACGGACTCGAACGCTGCGCGAATCCCTCGCCCAAGGTCGTGCTCATGTGACGTGTGCCCGGAGGTCAGCCTTCAAGCCCGGCAAAGAAGACCCGCACGAAGCCGCGCACCCTCTTTTCGACGGTCGCGACGTCGGGCGCTCTCTGCTTCAGACCCGCGGCCCCCAGGTGGATCAGCTCGGCGGTGGCCGGGGCGGTGAGTCCTGCGCCCTTGAGATCGATCTCGCCAGCTCGTGCCGCTGCGGACAGAACCGTCGTCAGCGTCGCAATGAAACGCTCGGACGAGGCGAGAACGAGATCGCCACAGAGGCGATTGCTCTCATCGTAGATTTCGCTGCCGTGTGCAGACTGCGCGACGACCTCCAGAAAGGGAGCCAGCCTCGCTAGCAACGCCGCCTCAACCCTCGAGGAGAGGTCGAGACCGCCGGGCGCGTCGCCGCTCAGATAACGCTCAGCATCCGCTAGCGACCGCTCGTGAAGCTTCGCTGAGAGACAGCGAAAGATCTCTTCCTTGTTCTCGAAGTAGGAGTAGAGCGATGCCCTGGACACGCCCGTCTCCTTGGCGATGTCCTCCATCGAGGTTCGTCGAAAGCCGTAGCGGCTAAACTGGACCTGTGCGGCAGACAGAATCGATTCGCGTTTGAGATCGGGTGGATTAGGCATGCCGACAAATTGACAATACTCTCTCAAGTTGTCAACTTGTCAAAAGCTCGAAACTCTTTCAAGGTCGGGCGAATAGGGCTCCCCAATGGGGTGGCTCAAGGAGTGCATGCGCAATGACGATCCTGACGGTAAACGGCGTAAAGCAGGAGATCGACATCGACTCCTCCACACCTCTGCTGTGGGTGCTTCGCGAGCAGCTTGAGCTCACGGGCACAAAGTTCGGATGCGGTATCGGCCAGTGCGGCGCATGTACCGTCCGTCTCAATGGAACAGCGATCAGGTCCTGCCTGACGCCCATTGCTGCGGCCGATGGCCAAGACATTCAAACCATCGAGGGGATTGCGCCCGGTGACGGCGAGCTTCATCCCCTGCAAGCCGCATGGATCCAACATCAGGTACCGCAGTGCGGCTATTGCCAGTCCGGACAACTCATGTCCGCCGCGGCCCTCCTTGAGAGTAACCCGACACCGTCTGATGAGGACATCGACAAGGCCATGGACGGCAACATCTGCCGCTGTGGGATGTACGGGCGGATCAAAGCCGCCATCAAGACTGCCGCCAAGGCCGACTCAAACGGTACAGCGAACGGTTCAAATAGCAGTACAGCGAACGGCACAATAATCGGCACGACGAACGACACAGCGGACGACGGAACGACAGACGCAACCGCCCACCTAACAAATAAGGAGACGGCCGATGAATAAGTGGACTCGACGGTCGTTTATTACCACGGGACTCCTGGTCGGCGGCGGCTTCGTGGTCGGCGTTGCCCTTCGACCGGGGAATCGCGCCCGGGGGTTGGCACAACATGTAGCCACTGACGGAGAGACACTCGTTCATACGTGGGTGAAGCTCGATACGAATAACGTCGTCACGGCTATCGTGCCCCACGCGGAGATGGGTCAGGGCGTGGGTACGGCGCTCGCGCAGATGCTCGCCGATGAGCTCGATGCCGACTGGAATCTCGTCCAGTTCGAGGAGGCCCCGGCCCTCAGCGGGTTCGCCAACGTCCCGCTCGGCAAAGGCATATTGCTCGGAGGCGTCGATATCCCGGAGATCGTGCTTCCCACTGTCAATGGCGTCCTCATCCGCACCGCCCAGGCACTCGACTTACAGATCACCGGCGGCAGTATGAGCGTCCGCATGACCGGCGTCTATGGCATGCGCGTCGCGGGTGCGGCGGTCAAAGAAATGCTGCGATCCGCCGCGGCCGATGCCTGGCAGGTCCCCCTCGAGCAAGTGATCGCGCGCAAAAGCCAGTTGATCCACGAGGCCAGTGGAAGGACCGAACCGTATTCGGCATTCGCCGAAATCGCGGCGGATATGACGCCCCCTGCATCCCCGAAGCTGAAGACGCCGGACGAGTTCACGATCATCGGCCAGCACGTGGAACGGCATGACATTCCCGGCAAAGTCGATGGCACCGCGACCTTCGCCCTCGATATTCGAGTCCCCGACATGCTCTACGCCACCGTTCGACGTGCGCCCACGTTTGGCGGGGGAATCGAAAGCCTCGATGACAGCAAAGCCCGTGCACTCAAAGGCGTCGTGGACGTCATTCAACTGCCCGCAGGCAAAGCCGAGGCCCTCGTCGGTGGCTTCACCTCCGCTGAATCGGTCGCGGTTGTTGCCGAAGGCTATTGGGCGGCGAAGCAAGGCCTCGACGCGCTTGAGATCGTGTGGAGCGAAACAGGCAACGAGGGGGTGTCGAGCGATACCCTCTTCGACCAGTTCGATCGGGACATAAGCGCCGCAGTGGATCGCGAGGTTGATGTCGCCGAGGGGGATGTCGCAGCGGAAATTGCGAGCGCCGCTCAAGTACTTACGGCTGACTACCGCGCACCGTATCTGGCTCATACCTGTATGGAGCCGATGAATGCCACCGCAATCGTTAAAGACGGTCGTTGCGAAGTCTGGGTCGGCTGCCAGGCTCCATTGCCGTTCCGGCAAGCCATTGCAGATTCCCTGGGTTTTGATGCCGAGAACGTGATCCTGCACAATTGCTTCATGGGAGGCGGCTTCGGTCGAAAGTCTCGAGCGGACTTCGCGATTCAGGCAGTACAGCTCGCGGCGCAGGTGGGCCGCCCCGTACAACTGATCTGGACGCGCGAAGAGGATGTCAGGCAAGACTTCTACCGGCCGGCGGTCCAGAGTCGGTTCCGCGCTGCGCTCGACAGTGACGGAAACCTCACTGCCTGGGAAAACACGTACGTCGATAAGCATGAGCCCGCCGAGGCTCCCCTGATCCCCTACGCGCCGCTCGCCGCGCGCGATATCGGCCATGTCAGCAGCCCCACGCACGTGCCCTTCGGCGCATGGCGCAGCGTCGATCATTCGCAGCATGGCTTCTTCACGGAATCGTTCTTTGACGAAGTCGCCATTGCCGCCGGGCAGGACCCGTACGAATACCGCGCTGCGCGACTGAAGCACAAGCCGCGCCAACTTGCCGTGCTGCGAAAGGCCGCAGAAGCTGCCGATTGGGGAACCCCGTTAGGCGAAGGCCGAGGGCGCGGAATCTCGTTTCAGGAGTGCTTTGGTTCCATCGTCGCGCAGGTTGTCGAGGTGACCATCGTAGACGGTAAAACGCAGGTGGATCGTGTGGTTGCCGCAGTGGATGTTGGTATCGCGGTATCGCCTGACGGCCTCAGTGCGCAGATCGAGTCGGGGATCGTCTATGGGCTGACGGCAGCACTCTACGGTGAGATCACCATCGAAAATGGCGCGGTCAAGCAAGGCAACTTCAACGACTACCAGGCACTTCGTATGTCGGGGGCGCCCAAGATCGAGACACACATCATCAATAGCGGCAACGCGATTGGCGGTGCTGGCGAACCCGGCACGCCCGGCGTTGCCCCTGCCCTTGCCAACGCGATCTTCGACGCCACCGGATTGCGAGTTCGCAAACTGCCGCTCAATCTGATTGATCTGGAATACAAGGTCGAAGACGGCAACACGCCGGTCTAGGCGCGGCCGGGGCCCGACTGATTTGGAGGAACTTCGGTCGCGAGTGCGATCGAGCGCGTCACCTCGCCGCGCTACGCGGTCTTTGCGAGGACGAGACCCCCATTCTCATCGGGGAAACCGTGCGATAGGCTTTTGGGTAAGCCACGCGGCAACAAATTCTCAATTCCTTCCGATTCGAGAGCCACTACCCATGACGACCCAACAAGCCGATCCAACACCCTCTCCCACCCTGGACTGGGTGATCGATAGCGACACCCACATCTCGGAGCCGCCGGACCTCTTCACGAGCCGGCTCCCAAAGAAGTGGCACGACAAGGTGCCCAAGATCGTACGCAACGAGCAGACGGGTTTCGAGAACTGGGTCATCGGTGCGGAACAACACGTCGGCACGCCCGTCGGGCATACCGCAGTTGCAGGCTGGCCCGAGCCATTCCCGGCCGCGCCTTCAGGCTTCGCCGAGATCCCGAAGGCCGCCCACGATCCCCACGCACGCCTCGAGTACATGGACTCGCTTAAGATCTGGGCGATGGCGCTCTATCCCAACGTCAGCGGCTTCGGCTCCCAGGCCTTCCTGAATCTCGAGAGCCCCGAGCTCATGCTCGCCTGCGTTCGGGCCTATAATGATTTCCTGACGGATTGGTGCGAGCCCGCGCGAGAGCGCTTCATTCCGATCTCTTCGATGCCCTTTTGGGACGTGCCTGCCTGTGTCAAAGAGATCGAATATTGTGCCAAGGCGGGACATAAGGGCATCCTCTTCACGGGGGCTCCTCAAGATCACGGCCAGCCCTCCCTAGCAAGTCCACATTGGAACCCGCTCTGGGAATGTGCCCAGGCGCACGATCTCCCGGTCAGCTTCCATATCGGTTCGGGCGAGTTCACGACCTCCGACTGGACCCCCGAGCGCCTCGAACTCTACGGCCCGGGTGGCATCAACGCCCAGACTTCGATCGGACTCTTTCTCGAAAACGGGCGACAGATAGTCGACCTGCTCTTCTCGGGCGTGCTGCCGCGCTACCCCGATCTCAAGTTCGTGTCGGTCGAAAGCGGAATCGGCTTCATCCCCTTCTTGCTCGAAGCGGCGGACCACACCTTCCGCTACGGCCAAGTGGGGCGCGCTCGACCGGAGTTCGAGATGCTTCCGAGCGAGTATTTTGCGCGACAGGTCTACGGTTGTTATTGGTTCGAGGAATACGCGCCGGCGCATATGCTCGACGCGATTCCCGTCGACAATATCCTTTTCGAGACGGATTACCCGCATCCGGTCTGCCTCTACGGCGACGTGCGAGAAAAGATCGAGGCGGGACTCGGCCAGGCCTCACACGAGGTGCGCCGCAAGCTGCTCTTCGACAACGCCGCAAAGCTCTACGGCGTGGATGCGCCTCCGGCCTGAGCGAGGTCCGATGAAACGCGACAGCGCAACAAATGCGGAGGGGCTCGTGGGCCATCGCCTCCTCTGGGCGGCCTGTCTCGTCGCGGCTTTGGGGCTGACCCTGGGTGTCTTCTTCTTTTCGAATTCGATTCCCCCTAACGAACAAGTGGCCCAACCCCGAGTCGCTCACCGAATCCCGGAGCACGGACGCCTGAGCCTTGCGCTCGCCGATCTCCCGTCGACGGGCGCGATCCCGCTCGAACTCATGCTCACCGAGTCACCCGACGCGCGCGATACCCGCTCCGCCCGGATCGTTTCAGCTGAGGGCAAAAGGCTCGACGTCCTGGCACGCCGAGTCGCCGGAACAAGCTCCGTGATCCAACTCGAGATCGATCGAAACTTCCTGTCGAAGGGGCTTTATTTGATCCAAATCGAGGCGGAAGATGACCACCCCCTCCACCTCCGACGCTACGTACTCGAGCTTCGCTAGCCTAGTCCTCGGGGGGCGGGCATGAGGCGGCCGAACGCAAGCGCGACCGCGCCTAACTTCACATAAGTCCCAATATTGTTCCGAATCCAGATAAGATGTGCTTCACCAACGTGCCGAGTAGCGACACCCATCCGCCACGCATTCCAGCGGAAGATCACCCGCAAGCTCGTTGAGCTCGAACCGGCTGTGCCGGTGAAATTAATGTTCCCCCGCAGAAGCAGGACCTACCCGATCATGATGATGACGTTTCGCCCCTTTCGCAGCGCTGCTGCCCTCTTTTTCTCCGCCATCGTGGTTTTGCTCACACTCGGAGACGCCCGCGCCCAGATCTCTTTCGTCGCCTTCGAGAGCGGACACGTACGCCCCCTCGTCCTCTCGCCCGACGGGAGCCGCCTCTTCGCAGTAAATACCCCCGACAACACCCTCGAGATCTTCGACGTGAGCGCGAGTGGGCTCAGCCTTGCTTCTTCGGTTCCAGTCGGCATGGAGCCGGTCGCCGTCGCCGCCCGCACGAACGACGAAGTCTGGGTCGTCAATCATCTCTCAGATAGCATCAGCATCATCGACTTGTCCGGTGCAGTTCCGATCGTGTCACGAACGCTCCTCGTCGGGGACGAACCCCGTGACATCGTGTTCGCCGGCACCGGCGGCAACCGTGCGTTCATCACCACCGCCCATCGCGGACAACATCGAACGCACGCCTCGATCGCCGGGGTTTTCGGCGGCTCGAATCCCGCAGATCCCCGCTTCACGACAGAGGGAATCGACCGTGCGGATGTCTGGGCCTTCGATGCCCTCGCCCTCGGCAATACGATCGGCGGCACGCCCGTCGACGTGCTGACCTTCTTTTCGGACACCCCACGCGCCCTCGCAACCGATGGCACCAACGTGTACGTCGCCGCCTTCATGTCCGGCAACCAGACCACCACGATCAACGAGACGGTCATCCCCAACGGTTTCGACGCGGCTGGGCCCGCTGGCGGCGCTCCGGGGGGACTGCTCCCCCCCAATGACAACGTCTCTGGGCAGACCGCCCCGGAGACGGGGCTGATCGTCAAATTCGATGGTACGAATTGGAGGGATTCCGCAGGGCGACCCTGGGACTCGTTAGTTCCCTTCGCCCTTCCGGACAGCGATGTCTTCACTTTCAATGCAAACACCCTCGCCAAGGGAACGGTCTACAGCTCGGTCGGAACGATCCTCTTCAATATGGCGGTGAACCCCGCGAGCGGAAAGATCTACGTCACGAACACCGAGAGCCCGAACCATGTCCGCTTCGAAGGCCCGGGCGTCCACGGGGGCAGCACGGTTCAGGGCCATCTCTCGGAATCCCGAATCACGATCCTCGATCCCGCCGGGCCGTCCCAGGACATCCAGCACCTCAATCGCCACATCGACTACGCTGCTTTGCACACCGACCCAGGTGCGAACCATGTCGCGATCGATGCCCAGCTCCAGCACAGCCTCGCGACCCCCCTTCAACCGACGATCTCGAGCGACGGCGAGACGATCTACATACCGGCGTTCGGCTCGTCGAAGATCGGCGTGTTCAGCCGCGCCGAGCTCGAGGACCCGGGCTACGAATTGAATTTCGACCCGACAATGCAGAGCGCCGACTACCTGACGACGAGCGGCGGCGGCCCCTCCGGTGTGGCCCTCGACGAAACGAACAATCGTCTCTACGTCACGACCCGCTTCAACAATTCGGTCGAGGTCATCGAGCTCTCACCCGGCTCCACCTCCACCTCTGTCGTCCACAGGCTCCACAACCCTGAGTCCCCGGAGATCGTCGAGGGTCGGCCCATCCTGTATGACGCGGTCGCCACCTCGGGAAATGGCGAAGCCTCCTGTTCGAGCTGTCACATCTTTGGAGACTTCGACGCCCTCGCCTGGAATCTCGGCAATCCCGACGACACCCCCGGAACCAATAATCAGCCGCAGCCCGACATTCTTCTGGAATCCGCAAGTCCGACCCAGCCCTTCCACCCCATGAAAGGCCCGATGACGACACAAACCCTGCGCGGCCTGTCGACGCATGGCGCGATGCATTGGCGCGGGGATCGTGCGGACGGCTTCTTCGGAACCGACCCCTGCACCCAACCGGGATACGCCGAAGCGAACTCCACCAACGCCCCTTGCGCGGAAGATCCAGCCTTTCGCAACTTTATCGTGGCCTTCGAGGGTCTGGTCGGAAAAGAAGGCACCATCAGCCAGGCCGAGATGCAGCAGTTCGCCCTCTTCATGTTCGAGGTCCAGTTGCCGCCCAACCCCGTCCGAAGTTTCGACGACACCCTCACCGCCAGCGAGCAGCTCGGATCGAACAAATGGTTCAGTTGCGGTGCGGGCACGATCGAATGTGTTCCACTCGACCCCAATGCCAGCGACACCGTCGAAGATTGCGACGGCTGCCATAGTCTCGATCCGCTCAACGGCTTCTACGGAACCGGAGGCGAGGCGAGCTTCGAGAACGAGCCTCAGCACATGAAGGTCCCGCATAACCGAAACATGTATCAGAAGATCGGGATGTTCAGCGCGGCGGGAGATCAAGTACGAGGTACAGGATTCCTTCACGACGGCTCGCTTGACACGCTCAAGACCTTCCTCGAGGCAGGCGTATTCGACACCAACGATCAGGAGGAGCGCGACCTCGAAGCGTTCCTGCTCGCCTTCCCCACCGACATCGCGCCCATCGTGGGCCAGCAGGTCACGGTCGGGCCGGGGAATTTCGGCGGGGCGGATATCAACGCACGCATTGCGCTCATTGACACCCAGGCAGGCACGAGCTTCGAATCGAAGGTGCTCGGCGGGGCCGTCACGCAATGCGATGTCATCGTGAAGACCGTCGAAGGCGGGGTGGAGAAGGGCTACGTCAGCGAAAACGGCGGAACCTACACGCCTGATGATGGCGGCCCTGCGATCTTGGAGGCGACGCTTCGCGCCAAGGCAAATCCAGCCGGCGACGCACTCACGCTGACCTACACCGCCGTGCCGCCCGGGTCGGGTCATAGAATGGGAATCGACCGCGACGAGGACGGGGTTCTGAACGGACCCGACAACTGTCCGGCGGCCGCCAATGGGCCGCTCGGTGGAACCTGCACCGCCGGGGATTCCCAATTGCGGGGAACGAACTGTTTTGCGGACGCCGCATGCGGTGTGACGGGCGTCTGCTCCATGGCGCAGGAAGACGTCGATATGGATTTCATCGGCGACGCCTGTGAGCCGAGCCTCGTACCGGAGCCGGGGGGAGTCATGATGCTCGGAGCCGGCGTGGGTCTCCTGATCGCCCTCGGAAAGCGACGACGGACCTCTTCCTGCTGAAGTTGTCGGGATCTCGGCGAGATATTGGAACGGCTGTGCAGCGGTTCCACGGTTCCGACCAAACCGACCACACCGACCACACCGACCCGCTTTCCCTTGAAGCGAAGCCAAGATCGTGATCCCAAGACGAAGAGTGGAAGCACGGACCTGCGAACGAATAGAAATCGTTCGGGACTTCGACGCGCAGATCCGGATACCTGTATTAACGTTTACCATCAATGAGGACGGACTTGGAGCGGGCGAGTAAGCCTACTCTGCAGGCCCGACCACGACGAATGACCTCGTGAGGCTTGCCCCTCATGAAGTCCCAGAAGCGTTCTTCAATATCCCGCTCACGGAGACCTAACACTCGAATGAATTTGCAGAACCGAAACTTCGAAATGATCGAGACCAACGGGATTCGACTTCGTACCGTTGTCGAGGGCGAAGGCCCGCTCGTGATCTTGATGCATGGCTTCCCCCAATGCTGGTACCTCTGGCGACACCAGATCGACCCACTCGTCGCTGCGGGCTGGCGCGTCGCCGTTCCTGACCAGAGAGGTTATGGCGGCTCCGACTGTCCCCAGAACGTCGAGGACTACGGAGTGCTTGATCTCGCCGCAGACATCGACGGCATAGCAACGGCACTCGGCTACGACGAATACTGCCTGATGATTCACGATTTCGGGGCGATCGTGGGCCATCACGTGGCCCTGCTCTATCCCGACCGAGTCCGTGCCGTCATGAATCTCAGCGTGCCGTACACCCGCGATCCCAGTTGGGCCGCAATGTGTAACCAAGAGACTCACGGCGAGAATTTCTTCTACTGGGCCCACTTCCAGAGACCGGGAGTGATCGAGGCTGAACTTGAAAGCGACGTGCGGGGGAAGCTTCGTGCGATGATCTGGGCCGCGTCGGGCGATGGACCTGACGCCAACATGACACCCGTTCCGAAGGACAGCCTGTTCCTCGATGGGATCCCGACTCCCGACAAGCTGCCGGACTGGATCACCGAAGAAGACGTCGACTACTATGTCTCGCAATACGAGCGCACAGGCTTTGGCCCCTCCGTGAACTGGTATCGAAACATCCCAAGACTTCATGCACTGACACCCGAACTCGAAGGCGTCAAAATTAAGGCTCCCACCTACTTCATGCAAGGAACGAGAGATGGCGTCCAGTACTTCATCCCCAGCGCAGGCCTCGAAGATCGGCATGAGGATCTCCGGGCAATCGTTCCGGTCGAAGGTGCGGGGCATTGGCTGCCGATGGAAAGGCCCGAGATCATCACGGATCACGCGATCCGCTTTCTCGAAGAGTTCACGTAGGATCGTTAGGTCTTCACAACGGTACGGAGAGTAGATTTCGCAGTCGCACAAAAAGCCGGCAAGGGGCCCCCTTGCCGAGGAGCTGGATCAATATGTTCCATCAATGGTTACCCACCGCGAAGCGAATAGGCTGTGCGCTTCTTTTCGTCGCCGTGATTCCCGGCTGTGTCACTCCGACCGAAGGCAAGATCAAGCCGAACGTGATCGTGATCGTCGCAGACGACCTGGGCTTCAGTGATATCGGCGCCCTTGGCAGCGAAATTTCGACACCCAACATCGATGCCCTAGCCAAAGGCGGCATGCTCTTCACCAACTTCCACGTGGCAGCAACCTGCTCGCCTACCCGAGCGATGTTCCTCACCGGCGCAGACAATCATCGAGCGGGACTCGGCAATATGGGAGAGTTTCTGACCGACGAACAGCGCGGCCAGCCCGGCTACGAGGGGCACCTCAACCACCGGGTCGAGACACTTGCGCTGCGGTTGCGGAGACTCGGCTACAACACCGCCATGACCGGGAAGTGGCACCTCGGGGACGGGCCGCTGGAGCGACCCCACGCGCGCGGTTTTGCTCACACTCTGGCCTTAATGGAGGGTAGCGGCAGCGCGTGGAACGACGGCTCCCCCGCACCCATCATCGGCGAGCGAACGCAGTTCACCCGAGACGGAGCGATCGTCGAACGGCCAGCCGGCTTCTCTGCGACCGTCTATGTCGACGAGATGATTCGCTTCATTGAGGATGCCGACCGCGGCAATCGAGGCAATCCATTCTTCGGCTATCTGGCATTCCAAGCGGTGCATTGGCCGCATCACGCGCCGGACCCGTTCCTCGATCAGTCTCGCGGCCTCTATGATGAAGGCTGGCAAGCAATCAGCGAGGCCCGCTTCGAAAAGCAGCGCAGGCTCGGACTCTTTAATGAGACCGTAACTCCGTCGACGTTTGCGGACGGGGTCCCTACATGGAAAACCTTGCCGGCAGAAATTCGACGAGACGAGTCGGCCCGGATGGAAGCCTACGCTGCCATGGCGATGGCAATGGACGATGAGATCGGTCGACTCGTCGAGTTCCTGCGAAACAGCGGCCGACTCGACAATACACTCCTTCTCTTCGTGTCGGACAACGGCGCCGACCCCTCAGAGCCGGAGCGCAGTCCACTCGCTAGTTAGTGGTACGAGCGCAAGTATCCGAACACCGACCCAGACGATTTGGGTCGCCCCGGAACCTGCCCGAGCACGGGATATGCTTGGGCTCGCGTGAGCTCGACCCCGCTTGCCGACCATAAGGGGCAACCTGGAGAAGGCGGGCTTCGCGTTCCCTTCATCGCGCACTTCCCTGGGCGAATTACTCCGGGTAAAAAGAATCGCGGGTTCGGCTATGTGACCGATATTGTGCCAACAGTGCTTGATGCAATCGGCGAGTCGAACGAAGACGATGACACGGGAGCCTTCGACGGTCAGAGCCTCTGGGAAGCGATGCGCGGGACCGCGAGCGGGCCAAAACGAGATGAACCCGTTGGCTACGAGCTGATGGGAAACGCCGCGATCTTCGAGGGCGACCTCAAACTCGTTCGTCGCCATCGCGAACCATGGAGGCTCTTCGACATCGCGATAGACCCCGGTGAGACCGTAAATCTCTCCGACACACGCGTGGCCGAATTCGAACGACTCGTCCAAGCGTACGAGGCCTACGAAGCTCGGATGGGAGTGGTCCCGGTACCAGATGATTTCGATGTCATGAAGCAATTGCTGAAATCGACCGAGAGCACGCCCGTTCCGCCGGGAGATTGATCACGGAATACAGCGCTCAAACGGCGCGCTCAGCCTATGCGAGGGACCGGCGCATAGACAATCCGCTAATCCAGAGCATCGATGCGAACATCCCCGCTGCGAAGCCCGGCTCCGGGACCAAGACCGTTCCGGTCGTTTCGCGCGGATTCGCCGGAACATCGAGTCCACTTTGCCACTCGTAGTCGGCCTGATAGGCGCCTTCAATGACACGAACGTCCGGAGCCTCCACATGACTGTCTCCCAGCGGAACTTCGTCGCCGTCCTCGTCGCGTAGGAAGAATCGGCCGTGATCACTTTCGACGTCCGGGAATTCCACTCCGTCGAGGCTGAAGCGCGGAGCAACAAGCTCCGTTCGGATATCAATCAACGTCGAGGTAGGCCCGTCGAACTGAAGACCACGAGCGACGACGTGTCTCTGATTCCGTGGCGTAAGGTCCTGGGCGCTTTGTCGGTAGGCGTAGACGACGTCGTATTCACCCAAGATGAAGCGCTCAAGGAATGGGCCCTCGTAGGACCGACCCAGATCCCTTTCTGCACCCGTCTCGGGATCGACGAGTAGGATCCGACCGTAGTTGAGACCGGAGGCCGGAAACGCTTCGCCATCGAGCTGCACGTTGAGATCGAGTACCGCAGTCTCGACATTGAGCGATAGCGGTCCGCCCTGGTCGACGACAATTCCGGTCGCGAACCGAGTGAGCGGATTAGAAGGAACGGCGGGATCGGATTGCAGCAGTTCGTAATAGAAATCGTAACTCCCCTCGACCATCACCAACGATTCTGGAACTAGGTGGGTCCGCCCAACCGGAGCAAAAGTGCCGTCGCCGGCTCTGAATCGAATCCGCCCGTTGGCGAGTCCGTTTCCCGGAAAAGTGAGACCATCCATCAAAAAGACGGGATCAACCGTATGCGCCGTGACCTCAACTTGAATTCCGGTGCTCCCTCCCGACGCAACCACCAGCTCCTCGTCGATCACAGCCCACGGATTCCGGGGCGCTAGTCCATCCGTCTGGCGATAGGAATAGATGACTCGGTAGGTGCCTGGAATCACACGAAGAAGAGCCGGCGTATGAGTTCGCCCCACGAAGAACGAGGCCTTGGTCGACACATCCTCGAGCAGGATCTGACCGTAATCGAAACCGCTATTCGGGAACGGAACCCCGTTGAGCATGTAGGTGAAGGTACGAAAAACCATCGGCACGTCGACATCGAGCGACATCGCCTGATCGATCAGAATTTTTTCAAGAATCACAGTCCGCGTGTTGGCGGGAATTAGAGTTCCGGACCGGTGCGCGTAGATCACGTCGTAGACACCCGGGACGACATAAATCGCGTTTCCTGCCTGCTGACTCGTACCGATATTCACTTCACGACCGGAGTCTCTGTGCCGCATCAGAAAGTCGGCAATCTGATCCGGCGAGCCGGGGAACGTCACTCCATTCAGCAGAAAGGAGAGGCTCACCCGAACAGCCGGCACATTGAAGTCCAGCACCTGATCCGCCTCAAGCGTGACAGGGGCAGCGAACGGGACGCGGTCACCGCGAGGGGCCGTCGCGGGCTCGAAGAACGAAGTGAACTGCGGCTCATAGAGACCCGACACAACGCGGAGGGGGTTGTACGCAGTATTCAGAGTGTTTCCCAGGACAACGGGTTCGCCTCCGCGTGACTCAATATGAATGGCCCCGCTGTCCAGAAAGTCGGCCGGAAACGCAAGACCATTTCGCGTGACCGAGCCTTCCACCTCGACGGATTCCACGTCGAGCCGCATCAGCACTGCCGCACCACCCGACAACTGAGCCACAGCGGGCATCGCGATGCTCACGACGAGCAGCACCATGACCTGGCACACGAACCGCATCAGAGCGACCTCCGCAAGCGCATCGACAATCCGCTGCCCCAGAGCATTGAAGCAAGCACCCCCGCAGCAAATCCAGGCTCCGGGACCACGACCGTCTCGATCGCTTCGCGTGGGTTCAAAGGAACATCGCCGCCGCTCTGCCACTCGTAGTCAACCTGATAGGTACCCTCGATGACGCGCCGATCAGAAGCCCCCTCGAAAGTGCGGCCCAGCCACACTTCGTCGCCGTCCTCGTCGCGCAGCAAGAATCGACCGTAATCGCTTTCGGTGTCGGGGAAGTCCACTCCGTCGAGGCTGAAGCGCGGCGCGATCAGCTGCGTCCGAACATTGACCAACGTCGAGCTAGGCCCGTCCAGCTGAAGCCTTCGGCCGATCACGTGCCACGCATTCGTCGGCGCGAGGCCCTGACTTTCTCGGTACTCGTAGACAACATCGTATTCACCTTTGATGATGCGGCGCAGGAAAGGCCCCTCGTTGGAATCACCCAAGTAAATCTCGTCGCCCGACTCAGATTCGACGAGATGAATCCGACCGAAGTCGAGCCCCGTAGGAGGAAAAGTTTCGCCATCGAGCAGCACGTTCAGGTCGAGCACGGCCGTCTCTACGTTGAGCAGAAGCGGGCCCGATTGGTCCACAACTTGTCCGGCCGCAAAGCGGGTGAGCCGGTTGGCAGGAATCGCGTCATCAGATTCCCACAGTCGGTAATAGAAATCGTAACTCCCCTCGATCAAGAGCCTCGGCGTAGCAACCTCGTGGGTGCGCCCGAGCGAAACGAAGGTGCCGTTGTCGGCTCGGTATTCAATCTGCGCGAACGCAAGTCCACCTCCCGGGAAAGCAAAGCCATCCATCAAGAAGACGGGGTCCACGGTATGTGTCGCGATCTCGACTTGGATTCCGCTATTCCCTCCCACCGCGATCTCTAGGCCCTCGTCGACAATGGTCCAACGATTGGTGGGCGAGAGGCCCTGGCTCTCGCGAAAATCATAGATGACGCGATAAGTGCCGGGAATAACACGAAGCAGAGCCGTTGCATTTGTATTTCCCACAAAAAATGAGGTATTCGTCGACACGTCTTCTAGATGAATCTGGCCGAAATCGAGTCCGCTGACCGGAAACGGAACCCCGTTAAGCCTGTAGATGACGGTGCGCAGGACCGACGGCACGTCGACATCGAGCGACATCGCCTGATCGATGAGGACTTTCTCAAGAATCACGGTTCGTGTGTTCGCGGGAATTAGGCTTCCGGTTTGATGCTCATAGATCACGTCGTAGAAGCCCGGGATGACAAAAATTTCATTTCCGCCCTGATCACTCGTACCGATATTCACTTCGCGACCGGTCGCGCTGTCTCGGAGTAAAAAGTCGGCGACCTGCCCCGGCGAGTTGGGGAATGTCGATCCGTTTAACAGAAAGGAGAGGGTCACCCTCACGGCCGGTACATTCAAATCGAGGGTCTGGTCTGCCTCAACCAAGACCGGTTCGGCGAACGGGACGCGACTACCACGGGGAGCCGTCGCCGGCTCAAAGAAAGAAGAGAACTGCGGCGCATAGCGACCCCGCATGAGGCGAAGGGGGCCGTACGTACCATTAATGCTGCTTCCTAGAAAGATGAGATCGCCTTCCTTTGACTCGATGTAGATGAACCCGCTGTCCAGGAAATCGGCCGAAAACGGCCGACCGTTTCGTAGGAACGTGCCTTCCACCTCGGCGGATTCCACGTTGAGCTGCATCAGCACCGCCGATCCGCCACCGCCCGAGAGCTGAGCCGCGGCGGGCATCGCCATGCTCACGACTAACGCCGCGATCACGTGAATCACGGATCGCATCAGAATGAAGCTAAGAGTCGAGGGACTCCACAAATTCATCGACGCGGCAGAGAGCGACTGGAAGGGGGCAGGCTTAGGGGGACGGACAGCATGAGTCATCATCGCGGGAGCCTTTCGGAAGGGGCCACGTGAGCCGCGGCGCCTTGGAAGAAAAGAAAATACGATCCAAGTGCGTCTGCGACTGTGAACGGGTTCACACGGCGGCCCGACGGCTGATGCGGCGGCCGATGCGCAGATGGAATCAGGATTGAACGCGACGGCAACTCAGGTTCGAAACAGCTGTTTTTCTGGCTCCGTCAAGAGCTCGTACGAATGGCGGCGGTTTTCGCGTTGGACGCTGATCCCTCTGTGCTTTCTGCACTTTGCGATGAGATACCGCGCGAGGCCATCTGCCGATGCAGCCGTTCGACTGTCCGGCCACCAACGGACGTGAAGGCTGCAGGGAAGAGTGCGTGGACCAAACAGCCCGCCCCAGCCGCGATCATCTGCAAGCCGAATCCAGCGGCAGCTCTCTGGTGTTCGAGATACGTCTCTCCGACCGCCTCTGGGTGCTCGAGAAGGATTCTCCGTAGTGTCATTTGGTGTACCCCGCATTCATTGAGGGTAAATTAGCGCTGCCATTGCGGTCATCTCAACGCAAAAAAATCTTCAAATATACAATATATTGGGTAAACACTCTCCCAAATGGAATATTTATGAAAATTGACCCCACAGATGCCAAAATCCTAGAGCTCTTACAAGAGGACGGCGCACAGTCAGCAGGAGCCATCGGTGAAGCCGTCGGACTCACCCAGAACCCATGCTGGAAGAGAATCCGACGACTCGAGGATGCGGGGGTGATCACCGGTCGCGTGGCGCTCGTCGACGCGGCGAAGGTCGGCATGAGAGCCGTGGTGTTTGTCAGTGTGCGAACGAACCAACACAGCGAGGATTGGTTAGAGAATTTCTCGGCGGCCGTAAGCGAGATTCCCGAGGTCGTCGAGTTCTACCGGATGAGCGGAAACGTGGACTACCTCCTCAAGGTTCTTGTCGCGGACATCTCCGACTATGACAGGATCTACAAACGACTCACAACAATTCCCGGATTGTTTGACGTGAGCTCGAGTTTCGCAATGGAGCAGATCAAATACACGACGGCGGTTCCCGTACGGACGTCCGACGCGAGTGGCTTTGCCGACACTCCGGATCTCGCAAACCCCAAAAAGTAGACATTGGGGCTCGAACGAACGATCCCCAAAAAGGAATCATGCCTCGAACACGACTCGACCATATCCTCATCGGCGCCCCGGACCTAGACTCGGCGATCGTCTGGTGGGAAAAACTAACAGGAGTGGATCCCACTCTGGGCGGAGCGCATGAAGGGCACGGAACGCATAACGCGCTCGTCTCTCTCGGCGAGCACGTCTACCTGGAACTCCTCGCGCCCGATCTTGATCAGCCGCCCGGCTCGCCCCTTCGCGATTCGCTGGCCGCACTCGAATCACCGAGGCCGGTGGGATGGTGCTTCTCTTCCGACGATCTTGATCAGACTCAAAGGAATCTTTCGGGCGGAGAAATTGAGTGGCATCCCGTCCCCATGTCGCGGGTGATGCCGAATGGCGAACGCGTCGCCTGGAAGCTGCTGATTCCGGCCTCCCCACAGAACCCGGCACTTCCCTTTGTGATCGATTGGGAGGAGACGCCGCGGCCGACCGAACTCCCAGAGGGGTGTCGCCTGCTCAAAGTGCTTCCGACTCATCCCGAACCCGCCAGATTGAAGGCACTATTCGTAGCCATGGGGCTGGACACCGATGTCACTGAAGGTCCAGAAAGCGGTCTCGAACTTCTGATCGACACTCCAAGGGGGGAAATCCGCGTCTCCTCCGGGCATTCCCCGGACTGACCGTGGCGGGCGATGATCGAGGAGGATTTCAGCGGTAGGCTCCCCAGACACAGCCTATTCAAGCGCTCGATGATGAACTTGGAGAGGACGGAAGGGATGAAGGCTTTCATGCAGAAACGAACACCGGAGTGGCCCCGTGAGTAGTGCGAAGAACGACTCGGTCGCGATCGACGATGAGATGTTCGATATCGAGGCAGTCGTCGCCGGTGCTTGGGCCCCCGGGCCCTATGGGTCGGGCGATCAGCTTGGTACCTACAATGAGGTGACGCCGGAGAAGCGAGCCGCGGCGCTCGCGATGTTTCACGGTGCGGCGCGACTCCAGACCATCAACCTCGGTGACGTGCTCTTCAACGGTTATCCCGGCTTCGGTGACCGCGACTATCAACAGCAGCTCGTGATCGCCGGCTACGCAGCGCCCCCCGATTACGAAGGAAACTCGCAGAGTGCTGCGCCCTTTGGACCGAACCTCGTCAGCTATCACGAAGAACGTGTTCAGACGACTTATAATATCGCGAGCAAGGTCAACGGACTTCTGCACTGCGGCGTCGGAGACCTCTTCTACAACGGCTTCCGCGGCTCGGATTTCGCGCGTAGCTGGGGCACGGCCGACCTCGACGTCGTGAGCTGGGGCGTGCCACTGCTCACGCGCGGCTTCTTGATCGATATCGTCGGCTACAAAGCCGCGGCCGGAGAGCATGTTTTCGAAGTCGAGGGCCGACCCGTGCTCGAGCCGAACTACCGCATAACAGTTGAGGACTTTGAGGCCGCCTGCGCAAGACAGGGGCTGCCCGACTTCGAACCCGGCGACGCGATCATGATCCGCACTGGCTGGAATAACCTCGTGCGACACGACCCGGAAAAGTTCCTATCCGGCTCGCCGGGCCCCTGGCTGCGCGAAACGCGATGGCTCGCCTCAGGGAAGCCGGCGCTGCTCGCAATCGATTCCTGGGTCTGGGGAACCCTCGCCGCGGAAGCGACGTGCGGCTTCTATAATGCTTGCCATCAAGAGTTGAACATGCGCTTCGGGATCCGCTTTGGCGAAGGCTTCCAGTTCGAAGAGCTTGCCGACGCCGGTGTCGATCGCTTCGTGCTCTCCCATACCCCACTGCGGGCGAACGGCGCGACGTCGTCATCGGCGCCAGCACTAGCGATCGCGCCGATGAATTCGAATACGTAGTGCTGGAGGCCGCGGGGTCAGAGTCGCTTCAGAATCGCGCCCTGAGAGTTGAAGAAGAAGCCGCCACACCCGATGAGCGCAGTCTTGGCATCGTGCACCTGACGTTCGCCCGCGTCTCCCCTGAGTTGAGTGACCGCCTCGCGGAGATGTCCCGTGCCGCGAGAAGCGCCTTCAGAGAGCGAGCCGCCATGGGGATTCATCGGCACCTTGCCGTCAATCATCACGCAGCCCAGCTTCTCATCCCAGTGCTCCTGCATGAAACGCCCGGCTTGGCCGGGTTTCGCATAGCCCATGTTTTCGATCCAACCGAGGGTGATGATGCTGAATCCGTCGTAGGGGAAGAAGACGTCGACGTCGTCGATCCAGACATCGCTGCGTTCCTTGAGTGCTTCCACCACGATGTGTTGACCATGTCGCGTTAGGTCGGGAAGTTGATCTTCGTCATTTTTCCCGACCATGCCAGCGGTCGCCGCATGAATAACAACCGGGTTGGGCGTCATCGTCTTGGCCTTCTCGGTCGTGGTCAGGATGAACGCATCCGCTCCGTCGACTGGAATATCCATGTCGAGCATGCAAAGCGGAGCCCGAATCATCCGCGCCTTCAGGTATCCCTCCATGGTGAGCGGCGCCTTCATGGCCGCCTTCGGATTCCGCGCTGCGTTGGCCCGCATATTAAGAGCGACGCGACCAAAATCCTCCCGGGGCACATCATATTCATGGATGTATCGCTGGGCCCATGCGGTGTAGGCCGCGGAGGGATCTATCGCCTCGGGAACCGGCGGTGCCTTCATTCCCCCGCCCATCGAGAGATAGTTCCGAAACGGATCCTTCGCAGCAGAGCGCGAATTCCACGGCGCGCGCGTAAACGCGAAGTAGAGAAGCACCGTGTCGCACTGGCCCGAGAAAATGGCCGTCATCGCGTCGACGAGGCCAAAGACCGCCACGGGCATCGGGCTCGAGTGGTGCGTGATATCCGACAGCCCCAAAATCGAGGACATCTGATTCGCACGGGGCGCGCCCGGCTCGAGCGCACCGACCACACCGTCGATTTGGCTCTTGTCGATTCCCGCGTCCCGAATCGCGTTGATACAGGCCTCCGCCGCGAGGGAGCCCGGCGAACGGCCGCCCGCGTCGCGACTGAATTCCGTCGACCCGAGACCCACGATTGCGATTTCGTCGCGCATCGGATTTCGCCGCGCCATCAGCTCGCTCCTCCCGCGCGCTTCCGAAAGACCGGACGAAAGACCGGAAAAGGAGCGCCATATCGTTCGATCCACGTCAATTCGACGGGCAAGCCGATCACCACGTCTTCCACCGGGCAGTCGATCACCGTGCTGCTGAAGCGAACGCCCCCGAGCCCTTCGAGCTCAACCGCGACCACCGGATGGGGTCCCTTCGAGTAGTCGACGCCCGGCGCCGGCGCGCCCTGATGCAAATGCATCGCGAGAAATACGATGCCGTTTCCCTCGACATCGGTCGGCGTCAGATTCGTCGACCAGCAATCAGGACAGACCGGCTTCGGCGGATGATGGAACGTGCTGCAATCATCGCAGCGATTGATCAGGAGCTTCTTTTCGAGCCACCCCCGGTACAAATATTTTGAGTCGTGGGTGATCTGTACCCAGGGAAAGCGCTCGACCAGCGTTGCATCATCGACTTGCTCACTCATTGAATTATCTAGGGCCTCCTTATGCCGAATTATGTGGTGCTATGCCGAACTATGCCGAACCACTCCGAGCTACCTCGAACCAGGCCGAACTAGGCCGAACTAAACTGAACTAAGCCGAAGGCGTTTCAGTGATGTCGGCCTCGAGATCGAGGCCGTAATACTTGGCCGGGTTCACGAGCAGTATCTGATCTCGATACGAGTCATCGACGCCGTCGAAACAGCCGTCCAGGAACTTCATCGAATTCGGGTACGAGCCCACCGAGTGGGGAAAATCCGTTCCAAACATCAACCGATCGTAGGGAAGGTGATCCCGCATCTCGATCGCCTTCGGGTCTCGAATGATCCCGAACCAGAAATGATCGCGCACATATTCAGAGGGCAGGCGCGGCAGCGTCCGATTGAAGGGCCCCTTGAAGATCTGATAGTTATCGTCGAATACGAAGAGGCCCCAGGGCAGCCAACTCGCATTCACCTCAGCGAAATAGAATTGAAGCGCCGGGAACCGATCGAATACCCCGGAGCAAATCAACTGACTCATCGTGTACATCGGCGGCTGGCCGGAGACGCGCTGCGTAAGGGTGGCCGCGAAGGGATCGCCGGTCGTCCCGATGCCGACACTGCTCAGATCCGGGGCGAACTGCCCGAACCCGAAATGCGGTGACATGCGCATCCCGATCTCGAGGCTTCGTTTCCAGAAGGCATCGTCCTCGGGAGCGGCGAGGCCCGAACCGTTCGGGAACATGTGAAGGGAAACCGAGCCGATCCCGTTCGCCTTCAAGAATTCGATCTCGGCGATCGCATCATCGACGCCCGTCGTCGGAACGACGCCGTTCCCGATCAACCGATCCGGCGCGACTGCACAGTAGTCCTTCGCAAGGAAGGTATTGTAGGCCCGGATCAAAGCCCGATAGACATCCTTGTCCGCGATACTCTCGATCGCCCGCGAGGCGAAGATTGGCGGAAATAACACTTCAGCGTCGAGTCCGTCGATGTCCTGCTCACGCAGGCGCTGAGCCCCATCACCCGCACCTTCCGCAGCGCTTCCGTCCGCGTTGAAATAGCTCCCGCCTTCGGTCTTCACCGGGCCGCGGCCCGTGATGTTCTGACCGTTGGGGATCAGCGGCTGCCCCTCGATCATCCAGGCCTCGCCGCCCTTGGGCAATCTGATCAGGCGAGGCGCTCGGTCCTGATGTTCCTCGGGCATATACTTCACCCACGATTCCGGCGGCGTTTCGACGTGACCATCTCCGGAAATGACCTTGTACTTGCGACCCATGGCGGACTCCTTCGCTGTTTCGATTAGGATTCGCGCCGGCCTCGCGACGCGTTCGATCAGGCCCCTCTATCCTACACACTGGCGAGTCGTTCGCGCGCCCTCTTTTTCAGTCGACTATTGCCAGATGCCGGAGAGGCACGGGCGGAGGTTTCACGGACAAACGATGCGTGGCATCACGCAGCGGCGGACCGCCGCGCCTCCGATGGCCAACAATTGGCGCGACTAGGCGATCTAATCGTCGGGATGGTCCCGCCAATCACGATCCACGATCAAGCGCGCACCCCGTCGAAAGGTCAAATATGCCCAGGCCCACTGAAGCACAACAAAGAGCCTGTTCTTAAAGCCAACCAGATAGTAAATATGAACAACTAGCCAGGCAAGCCACGCCGCAAAACCACTCATCTCGAGCTTTCCGATCTGGAGCACCGCACGCCTGCGACCGATCGTGGCCATCTGACCTTTATCAACATACCGAAACGCATCCGTGGTGGGCTTAGCGGCTGCGATCGCGCGAATTTCCTTCGCGAGGTATGCCCCTTGTTGCATCGCCACGGGCGCCACGCCCGGCAGCGGGTCGCCCCCAGCACCTTCACAATGCGCTTGGTCCCCGGCAACGAAGACCTCGGGATGACCGGGCAGCGAAAGGTCGGCTTGAACATGTATCCGACCCTGCCGATCTAGCTCGCCGCCCAGCTGCGCGTTAAGCGCGGAGGCCTTCACGCCCGCTGCCCAGAGCACGGTTGCGGCTTCGATTCGTTCGTTGCCAACCGAGACACCCTCTGAATCGAGATCGGTCACTAGACTCTCGGTCCAAACTTGCACGCCGAGACTTTCGAGTTCGCGAACCGCACGACCCACAAGTTTTTCACTGAACATGGGAAGAATGCGTGGGCCAGCTTCGACGAGGATCACTCGAGCAAGTTTCGAGTCGATGCGTCGGAAGTCGCGCGCGAGCGTATACCGGCTCATCTCTCCAATCGCACCCGCGAGTTCAACGCCGGTAGGTCCGCCGCCGACCACCACGAAGGTGAGCTGAGACTTCCGACGTTGTGCATCGTCCGTCTTTTCTGCTTCTTCAAACGCGCTCAATACCCGTCGACGAATCTCGGTCGCTTGTGCCAGGGTTTTGAGACCCGGAGCGTGTGCTTCCCAATCTTCGCGACCGAAATACGAATGCCTCGCCCCGGTCGCCAAGATCAAAAGATCGTATGAATGCTCACCACTTGCCGTCGAAAGCGCTCGAGCCTTCAGATCAACGCGATCCACGCGCTCATTGCGAACGCGGATATTCGCGTAGCCCGAGAGAATGGAACGGATCGGCGCAGCGATTTCGGCCGGACTCAAACCCGCCATCGCGACTTGATAGAGAAGCGGCTGAAACAAGTGATGGTTTCGCTCGTCAAAGAGCGTGACCTCCACGTTTTTTACGCCGCCGAGATCCCGCGCGGCCCGCAATCCCGCAAACCCACCACCAACGATCACCACATGCACCATGAGGTTGATGATAGCCCGCTGCATGGTTTCTCGTGCTGCTTGTCGTCGACTCCTTCCTAGAGAGTGGCGTCGCTCTCGCATACGTTTTCGGCCACGGACGAACCGCTGAACTCTTCGAGCAACGCCATGATCGCGTAGTACTCTGCGGCCTACCGCCGGCACGCCTTCGGCCGCCGTCGCAAGCCGCTCCAGCAGCTTCGAAAGACCGATACGAAGACGTAGACAGCCAAGGCTCTCGGCGACCTCTGAAAGCCGCTCGAGCGCGAAAGCCCGGAGCATCCTTTGATCGGGCGTCGTATGCCACCAATAGCGAGCGGTCTCGAGAATCGCTCGGAGATCATCGTCGTCGTCGTCGAGCGGTGCCCTCAAGACCAAGGGCAGCCGCGAGGGGATAGAGCGAGCGAAGGGCGGCCGAGTCCGGGAGCCGAGTGACTAGAGTCCCTTCCACTGGCGGAGCCACGGTTCCGCGAGCGTCGATTCGGACATCGATCTGATCATCAGCGCAGCGGCAGGTCTCCCACCAGAACGGCCGGATCCGATAGGCCGGATCCAATAGGCGAGACCCAATCCAGGGAGCAAGAACACCGGTAGTAAGATTCTCGTTTTCATTTCCGCCTCTCGGTTCCTGATCCAGCTCGAATCCGTGACTCGCTGACTGGAGTCTACGCGAACCGCGTGTTTGAGACTGATTCCTTGCCTTCGTTGCGTGTGTTATTCGCGTGCTAGGCTCATGATGAGGAAGACGAGATGCCCTGATGGGGATGGATTACGGTCGGCGCACTCTTGCTGGTTGCCGAGATGTCTTTTCTCGATCTCGAGTTCTACCTCGTTTTTCTCGGCATCTCCGCTCTACTCGTTGGCGCGATTGAACTCTCGGGAATTTCGATGCCGATGTGGATGCAGTGGATCGTCTTCGCTGCGCTTGCGGTTGGCTCGCTCGTCGTTTTTCGCCAACGCGTCTACAAGAAATTGCGCCCACCTCCGGAAGACGCAGTTCAGCAGGGTGTCGATGGGGATCGGGCCACCGCGGTCGATGCGATCGAGCCGGGCACAACCGGCGCGATGATGCTTCGCGGCGCGCGCTGGACAGGAATCAATCGAGACTCGCGCACAATCGCAGCGGGCTCGGCGTGTCGCGTGGAGCCTTCTGAAGGGCTGACCCTCGATTTGCGTCTTGACTATTGACGCTTGTCTTCCTTCACCATTACAGCGATCGCCGCGATTGGCGGAGAATCCGCATCAAAACTGGAGGTCCCGCGCGGCATCCATCGATCACTATTAGTCACTAGTCAAACGGGCATTATCTAGCCAAACAGGGGCGGAAGCGTGGAAGTCTTTACTTTTGGGATCATCGGGATCGTCATCATCGCGAAGACGGCAACGTTCGTGCCCCAGCAACAAGCCTATGTCATCGAGAATCTCGGGAAATACAGTCGAACTCTCAAGGCAGGCTTTCATATTCTCATTCCTTTCATCGAGCGGATCGCGTACAAGCACTCGCTGAAGGAAATGGCGATCGATATCCAGAACAGGTCTGCATCACAAAAGACAATGTCCAAGTGGGTGTCGATGGCGTCCTTTACCTTCAGATTCTCGATCCGAAGCGCGCTTCCTACGGGATCTCGGACTACGTCTTCGCGATCTCCCAGCTCGCTCAAACGACACTTCGCAGCTCTAGCGCTGGGGCAGTCGAGCTTACCCATATCGCCTACCCCGAGCGGGTCTCGAGGGCATCGACACGACTCCCCAACCGGCCGCCCATGTACTCGATCAGCTCGACGATATAGCCGTCGGGATCACGGCAGCAGACCACGGACTCAACTCCAGTCATTGGATCCGGATCCCGAGGCTCGGCGATGAACTCGACGCCCTGACGTTTGAGGTCGTGATAGGCACCGCGAAGGTTGCGCATTCGAAGGGCCATCACGCGCGGGACCCGATCGCGGGACGGAACCGCATCTGGATTCTCCCAGAGGGGTTCGAGCCATTCGATCAGATCGAGTCGGGTATGGTGTTCGCTTTCGCCGAGCGCAAGCAAGGCCCCCCGCCCCTCCGCAATTTTCATGCCAAAATTCTCACCCACATAGCTCGGCCAGACCACGTCCCGATTATCGCGGAGGACGCGGAAGCCGAGCCGGGTGTAAAACTCCAGCGATCGCTCGAAATTCGTCGCGTTCACCACGAAATGGAAAAGCGATTCGACCGACCAGTCCTCGGAGTCATTAGGCATACACGGAATCCCCTTGAGCAAACGATCAGAAAGTGGCCCCGATTGCATGGCCATATCATCGCTCGACTTGTTGGGCCTGACGAGGGTAGAGTTACGGAGGAGGCAGCCACGTGATTCTGGACATCTTCTCTGAACTGCAACGAGCCAAGCCGCCGGGGGCTCCGGCCGATCGATCCTTCGAAACGCAGATTTTCCTTGACGCCATTGAGCAAGCCAAGCTCGCCGACGAGCTCGGCTTTGGATGCTGGTGGACCGTCGAACACCATGGCGCGACGGAGTTCAGCTACAGTTCGGCGCCCGAGATGATGCTCGCCGTCCTGTCGCAACACACGGAACGGATCCATCTCGGTCATTCCGGCGTATTGGCCCCCTTTAATATCAATCATCCGATTCGTGTTGCGGAACGCGCGGCCTTCCTCGATCAGTTGAGCGGAGGGCGACTGGAACTCGGCCTAGCACGCTCC
Source organism: Myxococcota bacterium (assembly GCA_041690055.1). GTDB lineage: Bacteria > Myxococcota_A > UBA9160 > UBA9160 > UBA4427 > UBA4427. Next base: position 14,239 of record JBDNFB010000039.1, on the reverse strand, counting down.
GGGGGGACAGAATGGGAGGCCTTCGAGGTCGATCCAGAGACTTCGAGAGAACAGCTTCGCGAAGCGCTGCAGATGATTCCGAAGATGTGGACCCAAGATGCGTTCGAATGGAAGAGCGACTTTCTGACGATCCCGCCGCGCGACATCGTGCCGAAGCCGATTCAGCAGCCCCATCCTCCACTCTGGCAGACTTCGACGAGTCCGGAATCGTTTCACATGGCCGGATTGCTCGGAGTCGGCGTGCTCGGAACAACGCTGGTGTCGCCGCTCGATTCGCTTGCTCAGTTGATCGGCGAGTACAATCGCGGACTCGAGAAATGCGATCCCGTCGGCGACTTCATCAACGCCCAGCGCTCCATCTTCACGTTCATGTTCTGCGCCGAGACGCGAAAGGCCGCCATCGAATCAGGCGCCGCCGAAGCGATCTTATGGTTCATCAACGCTGCGCCCGCAGTCTTCCACGTGCCTCGAAAGGTTTGGATCGACGCAATTCGCGGTGACCTCAAGGATTCGGCGCCGGAGAGTGACGCCGCTCTCGAGGCACCCGAAGATCATAGTGATCTCGACTTGAACGATCCGATCCCGGTCATTGCCCTCCTCAATCGACAACTCGCCGGCGAGAAGATCGATCCTGTCGAAGCCTTCGAAGTGATGGAGTCGATTGAGTCCGTCGTGATAGGCGACGTCGACGCCTGCGAAGCGAAGTTGCGAGGCTTTGACGCGATTGGTTGTGATCGCCTCATGTGCCTGATGCAGATGGGTGGCGTGTCTCAGGAAAACGTGATGAAAAGCATTCGGCTCACAGGCGAAGAGTTGATCGGTCGCCTCGCCGCAGACTAAGCCCGGCTAACGCCACGGACGCCACAGGCCCCCACGGAGGCGAACTTCAAATTCGGGCTCAACAGAGAGCCTGACCCCGCGGAGCGGTCCGCATGCCGCGTCCCGCCATCAGACAGAGGGCGAGCATGCCGATCGAGACCGCGGTGCTGAACTTCGGCTCGGGTACAAATGACGTCCGAACATTGAGGATATATCGGCCCGTACATTGCGCTGCGGGGGCCGATGGATTCCTGCACATCGCGCTCGCAAAAGAACTATTCGGACTCGCGCCACTCACCTGATTTCCGGAGTGACCTAGCGCGGCCAAGGTCAGCCCCGTTTGACTGGCCGCATGGGCGTCCTTCCCGTACCAGGAGACCGCCGCGAAATAGGTTCCCGGGGAAAGGCTGAGACCGCCTATGAAACTATCCCGATCGGCGAGAGCGTCGGATCCCGGATCCGTCGCGTCGTTGTCAATTTCGAGACCGAAAAAATCGGCATCGTCGTTCTGCGCGATCAATCTTCCCGCACTGTCGAAAATCCACAATGCGGTGTCGAGTCCATCGTCGAGATCATCCTCGTTCAGCAAATCGTCCGTGAGATCGACATCCAAATACACCAACGTGCCGAGAGAGGTCACGTCGAACTCATAGAAATCGACGTCGTTCGCGTTTCCCGAGTCGATCCATCCCAAGATCAATAACGCAGAGGAGAAGGGGAGCTGGCCCGCCGCCACTGCCGTTGAAAGTGAATCATTCAGTCCCGAACGCGTCGGGCCCTCCGGATCAGCCGTCTGCGATTGTGCAGGCTGAGAAGCGGATAGCAGCGCGAGCAAAATCCCTATTCCTACCCTCTTCCAACTTGATCATGCCATTCGAGCGACCTCCTCTCAGCCTAAACGTCCGGTGCCAGATAACCCGTAGCGGTGACACGAATCGACGGATCTCCCGAGTAGACGTTCCGAATACTCAGAGCTGCTCCCGGGGCAAGCACGAGCCCAACAGAAAATTGAAGCTGAGTCGGTCCGGATGTCGAGACCCTGTAGAAGGACCTGGTCGCGGAGCTTTGGAGGATATGGATCCCAACTGAACCTGAGGAGTACGTTTCGGGAAAGACCAATAGCGAGGTCATCACGAAAACCTGTCCATCAGGAATAGTAAACGCCCCGAGGTTCAACGCAGTCGGACCTATTTGAACCAGCGCCGCAGTATCCAATGCCGCGATTATGGGCGTTACGATCTGAACAATCCTGGAGGGTTTCTTGGTGTACTGGGCTGAAGAATGACTAGGGAGGAGCAGACCAAGGGAGAGGAGCAGGGTCATGCCCATTCCCAGAAATCGTGCTCTGGGTACTATGTTCAACATTATGCCTCCTTTTCCAGCGCATGAGTCCAACGTGTGAATTCCAAATCGCGACGACCGGTCGTAGAGGGAGATGGACGCGTCCTCTACAAGGCGGAGCCTTGGGCCTGACTCAGTGCATTTCATGCCCTAACAAGATGACCAAAAAAAAGAGTCAGCCCAACTGTCGTGCGTACATCGCGAAGACTTCCGACCAAACCCGCTCCGCCTCCGCTTCCGCATAAGCAGGTGCGCGCTCTGGAAAGCAGAATCCGTGATGCGTGTTCGGGAAGGTCTGCGTGTGATGGGTGACGCCGTTCGCGTCGAGTGCCGCCACCAGGTCCGGAACGACGTTATCCGGAACGTACTCGTCCGTCTCCGCGAACCCCAAATAGAGTTCACCCCGAATTCGGTCCGCCAGAAGATGCGGAGAATCGGGCTGGTCGGTGACAATTGAGACACCATATAGCGAAGCGGCCGCCGCGAAATCGTCCGGAAACGTTCCCGCGGCGCTCACTACGTACTGCCCACTCATGCAGTAGCCAATACAGCCCTTTGCACCGGGCTTGGCCGCAGATTGCGTTCCCAAAAAATCGAGCATGGCTTGCGTGTCGCGCATAACCAGCTCATTCGTCAGGCTGGACATTGCCTCGAACATTGTTTTCATCGTCGCCGCGCCTCTCGAAGCATTAGACGCATTCATCAGCTCGGCGTAATTGAAATGAGGCGTGTTCGGCCGGTAGTACATATTCGGCAGCAGCACGTAGTACCCCTGCCCTGCGATTCGCCGACAAAAATCCCTGAGTTCTTCGCGAATCCCCGGCGCGTCCATATAGAGAATGACGGCAGGATAGGAACTCCCTCCGTCCGGGTGAACGCTGAAAGTCTCCATCGCTCCATCCGGAGTTCCGATCTGATGCGTCTTCTCAATCATTCTACTCTACGCCTTTCTCCTCTCGCGGCAGCGAGTGGATTCCTGATCCAGTCCTATACGGCTATCTTCAGCAAGTCTGGGGCACAACCATCCTACTCGTTGGCGCCACCGTCACAAGCCGGGTCCTCTACGCAGCCTTCGCCCGGGACGAAGTAGGCATCGGGTCCACAATGGTAACCGGGGATGATCGCAAGGCATGTATTGGGCTGACCGCAAAACAAGTCGCCACAATAGCCAGCGTTCCAATCGCCACCAGTCTCCGTGCAAAACCCTTCGTCATCGTCCGCTGCGAGCACCTTGAACTCGTCTGTCACGACCTGCGTGACGTGGGAACAAAATTGATCACGGAGTGGCTGATCCGCCTGGCAGTTGAAGCCGACTTCGTAGGCGAGCCGCCAAGTGCCCGGATCGCGCGCCGTAAACGAGGTCGAACGCGATTCTTTCGCGGGAACCGGCTGAGCGAAGCCTTCCCAGAAGCAGGCAATGTCACCGTCCTGATTGACCCACTGAACTCCGTCCCAGCGCTCCTGCACGAACGTGTTACAGCCTCCGAGCCAAACGACCTTACGGCCGAGTGTGTTCCAAAATTCGGTCGTGCCCACGTCGCACGACGCGTAGAGATCGCGATCGGTCTCGGCGCAACCGAAGCTGAACGAGGTCAATGCAACGAGGCCAAGGAGTCCAAGGCGGCGCACCGGGCGATCACCCCGATCGGTACGGTCTGTGGTCCAGTCTGCGATCAGCGAAGTCGTTCGGGCAAGAGTGAGACCGCTGCGTGCGTTCGAAATTGTCATCGGATCAGTCCTCCAGCTCGCCATCGCCTCAAATCGTGAGACGATCTTGACGTCGTCGAGTTCCCTCAGTCTGGTTGGGTACAGAGCTCCAGCTTTTTCCGAACCCCTATTTTCGCACGTTTGCCACACTTATGTCTCCAAAATAGCAGAGGTCGATTGGGCGCTCCGCTCTCAACATGGCCGGAATGCCAAAAGTTCATTCGCTAGACTGCGATCAGGAGCGTGGGGCGGAGCTCCGGCTTGGACGGACATTCCATACTCTTGATCCTGAGACACGAAAGAGCGGTTGATCAAATGGACGATTGCTGCGGTGCCAAAGCGGAAGATCTGTCGGCGATCCGGTCGCGTCACGCACGCGTCCTGGTCGCGGTCCTCGCAATCAACGCCTTGATGTTCTTTGTCGAATTCGGCGCCGGCCTCGTATCGGCCTCAAGCGCACTCCTGGCAGACTCACTCGACATGTTGGGCGACTCCCTCGTGTACGCGTTCAGTCTTTTCGTCGTGCATCGAAGCCTGACTTGGCGGGCCCGCGCAGCTGTTTTCAAGGGGGTATTGATGGCCGCGTTCGGTTTCGGCGTCCTCCTCGAAGTCGCACTCAGCCTCCGCGCTCCGGCCCCGCCGATCGTTCCCACCATGGCGGCGACCGGCGCACTCGCGCTCGCGGCCAATGGGATTTGTTTTGGTCTTCTCTGGCGCCACCGTGCAGACGACATCAATCTGCGTTCAACGTGGCTCTGCTCTCGTAATGACCTGATCGCGAACGTCGCTGTTCTCGGGGCGGCCGGCTTGGTGGCTTGGACTGGGTCGGGCTGGCCCGACTCCCTTGTGGGGCTCGGGATCGCGTTCCTCTTTCTTCGGACCGCGGTCGTCGTGCTTCGCGAGTCGTTCGCTGAATTGGGGCGTGCAGATCTCGCGCAGAGCCGTTCGGCTAAAGAGGCCTAGGCGCTGGCGCGAGCACCGAGCGCCTCAGTCTAGTCGCTTCGCGAGTCGCGCGTGCTCTTTGCAGCGCTGATCAGGACGCTCGGTGAATCGTTCGGACGCACGCGGATCGTCGCTGCGAGCTTGCTGGTCGCGGGACTCGTGCTGGTTCAGCTACAAATAGAATAGAGACTCAAACCCATTCGCCGGTCAGGAGCCCCTCCCTTCATGAAGCATCCCCATCTTCTTTCGCCCGGCCGCATCGGTAGCATGAAACTCCGAAACCGGATTCTGATGTGTCCGATGGGTGATGACCAAGCCACCGACGGAGGCTATGTCACGCCGCAGCAGGTCGCCTACTACGAAGCCCGTGCGCGAGGCGGCGCGGCGCTTCTTATCGTCGGGTCCGTCGGCATCACTTCGCCCGAAGGCCAAGCCAGTCCGCACCAAAGCTCGATCGGCGATGTGTCTTTCATTGATGGGTGGCGCCTACTCGCGGATGCCGTCCATGCCCAAGGCGCAAAGCTGGCGCTCCAGCTCGTGCATAACGGCAAGGCCGCTGTCGAGGACATGCTGGCTGGGCGGCCGCTGATGGTGCCGTCGAAACCGAAAAAGCCGACGAAGTCGGGAAGCGCAGATCCTCTGATGGGCATGCTCACTCCCGGCGAGATGAGCCGGATGGGCACCCCCGCCCAAGTGAAAGGTGCGAAGCCAATATTCCACGAAATGACGCGCGACGATATCGCCTCGATGGCGGAGGACTACGCAGGGGCCGTCGATCGTGCGCGGCAGGCCGGGGTCGACGCCTGCGAACTTCACGCGGCGCATGGCTATCTAATTGATAATTTCCTTTCACCAACCACCAATCGGCGGGAAGACGAATACGGTGGATCTGTCGAGAACCGCGCCCGCTTTCTGATCGAAGTCCTCGAGGCGATTCGCCGTCGCGTCGGGCCTGACTTCCCCATCTGGTGTCGCATCAACGGCGAAGAGTTCTTCACCCGCGGCGAGACCCTCGAAGACGCCGGGCGCGTCGCTGAACTCGCAGAGCAGGCGGGCGCCGATGCATTTCACGTGAGCGCCTACGCCGACCCAGCACGCGCCATCGGCTACTCCGAAGCGCATGCAACGCATATCCCGGCGCGGTTCGTGGAGTTCGGCGCAGCGATCAAAAAGCGCGTTTCCGTTCCCATCATCACGGTCGGCCGGATCGAGCCCGACCTGGCCGAAGAGATCATCGCGGACGGACGTGCCGACTTCGTCGCGATGGGCAGAAAGCTTCTCGCCGACCCGGATCTCCCGAACAAATTGGCGGCGGGCGAACCCGAAACCATCCGGCCTTGCATGTATCACTACCGTTGCATCAGTCAGATCTTCGAACGCTCGAAGCTGCGCTGTGCGGTCAACTCTTTGACGGGATTCGAGTCCGAACGCCGGATCGAGAAGGCCGCCGAGCGTCGGCGCGTTCTCGTCGTCGGAGGTGGTCCGGCCGGCATGGAAGCCGCGCGCCTGGCCTCCCTGCGAGGGCATGACGTCGTCCTGGCCGAGGCCTCCGATCGACTCGGAGGTCGCTTCGCTCTTGCGGCCGCGACGGCCGAGCCGAATGCCGCCCTACTCCGCTGGTTTGAGGGCGAGATGGAACGGCAAGAAGGAGTCGAGCTCCGATTGCGTACTCGAATGGGCGTCGAGGAAATCGTCGGTGCCGGCTTCGATCACGTGCTCGTTGCAACCGGAGCAAGATGGCCTCGACCTAATGTACCCGGATCCAGTCAATTCCATGTACAGACAGTCGACGAACTCCGTGCTTGGCTTTCGGCGAGCACCCATACGAGTTCCGATGACAATTCAGAAAACCGCTCCGAAAACCGTTCGGAAAGCGACGTCCCGATCGCTGTCATCGGAGGCGACCGCGCTGGCCTCGCGCTCGCGTGTGTTGCCCGGTCTCGGGGTGCTGAAGTCGTCGTCCTCGAGCCGGGCGACGTATTTTCTTCGGCGAACGGAATGGTCGGGCGCTGGCGCTATGTGCACGAGGCGCAGCAAGCCGGCGTGCGGTTGGTGCCGAACGCCACGTTGCGCAAGATCTCAGCAGGCTCGGTGACGTGGACCGACGTCGAAGGCGACCTTCAGAGCGCGCATGCCGACCGCGTGTTCATCAGCAATGGCGCCCTTCCAGATACGACGCTGCTCGACGCCCTCGTCGCGAAAGGCGTCGCGGCGGAGGCGATCGGCGACTGCGTCTCGACCGGATTGGTCGAGGGCGCTATGCAACGAGCAGCCGAAGTGGTCCTCGATCTGTGAGGAATCGCGGCGAACACCCCACTCGCTCATAAGAATAGGAAAGCACACCATGCCCGTAGAGCACACTTCGCAGAAGTACACGCACTTCGATATCCAGCGCATCGGGGCCCTCGGCGCCGTCGTCAGTCGGCTCGATTTTAAGAAGCCACTAAGCGACGCGCCCTTCGAGGAACTTCGCCACGCCCTCGCCTCCTTTGAGGTGCTTTTTTTCCGCGATCAATTTCTCGACGCCGACGAGCAGCTCGCCCTCGCCGCCCGCTTCGGCCCGATCAGCGTCTACCCGATCGAGCGCTTCTTCGGCGCCGAGAAACCGGGGCATCAGGTGATCGTCGACGATGCTGAAAATTTCCCGGGCGTTGACCTGTGGCATACGGATGTCACCTGGCTCGAAACGCCGCCGGCGATCGCGTTCCTCACTTGCCTCGAAATCCCGGCCTACGGTGGCGACACCATGTGGGCGTCGACAAGCGCGGCCTATGAGGCCTTGTCGCCGCGCATGCGTCAACTCATCGAAGGACTCGAGACCGTCCACTCCTGTCACGACACCTTCGTCGAAATTGCCGAACGCAAATCGGGCATAGAAGGACTCGCCGGCCGTCTTCGAGAGGCCTATCCCGCGCTCCGCCATCCCCTTGTCCGTACGCATCCCGAGAGCGGGAAGCGCTGTCTCTTCATGACCGACCGCGGCGTGATGCATCATATAGCCGACCTCCCCGAAAGCGAGAGCGATGCGATTCTCGACTTCCTGGCCAAGCACGTGGACCAGCCGCGCTTTCAGGTGCGCTGGAGATGGGAACCCGGACAGCTCGCGATCTGGGACGAACGCACAACGCTCCATCGAGGCGTCTCCGATCACTACCCACAGCGTCGCGTGATCCGGCGCTGCACCGTCGATGGCGAAGCACCCTTCTTCGACCCCGGCCGACAAACCGATCCGAGCTACCAGCCCGCGTAGAAACTACACTCACGAAGTGCGTCGAGACAGACTGCATGCAGAGCTCGTAGTGCCCGCTTTCAGATCGATAGGAGAGCTTTTCTGAAGAGCGCGCGAGATTTGGGTCTTTACGCTTTGGAGCAGTTCGTTGCGGAATAACGTTGCATTGATCATCACAGGTCTCGTTGCGACGATTACAGTCGCCGCGCTGCTCGCGAGTTTCGTTTTGGGGCTGAGCCCGGAGCGTCCTGCCGAGACCCCGCTCGTTCAGGACCTCGCCAGTCGGCAGACCGGAAGACTTGAGGCGCTCGAACGGACAGTCCTGTCCGAGCAGGCCGCTCGAAGGGCCCTCGAAGCGGAGGTCGCGACGCTCAAGGAACGGCTAGCGGCGCTCGACACAAACCGGGCATCGGACCCTTCCTTCGCCCAACTAGGGCGTCTCATGACGGAACCAGTAGAAGCGATCGCCGAGAGCCGCGGTGCTTCGGATCTGAACACGGCAGACACCTCTAAGAAATTGAGTGGCGACCCCAGCGTCGACCGGCTCGTGGCCGGAGGGTTCTCGGTCTCAGAGGCGGAATCGATCGTTCGACGCGAATCAGAATTCCAAATGGAGCAGCTCCAAATTCGCTACGAGACGGCGCAGGCTGGGCAGCCTCTCGGCGCAGAGTTTTATAGCCAGAACGGCGATCGACTTCGCGACGAACTCGGCGAGGAACAGTACGAACGGTACCTCGAAGCGACGGGGCGTCCGACGAGTGTTCGGGTCGATGCGATTCTCGCAAGCTCTCCGGCCGAAGCGCTCGGCTTACAGCCCGGCGATCGGATCACCGAATACGACGACCAACGCGTCTTCGACATAGCCGACCTGAACCGCCTAACGTTCGAGGGGGAGCCGGGAACGACCGTCCAAATGCGGCTCGTGCGCGGTGGCGAAGAGATCCAGATCGTTCTGCCCCGTGGCCCGATCGGCGTCCAGGTTAGTCCGTTCACGAGCCCCTGACGTCACGCCGCCCTGCAACTGCCCAATGAAGGAGCCTGAATAGAGGAGATCGATATCCCCATCTCCGTCGTGATCGGTCACGGTTATCGGGCTCCCCGTAAGCGCGGCCCAAAACACCCCGAAGTCCAATAGATTGACGTCCTTGAGTGCATCGTTGTCGCAATCGGCGTCGCAGGCGTCGCCATAACCCTCCATATCTGAGTCGACCGGGTTCGATGTCTCCGCAGGCCCGTTGTTGACGATCTATCAGTTGTCGAAAGCATCCGGGTTGCGTCAGAACGGTCGTGAAGAAACCGCCCACGCCCATCGACTCAAGAAGGCGATCGAGCTCCTCACGGGCGAGCCCTACGCGATCCCCTCTCTCGCCGAGAACCCCTACGGCGAGGCCCCCGAGATGGGCGCAGTCACCGTTGATCTGCTGCGTGGTCTCATGCAGGCGGGGTTCGGAGGCGATGCGCTCTATGAGCTTTATGCAAAGAACGAGGAGAATGCCGACGTTGCGGCGCTGCCCCGTCAGAACGGAACGGAAGAGACTCGACACGAAAAGCGCGTCGAGCAGGTAATCGAACTCTTAGCCGCCGCCCAAGTCTAGACTGAAGGCGGCATAGACCAGGTCGGCGCCGCGATGGCGATGTTGATCGAAGCGGCGCAGCAGTCGATGTACATCGCGTCTGATAGTGAGAGAAGATTCCTCCGCTTCGACAGCAGTCGAGATGTGCCGACAAGAAGCCTCGAGCGCTCGGTGTTCATCTCGCAGTCGGTCGACTTCGGGGCAGAGTCTCGGCGCCTGTTCGGCGATCGCTGCCAGAACGCCGTCCACCCCTTCCGTTTCCTGCGTGTGCTCGTCGAGCGCCGAGATCAGGACACCCAGTTCGCGACGCAGGCGGCTCCGCCAACGCGTGCCCGCGGCAACAGGCGCGCCAATCGCATTCCCGACGGATAGCATTGCGTCGTAGAGTCGCTCGCGCGTCGCCAACGCCGACGCCAAGCTCTCCGAGTCCGAAGCGATTTCGACGACGGCCGCGTTTTCGAGTAGATCCAGAAACTCGTCGCCCCCCATTCGAACCAGGGTCTCGTGATCGCCTCCTTCGAAGAAGACTTCATCGCAAGACTCCAAGCTTGCATCGACGACAGTCGGAATGCCGTATACGGACCCGAGCGGCGGAACCGCGCCAATCGCACAGTCGGGAAAGAGGCGACGCATATCGTGCTCGGAAGAGAGTCGAAGAGCTCGACCGAGTTCATGCCGGACCCGACCGAGCTCGACGCGCCGCGAAGCCGGCAGCACGGCGAGTACGAAGCCCTGATCATCCTCGAGCACGACGGACTTCGCGAGACGGCTTTCGTCGACTTGCGCAAGACGTGCCGTTTCGAGACTACACATCGAAGCGGCATGGTGTTCGAGGGTGTAGTGCGCCCCTCGACGATCGAGAAAACTCTCCAGCGAATGGGCGAGTGACATTGGACCCCTCCTCGTCAGTGACCGTTCGATCTCGTCTGCACTTCGCTGAAACGACCGTGCAGTGAATCGGAAAGGAGCTCGAGGTAAGCATCACCGCTCATGTGCACCACGTCATCGTGGTCCCCTGCCTCGAAATAAACATCCGCTAATCCGCGCAATGAATCGTCATAGACCGTCGGGACTTCGTAAGGCAGTCCGAGCGCGGGCATCGCGCCGGCCTCGCAGTCATCGAAGATCTGCCCGACCTCGGCCTCGGTCGCAAGCTCAAGCTGGCGATGAAGTTCGGCGCCAAGGCGCTCGATATCGACGCGCCGCGCGGATGAAACGACGGCCATCACATAGCCGAATTCATCCTCGAGAAGCACGGGCTTCGCGAGGCAGCGAAGCGGCACACGCGAACGCCGCGCGGTCTGTGCGCTGTACGCGGAGTGCGGATGAGGCAGAACCTCATACTCGACACCTGCTGCTTCGAGATACCACTCGAGTCGCTTCGCAATCGGCACAATCACCTCCCGTACCGCGAACTACTTCATCAAAATACGCCGAGTCTACGAGATGTCAAACACTATTGCGTCGCGCCTGCTCAGGGACTGTCTCGCAATGGCATTGACGCGAATGCCTCAATTGCCGACCTCGGCGGACAAGGTCTGGGGCAACTGCGCCACGCCCGCTTTCGTGATCGCGTCGGCCGTCCTAGACGGCTATTTCGCCATCTTACGCTCCAGCGGTGCTGCTACTCTGCAGCAGGAGCTTCTGCCTTCTGCCTTCTGCCTTCGCCTTCGCGGTCGCGGTCGCGGGACTGAAGCCTATAAGCGAGCTGGGCGGCATTAGTGACGATTCAGGATTCGGTAGTATCGGTGCGGTGATAGCAACCATCGCTACGGTGGCGACGCCCGGCTATTTGGCGCTGGGAATCCGGCAGAACACGGAATCCGTTCGGGTTGAGCACGGAACTCGAGCTTTCGAAGCTGGTCATCGACTTCCACGCGAGGGTGACCGGGCAACCAGAACTCCTCCGGATATGGGACGCCGCGTCGGACCCCTCCTCGTTGACCCCTTAGGATATTCGTAGGTTGCGGTGGCTCATGGCCGAGTGGTTCCTCATTTACGACGGCCAGTATGACTTCTATACAAAGGGCCACATCTCCGAAAAATCCTGGAAGCCAAAGATAGATGCCTGCATAGGGATGCTGGAGAATCCGACCATTACAGATTGGTGGGAGAAACGGCAGGCGCCGCTCAGCGGGGAGTTTCGTGAGTACATCGAATCGATCCGCGACTCGCTTGATCATTCTTGGGAACATCAGGTGATTAGTTCGTGGCGAAAGAGCCCACATAGATGCGCCGGCTACACCAGGAGGAGCTTCACGAGTCGGTGCGTCGCCGCCGCCCAAAAAGCCGTTAGGCAGCCAGTATCACCCCTCCCGGCCATCGCCCGCCGAGCGAGTTCGCAGCGCAGCCGCGCAGAAGCGAGAGTCGTGTCCCAGTCCGCACAAGAAATCGTCCAGGCCTACTTCTCTCGCATTCGCGCGCGGGATCCTGGCGTCGCAGATCTTTTTCAGCCGGATGCCGAGTTGATCGGACTGGGTGAGATCAAGTCCGGCCGCGACGTGATCCGGGAATTCTATGCCGGCGTGATTCGAAACGCGGGCCCGACGCCTGAACTCGTAGGCGAGCTTCTACTCTCAGCCAATCGGGTGGCGGCGGAGATTCGAATCTCCCTCGACAACGGGGACTCCGTACACGCCGTCGATCTCTTCGTCGTCGAGGATGGGCTCATCCGAAGCCTCACCTACTTTCTCTCCAACTACTAACTGTCCGACGACTAGACTGCGAAGAGCCCGATTCAAAGAAGAGGACTTCCGATGATTCGAATGATTATCGCGTTCCTGGCAGGTGCCGTCGCCGTCGGCGCCGTCCTGTTCGCTCAGCGACTCACACGCGAAGTCCCCCCGTCTGCTTTCGTGAGCGACGCCGCCATCCGCTCCGCAGCCGCCATTCGCGAAGAGATGATTCCCCACGCGCTCGATCTTGCGACGGCCGACATCGCGACTCGGCGATCCATTCTCGACGAGTTTTTCTACGCACCCAGGATCGAGGAGGCCCGGCGACTCTATGCCGTGCGCGAGTCCGTCCTAGAGATCGACGGCGTCTACACAGAAGTCTTCGAACCCGCAGACGGAATTCCACCGGCGAACGCAGAGCGCGTCCTGATCAACCTTCACGGAGGCGGATTCTCCCTGGGCGCTCGAACCGAAGGGCAGCTCGAATCGATTCCGGTCGCTGCGGTCGCCGGGATGCGCGTGGTCAGCGTCGACTATCGACAAGGACCGGAGCATCGCTTCCCCGCAGCCAGCGAAGATGTCGCAACGGTCTATCGCAATCTACTCCAAAAACATACGCCCGAGCAGATCGGAATCTTCGGATGCTCAGCCGGAGGCATGCTGACTGCGCAGGCGGTGGCGTGGTTCGCTGAACACAATCTTCCTTCGCCGGGAGCCGTAGGCATCTTCTGCGCCGGCGCAGGCGAGTTCGGGATCGGCGACGCGGCCGTGATCACGGAAGCGTTCGGCGAGAATCGGGTCGGTGGGGGCGAGGTCGCCTACTTCGAAGGCGCCGACTGGAATGATCGGCTCGTGGGACCGGTCAACCATCCGGAGCTGCTCAAACATTTCCCACCGACACTCGTCATCACGAGCACCCGAGACGGCGCGCTCAGTTCCGCCATCGTGACCCATCAACGCCTCATCGCCGCCGGCGTCGAGGCAGAACTCCACGTCTTCGAGGGACTCATGCACTATTTTTTTGCGAATACGAGCCTGCCCGAGTCGCGGCAGGTTTTTGATGTGACGGCACGCTTTTTCGATCGGCATCTCGCTCGACGTGCGCGGGCAGGGAGAGAATGACATGCGAGAGTGGCAAGTTACGAAACATGGAAGCCCGACTGAGGCGCTCGAACTCGTCGAAGCCCCGGATCCAATCCCGGGCCCTGGCGAAGTCCTGGTGCGAACCACCGCGAGCGTTCTCAACTACAACGAAGTCGACGCGTGCCACGGGCGCTACCTGACCGTGAATCCTCCCCTGCCCTACGCCCTCGGCATGGAATTCGTGGGTGAGGTCGTCGCGGCGGGGACGGGTGCAGAGCAATGGATGGGGCACCGCGTAACCTCAAGTGGGCGGGGTGCAACCGGTGCGCACGCCGAGCTCGCCATTGGACAAGTCTCGATGACCTTCGATGCGCCTGATGGACTCAGCGACGTCGAGGCGGCGGCCTTCTTCTATCCATTCCATCTGGCCTATCTCGGGCTGCATCAACGGGGTCGACTTCATGCCGGCGAAACCGTGCTCGTGCACGCCGCAGCGGGCGGCGTGGGTTCGGCCGCCGTCCAGCTCGCTGTCGCAGCGGGTGCGCGCGTGATCGCCACAGTAGGCAGCCCTGAAAAGGAAGCGTTCGTCAAAGGCCTGGGCGCCGATCCAGTCATCAACTACCGAAAGAACGACTTCGCAGCGGCCGTTCTCGAAGCGACACAGGACCGCGGCGTCGACGTCTGCTTCGACGGCGTCGGAGGCGACGTGATGATGAAGTCGCTCGAATGCCTCGCGGTCGGCGGGCGCCACCTGGTCGTCGGATTCTCAAGCGGAATCGAGGCGGAGGAGACACCCTGCGTGACGGGCCGTATGTTATGCTTCGGTAACTTCGACATCGTCGGCGTCATCCTCGCCTATACAGATGGAC
>JBDNFB010000038.1:0-16730 GCA_041690055.1 Myxococcota bacterium | reverse complement strand
GAGATGGTGATGCCGGGCGACAACGTCGAGATGACGGTGGAGCTGATCACGCCGATCGCGATGGATAAGGAACTTCGGTTCGCAATCCGCGAAGGTGGCCGAACCGTGGGTTCGGGTGTTGTCGCAGAAGTGATCGAATAATTGGTGCGCGTGCGGTCGTCTCTTTGGAGGCGAGTGTGCGTGACGTCGAGTTGTGTAGGGCCGTAGCACAATTGGTAGTGCGCCGGACTCCAAATCCGGAGGTTGCGGGTTCAAGTCCCTCCGGCCCTGCCATCTCGAACGTTTTCGGGTGAGTCTTTCAGAACTATCTGAAGGTCTCACAGGCTCAGCTAGGCCGAGAACAAATGTGTGTCTTAGAAGGGCCGAGGTAAGAGTGGCAATGGCTGAAGAATCGAAAGGTTGGTTCGCTCGTTCTCGACAATACGTCGAGGAAGTGCAGGGCGAGTTCAACAAGGTGACATGGCCGCCCCAGGCGGAGATGATCACTGGAACGGTTTCGGTCCTTGTGATCGTGTCCTTGATTGCAACCTTTTTGGGCGTCGTCGACTTCGGACTGAGTCGAGTGATGCAAATGGTGCTGGGCTGATGGATACCTCAACCGAATCGGGCGGAGCGGCTTCGGGCACGGGTGGGCAGGGCGGAAATCCTGTGAATGATCCCAAGAAGAAGTGGTACATCGTGCACACGTATTCTGGCCAGGAGACGCGTGCGAAGAAGGCCCTCGAAGAGCGCGCTCGAACGATGGGCTTTGACGAACAATTCGACGAGATTCTTGTTCCTGAAGAATCTGTCGTAGAGATGGTGGGTGGGCAGAAGCGAACCTCCAAGCGGAAGTTCTTTCCTGGCTATATCATCGTGCACATGGAACTCAACGATGAGACCTGGCATGTGGTTAAGGGTACGCCCAAGATCACGGGTTTCGTTGGAAATGCGACCGACCCGCCGGCAATCACCGACGAAGAAGTCGCGCGAATGACTCAGCGAATCAAGGAAGGGGCGGTCAAGCCCAAGCCTCTGATTCGATTCGATGAAGGCGAGAACGTGCGAGTGACCACAGGTCCTTTCGCGAACTTCTCGGGCTTCGTTGATGAAGTAATGGAAGACAAAGAGAAGCTGCGTGTGATGGTTCAGGTCTTCGGGCGGGCGACGCCGGTGGTCCTTGATTACTCGAACGTAGAGAAGGCCTAAGTAGGGTTGATTACAAGTTAATTGAAGGTTGACTCTGCAGGTAGGCAGAGCGGATCTAAGGAGTCGAAGTTTTCGGCGCCTCGTGATGCCTGATTGATTGATATTCCGATGGGCATGCCGCCCCTCGGTTTCCGCCAACGGTAAGCGGGAGGTCGGCGCAGCAAGCCGACCGCAGACCGCCAGTGGTAGGGAGAAGTAGAGTGGCAAAGAAGGTCATGGCAGTCGTGAAACTGCAGTGTCCGGCAGGGCAGGCGAATCCAGCGCCGCCCGTGGGCCCGGCGCTCGGTCAACACGGCGTGAACATCATGGAGTTCTGCAAGGCGTATAACGCCAAGACGCAGGATAAGGCTGGGCTCATTATCCCGGTCGAGATTACGATTTACGTGGATCGAAGCTTCACGTTCGTCTTGAAGTCGCCGCCAGCAGCTGTGCTGCTGAAACGCGCCGCGAAGATCAAGAGTGGTTCGGGTGAACCGAACCGCACCAAGGTGGGCACCGTGACGCAGTCACAGCTCGCCGAGATCGTCGAGATGAAGAAGGAAGATCTGAATGCATTCGACCTCGAGCAGGCCAAGAAGATCATCGCGGGTACCGCCCGATCGATGGGCCTCGATGTCGTGGAGGGCTAATTAAAATGCCCAAGCAGAGCAAGCGATTTAAGAAGGCTCAGGACGCAATCGAGCAGGACAAGCTCTATACCCTGAAAGAGGCCTTGGAAATGCTGAAGGCAGCCCCGGCCGCAAAATTCGACGAGACCGTCGATATTGCGATCAACCTGGGTGTTGACCCGAAGCACGCGGACCAGATGGTGCGCGGAGCGATCGTGCTTCCTAACGGTATCGGTCGAACCTCACGCGTTCTCGTTTTCGCCAAGGGCGATAAAGAGAAGGAAGCGCTGGAAGCCGGCGCGGACTATGTGGGCGGCGACGAGCTGGCGAAGAAGATTCAGGAAGGCTGGTTCGATTTCGACCGAGTGATTGCGACGCCCGATATGATGGGCGTTGTGGGTCGGCTCGGTCGGGTGCTTGGCCCGCGCGGTCTTATGCCGAACCCGAAGCTCGGGACGGTGACTCCGAATGTGGGCGACGCTGTGCGTGATCAAAAGGCCGGTAAGGTCGAGTATCGCGTCGACAAGGCCGGCATTATTCATTGCGGCATTGGCAAGGTTTCGTTCGATGCGGACAAGCTTTGGGAGAATGCATCGGCGCTGCTCGATGTGATTCTCAAGGCGAAGCCATCTTCGACTAAAGGCATCTACATGAAAAAGGTGAACGTGTCGTCGACGATGGGCCCCGGATACAAGGTCGACCCGACCTCACCGCTGAAGTCGGAGTAAGGAAGTCTCATGCTGACTCGACAACAAAAAGAAGATCAGGTCGCGGAGCTAAGCGACAAGTTTAAGCGCGCGACGAGCGTGTTCGTGGCGGATTATCGCGGCCTCGGCGTCAAGAAGATGGAAGCCCTGCGCGGCGGCCTTCGAGGCGCAGAAGCAAGTGAGAGTGAATTCCGGGTGGCGAAGAACTCCGTTCTTCGACTGGCTTCGGAAGGCGGACCGGCGGAGGGCTTGAAAGAGCACTTCACAGGGACGACGTCGATCGCGATGTCCTTTGGTGATCCGGTAGCGCTCGCAAAGGCGCTGGTGGACTACTCCAACGAGAACGAGGCCTTTGAAATCCGCAGCGCGGTGCTCGATGGCGCCATTCTTGATATCGCGGAGATCTCGAAGCTGGCAACACTGCCTTCGCTCGACGAGCTTCGTGGGCAGATCGTAGGACTCTTGCAGGCTCCGGCCAGCAAGCTCGCTCGTCTTCTCAAGGAGCCGGGTGGGCAGATTGCTCGCGTGGTGGCGGCGAAGTCCGAAGCAGGCGACGGCGCATAAGAACAAAGAGTTTTGTGTCGAGCTGGCGCGTGGCCGGCTCACACTCGTTATCGGCTCAAGGCTGTTTGTTGGCTCAAGGCTGTTTATAGGCTCAAAGCTGTATTTGGCTCAGGGCTGAAATTGAATGAATTCAGATTTGGCTGATCTCGAGATTGCTCGATTTCGGCTTAACAATGACCGGGCGGGAGAGTGTGAAGAGTGTGAAGCACTCGATTGCACCGCCCACAAGAAGGAAGAATAAAATGGCGAATCTCGAACAAATCGCGGAAACCCTGTCGGCTCTTACGGTCATGGAAGCAGCCGACCTGGCGAAGCTTCTCGAAGAAAAGTGGGGCGTTTCGGCGGCCGCACCGGTTGCTGTTGCAGCTGCTGCAGGACCGGCCGGCGGCGAAGCTGCCGAGGAGAAGGACGAATTCGATGTCATCCTGATCTCGTTCGGCGACAAGAAGATCCAGGTCATCAAGGAAATCCGCGCCATCACTGGTCTCGGACTCAAGGAAGCCAAGGAACTGGTGGAAGGCGTGCCGAAGTCGATCAAGGAAGGCGTGCCGAAGGACGAGGCTGCTGAGATCCAAAAGAAGATCGAAGAAGCCGGCGGTCAGGTCGACGTCAAATAAGTTGGCTCTGACACGAACGCGCTGAATTGTTGGTTCCGCTCCCTGGATACGATGCTGGGGGGCGGAACTATCAGTGCGTTGTGGAACAGGTTTTTTGCTGTGAGCGAAGTGCTCGCAAGATGTAGAAAACCTGTTCGCTCGATTGCGGATGAGGCCCAGTCATCCGTGTGACATCGGTCAAGCGTCGTTTCTGTTCGGAAGAGTGGCCCGAACGGAGCGAAGCTACACAGGAGGGTGACGAACACTCGTGCCTGAGACCAATTTTTCTGATTTTGCCCCGAGAGTCCGTAAATCATTCTCTAGCATTCCGCGGATTATTGATATCCCGAATTTGCTTGAGATCCAGAAGCTGTCGTTTGAACGCTTTCTCCAGACCGGTATCGAGATGGAAAAGCGAGAGAACGTCGGCCTGCAAGCCGTGTTCAATTCGGTTTTCCCGATCCGTGACTTCAATGACACGGCTTCGTTGGAATTTGTCGGCTATGCGCTGGAGCAGCCTAAATACGACGTTCAGGAATGCCTGCAGCGTGGCATGACCTATGCCGCGCCGTTCAAGGTGACGATTCGCCTCGTCGCCTGGGATGATGCAGACGGTTCCCAGACGATCCGTGACGTGAAGGAGCAGGAGGTGTATTTCGGAGAGATTCCGATCATGACCGCTAACGGCACCTTCATCATCAACGGTACTGAGCGCGTTATTGTGTCTCAGCTGCATCGATCGCCGGGCATCTTCTACGACACCTCGATCTCGACGACCGCAAGCGCGGCCGGCAAGAAGATCTTCTCGTGTCGTGTTATCCCGTATCGCGGCTCTTGGCTGGATATCGAATACGATCACAAAGACATCGTGCATGCGCGGATCGATCGGCGACGAAAGATCCATGTCACGGTCCTGCTGAAGGCCCTCGGCTATCAGCCGGAAGAGCTCCTGCAGCACTTCTATCCCCAAGAAACGGTCAGGCTCGACGGACGCAAGTTCTTCAAGAAATGCGAGCCGGAGAACCTGATCGGCCAGCGCTGTACGCGCGAGGTCAAGGACGACGACGGCAACATCATCGTTCGTAAGGACAAGAAGTTCACGAAGGCTGCGGCGCGCAAGATTCGCGAGGCAGGAATCGAGTGGATTCAGGTCGGCCAGGAAGATCTGATCCGGATCGATGCGGTCAAGCGCGTTGCTCCCGTCGACATCGTCGATGAGGAGACGGGTGAAGTCATCGTTGAATGCAACGAAGACATCACGGAAGCGCATTTGGATGATTTGAAGGCGCGCGGAATTCTCGAATTCCCGTTGCTCTTCCTTGATCCCATTTCGACAGGCACGGCTCTGCGTGACACGCTGCTGGCGGACAAGACCCTTTCTCAGGACGAGGCGGTCATTGAGATCTACCGACGCCTGCGACCGGGTGATCCACCGACTCTTGATACGGCGACAAACCTGTTCAATAACCTTTTCTTCAATGCGGAGCGATACGATCTCTCGAACGTGGGCCGCATCAAGCTGAATCATAAGCTTGAGTTCGACGGCGAGGATCGGGTCGAGTACTTCCCGACAGGCGTGACGAATGCTGGGGAAGATATCGCTCTTGGCGACCTGCCGACGCTGCGACGGGACGATATCCTGAGCGCGGTCAAGTATCTGGTCGACTTGAAGAACGGTACGGATCCGTCGAAGAAGATCGATGACATCGATCATCTCGGTAATCGACGTGTTCGCGTTGTCGGCGAGCTGCTTGAGAACCAGTACCGAATCGGTCTGGTGCGCATGGAGCGAGCGATCAAGGAGCGCATGAGCCTCCAAGAGATCGAAACGTTGATGCCGCATGACCTGATTAACTCTAAACCTGTTTCTGCCGTGATTAAGGAGTTCTTCGGATCGAGCCAGCTCTCGCAGTTCATGGATCAGACGAACCCGCTCTCGTCGGTGACGCATAAGCGCCGGCTTTCGGCGCTTGGGCCAGGTGGTCTTACGCGGGAACGTGCGGGCTTTGAAGTCCGTGATGTGCATCCGACGCATTACGGTCGAATCTGTCCGATCGAGACGCCGGAAGGACCGAATATTGGTCTGATCGCGTCGCTTTCAACCTTCGCCCGCGTGAATGATATGGGGTTTATCGAGACGCCTTATCGGCAGGTCAAGGACTCGAAGGTGACGAAGGAAGTTCGATTCTTGTCGGCGCTCGAAGAAGAGCGCATGGCGATCGCCCAGGCGAACGCCGTGCTAGGCGAAGACGGCTCGTTCCAAATGGATCGCATTTCGGCCCGGAAGGAGGGCGAATTCGAGATGATTCCGCCCGAGGAAGTGGACATGATGGACGTTTCGCCGAACCAGTTGGTTTCGGTGGCTGCGTCCCTAATTCCCTTCCTTGAGAATGATGATGCGAACCGCGCGCTCATGGGATCGAACATGATGCGCCAAGCCGTTCCTCTGCTGCGCTCGCGAGCCCCGCTCGTGGGAACCGGCATGGAAGCGGTTGTGGCTCGGGACTCGGGAGTGACTGTCGTTGCGAAGCGTGACGGCCGAGTCGAATCCGTGGATGCAGGTCGAATCGTGTTGAAGCCTGATGAGGATGATGGCACCGGCAGTAACGTCGACATCATCAACCTCATCAAGTATCAGCGCTCGAACCAGAACACGTGCATCAACCAGCGCCCGATCGTGAAGGCGGGTGATCGTGTGAAGGCAGGGCAGGTGATCGCGGATGGTCCGGCGACGGATCGCGGCGAGATGGCTCTTGGACAGAACGTCACGGTCGCGTTCATGCCCTGGGGTGGATACAACTTCGAGGATTCAATCCTGATCTCGGAGCGGGTTGTTAAGGATGACTACTTCACCTCGATTCATATCGAGGAGTTTGAATGCGTCGCCCGAGACACGAAGCTCGGTAAGGAAGACATCACTCGGGATATCCCGAATGTCGGCGAGGACGCACTGCGCGACCTCGATGAGGCGGGCATCGTGCGCATTGGCGCCGAGGTTCACCAGGACGACATTCTCGTCGGTAAGATCACGCCGAAGGGCGAGACGCAGCTTTCTCCGGAAGAACGACTCCTTCGAGCGATCTTTGGTGAGAAGGCGGGCGATGTGCGAGACACGTCACTACGCGTACCGCCGGGTGTGACGGGAACGATCATTGGTGCACAGGTCTTCTCACGCCGCGGAGTTGAGAAGGACGAACGCGCCAAGGCGCTTGAAGAGGCCGAGATCGAACGGCTCCGAAAGGACCAGGAAGACGAGATCCGGATTATTCGGAGGAGTGCTTTCAACAAGGTTCGGGAGCTGATCGTCGGGAAGGACGCGGCCAACCGCGTTGCTGATGAACGCAAGGACATCGAGTGGCTGAGGTCGGGCGACAAGATCACGGAAGAAGTGATCTCGGAGATCCCGGATCGTCGGTGGCGAGAAATTCAGGTCACGGATGCCAAGGCGCAGGAGCATGTGGATCGGGTCTTCCATCACGTGGAAGAGCAGGCCATGGTCATCAAGGCTGTCTTTGATGAGAAGATCGCTCGCCTGAAGAAGGGCGACGAGCTTCCGCCGGGAGTCTTCAAGATGGTCAAGGTTTACCTGGCCATTAAGAGAAAGCTCTCAGTCGGCGACAAGATGGCGGGACGCCACGGCAATAAGGGTGTGATCTCCCGGATTCTTCCGGAAGAGGATATGCCCTATATGCCCGACGGCCGGCCGGTCGATATCGTGCTGAATCCTCTGGGCGTGCCTTCGCGCATGAACATTGGCCAGATCCTCGAAACGCATCTCGGATGGGCAGCACATGGACTCGGTCGCCAGATCGAGGACATGATGGATCGCAAGGCAGCGCTCAGCGAAGTGCGAACGAAGATGAAGGCGATCTATAACGACGATGAGATCGCCGGCATGATCGACGGCGCTTCGGACGAAGCGATCGTTTCGATGGCCGAGAACGTGGGACGCGGCATTCATGTCGCGACTGCCGTGTTCGATGGCGCGAACGAGGGCCAGGTGAAAGAAGAACTGACGCGGGCAGGATTGCCCACGTCGGGTCAGATGGTTCTCTTCGATGGCCGCACGGGCGAATCGTTTGATCGCGATGTGACGATCGGGACGCTCTACATGCTGAAGCTCCACCATTTGGCGGATGACAAACTGCATGCTCGGTCCATTGGCCCGTACAGCCTCGTTACTCAGCAGCCGCTGGGTGGTAAGGCGCAGTTTGGTGGTCAGCGACTCGGTGAGATGGAAGTGTGGGCGCTTGAGGCCTATGGCTCAGCGTACGCACTCCAGGAGTTCCTCACTGTGAAATCCGATGATGTGCAGGGTCGAACGCGCATCTACGAGTCGATTGTGAAGGGCGAGAATGTGCTCGAGCCCGGACTGCCCGAGAGCTTCAACGTTCTGGTCAAGGAACTGCAGGCGCTCGGACTCGACATCGAGATGCGAGAAGACGGATAGCTTTCCGCCTTCGTGCGGAGCCCATTGATTGATTCTTCATGGGCTCCGCACGAAGGCTGGCTCAGCCGGAGGCGCAAAGCGCTTTCGGCCGTGACAGAGCTAAGCCGAGACGAACCAAGCCCGAAAATAGCCGACGACGATATGCCCGGGTATCAACCCGAAATAGTTACGACCCTTTGAGGGGGAACCGATATGCGCGATCTCTACAATCTCTTTGAGAAGCCCAAAGACCCGCTGGCTTTTGATTCGCTTCGAATCTCGCTGGCCTCGCCGGACAAGGTTCGAGAATGGTCCTTCGGTGAAGTGAAGAAGCCGGAGACGATCAACTACCGGACGTTTAAGCCTGAACGAGACGGGCTTTTCTGCGCCAAGATCTTTGGCCCGGTCAAAGACTACGAATGCAATTGCGGCAAGTACAAGCGCATGAAGCATCGCGGTGTTGTGTGCGAGAAGTGCGGCGTCGAGGTGATCCAGTCCAAGGTGCGCCGAGAGCGCATGGGCCATATCACGCTGGCTTCTCCGGTTGCCCACATTTGGTTCTTGAAGTCGCTGCCTTCGCGCATCGGCAATATCCTTGAAATCACGCTCCGCGATCTTGAGAAGGTGCTCTACTTCGAAGCCCATGTGGTTCTCGATCCCAAGGACACCGAGCTCGAGAAGGGCGAACTCGTCACGGACGAGCGGCTCGTTGAGCTGAAGGAGCAGTACGGACGCGACGCGTTCGAGGTCGGCATTGGTGCAGAGTCGGTTCGCCGCCTGCTTCAGGAGCTCGATATCGAAGGCGAATGCACGCGGCTTCGGGAAGACATGCGCGAGGCGACGAGTGAGGCGAAGCGCAAGAAGATTGCGAAGCGCCTGAAGGTGCTCGACGCCTTCCGCGAGTCGGAAGTGAACGCTGCCGAATACATGGTGCTTGAGATTGTTCCGGTGATTCCGCCGGATCTTCGCCCGCTGGTTCCGCTCGATGGTGGACGCTTTGCGACGAGTGATCTGAATGATCTCTACCGCCGGGTGATCAACCGCAATAACCGACTCAAGCGCCTTCAGGAGCTGAACGCGCCGGAGGTCATCATCCGCAACGAGAAGCGCATGCTTCAGGAAGCGGTGGATGCACTCTTCGACAACGGTCGCCGCGGTCGCGTGATTACGGGACCGAGCAAGCGCCCGCTGAAGAGTCTTTCGGACATGCTGAAGGGCAAGTCGGGACGTTTCCGGCAGAACCTGCTCGGCAAGCGCGTGGACTATTCAGGACGTTCTGTGATTGTGGTGGGCCCGGAGCTGAGGCTTCATCAGTGTGGCCTGCCGAACCGCATGGCACTCGAGCTCTTTAAGCCCTTCATCTACTCGAAGCTTGAGCAGCAGGGCTTTGTCACGACCATCAAGGCCGCACGCAAGATGGTTGAGCATGAACGCCCTGAGGTTTGGGACATTCTGGCTGAGGTGATCAAGGAACATCCGATTCTCCTGAATCGAGCTCCCACGCTTCATCGTTTGGGAATGCAGGCCTTCGAGCCGATGCTCATCGAGGGTAAGGCGATTCAACTGCATCCGCTCGTTTGCGCGGCGTTCAACGCCGACTTCGACGGCGACCAGATGGCGGTCCATGTACCGCTTTCGGTTGAAGCGCAGATTGAAGCCCGCGTGCTCATGATGTCGACGAATAACATCCTGAGCCCGGCGACCGGACGTCCGGTCATTGGCCCAACACAGGACATCGTTCTGGGTTGCTACTACATGACGCGCGAGCGACCGGGTGTCGCGGGCGAGGGTATGCAGTTCGCGACCGACGAAGAGGTCTTGGTGGCCTACGACGCCGGCGTGCTCGATATCCACGCATCGATCAAGGTTCTGATCGATGGCGAGATGGTCGAAACGACGACGGGCCGAATTCTACTTCGCGAAGTCGTGCCGCACGCCATCCCGTTCGAGTTCTCGAACCAGGTGATGGACAAGAAGGCTCTCGGTGAGCTGATGGATCAGTGCTACCGCCGCATGGGGACAAAGGCGACTGTCCTCTTGGCTGATGCTCTGCGGACCTTGGGGTACCGAAACGCAACTCGAGCGGGTATCTCGATTTGCATCGACGATATGCGGATCCCGCCGGACAAGCCGAAGTTCCTGGCGGCCGCGACCGAAGAGGTTTCGCAGATCCAGGATCAGTACCAGGAAGGTCTGATCACGGATGGCGAGCGCTACAACAAGGTCGTCGACATTTGGGCGCAGGCCACCGAGCAGATCACGACGCAGCTCCTCGACGGAATTGCGACGGATACGGTGATCGATGCGGAAGGCAACGAACAGCAGGTTCCGAGCTTCAACAACGTCTATATGATGGCGGACTCGGGAGCGCGCGGTTCGGCGCAGCAGATGCGGCAGCTCGCGGGGATGCGAGGTCTGATGGCGAAGCCGTCGGGCGCGATCATCGAAACGCCGATTACGTCGAACTTTCGCGAAGGGCTGTCCGTGCTGCAGTACTTCATCTCCACGCATGGTGCGCGAAAGGGTCTCGCCGATACGGCACTTAAGACGGCCAACTCGGGTTACCTGACACGACGTCTCGTCGATGTCTCGCAGGACGTGATTATTCGCGAAAAAGACTGCGGGACGGAGGACGGCCTTGAGTCAAGTGCCTTGATCGAGGCGGGTGAAATCGTCGAAGGTCTTGGTGAGCGAATTCTCGGACGTGTTTCGCTTGAGGATGTGGTCGACCCGTTGAGTGGCGATGTACTTGTCCCGGCCGGCGAGGAGATCGATGAGGAAGGTGTGCGGGCGGTCGAGAACGCGGGAATCGAGAGCGTGAAGATGCGATCGGTGCTGACTTGTGCGAGCCGCTTCGGCGTTTGTATCAAGTGCTACGGCCGCGATCTCTCTCGAGGCACCATGGTGAATCTCGGCGAGGCGGTTGGCGTCATCGCGGCGCAGTCGATCGGCGAGCCCGGAACGCAGCTTACGATGCGGACCTTCCATATTGGTGGAGCGGCAACGCGGCGCGCTGAGCAGTCTCATGCTGAGGCGGCCAGTGAGGGTAGCGTTAAGCTGCATAACATCCGGACCGTGACGAATAACGAGGGTCGCGAGACTGTGATGACTCGTAACGGCGAAGTCGGCATTATGGATGTCAGCGGCCGGGAGAAGGAACGCCACCCGGTTGTCTACGGGGCGACTCTTCGTGTGAAGGAAGGCCAAGCAGTCCGTACGGGCGAAGTGCTGCTCGATTGGGATCCCTTTGCGAGTCCGATTCTTTCGGAGATGCAAGGAACGGTTGTGTTCAAGGACATCGTCGAGGGTGGCACGATGCAGGAGCAGGTGGATGATTTCACCGGTGTCTCATCGAAGGTGATCATCGAGTCGAAGGATCCTGAACTGCGACCGCAGATCACGATCGCCGAGGCGGGTGGCGAAACGGAATCGAAGTCGCTGCTTCCGGTCGGTGCGTATCTGTCTGTCAATGAAGGCGAGCATGTTACGGCGGGTCAAGTTGTTGCGAAGATTCCGCGGGAAGCATCGAAGACGAAGGACATTACCGGCGGTCTGCCGCGTGTGGCCGAGCTCTTCGAGGCACGAAAGCCCAAGGAATGCGCCGTTGTATCAGAGACCGAGGGTATCGTTTCCTTCGGCCCCGACTCCCGTGGCAAGCGCCGCGTGATCGTGACGCCGGACGAGGGCGAGGGCGAGGGCGAGGCGGAGGAATACCTGATCCCGAAGGGCAAGCACGTCAGCGTGCACGAAGGAGATCGAGTACGCGCCGGCGAGGCCTTGATGGACGGTTCCTCGAACCCGCATGACATTCTCAAGATTAAGGGCGAGAAAGAGCTCGCCAAGTATCTCGTGGACGAAGTGCAAGAGGTCTATCGGCTCCAGGGCGTGAAGATCAATGACAAGCACATCGAAACGATCGTCCGCCAGATGATCCGCAAGGTGCGCATCGTTGATCCCGGTGAATCGGATTGGCTGATTGGTGAGCAGGTTGAAAAGGCTGCTTACCGAGAGCTCGTGGCCCGCTTCGAGGAAGAGGGCAAGCACGCGCCGACAGCCGAGACGCAGCTCCTGGGCATCACCAAGGCCTCTCTGTCGACGGAATCCTTCATCTCAGCAGCCTCTTTCCAGGAGACCACCAAGGTCCTCACGGAAGCGGCGATTTGGGGCAAGAAGGACTTCCTGCGCGGCCTCAAAGAAAACGTGATCATGGGCCGGCTGATTCCTGCCGGTACCGGGATGGACGTGTACGCAGATACGGGAATCGAGGTCGAAATGCCGGATGGCTTCGAATTCGAGCAGGCCGAGTCGGGTGATTTTGCCGACTCCGAGGCCGGCGCGGGTGATGGGTTCGCGGATCCGGCTGGAAGCCGACCGGCGACGCCGATCGCCGGCATCTTTGCGGCGCCCAGCGAGGGAGGCGGCTCCGTCGAGGGCTGACCCTGGGGGGGGGCGTCGAATCCAAGGGGCAAACCTGGGATTCGTGAGTTCGCCTGAACGAAATAGGCCCCCGTCGATCCGCGAGATTGGCGGGGGTTTTTCGTAACATTTCAATCTCGCGGGGAAGCTGGCGAGTGAGCCGTTGACAGCGCCCCGCAGGTCGCTAAATTGCCGCGGCTTCCAGAGCCAGGGATTTTCAAACCCCGCGGTTCGTTTCCAATTTCCGGAGAGGGCGCCTGAGTTTATCTCCGGTCTCTTCGTATGTGAGAAACGGGACTCCGGGGTCGTGCTGTCTCTGGAATTCGGTTTCGGAGTTTCGGATCGATCCGGGTACGAGTCGAAGACTTGGACCGCTGGTTAGATGACTTATCGGAACCCTTATCGGAAGAGGAACCGGAAATCTGGAGCGCGCTTGATTGGAAATAGTAAAGCCTGTTTCCGGCCTTTCTTCGGGTCCTGATACTCGACCCAAAGAACTAGGCCGGCCTAACAAGACTTAAGAACAGCAACCGTAGATCGCCGTGGGCTAGCTCGATCAATGACTAGTCCTACTTAGATCTACTTAGATTAAAAACCAGGAGTTTCGTCGAGCCTTATGCCGACTATCCAACAGCTCATTCGCAAGGGACGCAAGCCGAAGGCTTCGCGCTCAAAGTCGCCTGACTTGACCAGCTGCCCCCAGCGCCGCGGTGTCTGTCTTCGTGTATTCACGGCCACGCCGAAGAAGCCGAACTCGGCTCTTCGAAAGGTCGCGCGTGTTCGCTTGACGAACGGCAACGAAGTCAACGCGTACATCGGTGGTGAAGGACATACGTTGCAGGAGCATTCAGTTGTGCTCGTGCGCGGCGGCCGGGTGAAGGATCTCCCGGGTGTTCGTTATCACATCGTGCGAGGCTCTCTGGATGCCACGGGCGTAGACGGACGAAACAAGAGTCGCTCGAAGTACGGTTCGAAGCGGCCTAAGTGATTTGACGCGAGGTGAGTCGGCGGTGCATGCATCCAAAAGCAGACATCTGAAGCCGGCTCTCGCTGCATCTGAAATCTGATTAATCCCCCCGACTCCTCGGGCCGTGTGTTGAGCACGGACTGGGGCAGGGGGCGCGAAGCGCCAAGCGCCAAGCGAGCATATCGAGAGATAGAGAGAAGGACGCGTTCATGCCGAGAAGAGGCGAGGTACGAAAGCGACAGACTGTCCCGGACTCCAAGCATGGAGACCCGGTGGTCGGTCGCTTTATCAACGTGATCATGCGAGACGGAAAAAAGAGCACCGCAGAGAATATCGTCTACGGCGCCTTCGGAGAAATCGAGACGAAGATGCGCAGCGATGCGCTCGCGATGTTCCGTCGCGCGCTCGATAATATCCGTCCGCGCCTTGAAGTGAAGAGCCGTCGAGTCGGTGGTGCGACGTACCAGGTGCCGATCGAAATCTCGCCGAACCGAGCGAATTCGCTCGCGATGCGATGGCTCGTTCAGTACTCGGCCTCGCGACCGGGTAAGAGCATGAAGGAGCGCTTGGCGAACGAAATCATCGACGCGGCGAATGAGCGCGGTGAAGCCGTCAAGAAGCGGGAAGACACGCATCGCATGGCTGAGGCCAATAAGGCTTTCGCTCATTATCGGTGGTAGGTACGTGGGAGGCTCTGTGTAGTCAGGCGGGTGACCGTTTGTCTCTTCGGAGTTGCCCCGCTCACTGCTAGAACTAGGTCACTGGAACTGGGTCACTGGAACTGGGGCGCTACGCAACCGAGATCGACATAGACAGATAGAATAGATATGGCGGCTCGAAGCGGACAGCTCTCAGAAACTCGAAACATCGGCATCATGGCTCATATTGATGCTGGTAAAACAACGACGACCGAACGGATTCTTTTCTACACGGGCGTCAACTACAAGATTGGAGAAGTTCACGACGGCGCGGCCACGATGGACTGGATGCAGCAGGAACAAGAACGCGGAATCACGATTACCTCCGCTGCGACAACCTGCTTCTGGAAGGACCATCGGATCAACATCATCGACACGCCCGGGCATGTCGACTTCACAGTTGAAGTCGAACGATCGCTTCGGGTCTTGGACGGCGCAGTTGCTGTCTTTTGTGGTGTCGGTGGAGTGGAGCCGCAATCGGAAACGGTTTGGCGACAAGCGGATAGGTACCAAGTTCCGCGCATTGCCTTCGTGAATAAGATGGACCGAATGGGTGCAGACTTTGACAACGTGGTCTCGATGATAGAAGACCGTCTCGGAGCCCGGCCGCTGCCTTTGCAGCTGCCGATTGGTTCAGAGGACACGTTTGTCGGTGTCGTGGATCTGCTCGAAGAGAAGGCACTTTTTTGGGACGACGAGAGCATGGGCGCTGAGTTCCGGACCGAAGAGATCCCCGCGGAGATGGCGGACGATGTCGAACTCGCGCGTGAAGCGTTGGTCGAGCGCCTCGCGGACTACGACGATGAAGTCATGGCCAAGTTCCTTGACGGCCAGAAGGTGAGCGTTGAAGAGCTGCGCGCCGCGATTCGGAAAAGCACGCTGAGTCTAGATTTGGTTCCGGTTTTTTGTGGCACGGCTTTCAAGAACAAGGGGGTTCAGCCCCTGCTCGACGCCGTGGTTGATTACCTCCCCTCTCCGGTTGACGTGCGACCCGTCGAAGGTCTGCCTGTAGCGACGAAGAAGAAGGGGCCGAAGAACGCTCCGAGCGCGAGCGACGACGTCGAATTGATCACTCGCAAAGCCGATGTCTCCGAACCCTTCTCGGCCCTCGTCTTTAAGATTCAGTCGGATAAGCATGCGGGCAGCCTTGCTTACCTCCGTGTCTACTCCGGAACGGCGAAGACGGGCGAAGGTCTCTTGAACCCTCTGACCGGAAAGAAGGAACGCGTCGGCCGCTTCCTGCAGATGCACGCGAATAAGCGACAAGAAATCGATTCCGTACAGGCGGGTGACATTGTCGCAGCCGTCGGACTGAAAGACGTCGTCACGGGCCATACCCTCTGCTCGCCGAAGTCGCCGATCCTTCTTGAGTCCCTTGATTTCCCCGAGCCCGTCATATCGATTGCCATCGAGCCGAAGACGACGGCCGATATGGACAAGCTGGGTCAGTCCCTCGATCGCTTGGCGATCGAAGATCCGTCGTTCAAGGTTTCGACCGATAAGGACACGGGGCAGATGATCATCTCGGGCATGGGCGAGCTCCACCTTGAGATCATTGTTGATCGTCTGTTGCGAGAGTTTGGCGTCGACGCGAACGTTGGCCGTCCGCAGGTTGCCTACAAGGAAACGATCTCGGCAGCAGCAGAAGGCAAGGGCGAGTACATCAAACAGACAGGCGGAACGAGCGAATACGCCATTGTGCACGTCGAAGTTGAGCCGGGCGAAACGGGTTCAGGCTTTGTCTTCGAAAATGCAGTCACCGGCGGATCGATTCCGGTCGAATTCCTGGGCTCGGTGGAGCAGGGATGCAGTGAATCCGTCAATAGTGGGCATCTGGGTGGCTACCCGGTCGTCGATGTGAAAATCCGAGTGCTCGGCGGCGCTGCACATGACACCGACTCCTCGGAGCGCGCCTTCGGTATCGCTGCAGCGATTGCGTCGAACGAAGCGCTTGGCAAGGCATCTCCGGTACTGCTTGAGCCGGTGATGAATGTGGAAGTAGTCACGCCGGAAGAATTTCGCGGTGTCATCCAGGGCGACCTGAATGGACGGCGCGGTCAGATTAAGGGCATCGAGATGCGGGGCGTATCCCAGGTCGTTCAGGCCGAAGTCCCGCTCTCAGAGATGTTTGGTTATGTGAGCAGTGTGCGGTCCATGACGCAGGGAAGGGCGAGCTACACGATGCAGTTCTCCCATTATGCGCAGGTTCCGGATGCTGTGATGAAAAGTATTGTGGCGCCTTACTGACTTTAGCTTTCGCGACCTAATGCCTCAGTGGCGAGTCGCGAAGACAAGAAGTTGTGGCGAATAAAGACAGGAAAACGCGCGGGGCATTTGGACCGGGCGGAAAACGATGAGGCAGCTTCGCGAAGCGCGAAGCCAAGACTGAAGCAGTTAGTAGAGAGGAAGAGGCTCCGATGGCGAAAGAGAAGTTCGAACGAAATAAGCCCCATGTAAATGTGGGCACCATCGGTCACGTTGACCACGGCAAGACGACGCTGACGGCGGCGATAACTGCCCGACAGGCTCATAAGGGGCTTGCGGAGAAGATGGACTT
>JBDNFB010000037.1:0-18664 GCA_041690055.1 Myxococcota bacterium | reverse complement strand
ATCCTTACCCGTCCCCATGCGCCAGATCGGCACGGTCTTCGCGAGTCGTGCGACGAGTGCCTCGTCCGTGACCGTCGTCATCTCCATCATTCCGAGTGCAAGCGAATTCGCCGTCACGCCGAGGCGTGCATTTTCGATCGCCATATGTCTCATGAAGGAAATGCCTGCCGCTTTAGCAGCACCGTACGGAGACACACCAATAGGCAATCCCACCACGCCCGCACCGGAAGCGATCGTGATCAATCGCCCGTATCTGCGCTCGCACATGCCCGAAAGAACCGCGTGCGTCGTGTTCATGACGCCGTGTAGATTCACATCGATCGGTCCTGACCACTGCGCCGGGTCCATGTCGCGGAACTGAGCGGTTTGCATCGACGATGCCCCCGCGTTCCCCGCGTTATTCACAACGATATCGATGTTCGTGCTACCGAGCGCCGACTTCACGGCGTCGAGATCGGTCACATCAAAAGGCAGGGCTTCAACCGCGAGGCCTTCGCCCTTGAGCTCCGCCACCGCCTGTTCAGCGCGGTCCGCAAAGAAGTCATTCACGAGCACGTGGGCACCCTGCGCCGCTAGGTGTCTCGCGATGCCCAGGCCAATGCCCTGCCCAGAGCCAGTCACAACGGCTTGCTTGCCCGTCAAGTCGAACATGAATTTCCTCTCTCCGTCACTCGCTCAGTCTCGATCGTAGGTTGTTTGAGAACGTTTTAAGGTACACAACTCAAGGGACGCGCGAGCCGGCTCGAAATCGAACGGGCATCGACTTCGGCCCGGAGATAAACGTCGATGGAAGCCATTCCGGCGCGGCCGTCATTTCAATATCCTGCATGCGCGTCAGGATCTCGCGGAACATGGCATCGATTTCGACCCGCGCGAGCTGGGCGCCCAAACAGAAATGGGCGCCCGTGGCGCCGAACGCCACATGAGGATTGGGTGTGCGCTCAAGGTCGAGCGCATCGGGATCCGCAAACACCGCGGCGTCGCGATTGGCGGACCCGTAGTAGAGCGCGAGCTTGTCACCCTCGCGAATCTTCTGACCCGCCACTTCCGTATCTTCCTTCGCCGTGCGACGCATATAAACGACCGGGCTCGTAAAGCGCAGAAACTCCTCGCGCGCGCCAGGAAGCAAACCATTGAGATCCTGGCGCAGTCGCACGAGCTCCGCGGGTCGCTCAAGCAGAGCATGCAGGCCCCCCGCCACCAGATTCCGCGTCGTGTCGCCTCCCGCATCGACGAGAAGCATGAAGAATAGATGGAACTCCATGTCCGTGAGCCGGCGACCGTCGATTTCCGCCTTGAGAAGCTGGCTCGCCAGATCATCGTCCGGCCGCGCGCGCTTCTCTGCGAGCACGCCCGCCGAGTAGCTGAACATCCCAATTCCCGCGGCCTCCTGGGCGCCGTCCGGAACCGAGCCTGGCGCGGAATGAAGCGTCTCCGTATACCCGTAGAGCATTCGCCCGTCGTCAAGCGGAATGCCTAACAGCTCGGCGATGATATAAGACGGCAGTTCTCCGGCGACATCTGCCACAAGATCACATTCCCCGCGCTCGATCACCTCGTCGACAATCTGGCCTGCAAGTGTCGCCACCCGCGGCGCCATCGCCCGCGCGGCCTTCGGCGTAAACGAACCGCTGACGAGCCGCCGCAAGAGCGTTTGATGCGGCGGATCCGACATGATCATCATCTTGTCGTCGCCAAGCGCCTCGGCCACAGCATTATCTGCGATCGTGATCGACGGCTCGTTCGAGAAGACCGCATGATTGCGACTGACGGCACGCACATCATCGTATCGCGTGATCGCCCAGTAGCCGGGGCCTCCGTCCATCTCGGCATGCCGATGAACTGGATCGTTTTCACGAAGCCAGCGGAACTGATCGTGCGGCTGGCCCCCAATAAAACTTTCGGTATCGATTAGATTGATCTTCAATGCGGATCCCTCCTCCTAGCACGCTCGCTCCGGAGTCTCCGATCCGCAGAAGCCTCTAGCTCGCGTCCGCCGGGTTCAGACTCTCGCGCAGAGAGCGCTTCAAGAACTTACCGCTCGCATTGCGAGGAATCGACTCGTCTAGGAACCATACGTAGCGCGGCAGTTTGTGCTTCGCGATCTGGCCGCGGCAGAAGTCGCGGAGTTCATCCGCGGTCGCCCCGTCCCTCTCGGAAAGGAGCACAGCCGCGCCGACCTCCTCACCCAAACGATCGTCAGGCACCGAAAAAACCGCACATTCCGCGACCAGAGGATGCGCGAAAATGACCGACTCGACTTCTGCGCAGTACACGTTCTCGCCGCCGCGAAGCACCATGTCTTTGGCGCGGTCGACGATGAATACGAAGCCGTCTTCATCGATCCGAGCGACATCGCCGGTATGCAACCAGCCGCCGCCGAATTCTTCCGCCGTCGCCTCTGGCCGGTTCAGGTAACCGCGAATCACCTGCGCGCCCTTCACCCAGAGTTCCCCGATCTCGCCGGGCGCCACCGCCTCGCCTTGATCGTTCACGCATTTAGCTTCAAAGCACGGCATCACAGGCCCGGCACTCGCGGCTTTCCCGACGAAAAAGTCCCCGCCGTTCGCCGTGATGATTCCGCAGGTCTCGGTCATCCCGTACCCGGTCGTCGGCGCGGCCCCGCTCTTACCGTCGATCTCTTTGACGAGATCCGGTTGCAGCTGGGCACCCCCGCCGCCGAGTGCCTTGAGGCTCGAAGTGTCGTGTTTCTCGAAATCCGGATGCGCGAGGAGTTCACGAGACATCACGGGGACGCCACTGAGATTCGTAATCTTCTCTGTCTCGATGATGCGCAGCGCGTCGCCGGCGTCCCATTTATACATGAGCACGAGCTTCGATCCCGAAAGCGTCGCCGGCTGGGCAAGGCAATTATTCGCGGTGACGTGAAACAGGGGCGTGGTCGAAAGGAACGCAAGCTGTCCCGACGCGTCCGTGGGTTCCGCAGGCGCGGCGCCCCCTGCGACGTCCAACCGCGACTTGGCTACGGCCGTGATTGCGCTCCAAAACCCGATGCTCATCAGGTTATTGGTGCAACCCCGATGCGTCAGCTGGGCGCCCTTCGGCTTCCCCGTCGTTCCGGAGGTGTAGAAGATGCAAGCATCCGAGTCCGGATCGACCGGGACGTCCGGAAGATCGCCGCCCTGAGCCAAAAGATCGGACCATGCCACGACGCCTGCCGGCAACTGATGCGAAATGCGGGCACCCACGATCTTGAGATCCGGCGCCTTATCGCGACTCGGTAGCCAATTGGCCAACCTCTCTTCGTCACAGATCAAGACCTTCGGCGCGGAATCCTCCATGGCGAATTCCATCTCCGGCGTCGTCCACCAGGCATTCATCCCAACGACTGCAATCCCTGAACACTGCGCGGCCCAGTGGGCGAACATCCACTCGGGGTAGTTGCGCATCGCGATCGCGACTCGGTCTCCCGAGCGCAGCCCCTGCGCCGCATACCAATTCGCAACCGAGGCCACCGTGGCATGCGCCTGCGCGTAGGTCCAGCGCTCGTTCTGAAAAACGATCGCGTCCTTCTCCGCATGAGCCGCGCTCGCAAGCCAAACATCGCGCAAGGATCCGGGCGCGTTTTTGAAAGCCCGAAGCTTCTGCCCCCGCACTTCAACCCGGTGAATTTCGAAATCAGCTCCCGCCGCCGTCGACTCGTCCCAGACCTCTCGAAGAACGTCGTACATGACTCTCGCTTTCCTTGCGCTTAGAGAGACGCTTCGGGCGAAGCTTGAGGGCCACGAATCAAACCGCCGGGCATCGCCCCGGTCGGCTTGCCTTCTTCGTAGGTCACCTCGCCACTCTTGATCGTATAGCGGTAGCCATCGATCTGTTGGATCAGTCGCTTCCCCTGCGCCGGGAGATCACGCACCATTTCGGGGCCATGAATATGCAGCGCATCAAAATCGATGACGTTGATATCCGCCAGCATCCCGGGCGCCAGTACCCCGCGATCCTCGATGCCGTAGAGCGCAGCCGTCTTTCGCGTCTGTTGTTCGACGATCCATTCGAGCGGAAGGCGCTTGCCCTTCGCCTGCTCGCGGTCGCGTACCCAGTAGGTCAATAGGTAGGTCGGCATGCTCGCATCACAGACGAGCCCACAATGCGCCCCGCCATCCGAGAGCCCGAAAACCGCGCGATCGTGCTCCATCATCTCTCGAATCGCTTCGAGGTTGCCGTCGGTGTATCCGAGAAAGGGCATATAGAGAAGCTCATCGCGCAGCATCATGTCATAGGCGATTTCATCAGGCGTGATGCCCTGCACCTTCGCCATGGAACCCAGGCTCTCGTCTTCGCCGGGTTCGTATCGCGGCGGATCACAAAGCGGATAGATGCGATCCCAAGCCGAGGTCACCAGATCCGTGACGTCCGCGGCGGCAACCTTGCGCGACGTTTCGCTTAGAATCGCGGTTCGAATTTCCGGTTCGGCCAGCGCGAGAAGCCGAGCTTCCGGCTCCATCGACACGAAGGGCGTAAACGAGGGCTTCAATCGGAAAGGATGTAAAGAGCTATCGAAGCCGAAGATCAAGCCTGCCGGACGCTGCGCAACCTGCGGCGTGAGGAAGCCGCCTTCCTTCGCGTCCTGATCAACCGCGGCAAGCAATCGCTTCCACTGATCGCCGTCCGTCGGACTCTGTAAGCAGGCGAAGGTCACGGGCCGACCTGTTTCCTTACCGAGCTTGCTCATCCACGCGAGTTCTTTGCCTTCCTCGGTGAGATCGCTCACCACTTCGAAGACACCATGCCCGACTTCGCCGAGGGTGCGGCCAATCGTCATGACTTCGTCATCTTCTGCGAAAGTGCCGGGCACGAGTTCGCCGTCCTTGGCGCGATGTATGAACGTGCGGGAGGTCGTGAATCCAACGGCGCCCGCTTCGAGCCCCTCTTTCACGATGCGCGCCATTTCGTCGATCTCGCCGGGCTCGGCCTTCTCGTTCTTCGCGCCGCGGTCTCCCATCACATACGCGCGGACCGCGCCGTGCGGAATCTGTGCCGCCACGTCGACGGAGCGCGGCATGACCTCAATCGCATCGAGGTATTCCGGGAAGCTCTCCCATGTCCAGTCGATGCCTTCGGCGAGCGCCGCACCGGGAATATCCTCCACGCCTTCCATGAGCTGAATCAAGAAGTCTTCTTGGCCGGGGCGCACGGGAGCGAAGCCGACACCGCAATTGCCCATAACGACCGTCGTCACACCATTCCAACCCGAAGGCGTCAGATGCGGATCCCAGGTCACCTGCCCATCGTAATGCGTATGAATGTCGACCCAACCCGGCGTAACGAGTAGGCCGTCGGCGTCGATTTCGCGTCGCGCTTCGCCGATGCTTTCGCCTTTTTCAGATACGGCGACGATGACGTTTCCGTTCACTGCCACGTCCGCCGTTCTCGCCGCAGCGCCCGTCCCGTCCACAACCGTGCCGCGTCGAATAATAAGGTCGTACATCGAAGTCTCCGTGGGACATGCAGGCGCTCGAAGATGAGAGCGCGCGATTCCCCTGCGCCCCGTCGAACTCACGGACACTATCACGTTGAAAGCGTTGAATCCGAGACGCTCAGTCGGCGCCCGGGCCCCCGCCGCGATCAAGATCCAGCACCTCATGCGCCTCCCCGAGCGTCGCGGTCATCTGACCAGGCCAGGGCTCTTGGGCCCACATCGACCGCGTGATCCGCTCGTAGTGCTGAACGAACCGAGCGACTGCCTCGGCGTCCAGCCGTCGCTCAACGGGGCGTGCCCGCTCCTGGTCCAGCCTCCATCTCCGGACCGCGTCGAGGCTTGGCACACGTAGAAAAAGCGATGCATCGAGTCGCGCCCAGAGCGGCAAGTACAACTTCTCTAAATAATCCGCAAAACAGGTGCGCCAAACACCGCACGCATCGCGCTCGGCCTCAAGCGCGTTGATCGGCTCCGCAAGCGAAGCACGATCCAGAGGACGCGCTCCAACACACCATCCTTCCAGCAGAATCCAATCCACCGGGCCCTCGAAGATGCGCTCACCCACGCGGTCATCCTCCGCCTTACCAAAGATCGGGATCCGAAATGATTGCGCACGCGTGTTCGTGTCGAGGTGTGCGGTTTTGGACTTCAACCCATCGAGCAAAGCCGAAAGGCGCGGAATATCATGGGTCCCCGGCGGTCCACGCGTCTCGAAAAGCGGATGCACTTCGGCGGCCAGCGCGACCCGCTCCGCTCGTGTGAGGTAGAAATCATCAAGCGACAGCAAACAGACTCGATGCCCAGCGCATTCGAGAGCAGACCCGATCAATTCGCACAGCGTCGATTTACCCGCCCCCTGCCCACCTCCGATTCCCAGGAGCTGTGGCCCGCGCCCTCGACCGTCACGAGATGCCCCGACTTGTTCAGGCAAGAGCCCACCGGCCGCAATAAGCGAAGCCAACTTCCGAAAATCTTCGGGCGCGGATTCAGGAAGCGATGCATAACAAGACCGGACGCCCTCGAGACCGCCAGTCCTTTTCCATACGCTCGCCAAGCGACTCATTGCGAAGAGCACCCACGGAACGCGATCAAGACAGAATGCCCATCACGTACCAGACGCAAAAACCGGTCAGGAAGAGCGTGATCCCCAAAAGCGCCGTGAGACAAGGGCGACCCTAGATCCCGCTCGGTCGACCCGCACCTAAATACCCCGTGCTTCTCTGGAGCAGGCAAAACCCGAGGTAGGCGGCAGCCCGCCGGCGGGCTCGCCATTCGCAAACCACCCCAGCCCTCGCGCTCTCCGTCTTGCCCCAAACCTGGCCCCTGCGCCTGCATTTCGCTCCCGTCGCAACTTGCCCAAAAGATACGCCATATGAACATTCAGCGACCTCCCCTCGTCCTCAAGCCGCCCCGGCGCGCAGCCAGCGGGCAAGCCATGCGCACGCTTTCCCCAATGCTAGGTCTTGGGTGTTTCGCCTCAAGGGGGACTCGGCGCGAGTCGATCCAAGTAAATCTGCGCAGCGCGAAAAGCTGCTTGAGGAGCGATCGACATGATCCTATCGAATACCGATGAAGTCCCCGGCCAGAAAATCGAAGCCTTCTACGGAGTCGTATCAGGAAGCACCGTGCGCACAAAGCATATAGGCCGCGACATCATGGCTAGCATCAAGAACATTTTTGGCGGCGAACTGAAGGGCTATACAGAACTCCTGCACGACTCCCGCGAAGAAGCGCTTGAACGCATGGTGCAGCAGGCAGAATCGCTGGGTGCCAACGCGGTGGTCAATATCCGCTTCTCGACCAGCTCCGTCGCGCAGGGCGCCGCGGAACTATTTGCCTACGGAACTGCCGTCACGGTCGAGCCCTAATGGATCCCGGTCTGATTAATCTGGTATTCGTGCTCGTGTCTCTCCTCCTCGCCTTCGGGATCGGCGAATGGATCGAGCGCAGGCACTATAAGAGCATTCGCGTACGCGAAGTGGAATGCAAACACCTGCCTACGGTCACGCTTGAGCGGCTCCCCGTGCCCAAGGGATGGACTTACCATTCCGCCGGCATGATGACCGGACACGTCGTCATCTCAGTCGATCATTTCAAGCGCTTCGTGGCCAGACTTCGGCAGCTTTTCGGCGGCCGGATTCGCACGTACGAGACATTGATGGACCGGGCCCGGCGAGAAGCCATCCTCCGACTCAAAAGGAAGGCGCTCGACGAGGGCTATCATGCAATCGTGAACCTCCGAATCGAGTCGAGTCGGCTGGCGAGTTCAGGTCGCAAGGGCAAGGGAACCGCCGGCGTAGAGATCCTCGCATTTGGAACCGGCGTGCGGATGAAAAAAGTCGGAGCCTAATGCGCTTCGACTCCAAGCTTCCCGACGACTCCGTCAATATGGGCGATGGATCCCCCGTCCGTGAAGCGGGACTGCTCATCATCGGCGTCCTCGTCACCGTGCTCGTGATCACCACCGCCCTCGCACTCTCAATCGAAACACTCGTACCCCTGGTGCCACCGAGCCTAGAGGTTCGGGTCTTCAACCGTGTTGCGGAACTAGCCGGGGACTCGAACGAGGAGGCACCGGCGGCGGACAAAAAGGAACAAGAATGCGCGACTCCCGACGGCACGCGCGTCGTGAAGGTCCAGTCCATTCTCGACCGACTCGCCACACATTGGGTCGATTCGCCCTACCCCGCTTTCCATGTCTTCATCCTTGAAGACGAGCTCCCCAACGCCTTCGCCTTACCCGGCGGTGCCATTGGGGTCACAAGCGGGTTACTTGATCGCGTTGAAACAGAGAATGAACTCGCCTTCATCCTTGGGCACGAGCTCGGGCACTTCGCCGGCCGGGATCATTTGCGCGGCCTCGGTCGCGGGCTGGCGATCTCGGTCGTATGGATGGCGCTCGGGTTGAGCGGAGATCAGGTCGAAGGACTCGCATCTAGCGCCAGCGCGTTTTCGGCGCGCCATTTCGATCGCACCCAGGAAAGCGATGCAGACCTGTTTAGCGTGCAGCTCCTCGCCTCAGAATACGGGCACGCAGCGGGCACCCGGGCAGTTTTCGAACGCGTACTGATTGATCCGTCCACCGAAGAAGCCGACGGAATCAAGAATGAAGCGGCTGACCGCAACGACGAAACGCCAGGCAATCTCGAACGCCTGGCGGGCTATCTGTCCACGCATCCTCTCGGAGAGGATCGCATCTTGGCTCTGGACGCCTTTATCAAGGCATCGAGATGGGCGGCGGACGGCGAACAACGCCCATGGCGAACGAGCGCAAGCGAAGACTCGCTAGTCGAGGACTGCGGCGAGGAACTTCAGGAGCTCAACG
The DNA here is from genome assembly GCA_041690055.1 of Myxococcota bacterium. GTDB lineage: Bacteria > Myxococcota_A > UBA9160 > UBA9160 > UBA4427 > UBA4427. The sequence continues at coordinate 9,899 of JBDNFB010000037.1, read as the reverse complement.
ATTAGTCCGGGCCCATCATCCAGCATGACCGAATGCCCCGCGCCCGGCAGCGTCACAAGACGTCCGTCCTTGAGCGCTTCAGCGACCATCCGTTCGGCCGTCGCCTTGCCCAAAATTCCCGACAGCCCGCCTCGAACGAGCAGCACCGGACAATTGATCTGGGCAAGCGCAGCCCAAAGACGCGATTCGAGCTCTTCGACATCAAAGGAGGCGCCCGCAGCAGCGTCGCCTAACTCAAGCCCGAGCACTGCGGGATCCATAGCGGGCTCGAATCGCCCGTCTATTCGCCGAACGATTCCGGTTTCAGCCAGTCGGTCGAGGCGCTTCGAGTCGGCCAGGGGATGAAGCCCGCTGAGCATTTTCCGATAGGCCGGAACAGACGAGAAATGATGCAGCACGTTCTCAACTTCGCTCGCGACCTGATGGGTGCCCGAAGCTTCGAGTGCTGGTCCGGTATCCACCAGAGTGAGTGACCGGAATCGCTCGGGACGCGCCGCAACGAGCAAGGTCAAGACGTTGCCGCCGAGTGAATGGCCCACCAAATGAACCCGCGCGAGGTCCATTTCATCGATCATGCGAAGCACGTCTGCGGCATACGCATCGAGTCCGTATTCACCCGGAGCGGACCAAGGCGATTCTCCGTGACCTCGCAGATCGAGCAGAAGCGGACGGAACTCTTGGGGAAGCGAAGCGGCCACGTCTTCCCAGACCGAACGGTTATGAAAGAAGCCATGGACAAAGAGGATCGGTTCACCGCATCCCCGTGGATCAGAAAATGCAAGCCGAAGAGCCTTCGATTCGCCGCGCGCCTTGGCATTCATTGGGAGCCTCCCGTCTCGCTGCCCGCCTTAACCATCCGTGTTGCCAGGGCTTCGGAAATCGAGCCCAAAGTGGGCGCCACACCGAACCATTCTTGCGCGATGTCGATCTCCAGTTCGCGGCCGAAGGTCATGAAAAGCTCCATCGTCATCAGCGAATCAAGGCCAACCGCCGCCAGCGAATCCGAGAGCCGCAGCGCTTCTCTTTGCCGTTCGGAATAGCCGAGAAGAGTCGAGAGCGATTCGCACACAAAGGCACCCATCGCTTTGCGCCGTTCGCCGATCGAGAGACCGACGAGCTCCGCCCGCCGAATACCGCGGTCAAGATTCCCCGGCGCGCCCTCGACGAACTGTGCGAAGGCGGCAAAGAGCGGCGAAGCGGGATGCCGCAGCCGCGCAGCCCACTCGTCCTCAGAAAGATGAATAAGTTGGTCCGCGGGTCCAGCCGCAGTGATCGACGCATCAAGAATGCCCTCGATCGCCGCCACTGGATTCCCGGCAGTCGCATAGAGGCGAATCTTCGAGCCTTTCTCGTTGCTCAAAGAGGGCCGCAGCCGATCGGTCCAGAGCTGCGTTTCCCAGTCCCGTCCCGCCACAGACCCAACTGTGTCGGTGTCAGTGTCGGTGTCCACGTTGGCGTTGGCGTTGGCGTTGGCGTTGGCGTTGGCAGAAAGTTTTGCGGTCGGTGCTCGCAGCGCAACCGAGATCGACAGTTCTGCGGCGGCATCGAGTAATGCCTCCCCCGGTTGCGCAGGGGGCAAGTCGCTTTCCGTCACATGAATCCACGCGGTCCATCTGGCCGCCCCACTCGCCCTCACGCAGTCCGCCGCCACCTCGGTGCGGCGAAGAACTTCTAAACATCCCCGCTCTCGAATCCGCGTTTCAAGCGAAGTCAGAGCCTCCGAGGCATCCCCCGTTAACAAATACTTTCTCGTCTCCGCCCGTTGCGCGGAGATACGGGCTGAGGCGAAGGCGGGAGCAAAGGCGGTCCGAATCGGAACAGAAGCCGCATCCGATAGATCAAGCACCACAGCGCCGTTATGTCGATTCTGCGCCATGAATCGAAGGGCTCGAGAGGATGACTTCACAGGAAACGTGATCGTTCGCGGTACGAACGCGACATCTCGATCGGCCGCAGCCCCGATCTCTCGAAGCAGCTCGGTAGCTTGCCCTGGATCCTGACTAAGCCAATCGCGCACGTCGACGGAAGACACCGAACGATTCTGATCCAGCGACAGAGTCCCCCAGTCCGGCGCGGTCCCGTGCTCGGCCGGACAAAGGTCGAGCACACGTCCGCCGGGCAGAAGGGAGTGAGCGAAGGCTGCCAGGTCGTCTTGTGAACGGTCGCCGACGATCACGTCAAAGGACATATCAAGGGTCGCCTGCTCGCCGAACGAAGCTCGCTCTGAGCCAAGACATGCCGAGGCCCCCAGCTTCTCCAGGGCCGCAAGGCGATCTGCCGAACGAGCGGTCGCAACGACCTCGGCGCCTTCATGTCGCGCCCGCCTCACAAGGGCATGTCCAACGGCTCCTCCGGCCGAAAGCACGAGAACACGATCCGTGGAACGAAGGCGAGCCACGAAGTCGAGGGCATAGCCAGCCACCAGCGACGGGAAGGAGAGCGCGGCCGCTTCGGACTGACTGAGCCCATTGGGCTTCGAAATAATTGAACTCTCAGCAACCGACGTTCTGCGGGCGAGCGCGCCACGATGTACGCCCATCACTTGATCGCCCGGACGCCACGGACTCGAGGCGCTTCCGACCTCTCGCACCACGCCGCAGAATCCCATCCCGATCGATGGACTACCGGCGGCGGCGCCTCGTTCGATTCCCAGATGCCCAAGAACATCGAGCCGTGACAGACTCACGCGCTCCATTTCGACAATGACTTCTCCGGGCCCTGCGATCGGCTCATCGATCGAGTGAAAGGCCACGCCCTTACCCTCAGGTCGATGCTCGCCCTGAAAATTCATCTCAAGAGCCGGCGCTTCGACCCAGCCCCGATCCGCATCCAGGCGATCGGCCGCTGCGAAGGGCGCCTCCTGAAGGCGAGGAACGAAGAGCTCGCGACCGCGAGCGAGGAATTGCCGGTCTTCGCCCGCCCGTCCCATTTGATGCGCCAACTGCATGCGCTCTTCGTGCGCGAGTTCTGAACTCGCATCGAGCAGGCGGCATTGCTGCATCTCGGCGAAGCTCGCGAAGGTCTCGATCTCTTCGGCGACTTGCGCACCGCTCAAAGAGAAGCCCCGCAAGACATCCGTCGCCTCCCCCTGTGCGATCTGAAGACCTCGGGTGGCGACCCAGACCTCACGGGCATCGAGGCAATTCGACCGAATCGCGCTCGCCCACGAACCGATGCGATAGGTCCGGTGCGGCACGGGTTCGACCTGCGCGCCCGGCCGCCGGTCGGCCCATGCCAAAACAACAAGCCCCCAGGCCCCCGGGCTCTCGCGCCGAACGATGTCGGAGAGCTCTGCGAGGTCTTCAATCTTCTCCGCGAACCGACAGGAGGCACCCGTCTTTTGCACTTCCGTGGCGAGCAGGCTCGCCTCCGAGGCTGAGTCCGAAACGATGATCCAAGATGCAATCTCCGTATCCGTGCGAATCGCCTGTTCTAGTCCCGTCGCCGCACGCCAATCGATCTCCAAAAACGAGGGCAGGCCCAGTCCATTCGGCGGTTTTTGCCGCGCTCGTGAGGTTCCTCGCACGCCTTCCAGGGAACCGAGAAAAAGGCCGTCGCTGCCGAAGAAAGCAAGATCCGCCGCGAGGATTGCGCGCTCGCCACCCCGCTTCACGGACTGCGGCTTCACGCGCACCCAGCACTCACTTCCGAGCCCACCCTGGAGCCGAATCGCACCGAGAGACTCCAGCGCGAAGGCGCAAGGCTCTTCGGCTTGAAGACCCAGTAGCTGCAGACTCGCCTCGAGCAAGGCGGGGTGGGCATGATACGCGAACCACTCAGACTCAACTGAGCGAGGCAGCATCAGTCGAGCCCAGCGGGTCGACGGGCCGCCTGCTTCGCAGGGCTTCTCTACAATTTCTCGGATCACCTTGCTGCCCAAGGAGACACCACACGCCGACAGGCCCTCAAGAAATGCATCGAGCGAGACGTCTTGTGTGCCGTCGCGATTCATCTCCTCGCGAGCTTCGGCGTCCGACACGACAGACTCCTCATCGACGCATATCTCGGCCGCGGCGTGCTGGACCCAGGAATCAGAGGCGGATGAACGCGAGGAAATTCGAAGCGCGCCGCCGCCTGGCCCCTCCTGCCGGAGCGCCACCTGCACGAAGCGGCGAGCCTCTTCGTCTTCGAGTTCCATAGGCTGGGCGAGTCGCAAGCGCGCAATCTCGACTGTTTGGCCTGGCCAAATCGTTCGTGCAGCAGCGAGCGCGAGTTCGGCGTAAAGCCCCGCCGGCGCTGTCATCAATTCGTCGATCCGCATCTCCTGCACGAATCCGGCGGAATCGACATCGAATGGGAAATCCCAGACCTGCCAACGTGGATCAAAGGAGGCATTGCTCCGCGCCCCAAGTAGAGGATGCGTAGCGCGATCCTGCGACAAGCGACTCCTGCGACTAAACCAGTAGCGCTTTCGCTGATACGGATAGAGCGGAGTCGACACCACGGATCCGACGGGATGCAGAGCCGAGAAATCAACGGGATGCCCTAACACGAAGAGCTCAGAGAGGCCCGCGAGCAGCGCGCGCCGATCGCCTTGCTGCTTCGACATCGATGCAACATGCGTGATCTCGAGACCGGCCGCCTCCCCCATCGTCGCAATGGGACGTGCCAGACTCGGATGCGGAGAGACCTCAAGGACGACTTGGTTACCGGCCGCCAGAGCGCAAGCGAAACCCAGGTCGAAGGCTACCGGTTCTCTCAGATTCCGTACCCAGTAGTCGACGTCGAGCTCTTCCCCGGCCCGCTCCTCACCGTCCACCGTCGAGATAAACGGGATTGTGCCGGCGCGCGAATCGATCTCATGCAGGCCTGCCCAAAAATCATCGAGCAGTGGATCCATATGAAAGCAATGCGATGCGAAATCCACTTCGAGGGCGCGAACGAAAACGCCTTCTCGGTCAAGAGCGTCAACCCATTCGAGCAGCGGCTCCCGATCTCCCGCCACGATCGTCGTTTCGGGACCGTTCACACCCGCGATCTCGATCTGACCCGAGGCGGCCGAAATCGACGCCTGTACCTGATCTCGAGAGAGGGACACAACGGCCATCGCGCCCACCCCAGAAGCACGGGCCACCATGCGACCACGCAAACAGGCAATCTTCGCGAAATCCGCCTGGGTGAGACAGCCCGCAACATAAGCCGCGGCAACTTCCCCCAGACTTTGCCCAATGACGCGGTCGGGTCGAATCCCCCAGCTCGCCCAAAGCTCAGCCAAAGCGACTTGCACCGCGATCAGGAGCGGCTGCAAAACGTCGAGTCGTGCCGTCCAATCGAAGTCGACCAAACCTTCTATCACCGCGCGCAAGGACCAATCCACATGCACTTGATAGGCGCGATCAATGCGATCGATCGATGCCGCAAAAACGGCTTCGGTTTCCAGTAGCGCTCGCCCCATGCCGACCCATTGACCGCCCTGCCCGGGGAAGACCATTGTCAGTCCGCCCGCACGATCGGCTACGGCCTGACCGGTCACGAGCGCGCCGGACGGATTGCCTTCCACGTACAAGCGAAGCTCGTCCCGCAGTTCTTCAATTGAGTCGGCGACGACAGCGAGACGCTGCGCGCGATGCGTACGGCGACGCGCGAGCGTATAGGCGAGGTCTCGGAGGCCAGTGCCGGATTCCTGCGAAAGTGCCTCGTGCTGATTCTCCGCCAGGGCGAAGAGGGCGTCGAGGTTATGCGCCGAGAACGGAACAATCGTGGCGGCGTCCGGCGGAACAGTGTTTTTCAGCTCGGTCGCGTCCGCAGACAGCGGCGATTCCCCATTCACCGAAGCCCCGTGTACCGAAGGCTTGTCTACGAAAGGATCTTTCGCGACGGGCTGAGCAGGCGGGGCTTCCAAGACGACGTGGGCGTTTGTTCCGCTGATTCCGAAAGAATTAACACCGACGAGCGGCGTTTCTGGATAGGGCCAATCCGTCGTCTCAGCCTGGACTTGAATGGGGATCTCATCCCACGGAATGATCGGGTTTGGCGTTTCGAAATGAAGCTGCGCGGTGAGCTTGCGATGTCGAATCGAGAGCGCGGCCTTGATCAGACCAGCCACTCCCGATGCAGATTCCGTATGGCCCAGATTGCCCTTCACGGAGGCCACACGCAGAGGTCGGTCCGCCGCGCGCCCGGGTCCCATGACATCGGCCAGCGCACCAATCTCGACGGGGTCCCCAATCATCGTCCCCGTGCCGTGCGTCTCGACATAATGCACGTCCGCCGGAGAGATCCCGGACATTTGGTAGGCATCTCGCATCGCCTGCGCCTGCCCTTTTCGACCCGGCGCCATCATATGACCGCCATCGCGTCCGTCGCTGCTGATCCCTGTGCCTCGAATCACGGCATAGATCGGGTTCCCCGCAGCAAGCGCATCCGACAGGGGCTGCAGCACAACGACGCCGGCACCTTCCGCGCGCACAAAGCCGTCCGCCGAGGCATCGAACGCCTTACATGCGCCGCTCATCGAGAGCATTCCGCTTCGCGAGAGGGCGATATTCCCTTCCGGCGAAAGAAAAAGGTTCACACCGCCCGCGATCGCGAGCTTTGATTCGCCGCGTCGCAGACTCTCGCACGCGAGATGCGTTGTGATCAGAGAGGATGAGCAAGCCGTGTCGAGGGTAAAGCTCGGACCGGTGACTCCGAGCAAGTACGCAATCCGCCCGGACAACACCGCATGCGACATTCCGCCCACCGTAAAGACATCGTGCCCGCGATACACCGCGGCTTCGCCCAGCACGCCGGCCCTTTCGCGGGAATAGTCCTCCGCCATGTACCCCAGCATGACTGCGACCCGCTCGCCGGCAAGGCTCTCCGGGACGATACCCGCATCCTCAAGCGCATCCCAGGTCACTTCGACCATGAGGCGCTGCTGAGGCTCCATGGTCAAAGCATCTCGCGGCGCGATCCCGAAAGGCTCAGGGTCAAAGAGCTCAGGATGTTCTAGGAATCCTCCCTTCTTCGAGGATACCTTGCCGGGAATTCGCGGTCGCGGATCGTAGAAATGATCGATGTCATATCCGAGCTCGATGCGATGGGCCGGTACATCGCGCACGGTATTGCGTCCCGAATGGACAATCTCCCAGAACTCCGCCGGGCCTCGGGCGTCCGCATAACGGCACCCGATTCCCACAATTGCGATAGGCGTCGCTGTCTCGCCCGCAGCCGAAGCCGGTTCGGACCCTTTCACGATGCGCGCGCCGGGCTCGTTACGCGAGTCCAGGCCAATCGCGCAACCGGTGCATCGCTCCCAACCGACAGAGGCTGTGTCAGCAAGTCGAGACGATTGCCATCAATTTTGTACCAACGCTCTTGAACGCTGCCGACCCAGACTTCGAGAGAGCTGACTTCGACGTCGTGGCGAATCTTGTCCCCGGTCACTTCGTAGGGGCCTGAATACGCCATGAACTGGTCGTAACTGCTTGCTTCTGCAGCCTTCGAGAGTTCTCCGTCGCCCCCCATGCCGCGCGCGGCATTCATAAAGGCGGCGGACATGAATCCGTCTTCGTTATAGAAGAGATATCCCGTCAAGTTTTCACCGTAGGGATGGCTCACAGTTCCGTCCGTCGCCTGAAGCTCGAAAGAATCAAGCTTCCAGGAGCCGACTAATTCATTCACGTAGTTCATAGAACTCTCCATTTCCTCGTTGAAACGCAACGTATGGAGAATTCGACCCCGGTTCAAACACACTCATCCGACTCAAGCGGCCAATGCGTCTGAGATCCGACTCTCTTCGCCTAATCGTCTAGCGACTCTTGGCGGAATCGGTGCGGAGCGCATGTGCGCCATTTTTTCTACAGTTCGAGACGATGGAGCTCAACGACAATTCATTCGCACAAATACGAAGCCGGGTAGACCAAGGCTTTTCAAGATGGGCCGAACGCATTGCGGACGCGCCGAAGCGTGTGATCGCGCTCTCCCTCATCGCCTCTGCCCTGCTGGTTTCCCAGGCGGGACGGGTCGAAGTCACAACCAATACCGACGAGTTCCTCCTTCCTCACCACCCTATCCGAATTGCCTACGACCAGTTCAAGGAGCAATTCGGATCCGACAAATATGTCCTGGTCACGCTGCGGCATGACGATATCTTCTCCGCAGATTTTCTGGAGTGGCTGGAAACCTTCCACCGCCATATCGAAGACCGCGTGCCCTACGTCGAAGAGGTCACGAGTCTCGTCAACGCGCGCTCGACCCGGAGCGAAGGCGACGAGCTCATCGTCGGAGACTTGCTCGAAGACTGGCCGCGCGACCCAGCCTCGCTGTCGCGCCTAGCTAAATTCGTTGCGTCCAACCCCTTCTACCAACGCCTCGTATTGGGCGATGACGGAAAGCACACCTCCGTACAAATCGAATTGCAGCCCTACGCGCAATCCGAGCAAGAGGACATGCTCGAAGGATTTGACGGCTTCGACAATACCGACGAAACCGACGAAACCGACGGATTCGACGCAGCAATAGACGCCACGTTCGACGCTGGAGAGGAACGCGACGCACCTGTCCGCACGACGATGACCGGCGCGCAGGAGGGCGAAGTCTCTGCGGAGATGCGAGCGATCATCCGAGAACTCGACCGGCCCGATATCGATATTCATCTCGCCGGCACACCCATTATGAACGTCCGCATCTTTGAAGACGTTGGGCGCAACCTGGTCATCTTCGTTGCGATCTCGACCGGGGTCGTGGGACTCGTGATGGCTTTCGTGTTCAGGCGCCTCGCAGGCGTCGTCCTCCCCCTAAGCGTCGTCCTGCTCTCGCTCGCCGGCATGGTCGGATTCGTCGGTCTGCGCGGCCAGCCCGTGAACATGTCGATTCAGATCCTGCCAAGCTTCCTTCTGGCGGTGGGATCCAGCTCGAGCATTCACCTCCTCGTGATCTTCTTTCAGCAATTCGACGCGGGCGCCTCAAAGCGGGATGCAATCGTGCATACGTTTAGCCATGCGGCGATGCCAGTCAGCCTCGCCTGCATGACCACCGCCGTCGGGCTCGGTTCGTTCTTCGTCGCCGACATCCTGGTGGCCCCCGCACTCGTCACGCTCTCCACGCGCAATCGACAGCGCCGTCCAGAAGACATGCCAGCCGCTCGTTAGGCCTCAGCGCCGGCGGCCGCCGATTCGCTCCCCGCTTCGTCCCGCGCGCTTTCAAGATCGTCGCGAAACGTGCGCGCGGCGAAGGCGCTCGTGATCGCGCCGAATACGAGCGCCGAGCTGACCCAGACCAAAGCCCAGCGAATCGCTGCGTCGCCGTGCGTCGGCGCGAGGCGCACATTCAGGTCACCAATCAGCAAGGGACCCAGTGCGCTTCCCAAACCCGACCCCGTCAGCGAGAAAAGCGCTGCTGCCGAAGCCCGCATGCGCAGCCGGGCAAGCCCCTGCACCGCCGCAAGAAAAGGCGCGCTGTACATCGCCCCCAGCACCGAAGCGAAGATGCTGAAGAAGAAAGCGACCGGGACAGCAGGGAGGTCGCCCGGCAAGGCAATCCGATGATCCGATGGCCAAAGCAGAAACGCGAGCAGGAACGGAATCGAACTCATCATCCCGACAATCGGCACCCAGAGATGCGCCCGCGCATCACGCTTACCCCAGCGATCACAGAGCCAGGCCCCCAAGAAAAGACCCACCGCGGACGGAATAGGCGTCGTCAGGAAATACCATGTACCCGCTTCGCCCGATCCCATTTCAAAGACGCGACGAATAAAGGTGGGCTCCCACATGTTCTTGCCGGTCGAGTAGAGCGAGGCGAAGACATTCGCGAGCAAAAGCCAGCGCATGGACGGCAAGGACACGAGATAGCGACAGTCCTCAAGGAGCGTGCCCTTCGCTTCGCTGCTGGCCTCCCTTCCTTCGATCGCTCCTCGGGCGGGCTCGCGAATCGTGAAGCGGAAGACCAGTGCTACGACCAGCCCCGGCACACCT
>JBDNFB010000036.1:0-24545 GCA_041690055.1 Myxococcota bacterium | reverse complement strand
GAGTCGGAGCGTCGGAGACTCAGGAAGGCTCGACCGAGCCCCTACCCCCTTCGCGGAAAGCTCTTCGACGAAATGGGCGTCCCCCTCGCGACCGACCACGCGACGAAAGCAGGCCGGCGCTACCGCTACTACAAATCGGCTCGCACTCCGGAGGTAGACGGTCAGGCTGAGCGTCAGGGGAGTCGGCTAACCTGGCGAATGTCGGCGCGAGAGATCGAAGGTCTCCTCGAAAGAGGCATCAATCAACTACTCAAAGACCCCGCGAAACTTGCACAAGTCGCGATTGAGTCGGGAGTCGCCGAATCAGATCTGCCGCGACTAATCGAATATTCCATGCGGGCCACCGCCAAGCCAATCGATCTTCTTGAGCGCGCAGAGTTGGCTCCGAATCACGTGGCGCTCTGGCTCTCACCTTCCGCGATCGCGGAGGGTGTCGTCGGCTGCATTCGCCACGACGTGCCGATGGAGATTCGGCGGAGGGGCGTTGAGACTCGGCTGGTTCTGGCGGGAGACAGCGCGGCATCAGCCGCCGGCGGCGGCGACCCAGTCCTCTTGAAGACGCTTGCGCGAGCGCGCGCCTGGTTCTCGGAATTGGCTGAGGGTCGGGTCCAGTCTCTGGAGGAGCTCGGGCGGCGAGAGGGAGTGAGCGATCGATACCTTGGCGCGGTCATGCCGCTGGCGTTCGTTTCGCCGGAGCTGACTCGACGGATATTGGAAGGGCGACATCCACCGGACCTAACCGCGGACAAGCTCATCAAGAGAGTCGATCTACCGCTTCAATGGGAAAGGCAAGATTCGACCGTGTTCCCCCAGCGGATTCCGAATCCCGGAGAACAATCGAGCGCGGTCCCATTCGCGACTTGGTCACGCGAATTTCAGACATCGGAACGCTCCTGGGTCCTCGCGCAGTCGCGACATGAGCAAGTGCCACGTCAATCCTCAGCCCGTCGCGTCAAATTCGATGGCCGGTCCTTGAAACTCACCCCCGCCTACTGTCATTTTATGGCCCAAGCGGAAGACCGCGCTGAAGAATCCCGTGGGGATTTCAGTGCTCGGCAATCAACGAAACTGTCATCCAGCAGTCAAAATTCTCTATGATTCCAGTTACTTCTCGCCGAATTGACATGTTCATTCCCTCCAGCTCCAGGCGGCATTACGTCTTTGACCAACGAACAGCTCGACGAAATCCTGAACCTGCAGATATCGGTCGCCTGGGCGGGCGAGAAAATCACGGATCCGCCGCGGCTCGGCTGGTGGCAAACAGGAATGTGCGACGAATTCGGAGGAGAAGATCTCCTCAAACGCCTTACTCCAAAAACGTGGAACTGGGCCGTGCTCGAATCGGCAAGAGCCGGCGCCAAGCGAGTCGACGACCGGGCACGCAGCCGCGCCGAGGATCCCGACAACCTTCTCACCCTCTTTCGCCTTGGATTCGAGGTCGACGAACAACTCGACGAAAGACTTCTCGAGCTGAAACAGAGTGGCCGCCCAATCTCAGAAGCACTCCCTGAGTTCGCGGAGCTCTCCGGCGAATGGTCTGCGGACCGATTCACAATCTGGCTCGAAGCCCACGGGGAAGCCAGCTTCACCGCGACCGCAACGGGCCGACGGCTGAAGGGAAGCGCCCCTGAGGATCTCGGCGAAACCGCAAAAAGCCTAACAGCCGCCCTTCTACCGACCGGCGACGCGTATCCGCTCCCCCACTATCGGCTGGGCCGATGACCAGCACCACACCCGAGCCTCGCCGGTACCCCGAAGCAACCGAGATTCACTCGCGATTGATCAAGTGCCCGCTCGCCGTTGAGGAGAGCCGGGCCTACTGGGCGAGAACGGTACCGGGCGGAGCACCTCCGAAAGCCCAACAAGCGTTCGACGAGTACTGGTTCGGAGCGAAGAGCCTTCCCTGGGTCAAGGAGCTCGTCTTTAATCTGCAGACGCGGTTCGGCGCATATCCCGAAGCGCTTCGAATTCTTCAGAACTGGCGATCCATATCGCCAGAGACCCGGGCCGTTATTTGCCATTGGCATCTCCAACTCACGGATCCCATCTACAGAGCGTTCTCAGGAGACTTCCTGCTCGCGCGCAGAGAAGCGGGCCACCCTCACCTATATCGAAATTCGGTCATCGCCTGGGTCGCAGAGAACGGTAAATCCAGTTGGACCCTGGGAACCCAAAAACAGTTGGCGACGAGGCTTCTCTCCGTGGCCCTATCGGTCGGACTCATCTCGAGTCGACGTGACCCGCGAAGCTTGACATTCCCCCGCGTGAGTGACGACGCGATCGCATACGTCCTGCACTTCCTCCGAATCATCAACTTCCGCGGCACCCTCCTCGACAACCCCTACCTCCGCTCGGTTGGACTCGAGGGACCCACCCTTGAGGCCAGACTCCGCAAACTGCCTGAGGTCAACTTCCAGCGGATCGGCGATGTCGTTGAGTTCGATTGGCGGTATCCCTGTCTGGGGGCTTGGGCAGAAGCTGAGCTTCCCCAGTTTGGGCTCGAATCATGATCACCCCGCGAACCCAACTCGAGGAAGCCTTCGTCGCTCTCCGAAAGGACCTTGTTAACGAGAACGGGCCTCAGATCAGCACGATGCGCAATTACCGGTTTGCGATCGTGCCCTATCCCCCGCGAGACGAATACAAGCTTCGCTCTCATGTGCAGTCGCTCGTCAGCGAGCTCACCGCGAGCGGCTGGGTTGTGCTGACGATCTCACTCCAAAAGCTGCTCGTCGAACGCGTCAAGAAGCTGGGGCCGGACATTCTCGAGCGCATGATTGAGAGGGAACGCCTCACGGCCGAACATTCGTCGGAGCGAGGCATGAACTACCTCACCGAGAAGATCTGCAATGAGATCGAAGGCCCCGACGGCATTGCGGCCGATGTTTGCCGCGAAATCGAGGATTTTGTCGATGCCAATCCCGACAAGGCAGAACGGACCCTCGTCATCGTTGGCCGAGCCGGGGCTCTTTACCCCTTCTTCCGGACGTCCTCACTTCTAAAACACATCGATGGTCGAACTCAAAACGTTCCTGTCGTTCTCCTTTACCCGGGAGATCGACGTACCGAAACAGGATTGTCGTTCATGGGTATCGTGAATCCCGACGGCGACTACCGCCCGCGTATTTACCCGTAGCTGATGAGCGTGGAGACCCGAGGCCCCGAATGAGCATCAAAGATCTATTCGCATCCGACGTCACACGCGACATCGCGCCCGTGGTCTACTTCCACGAGCAGAGTCCGGAGAAACTCGCAGACGAAGTGGGCGAGTACATCGTTACCGGTGGCTTTCCAGCCGACCATCCCAGCCACCAACGCGTTCCAGACGGCATCCACGAACAGTACGTCCACTTGCTCCAGGCCATCATCGAGGAGCTCGATCGAAACGGCGGTCCAGATCTACCTGCTTCATGGATCTCCGGCTTCTACGGTTCCGGTAAGTCGAGCTTCGCCAAACTTCTCGGACTCGCGCTTGATGGCGTGGCGCTTCCCGACGGAAAATCTCTTGCGGAGGCTCTACTCGCTCGAGACACCTCGCCCAAAGCCCAGGAATTCAGGGAAACATGGAGCGAACTCCGAAAGAAAGTCGATCCGATCGCTGTCGTATTTGACATTGGCGGCCTCGCCCGGGACAACGAACACATCCACTCTGTTTGTGTGCGCCAGGTTCAGGAGCGACTCGGCTACTGCAGCACCCAACCCCTCGTTGGCGAGTTCGAACTGAACCTGGAACGCGACGGCCGCTGGAGCGAGTTCGAGGCAAAGGCCGAAGAGGTGTTGGGCAAGCCTTGGAAGGACGTTAAGGACAATGCGCTCGCCGAGGATGACTTCTCCGCAGTCATGCACGCGCTCGATCCCACTCTCTACACAGACCCCATGGCGTGGGTGATGGCTCGCTCCGGAACATTCACACAGTCCTCCGCCGCCGCGGACGCTACGCGCGCGATCGAAGATATGATCCGGTTCCGTGCCGACGGAAAGACGCTCTTCATCGTCGTTGATGAAGTTTCGCAGTACATCCACCAGGATGAGCAGCGAATGCTCAAACTGCAGTCGTTCGTTTCCGAGCTTGGGCAACGCCTGAAAGGCAAAGCTTGGCTTCTCGTTACGGGCCAGCAGAAGCTTGAGGAAGCCAACGATACGCACGTCCTCGGCAAGCTGAAGGACCGGTTCAAGCCGAAACTCCGAGTCCATCTCTCCGCAACTAACATCCGAGACGTCGTCCACAAACGACTGCTGCAAAAGACCCCCGACGGAGAGGCCCAACTCCGCGAGCTGTTTCGCCAACATCGAAACGATCTGAAACTCTTTGCGTTCGGTTGCGAAGACATCACAGAGGAAGACTTCGTCGAGGTCTACCCGCTCCTTCCGGGCCATATCGACCTCCTCCTCCAGATCACGACGGCTCTGCGTGTGCGCTCTTCGCGTAGCCAAGGCGATGACCAGGCCATTCGCGGACTCCTACAGCTCCTCGGCGAACTGTTTCGCGATCAAGAATTGGCTGAGATGCCGGTCGGCCGTCTCGTCACTCTCGACCAAATCTACGAAGTTCAGCACTCGGCGCTCGACTCCGACGTTCAGAACACACTGGTTCGCGTCCTCAACCACTGCGCAACCAAAGACCTGCCACTCGCCGCCCGAGCGGCCAAGGCAGTCGCTCTCCTCGAGCTCATTCAGGAATCGATACCCACCGACGCGAATCTCGTCGCCCGATGTCTCTTCGATCAGATCGACCGCGGACAGCAGGAAGAACAAGTTACGGACGCCCTCGAAGAGCTGCGCCGGTCCAACTTGCTCGCATATTCGGAGAAGCAGGGATACAAGATTCAGTCTTCGAGCGGCGAGGAGTGGGAGAACGACCGCCGGAATATCCCGATCGGGCGGGATGACCTCGTCGGGCATGTGCAAGAAGCGCTGAAATACCTATTGAGCGAGCCCTCACGGCCCACACTCAACGGACGCGCTTTCCCTTGGATGGCTTACTTCAGCGATAGCCAGCGAGCCGACGACGTTCTGCTCCAGGATGCCCGGGACCCCGCAAACGTCACCCTCGACTTTCGGATGCTGTCCATCGCGGATCGCGACGCCACCATCTGGGTAAATCGCAGCGACGAGCCCGCATTCAAGAATCGCATCATCTGGATTGCCGACGATGCGAGCGATCTAGAGACACAAGCTCGAGAGTACGGGCGATCCCTGGCGATGGTGGGTCGCTGGCGGCCCAGACGCGAATCGCTCACGAACGACAAGAAACATCTGCTCCTACAAGAGGAGGCTCGCTCCGAGGACCTCGAACGACGACTGAGAACGGCCGTCGACGCCTCGTGGACCGGAGGCACGATCTACTTCCGAGGAACCGCGAAGCCTGCCCGCGAATTCAGTGCCGCGTTTGGAACGGCTCTTGGCGAAGCGGGGAAGCGCTTCCTGCCCGACCTCTTCCCCAATTTCCTTGTCACGCAAATCAGCCCGACTGAATTACTGCAACTCCTCGAACCCACGCTTACAGCGCCGTCGCCTAAGTACCTCGAGGACGAACTGGGTATCCTCTCCCTCGACGCCGGCAAATACGTTCCCTCGTGCGAAGGACTCGCACCCAAGCGCGTCATGGCTTTCGTCGAGCAAGAGCAAGCTGTTTCAGGCGATCTTCTGTTCAAAAATTTCGGAAGTCCGCCTTACGGGTACACCAGCAATGTCGTCCAGGCCTGCGCTGCCGGGTTACTGAGAGCCGGCAAATTGCGCATCGAGCCCGACGGCGGCCAAGCGCTGACAGCACCCCGCGATGCGGGGGCGCGCGACATTTTTGAAAAGGATCGCGACTTTCGACGCGCCAGTTTTTTCCCGGCGCAAGAAGGCGCGATCGGCGCAAGAGACATCAACCAAATCTGCCGCTTCTTCACAGTCCGATTGAACCAGGATCTTGACCGAGCTCCAGGTGACATCGCTGATGCTGTTAGTCAGAGCTTCCCGGCTCAAGCCCAGCGACTGCGCGACGTCCTGGGGCGATTGAACCAGCTGCCCGGCGACGCCGGACAACCTCGCGTCATCCCTCACGCGCTGGCCCAACTCGAAAAAGCGGTCGAGGCCTGCGTACGAGTCGTACGTCAGACAGAGCCCACGCTTCAAGCCGTCAAACGCCATCTCGATGAGCTCAATGACGGCTTTGAGCAGCTTGCGACCTACGACGCAGAACTCACGGAATCGGTTCTACAGGGCGTTCGAACCGCCGCGAATGTCGTTGACTACCAACTCGCTCAACTCGACCAGCACGGCGGTCAGAATGGCGAGCTTGAAGTCGCGTCTGAGCAGATTCGAAACCAGCTCCAGGGCGAGAAGCCTTGGCGGGACCTCGCGAGCATCGAGCCCCAGCTCGAAGCGGTTCGAAACATGTATATCGAGACGCGTCGCCATCTCTTGGCCAAGAACGGCGAGCTCGAGGAGGCCGTTCGAGGCCAGATCAAGGCGCGGGAGGGCTTCGCGACTCTGACCGCAGACCAGAGTCACCACGTCCTGCGTCCCATATCCGAGGCCCTGCCGACCACTAGCGAAGACGCAACCTCGCCCGGCCTCGTAGAGTTACGGGATGGTGCTCGCCATGCTCTCGACGAAGCCGCCGAAACCGCCAACGAGCGCCTCGACCAGGTCCTGAGCGAAGGACAGGAAGCGCCGGTTCGGAAGGTGTCTCTGCGGCTACAAAATCGAGAAATCAATTCGCAAGCGGAGTTCGAAACGCTCCTTGAAGACATAAGAGCCAGTGTGGAACCCGAGCTACGCGCCGGTCGACGCGTACGGCTGGTGGAGTGAAACATTCGGTGGACATATCATTTCTTGAACCCTCGGGCTGGTGTCCAGACGTTAGGCTGAACCAGTGTCGATGACTTCGGATTCCAAGAGCGCACTATCGAAGACTATTCGCTCGCTGCGCACCCGCTTGCTGGACGATCTCCACGCCTCCACCGAAGGCGCCTACCGCCTTAGCCTCAAAGCCAAGGATGCAAAGCTCGGCGAAGCCGCCCGCATCCCGCGCGAACGGCTCGAAACTTGGATCGCGGAGCAAGTTCGTGCGCTTCCAAAGAAGGACCAGGCCGGCGCCGGCGAGCGGTTTCGTCTCGAGGTTGAGAAGGAAGCCGCCTCAACGCTGCTCAACCGCATCGTCTTTCTGCGGTTGCTCGAAGTCGGCGACCTGCGCGCTGAGAAGGTTGCGATCGGCGGCTGGGAGAGTCGCGGCTATAAGGACTTCCGCGAATTTGCGCCCGAGCTGGTCCGCGACGATGAAAGCGAGGGCTACGCGCAGCTTCTGCAGCTGATCTTCGACGATCTCGCCATCGAGCTCCCAGGCCTCTACGGCAACGTCGGGCTGACGGCGCTCATCCCAGTGCCCGCCGCCACACTGCACGCCGTCGTGGAAGCGCTTGATGCTCCCGATCTCGAGAGCTGCTGGACCGACGACATGACACTCGGTTGGATCTATCAGTATTGGAACGACCCCGAGCGCGAGGCGCTGGACGCCAAGGTCAAAGATGGTGGCAAGGTCGAGCCCCATGAGATCGCGAGCAAGACCCAGATGTTTACTGAGCGCTACATGGTGGACTGGCTGTTGCAGAACAGCCTGGGGCCCATGTGGCTGGCGATGTGCAAGAAGCAGGGCTGGAAGCCGGAGATCGAAGCCGACGGCACCCTGGCGCGCCTCGAAGAACGCCGCATAGAATGGGGGGCCAAGCGCGATGCCGAGGAGGTCTCGCTCACGGAGCTGATGCCACTCGAGAACGAAGCCGAGCAGCGCTGGGCCTACTACGTCCCGAAGCCTCTCACGGACGACGCAGTGAAGCACGCGAGTGAGAGCGTGCGCGACCTCAAGATCCTCGACCCCGCCGTGGGCTCTGGCCACTTTCTGGTCGTGGCCTTTGAACTACTGACTGCGCTCTACCGCGAAGAGGCCCGCCACCGCGGAGAAGAGGGTGAGGCCCAGTGGTCCGAGCGCGCCATCGTCGAGCGGATCCTCGAGCACAACCTCCATGGCATCGACCTGGATCCGCGCGCTGTGCAGATCGCCGCCGCCGCGCTGTGGTTTAAGGCCCGGCTGACCTGCATTGAGGCTCGCCCCCGGCAGCTCAATCTGGTCGCTTCGAACCTGCGGCTCTCGGGCTTGCCCGCGGACGACCCGGCACGACGCGAGCTGCGTGAGGAAGTCGAACGGGAGACGGGGATCCCGGCGGAGCTGACGCAGCGGTTAGTCGATGCCCTGGCGGGCGCCGACCACCTGGGCAGCTTGCTCAAGATTGATGCGGCGGTGGATGAAGCGATCGCCGAGTGCGAAGAGTTGCTGACTCGCCCGAATCAGACTCAGGGTGACTTCTTCAGTAATGACTGGACAGATCGGCGAATCTCCATTGACGCCGAAGAGGCGAAAGCAACTCTGCTGAGCCGCGTGGAACTTTTTTTGCAGGCGCACAGTCACGGCGATGATCTCGGTCTGAGGCTCAAGGGCGAGCAGCTGGCGGCGGGAGTGCGCTTTGTCAGGATGCTGCGCGAGGGATTTTATGACCTTGTAGTGGCCAACCCGCCGTATCAGAACACGTCGAAGATGTCCGAGTCCGCGGCGTACATAAAAAGTTACCCAGTCGCTCGCTCTGACTTGCTGGCGGGCATGGTTGTTCGGGCGCTGGGTCTGCTAAACGCCGGCGGACGATGCGCTTTCATAACACTCTCTAATTGGATGTTTGTGAAGTCGTTCGTCGAGTTTCGAACGCATGTGCTGTCTCATCATCTCGCTTCCCTCGCAGATCTCGGAAAGTCCGCTTTCACGACGGGTGGAACACTGATTTCAACGTCGTGCTTCGTCCTAGAGAAACGATCGCTCGTGATGGAGACCTCGGTGGCGCTGCGCCCGCATTCGCCAGAAGAAGTGGTTCGGGATGAAGGGCAACCCTTCCGTACGCGCGCTGCATTATTGATCCAGCGCGGCCGCCACGAGTTTGACGTGGCGACGCTGAAGGTCGTGCCGGAATGGCCGCTTGTCTATTGGTGGAATCCGTCCACTCTTGATTTGTTCGCTAGATATCCTTCGGTCAACGAAGTTGCTCCTACTCGAGCAACGCAAGGGCTATACAACAACAATCGGTTTATCCGATTCAACTTTGAGGTTGACCATTGCGGGATCCGACCTTCTCCCAAAAGAGTCGATGTGACACGCAAGTGGGTGCCGTTGACCAATGGCGCCGCCGGGCTCGCGTGGTTCGAGCCCCTTCGCTTGGTAGCGAACTGGGGATGTTTCGGAATTGAACCAAAATCATACATGGCGGTACGAACAAGAACTGAGGTGTTTCGCTACGCCAACGAACAGCACTTTTTCCGATCTGGTGGCGTAGCGTTTTCGATGATTGGATCCAAATTTTCGGCGAGACTCACTCGCTATGTTGGGATCTTTGCCGATATGGGGAGAAGTGTGTTCCCATCTGACGTCGACTCGATGCTCGCGTGGTTGAATTGTGCGCGCGCCGTGGAGCTGATGGGAGGGCTAAACCCGACCGTGCACTTCACCGCTGGGGACGTAAACAGGCTTCCGGTCGTTCCGATGGATCTTTCGAAGGAGATTGTTGCGTGCCTTGAGGTGGCCTTCACTGCCCACGAATCTCACCGCGAGCCTTCGGTTGAGTTTGAAGTCCCCGGAGCTTCCCCTTGGCGTTACGCACAAGAGTGGGCCCAGCTGGCCATCGACCGACAGAAAGACGACCCTCTACCGATTTACGCAGCAGAATTGGATATCGAGCCGCCGACGGACCACCTGAGCTTCGCCCTCGGTGTTGCCCTTGGCCGCTTTGGCGCGGACGACGGAGGCATTTCCGATCCATTCAAGGATGATCTCTGCGTAGCCCTCCCCGATGGTGTCTGCTTCCTAGACGGAAGCCTCGAAGAGAGTTCCCCCGATGACAGCCTCGGCCACAGTGCGACCAAACTCTTGCACATGAAGTGGTCCGAGTATGGCGCGGCCGTCGATTCCGACACAGATGTTCGCACGTGGCTCCGCCTCAAGTTCTTCGGTGACATCCACAAGGGCATGTACGAGAACCGCCCCATCCACTTTCCGCTCTCTTCGGCGAAGAAGACATTCGTCGCCTATGTGTCGATCCACCGCTGGACCGAAAATACGCTGCGAGCCTTGCTTGCCGAGCATCTCCAACCCGCACTCATCCGCCTTGAAGGCGAGATCTCTGACCTCCGCGAATCCCGTCAAAGCGCAGACAAGAAGATCGCCCGTGACGCCGAGCGCCGTTACGACCAAGTTACCAAGTGGAAACAAGAACTCGACGATTTCATCGCTCTGGTCGAACAATGCGCCGAGAAGGGCCCGCCGCCCCCCGACGCCAAGACCCCCGAGCGCGAGGTTGATGCCCGCTATGCGCCCGATCTCGACGACGGCGTGATGATTAACGGCGCCGCCCTCTGGCCCCTGCTCGAGCCCCAGTGGAAGGACCCCAAGAAGTGGTGGAAGGAGCTGGCCAGCGCCAAGGGCAAGAAGGACTACGACTGGGCCCACCTGTCCGCCTGCTACTTCCCGAGCCGGGTCGACAAGAAGTGCCAGGAAGACCCCAGCCTGGGTGTCGCCCACGGCTGCTTCTGGAAGTACCACCCCGAGAACGCCTACAAATGGGAGCTCCGTGTCCAGGACGAGATCGCCCCCGACTTCACGATTGATGAGGAGGGTTCCGACGAAGCGCGAGCCTCCTTCGAGAAAGAGCAACCGGAGAAGGTCGAGGCGTTGATCGAGGCCGAGCGGAAGCGCCGCGAGAAGAACAAGAAGAAGCAGGCCAAGGAAGCCGCTAGTCCCGGACCGCTCTTTGATGCCGGAACCGAGCCCGCCGGGCAGAGAGCCATCGGCCGATGATCCAAGCGCTGATGACGCCTGACGCAAAGAGTGCGCTGTCGAAAACGATTCGCGCGTTGCGCACCCGCTTGCTGGACGATCTCCACGCCTCCACCGAAGGCGCCTACCGCCTTAGCCTCAAAGCCAAGGATGCAAAGCTCGGCGAAGCCGCCCGCATCCAGCGCGAACGGCTCGAGACTTGGGTCGCGGAGCAAGTGCGCGCGCTCCCGAAGAAAGACCAGTCCGGCGCCAGCGAGCGCTTCCGTCTCGAGGTCGAGAAGGAAGCCGCCTCCACCCTGCTCAACCGCATCGTGTTCCTACGGCTGCTCGAAGCCAGCGACGACCTGCGCGCCGAGAGGGTCGCAACCGGCGGCTGGGAGAGCCGCGGCTACAAGGACTTCCGCGAGTTCGCCCCCGAGCTGGTGCGTGACGACGAGAGCGAGGGCTACGCGCAGCTGCTGCAGCTGATCTTCGACGATCTCGCCATCGACCTCCCGGGCCTCTACGGCAACGTCGGGCTGACTGCGCTCATCCCCGTGCCCGCCGCCACGCTGCGTGCCGTGGTGGAAGCGCTCGATGCTCCCGAGATCGAGAGCTGCTGGACCGACGATATGACGCTCGGCTGGATCTACCAGTACTGGAACGACCCCGAGCGCGAGGCCCTGGACGCGAAGCTCAACGACGGCGGCAAGGTCGAGCCCCATGAGATCGCGACCAAGACCCAGATGTTCACCGAGCGCTACATGGTGGACTGGCTGCTGCAGAACAGCCTGGGCCCCATGTGGCTGGCGATGTGCAAGAAGCAGGGCTGGAAGCCAGAGGTCGAAGCCGACGGCACGCTGACGCGCCTCGAAGAGCGCCGGATTGAATGGCGAGCCAAGCGCGAAGCAGGTGAGGTCTCGCTCACCGAGCTGATGCCGCTCGAGAGCGAGGCCGAGCATCGCTGGGCCTACTACGTCCCGCAGCCCATCCCGGACGACGCCGTGAAGCACGCGAATGAGAGCGTGCGCGACCTCAAGATCCTCGACCCCGCCGTGGGCTCGGGCCATTTTTTGGTCGTGGCTTTTGATCTACTGACTGCGCTCTACCGCGAAGAGGCCCGGCACCGCGGAGAAGAGGGCGAGCGGAAGTGGTCCGAGCAAGCCATCGTCGAGCGGATCCTCGAGCACAACCTCCATGGCATCGATCTGGATCCGCGCGCCGTGCAGATCGCAGCCGCGGCGTTGTGGCTCAAGGCTCAGCAGACCTGCGCCGAGGCTCACCCCCGGCAGCTCAACCTGGTGGCCTCGAACCTGAGGCTCTCAAGCTTGTCCGCGGACGACCCTGCACGACGCGAGCTTCGCGATCAGGTGGAGCGCGAGACGGGGATCCCGGCAGAGCTAACCCAGCGCGTGCTCGATGCTCTGGCGGGAGCCGATCACCTAGGGAGTCTCCTGAAGATCGACGCCGCGGTGGATGAGGCGCTGGCTGATTGCGAAGAGCTCCTCACTCGGCCGGATCGCGCCCAGGGCGATCTTTTCGGCGAAGAGTGGAAGGATCGAAGAATCGAAATCGAAATCGAGGAGGCGAAGTCCACGCTGTTGAGCCGCCTCGAGCTCTTCCTACACGCGCATAGCCACGGTGACGATCTGGGGCTCAAGCTCAAGGGTGAGCAGTTGACGGCCGGAGTGCGGTTCGTGCGGGTGGTGCAGGAGGGGGCCTATGACTTAGTTGTCGCGAACCCTCCGTATCAGGGCACCTCGAAGATGGCAGATTCGAAGTACATCAAGAAGGAGTATCCGCTAGGAAAGGCCGACCTCTTTGCGGCGTTTGTTGTGCGGGGCCTCGAGCTCGCCCGAGAGGGTGGGGCGTCTGCGATGCTGACAAAGCGCAGCTGGATGTTCATCTACGATTACCGGGATCTTCGGCCGTGGCTATTGGAGAACCATGACTTAGCCGCGCTGGGCGACTTCGACCGAGGGGCCTTCGAGGATATACTGGACGAGGTAGTCAGCGTCGCGGCGCCGGTTTTTTGGAAGCTGCCCGCGCAGAGTGATAGTGTGGCTTTGCTTCCGACACCAAGAGATGATCAAAGTCGTGATACCGAGCGAACCCAGCGCAAGCGAGCGGCGACGCTGTGCGGGACCCGGCTTTATCATTTCTCCTCGGATGCGATCCGGACAGTTCCTGGCGAGCCGGTTGTGTATTGGTGGACCGAGAAATTATTTCGCTTGTTCAGGCAAAGGGCAGGTTCCGTCGGCGAGAATCTGCGAGTTAGGCAAGGCCTCGCAACTGGAGACGACGTTCGGTTCCTGCGCCGACCATGGGAGCCTCAGTACAATCAAGTCTTCCGTGCCCAGCCTAACTCGGCGAAAGTCCTGAAGATCGTCACCAGGTGGGCGCCATACATAAAAGGAGCCGCCGGAAAGCGCTGGTTTGAACCGCTTGACCATGTCATCGAATGGGGGGGGAACGGCCTTCGAAAGAAGGTCTATTCGGATTTTTTCGGATCGAGGGGGGGAAATGGAACACCTAGCGAAGCGGACTATTTCCGAGGAGGACTTGTCTTCTCGACCATCGGATCAGATTTTGGCGGGCGGCTTCATCGCTTCGCGAGCATTTTCGCAAGCACCGGCTGCACCGTTTTCGGCGACCACCTAGATAGTGTCTGCGCGTTGTTTAATTCGAGTCTCTCACAGACGATTTTGGAGAGCTTCAACCCTACTATTCATTTCACGAACAACGACGTAGAGCGCCTGCCCCTAGCGCCAGTGAGCCAAGCGAAATCGCTTCTAGCGTCTCTCGAAACGTCCTTTTCCACCCATGAATCTCATCGGGAATCTTCGATCGAGTTCACGTCCCCCGGCCCCTCTCCTTGGCGCCAAGCCCAATACTGGGCACAGTTGGCCGTTGACCGCCTGGAAGGCGAGCCTCTCCCGGCCCACGTCGAGGAACTCGACGCCGCTCCCCCCACCGATCACCTAAGCTTCGCCCTAGGCGTCGCCCTCGGACGATTCGGCGCAGGGGGCGAAGGCATCCTCGATCCGGCCACCGACGACCTCGCAGCAGCGCTCCCTTACGGAGCCTGCTTCCTGAACGGAAGTCTCGAGAACGGTGCCTCTGGCGACAGCCTTGTTCACAGCGCGGCCGAGCTCCTCCACACGAAGTGGGCCGAGCATGGGTCGCCCGTGGCCCCGGACACCGACCTCCGCACCTGGCTTCGCCTCAAGTTTTTCGCCGACGTCCACAAGGGAGTGTACGAGAACCGTCCCATCTACTTCCCGCTCTCTTCGGAGAAGAAGACCTTCGTCGCATACGTATCCATCCACCGCTGGAAGGAAGACACGCTGCGCGCCTTGTTGGCTGAGCACCTCCACCCGGCTCTCATGCGTCTTGAAGGCGAAATCGGCGATCTCCGCGAATCTCGCCAGAGCTCGGAGAAGAAGATCGCCCGCGACGCGGAGCGCCGCTACGACCAGGTCGCCAAGTGGAAGCAAGAACTCGACGGCTTCATCGCCCAGGTCGAGCAGTGCGCCGAGAAGGGCCCACCGCCCCCCGACGCCAAGGCCCCCGAGCGCGAGGTCGACGCCCGCTACGCGCCCGATCTCGACGACGGCGTGATGATCAACAGCGCCGCCCTCTGGCCTCTGCTCGAGCCCCAGTGGAAGGATCCCAAGAAGTGGTGGAAGGAGCTGGCCAGCGCCAAGGGCAAGAAGGACTACGACTGGGCCCACCTATCCGCCCGCTACTTCCCGAGCCGGGTCGACAAGAAGTGCCAGGAGGACCCCAGCCTGGGTGTCGCCCACGGCTGCTTCTGGAAGTATCACCCCGAGAACGCCTACAAATGGGAACTCCGCCTCCAGGACGAGATCGCCCCCGACTTCACGATTGATGAGGAGGGGTCCGACGAAGCGCGTGCCGCCTTCGAGAAAGAGCATCCGGAGAAGGTCGAGGCGCTAGTCGAGGCCGAGCGGAAGCGCCGCGAGAGAAACAAGAAGAAGCGGGAGAAGGAAAACACGAGTGCTGGGCCGCTGTTTGATAGTACGTCCGCAGCTGGCGCAACTCTAGGATCTGAAAAATGAGCGACGCGACCGACTCCGTCCGCGATCCCAGCGACTCTCTAGCGCTCGGCCCGGTCTCGGCGACCTTGGTCGCAGAGCTGCGCGAGGAAGCGCGCAAACACGGCGTTCTCGTCTGGCTGGACAAGGACGGCGCCTACACGGAGCTGGTCGATTTCTTGACCCGTCAGCCGGCCAACGATAACGACTTCCCGTACCCGCTCTTCGCCTACCGCGGCAGCTTCCTCGAGTTGATGCTCGGTCTCGATGGGCGCGAAGACGGAGTAACGATGCAGCCGCTCGTGCTGCACATGCCCGGATTTACCGAAGAAGACATCGCTCGCACGCCCGTCTACGAGCTCTATTGCTCGGGGCGGCGACACCGCATCGCCCTCCCGACCCTGATTGGCAACGCAGCCCAGGGCAAGGTCACGCCAGCGGAAATCGAATCCGCGTTGGAATCGGGTCTTCCGAGTTTGGCGGAGGCGGATGATTGGCTGGCGGCGCTTTTGCGAGGAGAATCGAGCGGCCCTCGAGTCGAGCTCTCCGTGAGCTCGCCGACGCGACTCTTCGATGACCTTGTAACGGGCGACGGTTCTGCGGCGCGCTTGAACGAAGCCGCAATGCTGTCGGCAACAAAGCGATACCTCGAGCGGACGCTTGGCCTGGACGAGGCATGGTCTTTGAGGGACGCCACCGGAGAATACGGGGAGACAGCGATCTCGAAGCTTCAGCAAGAGATGCTGAGTTGGGCCCTCTGCGTGGAGTTCGTGCATGACCTGAAGCGCGACCCCATGGACGCATTCTTGCTCCCCCTCAAGCGCCTCCCGTCAGGCGTAGTCGAGTCCTCAAAGTCGCTCGCAGTTCATATACGCAAAGCCCACCCAGACCTTTACGTACGAGAAGCCGATCGCGTCGAAGTTCAACTCGAGATCGAGTCCAAGGATGCCACCGCAGCCGATCTGGGCCGCGTCGATACGTTCCGATTCGAAGACAAGAAGGTGCTCGAAGCGGCGCTTGAGGCTCTTGAGAATGAGCGCTGGGAAGAGGCGGCCGCTTTCACGAAGGATCGCTCTGAGGAACGTTCGTTCTGGGTCCGACGCGACGACGGCCGGCGGACTGGCTGGAAGCTCGTTGATCTCGCGGCAAGGCTTGGCTCCTTGGTCGCGAAGCATGAAAGTCTTCTTAGCGGCGCACGCGGGCTCGACCAGGTCGCTGAACGCTACGCGCATGGAGGTTACGAGGTCGACGCGGCCCACCGACAACTCGAGCAGGCCCGCGCTCAACTTCCGATCGTTCGGCTCGACGAATTCAATCTCTTGCGAAAGCGCCTGAACGGACTTCGCCGGGTGTATCGCGGATGGGCGGACGCCCAAGCCATCGCCTTCGGCGAAATCTGCAAGAAGCAGGGGTTCCTCCCCGAATCCTCTCTACAGCAACGCGCTCTCTTCGAAGAGGTCGTTCGCCCCTTGGCGGAAGATCCCGGAACGACCGCCTACTTTTGTGTCGACGCGCTTCGCTTCGAGATGGGCAAGCAGCTCCTTGATTCAATCGTGAAAGAAGGCGGCGGCAAGGCTCAACTACTCCCCCGTTTCGCCGAACTCCCAACCCTCACAGAAGTCGGCATGAATGTGCTCGCGCCCGTGTCACAAGATGGCCGGCTCCAGCCCGAGCTCAACGCCAAAGGGATCCAGGGTTTTCGAGCGGGCCAGAGCCTTGTTGGATCGCCCGAGTCGCGCCGCAAGGCCATGCACGAACGCGTCGGAGGCGAGACGTGTCCTCGAATCGCTCTCGAGGACCTTCTTGATAAAGACGTCGCGAGTGTACGCCGCACAATTGCGCGAGCCCGCCTCATCCTGGTGCACTCAGATGCGATCGACAAAGCCGGAGAGGAAGGACTTGGCCTCAAGCATTTCGATGATGAGCTCGTTCGAATTCGAGCCGCCATCGTCAAGCTTCGCGACGCCGGCGTCAAAAGCTTCGTGATCACCGCCGACCATGGCTTCCTTCTCCAAGACGATACGACCCGCAAACCCATCGCTCACGGTCGAAAGATCGACGCCAAACGACGACACGTGATCGAGAAGGCCGCAGCCGATCATGCGGGTGAGATCCGGGTTTCGAGTACCGCGCTTCGCTACGACGGCGACGAAGTCCAGTTCATGTTTCCCGAAACGACGATGCCCTTCGACGTCGGCGTCAAAACGAAGGACTTCCTCCATGGCGGCAACAGCCTGCAGGAGCGTTTGATCCCCGTAATTACCGTGCGTTACAAGGCGGACAAGGGAAGCGCGCTCATTCAGCACAAAGTCGATGCGAGTCCGGAGCCTGGCATCATGGGTCTTCACCGGATCAAGGGCATCGTTACGCACGACGAACAAGGTGGGCTCGCCTTTTCAGCGCCGCGCGCGATCGAGCTGAGGCTCGAGGCCCTTGACGGATCAGGTGTCTCAGTGGAGTTGGTCGACGCGCCGGGAGCCAGCATCGAAGCGGGCGTCTTAGTCGCTCCCATCGATACGACCTTCGAACTTCTATTCCGACTAACGGGTCCAAAGCCGTTGCGAACGCGTGTCGAACTCCGAGCGGCGCTCGGGGGCGACGAAGTCATTCCATGCGTGTTGCCGCGCCGATTCGCAGTCGAAGTCTCAGGGCAACAGGTTGCCTCTGTCGAGCCCGCCCCGGCGGTCAAAGACGAGGCCATTGAAAGCGGCTGGCTGGTCGTGTTTGAGGAGATAGGCGTGCGCGAAGTTTTCCAACACATCGAGCGCTTCGGGGCGATCAACGAGACCGATGCCACGCTGAAGTTGGGCGGCCCGCGCAAGTTTCGACGCTTCAGCAGGAATTTCGACGAGTATGCGGAGCAGGCTCCCTTTGGTGTCCGAATCGATACAAGCAGTGGTCAGAAGCGCTACGTGCGCGAAGGCGGATCGAGCGATGAATAGCCGCGATACCCAGCATGTCTTCGAACAACTTCGCAAGGGACTCGTTCCCGAACGCGGCGTCGACACCTTCGCCGTGGGGATCGAGAAGCAACGCGACGAACTCCGCCGCCAACTCGAACTCGTTGAGAGTGGCGAGGGAAGCATCAAGTTCCTTCGAGGAGGCTACGGCTGCGGCAAGACCTTCATGGCTCGGCTCGCGATCCTCGATGCGCAGGAGCGCAATTTTGCCACGAGCTTTGTCGTCGTCTCCGACAACGACCTTCGCTTCCACCGCTTCGAAGAGGTCTACCGCAAAGCTGTCAGCGAGTTGGGAACAGCGACCTGCCCTCGCGGCGCGCTGGGCGACATCCTCGATAAATGGATCGCCCACATCGAGGACGCGCTTATCGAAGCCGGGGCCGACGAGGACGCGCCTGACTTCGATGATCGAGTCCGAGCAAGACTCGATGAGGAATTGGTGAGCCTGACGGGCGGCAAAGCCCCTCAAGACTTCGTACGCGTCATCCAGACGATCTTCGAGCTGAAACAGAAAGGCGAGATCAAAGACGCGTCCACCCTGCTCTCTTGGCTGTCCGGAAGTACAAACGTGGCCGCCAAGGTGAAGAAGCTCGCGGGGATCAAGGGGGATATTGGCAGTCGCGATGCGCTCGCCTACCTGCGCGGCGTTCTCGAAATCGTCAAAGCCGCCGGTTACAAAGGCCTCGTCATCGTGATTGACGAAGCAGAAACGATTCTGCGCATGCGATCGGACTCGCGTCATAAGTCTTTGAATGGCCTTCGCCAGATCTGCGATGCCTCTGGCGACTATCCGCAGTTGCTTTGGATCTTCACGGGGACACCCGAGTTCTTCGATTCGAAGCGCGGAGTCGCCGGGCTTCCCCCGCTGCACGATCGCGTGCGCTTTCTCTCGCAGGGAAAGTTCTCAAGCCTTCGACAACCGCAACTCGAACTCACGCCCTTTGATGAGGCCCGGCTGAAGAATGTGGCTGTCCGGCTCCGCGAGCTTTATCCCGCTAAAGACCGCGGGAGCTTGATGGACCGCGTAAGCGATGAGTTTCTCGACCAGCTCGTCGCGAAGGTGACTGAGGGCTTCAAGGGTGACGTCGGTGTCGTTCCGCGCCAGTTTCTGCGCGAGTTTGTGAATCAAATGGACCTGGTCGACGAACATGACGACTACAACCCGGCCGAGCAATACGGATTCGATCCCGGCTCGGGCGAGCTCCTGCCCGAGGAACAAGCTGCCGTGTCTGGCGCCGCGACCCCCGACGACGCCAAAGAAGAAGCCGACATCGCCGTCCCGCAAGAGGATGTGTGGTGAGCGCGTTTTCGCGATTTCCGCCCCGTCTGCAGGAGGCGATCGTTTCGCGCCTGGGTTGGACGAGTCTGCGCGCCGTTCAGGAAGAAGCCGGTGAGGCGCTCCTCGATGGCGACAATGCGGTTGTACTCGCCCCTACGGCGGGCGGCAAAACAGAAGCTTCAATATTCCCAACGCTCGCCATGCTCCTCGACCAACCTGCGGATACGGTCGGGGCGCTCTACATCGCGCCCATCAAAGCGCTCCTCAACAATCAAGAGGATCGACTCGGCACCTATACCGAGATGGTCGGACTAAGACGATTCGTCTGGCACGGAGACGCAACCGCAGCGCAGAAGAAGAAGTTCATCGCCGAACCCTGCGAGCTTCTCATGACGACGCCCGAGTCGCTCGAGGTCATGCTCGTCTCATCGACAGTCCCCGTCGTCGAGCTTTTCCGAAACCTTCGCATCGTGATTGTCGACGAAGTCCACGCGTTCGCCGGCACCGATCGCGGCGCGCATTTCATGAGCGTGCTCGAGCGGCTGGCTCGTTATACCGAGAACGACATCCAGCGCGTAGGACTCAGCGCAACGGTGGGAAACCCCGAGGCAATTCTCCGCTGGCTGAAGGGCTCCTCGAAGCGCAATGGACGAGTCGTCGACCCGCCTAAGGACCCCGCGCCCCGGAGGTTGGCGGTGTCACTCTGCCCTTCGACGGCCGAGATCGCGGCGGCCGCATCCGCAGAGGCGGTCGGCCACAAGAGCCTCTTTTTTTGCGAGAGCCGAGCGTTGACCGAGGCAGTCGCTCAACGAATGCGGACGCGAGATACTGAAGTCTTCGTTCACCACAGCTCCGTGTCCAAGGAAGAACGAGCCGCCGCCGAGCGCAGCTTTAGTGAGGGCAGCAACGTTTGTATCACCTGCACTTCAACGCTCGAACTTGGGATTGATGTCGGCGACCTCGATCGAGTGTTCCAGGCAAACGCCCCAAGCACAGTCTCTTCGTTCCTCCAGCGGATGGGGCGTACCGGGCGCCGAGAGGGCGCTGTCGCCAACACCAGCTTCTTCGTCGAGGATTTGGAGATTGGGCTTCAGGCCATCGCGCTCATCGAGCTTGCGAAGACTGGCTGGGTGGAATCGGTGCCCGAACAAACCCGATGCTGGCCCGTCATGGTCCACCAGCTGCTAGCCATGACGCTTCAGTTTGGAGCCATCACCGCAGAGGACGCCTGGCAACAACTTTCTCGCGTTCGTGATCTAAGTGGAATCTCTCGCGACGAGTTCGACGAGCTGATCGCGCATATGCGGAGCGAGAACTTCCTGTACGAATCGAGCGGCCGGCTTGCGATGGGCGACAAGGCTGAGCGCGTTTACGGACGCAAGAACTTCATGGAGCTCTACGCCGTATTCAGCAGCCCCGTACGGTACAGCGTTTTGACCGCACAGAAGCAGGAGATCGGAACCCTCGAGCAGAACTTCGTCGACAGCCTGGTCGACGATGTGACCACGTTCCTTCTTGGAGGTCGTGCGTGGGTCGCCGAGCACGTCAATCACTCTGAAAGAACCGTGCGTGTTCACGCCGCGCCTGGCGGCCGCAAGCCCAGTTGGGGCGGCTACATCCCTCAGATGCTCTCGTTCCATATTTGCCAGCAGATACGAAGCATCCTGGAGGGTGAGACCGAGTTTTCGTACATCAACGATGGTCTTGCCCGCGAGCTGCAGGATAAACGAGACGAGCTCGGCGAGTCTCTTCGCGGATCTCCGTTGGCAGTTCAGCTCACGCCGGGCCATGCACATATTTGGACCTTTGCCGGAGGCAGGATCAACCACACACTCCAGTACATCTTTGCGCTCCTCGGTGACTTCAAGGTTTCATCCGACAACTTCCGGATTCGGATCAAAGGCGACACGGTTACGCACAAGGGGATCAAGGAAGTCATCCAGAGGATGCTCGAGCCAGAATTCTGGTCAGATCGATCCGTGCTTCAGGGAATTGTTGCAGGACTCCCGGAATACCGATTGAGCAAGTTCCAGCGGGCATTGCCGGCTGAGTACTCCGAGGAGATGGTGACTCAGTATTTGTTGGATTTGGAGGGGACTCGACGATTCGTTGAGCAGCAGGCCGAGTTCGAGGGCTGAGCTTTGCCGAGACTCAGTGGGCGGACGATAACTGGCACGGATCGGCATCGGAGTTGGGACGCCCCCTAGGACCACCCCCTGTCGGCGAGGCGAATCCAGTGCGAATCCTATTAGCCCACCTTCGTGATAGACAGAATCGAACTTGCCGTGCTGGTCTGCCGAGCCCAGCCATTCATGGCATTGCCAATCCGATCCACCGAACTTGGCGACAGAGATAAACGCGCGCCCAGGCCGCAATGGAGCCCCAAACCTGCCGGCTCCGGTTCGGAGTCGAAAGCCGGCAACGGCCAAAACCTCACGGAATCTCGGAATTTTCTGGGCACGTGCTGGATTCTGGGCGGAGAGTCTCTGCTCGCGCAGACTCAATGGCGTGGGGGGAGTCCAGCGCGAACTCGTCCCTGGGCGCGATGAGGTCGACCGGCTTGCGAGCAAGATGAAAGCGCAGCGGTAGACGGACCATCGCCTCCTCCACCGCACATTATTCGGCTGGGGTTTATCAGGCTGCTTGATAATGGCGGGCTGACCAAATTCAGAGGCTGGAAAGCTCAGCAGAATCGGGAACTTCGGGATCGGGATGATCGCGGCGTTGCGTTACATTCGGCTGGAGGCGGCTGAATGGGTAGTCGTCGAATACTAGTTATGTGTTTATGCATGGGCGGGAGCAGGTATGAAACTCGATAGAGTTACGCTCAAAAACTTTCGTGGCTATCGCGACGAAACCCCAATCGAAATCGATGATCTCACAGCTTTCATCGGAAAGAATGATGCTGGTAAATCCTCGGTTTTAGAGGCTCTTGAAATCTTCTTCAATAATTCCGCAGTCACGTGCGAGCGTGAAGACCTATCAATTGACGCACAAAGCAAGGATATTGAAATCAGTTGTGTTTTCTCCGATGTGCCAGATGCAATCGTAATTGATGCGGCCAACCCCACTAACTTGGCGGACGAGCACCTTCTCAACCGCGACCGAAAACTGGAGATCAAGAAGGCCTTCTCGGCCACTGCTGCAAAACCAAAAGAGAAAATTTCAATCTGCTGCATGCACCCGTCAATTGATGGTTGCGCCGACCTGCTAACGCTCAAGCGCAGTGAACTTCGCGCGCGTGCGGAGGAATTGGGCGTTGCCGAAGCCGGCTACAACGGCAATGTAAATGCGTCGATTCGTCACGCTATACGCGAACACCTCGGCGATCTAAAACTAACATCGATCGAGCTATTGGTCGACAAGGAAGACACGAAGAAGGTCTACGACACGATCAAGGACTATCTGCCTATATACGCCTTGTTCCAATCTGATCGGCAGAGCCGAGATGATGACAGGGAAGTCACAGATCCCATGAAGCTTGCGGTTCAACAGGCGCTTCAAGACCTAGGTGCCGAGTTAGATCACATCAAGGCCGAAGTGCGAGCCAAAGCCATAGAAACGGCGGGTCGAACCCTTGTCAAACTTAAAGAGATGGCACCAGAGCTAGCCCGGGAACTGACGCCTGAGTTCAAGACAGAACCCAAATTTGATTCACTATTCAAATTATCGATTACGTCTGATGATGGCATTGCGGTAAACAAGCGTGGTAGCGGAGTTCGTCGACTTATTCTGTTGAACTTCTTTCGCGCCGAAGCCGAACGCAGAAGAAGTGAAACCGTTGCCACTGAAGTAATTTATGCCTTCGAGGAACCTGAAACATCTCAGCATCCCGACCATCAAGAAATGCTGATGAAGGCGTTCTTGGAGTTGGCGAACGCGCCGAGCAGCCAGATCATTCTTACGACTCATACGCCGGCCCTAGCAGCGTTCTTGCCTGTTGAAAGCGTTAGATTTATTGAACGAAATGGGCACAAAAGAACGGTGGAATCCGGAACCGAAGAGGTCTTTCAGAAGGTTGTAGACACGTTGGGTATTTTGCCCGACCCGATTCCTAAGAATGCTGTCGCAATTCTCCTTGTCGAAGGAAAGAGCGACATACATTTCATTCATCACACGGCGGAAAAATTGAAGGGGGGCGGGTTTATTGATGCCACGTTTGAAGACCGCCGTTTTGCTGTTGTGCCAATCGGAGGCTGCGGGAACATTAAGCATTGGCGAACGCTTCAGCTCGCAAGCCAGTTCGGCGTTCCCTACTGCGTTCTGCTCGATTCAGATTGCGGAACTGGCGAGGAGCCAGAGAATCGACGAAAGAACGCCGAACTACAGGCGAATGGCATTAAGGCGTACCTGACGAGGAGGCGGGAGCCCGAGAACTACATTCACTTTGACTGCCTTGATCTTCCTGCGGGAAGTACATTCAGCTTCTGCGAAACGGATGACGCCAAAGCAATAATTTGCGCCGAAAAGGGCACTAAAAAAAGTATGGTTCTTGAGGACTATTGGGCTTTGATGACGTGTGACCAAATCCGAGAAGTCGAGAAGTACGTTGAAGATGGAGTCGAGAAGTACGAATTCACGGAGATGTTCGAGGATTTCTTGTCGCTTGCCGACGGAAACACATAGCAAGACGATGAAGACCGTCGCGGGATAGCTGATTGGTCGAACGCGGTAGAGTCTGGCAACAGCCTTATTCGGGCTCGACGACCTCGACGACGCTATCCCGCGCGGCTTATCGTCTATCCGTTGGACTGAGATGCGAGCGGAACCGTAGGCGAGATCTAGAGCGAAGACCGTCGACTGTTCGGGAAGGCGCGACATGTAGGAGTCGTACGCTAGCTGCGGGGCGCGGCGTATGCGTCGGTGAGACGTGTTCGGGGGCGAATCCGAACCGCCGAACTCGGCAACAGAGATAAACCTGCGCCACAGCGACGACCGAGCGTCAAAACCCCGGTCTCCCGTTCGGAATCAAACGACCTCAACCGCCAAAACCCCGCGGAATCGCGCGTTTTTCCGGGAGCGTCTTTGATTCGTGGCGAGCAGTCTCTGCTGAAGCCACCTCGGTGGCGGAGGGAGAGAGATTCGAACTTCCGGTTTGGTTTGGCGGAAAATCGCGAAACCAGGACGCGAACTTGCATGCCGATTTTTTCGCGACGCTCGCAGCCCCAAACCGAACCGCCGAAATCGCCAACAGAGATAAACCAGGGAATCAGCCCGAATAGACGCTCAAACGGGCCGTCTCTGGTTCGGGATCGATAGACCTCAACCGCCAACACCCCGCGGAATCGCGGGCTTTTCCCGCGTCATCGCCAAGTCCTAGCGAGAGTTCGTCATACCCAGAGCCTGCGTGGCGGAGGGAGAGAGATTCGAACTTCCGGTTTGGTTTGGCGG
Source organism: Myxococcota bacterium (assembly GCA_041690055.1). GTDB lineage: Bacteria > Myxococcota_A > UBA9160 > UBA9160 > UBA4427 > UBA4427. The sequence goes on along the minus strand of JBDNFB010000036.1, from coordinate 17 downwards.
AAAACCGCGAAACCAGG
>JBDNFB010000035.1:0-6476 GCA_041690055.1 Myxococcota bacterium | reverse complement strand
GTCTTCGGCGCTACGCGCCTCCGCCGATTCCCGAGACGCAGCTAGAGTGTTCGTATCTTGATTCATTCGAGTACACCATCCATCGCCCTACAGTAATTGTTCAGGGGCTTGGTGTCTCATGCTTGTTGGCAGAGAGGGCAAGGGAAGAGGAAGGCTAAGGGGAGAGCGTGTCCAGATGGACTAACTTGTAGTGCTCGACCGCGGGAAATGGATCGTAGTAGTGATGGAGGAGCCGCCGCCATTGCGCGTATTGTGGGGATTCGCGAAATCCGACCGTGTGGCTTTCAAGCGTGTGCCACCAGATGAGAAGAAGGTACCGATCGCCTTTCTCGAGGCATCGACGGAGTTCATGTCTCTGATATCCGGGAATTTGCGCAACGAGCAACTGCGCCCTCGCGAACGCCTCTTCAAAGTCGGCGCTCTGTCCCGGGCGAACATCGAGCACTGCGGTCTCGAGGATCATCGAAAATCTCCGCTCCTCATCCGAAAAGAAGAATCAGGACTCGAGCTTGCCGGCAATCTCGCCGGGATCGGGAAACCGTCCCAGCTCATGCTTCGAAAAAATCTTCTTGCCGTCGACGACCACGTCAAATATGCCATCCGACTCACGAATAAGCGTCGCCTCTGCGCCGGTCAGCTCTTTCAACTCGGCCGCCAAACTGGAGGCCCTCGGTAGGTAGTTTCAACGTCCGCAGTAGGTGATTTCGATCGTCATTCGTCTCTTCCTTGGCCTCGGCCAGGCTAGTAGATCCAAGCGTACCCGTGCTTGAGCTGTTCGCGCCCGCCTGATTCGGAAATATCGCCGTGAGAGACGATGACTCGCTCGAAGGGCCATTCGAGGATGCGGTCGAGTGAGCGGCGGAAGGCAGTCTTGTCTCGAATAAGAATACGCTCAAGCAGGGTGGGTGACAGGCGGCCATAGGTTCGGGCGAGGTGGAAGAACGCGCGCGTGAGCGGCGGGCTGGAATCGCCGACGTTAAAGGCGAGATCGGTTCCTATGAACGTCTTCGTCGAGCGATGATAGAAGGCGATCTCGCTGGCGAAGGGGAAGCCTTCGACAAAGACCTGGTCGAGCGTATCCGCCCAGCCGGCTTCGGACGTATCGCCGAGGACATTCCGACAGTCGAGGTCCGGTCGCTTCTTGTCGAGTCCGGGGGGCGCGTAGAACGTGGCCTCGGGAAACGCCTTGATCCAGTCGCCGACGTAGAGATGGTGGAGTTTGTTCGGAGCGACGAGAAATCGGACGGTTCCCAACGCCTCGATCTCGGTCTTCAGGTCCGGCGTGAGCGCGACGGGGGAGTGCAGGAAAAGGCTGCCATCCGGCAGGCGGACCACGGTCATCCGTGCGCCCATTTCGAGGCCGAGGAAACGGAGGGGCGATTCAGCTACCCAGAGTTCGGAGTCGATCGCTCGAAGCAAGATGCACCGTCTAATAGAGAGGTCGTCTACAGCCCGCGGAATAGGAGGCTGGCGCCGCTCACGCGACACAGTATGCCGTTGATCGAAAAGCGGCGTCAACTAGCTCGTGCCGCGCTTGTCGCGATGCAACTGCATGTTGCGCAACATGTCCGTAGAGGGAGTGCTTAGGCACGCGTAGGGAAGGAGGAGGATTGCGTACCCAACCGCCTGACGGTCATTCTCTAGAAAACGACCCCGATGCTCGTCACAAGGCCGTACGAAAGCAGCAGCCAAATGGCTTTCGGCCCGATGCATCCCCATTTCTGCGCCTTCGGTGAACAACGCGCGGCCGCTTCGGCGTCGATCGTTCCCCAGGAAGCGCAGTCTTCGTGGAGGAAGCGTTCGATCTCGTCATCCCGCATACAGGTCTCTTTTGGGAGCTACTTCTTTGGCCGATGTTGCTTAAACCAGGGGACGGCGAAGCCCACGAGTGCCCGCACGCGGAAGATTCGGGAGGTACTGCGGCCGACTCGACCGACCCGAATGCTTGTCGCATCCGTTGCGTCCGTTTCGAAGTCGGCGCCGGTGCGTTCGAAATCGTCTGAAGAAACTTCAGGTTGGTTACAAGCCTTCCAGATACGCTCGCCATTCTCCATGACTGGCGCTCCGTCTCGAATCTTCGCAGCGCTTTCGCCCTCGGCACGACGTTCGGCCAGATGGAGCACCGTGCAGCTATTGTAGCCAGTGCCGAGCATGAGAATCGATGCATCGAGTTCGTAGAGCGCCGAAAGCGGCGAGGACTCACCGAAAAGGTCCTCGAGGCGCTGCTCCGCGAGGACCTCGGAGGAAAGCGGGCCGCGAGCAGCGGAGGAGGAGGGGGGGGCGCCGCGCTCGAGCTGAGGCTGGGAACGAAAGAGTTCGGGGATCACTCCGACGGCGCGCGTAGGCGTTAGGTCACGAGCAAACGCGGGCATCGGAGCGCGAATCAGCTCCCTCCAGTCGCGCCGGACAGGCGGCTTTCGTCAATTCGCGGGATCGGAGCGGTTGCTAGAATGAGCCGGTAAGACGAGCGTTCCGTCGCGTCCGACTGATTGGATCAGCGCCTCAAGCACTGCTTGCGCACCGCCTGAAACCCAACCCAGCGAACTCAATGAAGAATGCACAAGCAGGGCGCCCGTTTGGGGAATCTCCAGAGCCAGAAGATCCTTCGCAAGCGACGCGACGGTGACAAGCTGATCGGAATCTTTGATCGTGTCGGTTTCAGCCATCGCGATTCAGGATATCAAGAAGCGGCGCGCGCGTGTCGGAAATTGCTGTAAAGGTCACGCACCCAGCGAACTGAAGGGCGATCTCTCCAAAGAACAATATCCGCTCTGACACGCGCCGGCATAACAATATCTCGATAGGTGGCGTGTTCGGGGGTTTCGGCCAGCAGGGCGAGCAAGCTGGCACCGGTGATATCGACCCGCGAGAAGTGATCGCCGATCAGAAAAGGCCTTCCGTCCGACAGGAGTCCATCGAGCCAGTCCAGTTCAGTCTCAAGGATTCCACGCGCATCGTCCCATTGTTCTCGGCCTAGATCCATCCGCTCCAGCATCGCCTGGCGCACGATCCCCCAGATACTCTCAAGTGTTTCTTGCGCGTCGGCCTTGAGGTCCTTCGCGAACACGGGAAGAACGATCTCCGGATACTCAACCAAAGCCTCCGAGTAGAAATAGCGTCGCGTCTGCACACCTGCGATCGCGTCCAGTCGTTTCTCAAGAGCGCGGCTTTCGTCAGTGAGTGCGGAATCCGCACTGAGCAGTTGGCCTCCGCCCACCTCGGCCGAACTTGCCCAGTCAAAGATGGCATCAGAACCCTGAACGACCGTTTCGCCCGAAACGAGAATCGGGAGTGAGGTCCCCGGCGCGCCCAGCTCGCCGGCAATCTGGGAATGCATGCCCGGCGCAAGGTGCTCCACCCTATGGTCGATGCCCAGGTAATCGAGGGTCCATCGAGCCTTCTCGCAGTAATGCGAAATTGCGAAAACGTAGAGCGTCGGTTGATCGGAGAGAAGAGTCATTCAGTCGATTCCTGTACCATTGCTAATGGCCTGCTTGCAATTTTCCTGAAGGGTCGGTCGGCTTCGCCGTGAACTCGGCGAACGCTTCTTCTTACGTTCGCCTAAAAAAATGTGCTTTGGATGGTTCGGTCTAAGGCTCATCGACGATATTATCGGTGGGCCAGATCGCGACGTCGAGCCTTCGGCTGAAGTGCAGAAGCGGTGAGGATGCATCAAGTTGAATTCCGTGAGGGACATGCAAAGTATTTGCGCAGATCTCAGCCTCGGCCTTTTGTAAAGGCCAGGGGTGGTGATGGACCTCGACGCGCTGAATCGCGCCGTTCCGTTGGCGAGCGTAGAGGCAATCTCTTTCCGCAAGCCAACTCTCAAGCGTTCCGGGTTTGCTTTCGTATGGATCGCCGACCGGTCGATACGAAGACTCGAAGACCATTTCGCGCTTCTGATAGAGACGCTTCGCCGCGATATCAATCCCGTCCGGGGTTCCGTTGGATTCCATGCTCCCATGAAAGTAGGGCAAATTGTACATTGCCCGAGCACCGATCACTGCAGCGAGGTTCGCGCCCTCGAGGCTGAGGAACCAGACCCCTGGCTTCCCATCTCCTTCCACATAGAACCGAAGGTTAATCTCCGGAAAAATAGAGAAATACGGAAGGTCGAGCAGCGGGCGGCGCATGACCCCTTCCATTCGGAAGGGGACGGGTCCGATCTATGAGGTTCCCTCAAACTCCTGGATCTCTAGGGAGGCTGGGACGAGGTGGCGAATGTCCGAAACAGGGACCGGCCAATGGGCGAAAAGTAGATCTCGCCAGGACTGCCTCCAGGTCCACTCACCTTTGGGCAAAGGCCACGGTCTACGGTCATTTCGGCTCAGCGAAGGGTGCGTACGCATTGTAGGCCTAGTCGGCATAAAGGAGCGCACCTAACGACTCAAAGAGAGGCCGCGTGAAATTCTCAAGCCGCAGTTGAATCTTTGAAGATTTATCTCGGTTCGAGATCGATTGGCGAATTCAGCTCCACCAAGCCCCGTGGCAGTTCACCCAAACCATCCGTTCCTCACTCTGCTGTCTAATCGTGCTCCCTTAACCTGCAGAGTCCGCCTAAAAGAACTCTTTGAAAGGATCCGCCTCGGAGCCGAGCGGCACCAGGGATTCCCACGGTTCCTCTGCGACACGCCCTGAAGGCCACATTTTTCCATCAAACAACCTGCCTGGTTTAGGGAAAGGTTAGGTGCCGTGTCTCTAATTCGAGGACTGCTCCGAGACCCACTTGTGAACTTTGGTCTCGAGGATTTGGTCGGGAGTGTCCTTCCAGCTCGGCGAGACCTGGCTGAGGTTGACACGCACCGTCTTGTCCACAAACGGAGCTACCCAGTGAATTCCCTGCTTTCGGAATCCACAGTATTTTCCGAAACGTGTGATCAACAACCACTCGTCGGGCTTCACGATGCGGATCCCGATCGATATATAGATCAGAGCACCGAAGATGAGCAGTCTCGCCATGGTTTCATGCACTATCTCGGCAGTTGAGCATGCCGTCTAACGGATACTCCCATAACCTGCAGAGCCCGCTCAAAGGGTTTCGTGGAGAGTAGCCGCCCCGGAGCCAAGCGGCATGAGCTGCCCACGGCGAACTCCCGAAGGGATGATGGAGTGTACGGGGGCGGGTTCCACTCTCGACCCGCCAGAGATTCCGTCTGATTCAGGCGCTTGTTATGCGGCGGACCGACTTTCCGAGCTGAAGCGAGTGCCTAGTTCTGACGCGTAAGGAGAAGGAAGAAGAGCCAGAGTCCCTGGAGCAACTGAAGCGAAAACGAGACCGCAAGTTGCCAACCAGCGCCGAAGCCCAGAACCGAGCTCGACAGCAGAAGCGTCTCAACGGCCAACAAGACCGTCACTAAACAGAGGGACCAGGGATCAACGTTTGCATCAGTATCTCGGGATCGAATCCATAAATGAGGGATCGTCCAGAAGAGTGGCGATATCAGTATTAGAGCCACTAGACCGGCGACGGACTCCGATTGGCCTTGGGAGAACCTCGCGATCGAGGCAGATATATACGAAAGGCAACCCCCGAACACACTTGCCGAAAGGGCAACCACTCCCACCAATCGCATTCGCTCAATTGGCCGAAACGCCCGCTCGCGACCCGCGAATGCGGAGGCAACACCTGCGAAACCCGCAAGCGCAAGCGATAGCTCGGCATAAAGCTCAACTGCTTCTTGAAGGCTCGTCATCAGTTCCGCCGCATAATGGAAGGTCCGGTCACTTGCAGACTCCGCTCAAAGGGTTTCGTTCAGGATATCAGGCTTCGTAGCCCATATGCACGAGCCGTCCAGCGCCTTAGTCCGAAGGGCACGGAGAATGTGGGCGACGAACTCTCGCCCTCACCTCATCAAAAGCACTGTCCAGTGCAGTGGAGTATTATGCGGGAGGCTAGTCTCCAGCCACGAGGATCCACAAACCGACACCCACGAATCCTAGGCCCGCTACCCAGTTCAGAATCTTTGGGTCTACGTAATGGGAAACGAACGATCCCGCCAGAGCAGCCATTGCTGATGTCGCGACGAGGGCGGCCGCCGAGGCTACAAAAACGGTCGCTTTTGGGTGGGACGCATCGGACGTGTAAAGAAGTGTCGCCAATTGTGTCTTGTCGCCAAGCTCCGCGACAAAGACAGTTAGGAACACGGTCGAAAACAGCTTGCAAACCGGCAGTTTTAGTTGTCGTAGTGCGGCAGAAGTAATTGTCGTTGATCAGGACGGGTGAGTTGTTCGACATGCGTCGCTGCCTCGGAATGCCTGCATGAGACTCAATCGACGGAACTCAATCGAGAAGATTTAACGTACTTCAACTTTTGACTCGGCTTCCAACGTAGATGGACCTCGGGAACCTGACTGTGGCCTTGAGCCCTGAATTCCGAATTATGGGCATCTTCGCCGACATCCTGAATGAGCCCGCGCAAGTGAGGCCGAAAACGTGAGTGGACAGACACCGAAACAGGAAGCCCGTCGAAAGTACG
>JBDNFB010000034.1:0-59815 GCA_041690055.1 Myxococcota bacterium | reverse complement strand
TGTGGGGGGGGGGGGGGGGGGGGGGCAGCCGCGGGGGTGGGCGCTGGGGTGGGCGCTGGGGTGGCGGCAGAAGTCGGCGCGGGCGTGGGCTCAGGCTTGGCTGTTTCGCTTTTCAGCGAAAGGTCGAACGAGAGCTGGCCCTGCGCGGATTGTCCGCTCTCGTCCCTCTTGCCCATGCCCATCCCTCACGCGTCGCCCTGAAATTCGGGCCTCTCTTTATACGTGGTTTTTGAAGAGCTGCCTACCCTGTTTCTGAACCGTCAGTCCAAACGTGAGCTGTGCGGCCCCAGGCCACGCGGAGACGGTCCACTTTTCCCACTAATCCACGGGAACAGGGCCACGATCCGGCGGCTTTTGGCCGATCGTGAGGCCGAGGTCGAGTTCGTCGTCGGTTTCGAAACCATTCCAGCCCGCCCGGAACCCCGCGGTCTCGACCCGCTGTCGCACGTCGAGGTAGGTCTCGAAGCTATCCGCCCAGACCCAGAAGCGAATCGCATCGTCCTGGGGATTGCGGAGGCGAAGCCAGGTGGCCAAGGCGGGGTCATCGTCGAGGCGGGTCCGTTCGATCCCCGCGTCGGGCGAGCGCCAGGTGAGTTCCACGCGGACCTCCGGGTCGGTCTGCATCTGCCAGCGGAAGCTGCCGAAGCCGACGTCCTGCTTCCGAAGATACCGGGCGACGGATTCAAACTCATCCGTTCGAATCGGCCGCCGTGCGATATCCGGCAGGAGCCGATCGATTGCGCGCAGGGCTTCCTGATAGAGACGTTCGCGATCGACGAGAAAGACGCGGCCGTAACGAACCAGGATCCAGGATTCGCGGCCGATGAATTCTTGGGGGTCGGGGATGCGCGCGACACGCTGGGGTGGAACAGACTGAAGCGCCGCCGCATAGGCACCCCGTTGCGCGTGTGCCGCCTGTGCATCGCGGAGACTGCCCTGTGCGCGCTCCAGGCGAAGTGCCTCGCCTTCAAGGGCATCCTCCGAGGGAGGCTGCTCCCTGGGGAGAGATTCGAGGGCCGCCAAGATCCGTTCTGCCCGCTCGATCGAGAGCGCGGCGCCGCCTGCCGCGCGCGGATCTAAAGGCAAGCCGCGGGTGGCGTCGACACCGCCTGATTGCGTCGAGTTGGCTTCATCGACGCGGGCTTCTTCCTTTGCGGTCTCTTCAAGATCGACCACGCGGGCCAGCGCGTCACTGAGCTCGATTTGCGTGAGTGCGATCACCACGATCAAAATGCCGACGACGTTCGAGAGCGTATCGACGAGTGGATCGAGATTATCCGGGATCCCGCGGCCAGCCACTCTCCTTCGCCGCGCCACGACTAGCCCTCCCCTTCGGCGCGCCGCAGCAGCGACCAGTCCAGTTCACCCGAGCCCGGAAGAGGAAGGCGCGCGACGCGAATACCCGCGGCGGCGATCACGTCGCGCGCCTGTTGCGCGGTCGTCAAGCCGTTTGGGCGGACCAGGAGCACCACGATGGCGCCATTCATGGCGCGCACGCGACGGAGGTACCGCCCGAAATCGCCGCTGGCCTCGAGGGCCTCACGCGGAATGAAATACTCGAGGCCATCGCTCGCGCGATAGGCCGTCGCGCCTCCCGCATCGCATTCAATGAACCACGGTTTGAGATGCGCTGCGAGTCCGGTGGGATCGATCAGGATAGGAAGGGTCTCTCGACGTGATTCCAGGACGTCGATCGTAGTCTCCACCCCGTCTCGTTCTTGCTTGATTTCAGCGAGTTTCTCCTCAACGTCGCTGAGTGCGGCCCAGAGCCGGTCGCGTTGGCGTCCGCGTGCGATCCAGGCATCGATCTCGTTGGGACCTAGGCCCACGGCGAGCCCGCGTGCTTCCAGAGCTTGATCGACTTCGGCCCAGCTTGCTTCGATGCGTGCCTGCTCTTCTTGATTGCGTTCGAGCACCACGCGATTCGAAGCGAGCTTCTCGGCTGCTTCTTCCGCGGCCACCCGCGAAGCACTACTTGCGCCGACCGCGCGGACAGACATCGCCGCCAGCAGCAGCGTGAGTACACCGATGGTGCACGCCAGTATGCTCATGAACGGAAAGAGCGAGACGGAAGGCGAACCGCGGCGGGGCATTGCCTAGGTCCCTTGTTCGGACGCGGTCTGCATGGCTGCCACCAATCGTTTGGCGAGCGCATCGATTAGGTTTGAATCCAGCTCAGCGCTGGGGTCTTCCGCCAATCGGCGCACGATACGTTCGCTGCAGTAGTCGTCCACTTCGGTCAGAAAAGTCTCTTCAAGTCGCTGAACCGCGCTCGACGGGAACATGATTATGATGCTCATCACCAACGCGAGGAGCGTCGTATCGAAGGCGACCCCGAGACCGCCCGTGACCGATCCGATCGAGTCCTTCATGCCATCGATAGAGGACGCCGCTTCGAGGGTTTCGGAAAAGCCGGCGACGGCCCCGCCGATACCGATGACGGTGCCAATGAAGCCGAGGGTGGGGACGGCCCAAACGAAGACCCGGACGAGTGCGTAGCTGGCTTCGACTCTGACTTCGTCGGATTGGGACTCGGTGGTGAGAAACTCCACCGCTTCGCTGACGCGCCGGCGGGTTTCGAACTGCCGAAGCAAGCGTTCAACGCGGCGCCCGACGAAGCTGCCCAGGAGGTCGCCCGGCGATTGTTCGAGATGAGCGACGATCTGCCCGGCGCGGTCAGGATCAATGCGACGATCTAGTGGGGTGGCGAGCCAATCTCGACTGAGCAGAGCGCGTTCATTTCGCAGTCGTATGGCCTTCGCGGCCAGGATGAAAAGTGCCCAGGCCGAGATCCCCGTGATCACGTAAGGGACCCAACCGCGCTCTAGAAACAGCTCGGAGATCCGACTGCTTGGCATCAGAATCAAGAGGCCGTAGAAAAGAAACGTGGCAACGAGGCCAAGGCCGGCCGCAGGCAGACTCGAAACCTCACCGGGGCCACCACGGCGACGTGCGCCCTTGGATCGAGAGAGACCGGCGGCGGTCGAGTTCGCGGCGCCAGTCGAGGCGCCTCGATTCGAAATAGCGCCCGGCCCGTTTCCGTCGTGCGGTTCTGCGGAGAGCGCCGAACGCAAACATGCGGGGCATTGCTCGAGTCCACCCTCGCCCGACGCGACAAGCTCCACTGTTTCACAATACGGACAAAGCCGTGCCATCTCTAACGCCCTTCCCTACTTCTGCCCCGATATCCGGCCGACATCTGCGTGCGGCATCGGCACGGTAGCACGGCGAGACATCGCCTCTTCGAACCCGCTGTCGCACTGCTAGCCTCTTGTAATGGCCGATCCGGTTTTCCCGCCGCCTTCATCAGGGCGCCTCTCGCGCGCTCAACTCTTGAAAGTGCTGGCCCTCCCCAAAGAGGCCACCCGCGAACAAGTTCATCGCGCCGGGATTCAACTTCTGATTCGTTTGGAGGCTCGGGTCGCGGACGCCCAGTCGATGGGCGGAGGAGCGGCACTCAAGCTGGGCGCAGAAATCGCCGCGCTCGAAGACGCGCTGGTGCATTGGGCCTTACGCGACGGGGCTGCGGCGCATGCGACCTCTGCGGCTCGGGGCGCTCGTGATCGCAGCTGCTTGGCGGGAGCGATGCTGGGCATTGCAGCGGCGCTCTGCTTGATGATCGTTTGGTCGGCGGGCTACCGAATCTCGAGAGCGGAAGCAGGCCCATCCGCCACGATCGCGGAAGATCCTGCGGAGCTGGTCCTGGTGGGGCGATTGCTCGGTGCGACGCTGCATGTGCTCGACGCTGACCGCGAGAAGGCTCTGTTTGAAACGCCGGCGGAGAATGCGCGGCTAGAAGTGCCGCAGGGACGTTATGCCTTGGAAGTTCGACGCGAGGACTGTCCGGATCGTTGGACGCGGTCGGTCTATTTCGAATCGGGGGAGGAATACCGCTTCGAGCCTTCGCTTTGTCTGGGCGAAGGCCGCTTGATCGTGCGTTCTAATGTGACCTCCGACCGCCTTTTGATTGACGGGCTGGATGTGGGCTCGACCGGCCAGCGCCCTCATCTGGTCGGTGTCGGGGATCATGCGGTCCGCATCGAGAAGAAGGGTTTTCGGCCTTTCGAAGGTCGTGTGCGCATGAAGCCCGAAGACGAAATCGAAATCCGAGCAGAGTTGGTCGCGACGAACGGCGAAAATGGGGCCGCGAGCGAGCAAACGAAGGAAGCGGCGCCCGTTGGCCGCCCGCTTCCGGTGACAAAGGGAACCCCGACCCGTCCACCCGTGAGTCAGGTGAAGCCGATTCCATTTGATATGGGCGATTTTGGGACGGCACTCGGTGTCCAGGATCTCGATTTGCCACAGCGTCGAATCTTTCTGCGAGAGAACCTGGGGCCCTTGCCCGAGAGCGGTTCGACAGCCTGGCACGATATGGTGTCACGTCAGCTTCTTGAGCAGTACGACAAGGACGGCTCGGGGACAATTGATCGGCTGGAAGAGAGTGAACCGATTTCGTGTGCCGTCTGGACCGAGATTGAAGCAGACTTCAACCGAGGTGGTCTCGGCCTTTCCATGGCAAGGTATTTCGGTTTTGATGGCACCGAATGGCATCCGCGGGCGTTGGGTGTTTCGAGAGCCCACCGAAGCGCCGTTTACGCCAAGATGACCGAGTGTGGCCTGCGGAAATAGGGTGTTTACCCGGGCAGGGCCGCCGTAAAAGCCTTTCTATGCGGGCTTCCTACGGAAAATTTCCACTTTTCTCCCTATACCCGCCTCTCGGGGTATGTCTACCTTATGCATCCCAATTCGATGAGAACGACTGATTCCTTTATCGGAATCCATAGGGGTAAAGACATGATCAGCATCGTCGTTGCAGACGACCACAAAATTGTGCGTGAGGGCCTGATCCGGCTGCTCGAAGCACGTGAAGATTTCTCGGTGATTGGCGAGGCCTCGAACGGGGAAGAAGCTGTCGCCATGGTGATGGAGCGACGACCGGACATCGTATTGATGGATATCAACATGCCGAAGCTCTCCGGTATTGATGCTACGCGGCAGCTTGGAAAGGCCGGATGCCAGAGCAAGGTCCTCGTTCTTTCAATGCATGAGAGTCGAGCCTACGTCGAAGAGGTCCTGCGTGCGGGTGCTTCGGGTTATGTGGTCAAGAACTCGGCCTCGAAGGACGTGTACAACGCGATCGACGCAGTCCGCTCGGGTGCCTCCTATCTGTCGCCAGCGATTACCCAACAGGTCGTCGACGCGATTGCGCGTCCTGGCGATGCGGGGCCCAAGGGCGTATCGATGCTGACGGACCGCGAACGAGAGGTCTTGAAGCTGATTGCGGAGGGGCTCTCTTCGAAAGAGATCGCTTCGGAACTCGGAGTGTCTCTGAAGACGATCGATTCGCATCGATCGAATCTGATGGAGAAGCTCGATATCCACAAGGTTTCGGGGCTGGTGCGCTTCGCAATTAGATCGGGACTCGTCGAGGCCTAGTCCTCGCGCCCGTTCCAGTGGCTGCGCTTTTTGGGGGGGGCGTACGCTGAAAAGAAAAAGCCCGCGCCCTCTTGGGGTGTGGGCTTTTCTTGTTCTGCGCGGAGAGTTAGAAAAGACCGCGCGGAGGCCGTCGGCCCAGTCTCTAGCGTTTCGCTCTCGAAGGATCCGTAGGTCGACGCGTCGATGGACTTGTTTATCCTGCAGCCTGCGCTCGCCTCTATGCAGCGGTTCCGACAGTCTCCAACCGCGCGCCTCAAGGCGTTCAGCGGCGACCCCGCACCGCTCGAAGAGATCGTCGCGGGCGCTTTCCGCGCGCGCCCGGGACAGCGGGTTCGTTGACCTGCGCGCCGCCGTCGAGGTCGGTAAGGCCGCCGAGGATGCTGCGAAACCCCTTCAGGTCCTAAATTGGCGGCGCAGGACGTTCCAGGACGTCTTCCCCATGGACCAGGCGGTCCACGTGGTGGCCCATCAGCTCGCGGCGTTCCAGGAGCGCTTCGGCAAGCTCCTCCACCGTGTTCCAGACCGGCTCGAGCAGCCGTTCAGCTTCTTCGCAGTAGGCGACATAGAACTCTTCGCTGGGCCGAGCGAGGCCCAGAAGTTTCGCGATCCGGGCCAGCTCGTCGCGGCTGCGGCGGGCGGCGCCATGCCAGCGCTGCCAATCGAGTTCAAAAAGCAAATCGGCATGCTCGAAGCGATCGCGCTGCAGGGCGATGCGCTCTGATGCGATACCGGCGTAGGCGAAGATGCCGTGGGCATCGATCAACTTCTCAGGGACGATGCCCACCTGCTCTCCGCGTCGCCTTCCGGCGGGCGGTCGGCAATCGATGGGGAGCGGCATTCCAGAGTAGGTCACGACCTCCCCCTCGCCGGCTTTCTCATCGATGAATGCATGTTTCAGGACATTGGGCCCGTAAAGAATTTCGCAGATAGTGGCGCGACCGGCTTCTCGGTAGGCCACGCGAGCCAAGGCATTCGTCGACATTCATCCCCCTCAAGACAAGACCCTTTTCTCTTCGGTCATTCGCCTGAGAAGTTGAGCGATTGCAGGCGTTCACGGCGACGAATTGCCGCCGCGGCCAGCGTTCCCGCACGCCGTGTGCGACCTTTTCGTGGGAATTGATCAGAAGGAGATGGGAATCCGATGCGAGATGATGCGCGACTGGAAGACCTGGGCGGAGGCGTGTTTGCCTACGTGCAGCCGGACGGATCCTGGGGGCTCAGCAACGCGGGACTGGTGACGGATGGCGAGCAGTCCCTGCTCGTTGATACGCTTTACGACCTTCCTCTGACTCGGCGCATGCTTCGTATGATGGCGGATGCGGCACCCGCCGCCCGCAATATTGACACCGTCGTGAATACCCATGCGAACGGCGATCATTGTTATGGCAACGAGCTTGTTGCCGACGCTCGCATTCTCGCCTCGCGCTCTTCGGCGGAAGAAATGAACGAAGTCACGCCTGAGCTGATGGCAACGATGCTCAAAGGCGCGGACGAAATGGGGGAAGCCGGCGCTTTTCTCAAGCACGCTTTTGGTGCCTTTGAGTTCGAGGGGATCACGCTCACGCCGCCGAACGAGACCTTTGAGGGGCGGCTTGATCTCACGGTGGGGGATCATCGCGTCGAGCTGATCGAAGTCGGCCCCGCGCATACCCGCGGCGATGTGATTATCCACCTGCCGGACAGCCGCACGATCTTCACAGGCGATATCTTGTTCATCGACGGGACGCCGATTATGTGGGAGGGGCCGGTCGCGAATTGGATTGACGCCTGCGAGAAGATCGTGGCCCTCGACCCCGAGGTCGTTGTGCCGGGGCATGGTCCGCTCACCGATACCCGCGGCGCCCTCGCCGTGCGGGACTATCTTATTTACATGCGGGATGAAGCTCGGAAGCGCTACGACGCCGGGCTTTCGGCGCGCGAAGCGGCTCTCGATATTGGGCTCGGCGATTACTCCGCGTGGCTCGACTCGGAGCGCATCGCTGTGAATGTATTGACCCTCTACCGCGAATTCGGCGATACCGCCCCGCCGCCCGGTCCCCTCGAGATCTTCGAACTGATGGGCCAGCTCACGCGGGCGCACGCCTAGCCGGCGGCCAATTTTCGATGTCTCCCAAAACTCAGTCCAGCGCGAAAGAGCGACCCAATTGTTTGCATTGCAAACACTACGTGGTGACGTGGGAATCCGATCAGCCCCGCGGCTGTCGCGCCTACGAATTCAAAACGACCGAGATGCCCTCGGATGTCGTGCGGGCATCTTCGGGTGAACCCTGCCAGCTCTTCGAAGCGAAGAAGCCCAGCCCCGAAGGCGGAAGGCTTCTGCGCTAAGTCGCCCAATCCACTTATCCCCGAATCATCTCCGCCAGCTGATCCGTAACGAAATTATTCACTGCCATATTCTGATCAGCTGGAATCAAGCCAGCCTCCGCCATCCGGTCTGCAAGGTGGATATAGATCGTGCAGAAGCGCGCGACGGCGAAGGTTTCCCAGTAGTGGATATCGCCCGCAATCTTTCGACCGCGACATTCTTCGTAGTAGGCGACCTGTTCTTTGAGGGTAGGAATGCCGGGGAGCCGGTCCACGCCCATTTGCTCAAAGGATTGACGGTCGAACATGATCCACCAGCCGATATCGGCCTCGCAGGGAGCGATCGATGCCGCTTCCCAATCGACGACGGCCTTGCATTCGAAATCATCGAAGATCATGTTGCCTGTGCGCGCGTCTCCCCAGCTGATCCCTACCTCGGCATCTGGTTGCGTGCGATCGAGCCAGTCTAAAGCGTCCATCAGCACGCGATGTTCCCGGCCCTTGAGTTCCGCTTCAGCGAAGTCGCGGTAAATCTTCACTTGATGGGACATCGAAGGCGCGCCACTGGTGTCGAGCCACTCGAACCCGGCCACCCGCCAGTCGATCGTGTGAACCGCCGCCATCGCTGATAGACCGCTGTGCACGAGCCGAGTTCGTTCAGCAGGCGTCGCATCGACGAGAAAGCCTTCCTGCGAATAGCGCGGGAGATCCTTCGGGGTTTGTCCCGGCACAAACTCCATCACGAAGAAGGGTTGGCCGAGAATGGATTTGTCGCGCTCAAAAGGCAGCAGCGCAGAGATTGGTGCGACGCCCGTGCGCGCGACGCAATCCATCATTCGGTGCTGGAGTTCGACCGAGATCGCGCAGGCAGGCGACTGCTGGGGGAAGACGCCGCCGTCTGGAGGTTCAACACGTGCCACATAGCGCGCGGACTGATTGCCGTGATCGCCCTGCCAGGTCGCTGCGAAGAAGACGGTCTCGTTCGAATGACCGCTGCCCTTGGGAATCGTCAGGTCATGAACTGTGAGTTCCGACTTCTCAGGCAACGCCTTTTGCATCCAGGATTCGAGACCCCGTTGGTAGGGACCAAAATCCTTTTCGGCCTTGATGCTGATCTCGCTCTCGCTCTGGTTGCTGGCCAAGGTCTGGTTGTCCTCTGCGTGAGTGGCTTTGCGTGCGACATCCCGAATGGGACATCGATCCTTGCGGAATTATGAACCATCTGTGCGGAGTCTGGAACCTCGCCTTATGCTCTCACCGGTCGATTTATGATCCAGGAAATGTGCTGGGGAGCCTCTCCCCGCCCTGATCTTCTGACCAGCGTTTCTTCAGTCAGTCGCGGGGCGGCGTTTCCGGCTTAAGCGCCCTGTCGAGAATGCGATCCGCCTCTTGCCAACCGGTCTCGTCCTGGACAGAGCGACATGCACGTAGGATTTTACCAAAGGTCGGTCCGGGCACCATTCCACGCGCGAGGAGATGTTTCGCCTGAACGCAGTCGTGCCCGATACCCTCCCGGACATGGGCTTTCTGGGCGGCGTCTAGAAACTCTTCCCCCGCCCTAAATGTGCCCGAGAGAGCCTCTTCCGTTGTCCGTCCCAAATGGTCAGCCCGTGCCAGGCGCTCAAGGTCAGTCATCGAGACTCCGGCGGCATCCAGCTTTCGAGCCAGGCGCCGATAGGCCCGGGCTCCGGCGCCCTGCGCGATGAACTGAGCCGGCGCAAGGTGATGCTCGACGAGCGCTGTGGTCGCAGAGACGATGCGCTCGGAGAAGCGAAGCGTCTGAAGCCATTCCTTTGTGAGGTGCGCGCTGGCGCCTTCATGCCCGTGGGCCCGAACGCGCGCTCCTTCTTGATGAGTGGTTTCCGGCTTTCCAAAATCATGGGCTAGCGCGGCGAGCATCAGGATCTCCCGTGCCTCGCGGGACTGCAGTTCTCCGAGTCGGCGGGCTTCGTCGAGCACCATCAAAGTATGCACATAGACATCGCCCTCCGGATGCCAGCGCGGGTCCTGCGGCACGTCGCGCAGAGCGGCAACCAAGGGGAAGACGTCGAGGCGACCACAATCAGCCAAGGTTCGAAACGCGACGGAAGGCCGCTCGGGCTCACAGAGCATGCGCCGGAGCTCTCCCGTAATCCGTTCGACTGGAATCCCAGAAAGAATTAATGCCGCGCAGCAGGATTGGAGCTGCTTATCCGGTTTCGCTCCAAGCTGAGCCGCCAGACGAGCCACGCGAAGCAGGCGCAAAGGGTCTTCCGCAAAGGTTTCTTCGTCGACGGCTCGAAGGACTTTGTTCCCTAGATCGTGCTCGCCCCGCCACGGATCGATCAGCGCCTCGGAAAGCGGATCCCAACCCATCGCGTTCACGGTCAGGTCTCTATGCCGGGAGGCCACCCGAAACGCCGCATTGAAATTGTGCTCGGATACGCGCTCGGCGCCACCTGCTTGAAGATCCCCGGCGCTTGAATCAAGCGGCTCAGCTCCGCGCGGTCGTGCGAGGTCGAGCGCATCACGGGTACGGCGCCAGATCGGGAATTGCTTACCGACGGGCTCGGTGAACCCGAGCGGGCGAACGACTTGAGAAAGGGCATCTGCGGAAAGTCCAAAAACCTCAAGGTCGAAGTCTTTCGAATCGGCGCCGCGCAATCGATCGCGGACCCATCCACCGACGATGATCAGGCGACCTCCCGCGGCTGCGAGGGTCTGCGCGAGCTGAACGACGGGTGCGTCGGCGGGTAGCGCCAGCGCGGCCCGGTTCAAACGATCTCGTCCTCGTCGACTTCTTTCAGGCAGATGGGATGCGGTGAGAAATCGGGGCCACCTTCCCATCCGGGAATCGTCGCGGCCGCCACAAGCCAGGACTTCGCGATGGAATCGTCGACGGCGACATCGTTATTGTCGAAGCCTTCGGTGATGGATTCCCAGAGATCTCGCCCGCCGTTTTCCCACCATTCCGGGGCCGGGTTTTCGAAATCGATTGCGAGTTTGATCATGTGGTTCATGCTCTTCTCCGGGCCGAAGAGGACGCCGCCCTCTTCTTTTGCCCCTGGTTCTTGCTTTTAATTTGATCGGTCGAACAGGCGTCGGACTTGCTCGGTCTTCGCCCTCGCGGTTTCCACGCGAAACGCTCGAGATTCACGCGGCCACCGCGCCCGAATTCTATGCCCTCAGCCTCTAGAAGCGATCGCTGGAAATCCTCGTAGGCCTTGTCGCCGCGGCCGCTGATCTCGCCTTTTGCGTTGATCACGCGATGCCAGGGCACGTCTTGATCTTCGTCCAGCGCGTTCAGCGCCCAGCCTACTTGTCTGGCGGCTCCCGGCATCCCCGAGAGTGCCGCGATCTGGCCATAGGTCGCAACGCGACCTTGAGGCACGCGTTTGACCACACGGTAGACGGGCGCCCAGCCTTTCGCCGCCGGACTCATGCTGCGGTTTTAACCAGACCCGAATGGCGAAGCAGCGCTTTGGGCGAAGGCGCACGTCCACGGAAGGCCGAGAAGACTTCCATAGGCGGCGTGCCTCCTCCAAGCGCCAGCACGGTTTCGCGGAAACGGCGTCCGGTGGCCGCGACGGCCTCCGGATCTTCGAGCCCCGCTTCTTCGAAGGCGGAGAACGCATCGGCCGAGAGCACCTCAGCCCATTTGTAGCTGTAGTACCCCGCCGCATAACCACCGGCAAAAATATGCCCAAAACTGCACAGGAAGCGATCCTCGGGCAGAGGTGGAATCAAGCTGGTTTTCGCCGCAATGCGTCGCTGGACATCGAGGACGTTCTCGCCGCGCTCGGCGAGGTCCCCGCTATGCAAAGCGAGATCCATCGAAGCGAAGTAGATCTGCCGCATCATCTGCGTCCCCGCGCGATAGGTGCGCGAGGCCTCGATCTTGTCGAAGAGCGCATCGGGCAAGGTCTCGCCCGTTTCGACATGAGCGGAGAGCCCGAGCAAAGTCTCGCGGTGATAGCACCAGTTCTCCATGAACTGACTGGGCAGCTCGACGGCATCCCATTCGATGTTCCGGATGCCGGATGCCATGCCGTAGTCGACATGCGTCAGCATATGCTGCAGCCCGTGGCCGAATTCGTGGAATAGCGTGAGCACTTCATCCACCGACATCTGTGACGGTTGGTCGCCTACCGGCGGCGTTTGATTGCACACCAGGTAGGCCACGGGAATGCGACTGCCGGATTCCCCGGGCAGCTGGGTTCGTCCCAAACACTCGTCCATCCAAGCGCCACCGCGCTTCAGGCCGGGACGGCTGAACGGATCCAGGAAGAAGTTGGCGATCTCCTGACCGGTTTCATTGCGGACTCGGAAGAAGCGCACGTCGGTATGCCAGACCGGCGTCTCGCCGTCGGCCGCCTCGATTGACACCCCAAAGAGTCGACCGGCCAGCGCGAAAAGACCTTCGAGCACTCGGGGCAGCGGGAAATAAGGCCGCAGCTGCTCCTCCGAATAATCGAAGCGCTCCTCTCTTAGGCGCTCCGCATAGAAAGATACGTCCCAGAGCGCCAGATCTCCTTCCAGCCCCTTTGACTCTGCCCCCGTTTTTTGGGCATAAGCTCGAAGCGTGTCTAGATCCGATTGCGCGGACGAGATCGATGCCGTGCGCAAGGATTCGAGCAATTCGTCGACTGCCTCGACGTTCGGCGCCATCTTGGAGTCGATCGAAAGCGCTGCGTAATGTTCAAAGCCGAGAAGCTTCGCCATTTCCTGTCGTCGTGCGAGGATCTTTTCAATGATCGGTTTGTTGTTGAACTCGCCCTCGCTCGCCCGCGTCACATAGGCGCGGTAGAGCTGTTCGCGCAGATCGCGTCGTTCCGCGTGCTCGAGAAACGGGATCAGCGCAGGCGCGTCGAGTGTGATGCGCCATGGCCCAGCCTCATGCGTGGCCTCTTCGTGTCCGTTCTCCCGCGCGTTCTGCGCGGCGAGCTGTCGGAGACTTTCGGGCGTGCCTGCCATTTCACTCGCGTCGGTCAGCACCAGGGCGTAGGCTGCTGTTGCGTCGAGGACGTGATTGCTGAACTTGGTGCCGAGTTCGCCGAGTTCGGCCTGAATAGCGTTGAAGCGGTTGCGATTGCCTTCGTCGAGGCCGACGCCCGCGTGCTGCGCTTCGCGATGAAGCGATTCTATGATGCGCTTCTGCGCCGCATCGAGTCGTGCGAATTCGGGTCCCTCTCGGAGCGCTTCGAGGGCTTCGAAGAGCGGCCGGCTCTGGGCCTGTCGCAGCGAAAAGGTGATGACCTCGCCCTGCATCGTCGAATGCGCTTCTCGCAGAGCGTCGCTGTTGTCGACGCCCAAGAGATGTCCAACGAGTCCCCAAGCGAAGCCCAGGCGATCGCCCATCTGCTCGAGCGGCTCGATGAGTCCGGCCCAGGTGGGCTTCACATTCGACTCGAGTTCGGTGAGTGCAGACTCGAGTTCTGCGAGCAGAGCCCGCACGCTCGGTACGACCTGCTCGGTCTGGAAAAGATCAAAGCGCGGGAGTGATCCCGCCTGCAGCAATGGATTGATTTCGGCTTCGGCCGACACGCTTATTCCCCCTGGAGGGCGACGCTTCGTTTCCTGCGCTGGGTGCGCTGGGACGGCTCGCCTCCGTAAATCAGGTGGGAGGGTAGCGGATGCGCGAGGA
This sequence comes from Myxococcota bacterium, assembly GCA_041690055.1. Lineage (GTDB taxonomy): Bacteria > Myxococcota_A > UBA9160 > UBA9160 > UBA4427 > UBA4427. The sequence continues at coordinate 46,452 of JBDNFB010000034.1, read as the reverse complement.
AGACTCGTTTAAGCCCGGCCCAAATCTTCGACGCTGACGGGTCGGCCGCGATCATCCCAGGCGGCGAAGCGAGGCGTCCGGGCCGCCCGCTCGGCGCTGGGTGTGGATTGGGGGCTTCGGCCTGCCCCGGTCTGCTGCGCTGTGCCCAACGGCCGTGTGGCGGCGGGCATGGCGATCGTTGCAGACGTCGAGCTCAATCGAAATACTTCGATCGCGGTCCATGCGACACAGCCCAGTCCAATCACAAAAACGCTTTCCATCTCAACCTCAATTCTGCCCGGGCCAGCCGCCCGGTACAGTCTTGTGTGGTGAGGAAAGCCGGGACATCGCGCGAATCTGAAGCGGATTCTCCAGTCATGGGAAGGATTGCGGCGGGCCTGCGGGCTTGGGAGCATTTCCTGCGACTTCGATGCGATTAGGTTGCCGGAAGCGGTCCAGGGCCCGCGCCGGATTTGGCTGAGCTTGATTCGGCGCGGGGGCCGGTGAGGAGCGATCCGATGATCGCAACCGCCGTATTAAGAAGGCACCCCACCACACCCACATGAACTCCTTCTATTCGCGGGATACCCGCAAAGGTCAAGCCGACGGAGAAGAGCGTGCCGATTACGATGCCGGCGAGGACGGGACCTGTGCGTAACCGGGGCCAATGGAGAGCGATCAAAAAGGCCGGCACGCACTGGATCAGGAGTTCCATCTTCAGCTCGATCAAGCGCCAGAGTGTGAGGTCTCGGTTCAGGGCGAACGGAATCGTCGCGAGGAGCATCACTGCGGCGAGTCGTTTGCCAAGTCGCGTGGCGGCCTCGTCGCTGCCCTCCCGGCCGAGCAGGTCACGTGAGAGCAAAGAACCGAGGGAAAGCAGGCAGGAGTCGGCGGTCGACATGATTGCGGAGAGCGCGCCCAAGAATACGAGCAGCGCCGCCCACGTCGCGCCCCCCCCGGTCGTGCCCCAATCTCGCAGCAGCATGGGGACGACGCCGTCGGTGTCGACGGCCTCGGTAATGTCGAAGCGTGCAATTGAAGCAATGCCGATCAAAGTGACGACGAAGGTCGTGACGAGGGGCATGAAGGTCATCCCCGCGAAGGAACGCTTAAGCGCACGCCCGCTCTCCGCGGCGAAGATGCGCTGGATCGCCTGGGGATAGAGCACGCTCGCGCTGCCCATCAAAACGATCGTACTGAACCAATTGATGATTGCAGTGGAGGAAGGCACAGCGACTGCGTCGGGCCGCTTGGCCGCCACTTGGCGCGTAATCGCTTCGAGTCCACCGGCTTCAGAAAGCAACCATGCGAAGAGCGCCGCAAGTCCCACAAGCATGACGAGGCCTTGCGCGGCATCCGTCCAGGCCACGGCGCGCATCCCGCCCTGGGTCTCGTAAAAAAGAATCACCAGCGCGAGCCCGATCACGCCCACTTCGTAAGGGATCAGACCGCCTGTCACGAGGAAAGCCACATCGCCCATGGCCTTGAGCTGCGCGAGCAGGAAATTAGCAAGCGCCAGGCTCATCAAAATCCCCACGGCCCAGCGTAGCGTTTTGGCCCACGGCCCTCCAAAGCGCAGCCGAAGGTAGTCGCCCGGCGTCACGAAATGATACTTCACGGCAAGCGGCCGTAGCTTGGGCACGAGTGCGTGGAAGACCACGATGATCGACATCATGAAGCCTGTGGCCATGATGAATACGTAGCCATCGCGGTACGCCCGCCCCGGATACCCTAAGAGGGAATTGCCGCTATAGGCGGTGGCGTAGATCGTGAGGAAAAGGACGAAGGCGCCCAGTGAGCGCCCCGCCAAAAAATGATCGCTCGGTGAAGCGTCTTTCTTCGATCGCCGTGCAATCTCTGCGACTCCGAGCAACATGCACAAATATACGACTAACGCGACAATGCCCCATGCGCCGAAATTCATTGCCCTGCACCCTCTTGATCGGCGCCTTCTTCGATCGGAAGCACATCGGGGATATCAGTGGCTAGCCAAGCGATGCCGTTCAATACGGCGACGCCGACATAACAAAGAAGCGCGACCGCGACCCAGTCTGGCAGCCCGAACCAGAGAACGAGCGGCTCCTCCGACTCTCGATACCAAGGGACGGAAAGCACGAAAAGCCCGCCGATCAGAGCTAAACAGGCGTTTCTTAGGAAGCGCAGGTTCGATCGTTCTGCACCGGAGGATGGCTTCGGGTTGCTCGTCATGAGGACTCGTCTCCGGAAGAGGTGTCGAAAGAAAAGAGGTCAGGCTGGGCGGGGGGGGCTGGAGGTTTGGGGGGTGGTGGCGGCTGTAGGCAGGCCGGATCGTCGTTGCGAGGAGAATTGACATAGTCGGAAACTGCGAAGCGCGCGAGGGTGTTCTCCGACGCGGGCACGAGGAGACTCTTGAGGGCATCGGGATCCGCATCCGGATCCAGCCACGCGCCAAACTGATCCGGATGAAGCAGGACTGGCATGCGGTGATGAACTTCCTCAAGATCGGAGTTGGCCTCGGTTGTAAGCACTGTGCAGGACTCGATCACTTCGCCACTTCCGGTCGCCTTTGCCGCCGCGTCCGACGAACTGCCGCCGTCGACCCATTCCTCGAACAGCCCCGCCATGCCCAAGAGTCCGCCGCTCTGCGCGCTGAAATAGTACGGCTGATGGCCCTTGTTTCTGGGGCTCCATTCGTAGAAACCGTCGGCGACGACTAGACAGCGTCGCCGCTTCCACGCCGAGCGGAAGGAAGGTTTCACGTCGACGGTCTCGGACCGCGCGTTGAAGAGGCTTCCGCCTCGCTTCGGATCCTTGGCCCAGCTGGGGATCAGTCCCCATGTTTTCCAATGCGGTCTGCGCGTTGTAAGAGGTGCAAGGAGTGCATGGGGAGCAAGAGGAAGTTCGGGTTGACGAGCGGACTGGACGACCGTGAGCACGCCTTGCGAAGGGGCGATGTTGAACCGGGTCCGCAGAGCGCCTCCGTCTTCCTCTTCTGCTGCCATCTCAAGCGCAAAATAGGCCGCAATTTCGTCGCCAGAACGCGTCAAGGTCATTCGCCCACACATGTGTCTGCTCAACCCTCACTGCGCTGCACCCGATGGACCCAGAACGGAATCGGCCGAGAACGCGCACGCTGCTAGATTAGCCGAATAAGGGGGTTTAATTGGGCGACGAAGAAGCGATCTCGGGCGGATTGGGCACTGCAGGCGCGCTGGGGGGCGAGGCCGAGGGCTCCTTGCGCAGCTTCCTTCCGCGAGGTCTGGTCGGAGGAATCCTGATGGGGCTTGCGAACCTCGTTCCGGGGATCAGCGGTGGCACAATGCTACTCGCAACCGGCGTCTACCCCAGTTTCATCAACGCGATCGCCGACGTGAGTACCCTGCGCCTTCGTCCACGGCCGATTTTCATCCTCGCCGTGATTGGCGGAGCGGCGATCCTCGCCATTGGTCTTTTGGCGGGCGCGACACGCACGCTCGTGGTCGAACAACGTCCGCTCATGTACAGCTTCTTCATCGGGCTCACTCTTGGAGGCCTTCCTCTCGTATGGCGTCTGGCACGCCCTGCCACGCCCGGTGTCTGGGCGGGTGCCGCCGCGGCTTTCGTGCTGATGGTGATCATGTCCCTCGGTGGCAACGGCGGCGGGGGCGGCGGCGCAAGCCTTCCCCTGCTCGTCTTGTCCGGCCTCGCCGGTGCCTCCGCCATGATTCTGCCCGGGATATCCGGCGGCTATCTCCTGCTTCTCCTCGGTCAGTATGAGCCAATCCTGGGTGCCATCGATGAACTTAAGCAAGGCCTCATAGGGTCCGCGGGCTTTGATATGGCGCGGGTTCTCAGCTCTTTTGAAGTGGTGATTCCGGTAGGCATAGGCGTAGTCATCGGCGTGGTGGGGGTGAGCAACGGCCTCCGCTGGCTGATCGAGCGCTACGAAAAACCGACCCTCGGAGTTCTGTTAGGGCTGCTCCTGGGAGCCGTCGTCGGCCTATATCCATTTCAGCAAGAAGTGCCGCCGTCCCCCGGATTTGAGATCCATGGCGTGCCGGTTCCGCTCGCAGAACTCAAGGATGTGCTCCGCCAAGACTGGCCCCTGGAAAGGTTTTCGCCGAGTACCTCCGATCTCAGTCGCTCAGCCGCAGCCCTGGGAGCCGGGTTATTCCTCACGCTCGCCATCGCCCGCGTCGGTGCCCAACGCGACGAGGACGAAATAGCCGCGGCATGATTGTAGGGCTCTCGGCACGCCCTCGTCTCCGTCCAGGGCCCCTCTTCTTGCCCTCGTCGGCGCCCTCTTGGCAGCTTCCTCCTCGACCGCGTGTCGGACCCGAAGTCCTTTCGTGCGCCATGATCTCGGGTACGTTCCGCCTAGAATCAGGAGGAGTTCGCCCTGCGTGTTCTAAAGCTCATCAGCCTCATCCTACTCATCGCCTTGGGCCTCGGCGCCGGCGTTCTGATGCCGGCCCATTGGCAGATTCGCGGCATTGAGCCGTCTTTGCCCGGCCTCAATGAAATCCGATCGCTTCAGCGAATGCCCGACCGACCGGTTCGGGTTTCGTATCTCCGGACCGCAGATCAACCTCGCGCTGGCGGCGTACTGGGCCACGTGGTCTTTCTGGCTGAATGGGCCGACGGTCGACTCTTCATGATCGATGCGAGCATGGATGAAACGGTGGCCGAGGAGTTTGCTGCGCTGATGCGACAGCTCGGAGACGCCGGCGAAGGGCGCTATCACGGAAGCGTGGTCGCCCTGCTTGGTTCGGATCTCGACCGAGTACAAGGCGTGGGGTTCACTCATCTCCATATCGATCATACGCAGGGGCTCGCGCCCTTCTGTGAAGCGCGGAATGGGACTTCGCGCGCGCGGGTGTATCAAACGCCCTGGCAAGCAGAGGAGGTCAATCTGCATACGCGTGAGGGGGCCGAAATCGTCCGAAGTAGTTGCCTAACGTCTGTCTTGGCTAAACGCGACGGGCTCTTCCCCCTGCCCGATTTTTCAGGCATTGGCATGATCGCGTTAGGCGGACACACCCCCGGCTCTACGCTCTTCGCAATCGCGGGCCCGGACCGAACCTGGCTGATCGCCGGCGACACGACCAATGTGAAAAGCCATATTCCTGATAATCAGCCCAAGGAATTCGTCTATAGCTATTTGATGGTTCCCGAGAACACGGCGCAGACGGAAGCGCTTCGTCGCTGGCTCGCCGAACTCGACACCGAGGCCGACATGCGGGTCTTGGTCTCACACGATATCGAGGACACCGTCGCCAGCGGGATGCCGGCCTACAGGCCTGCTGGAACTCTTCCGTAGGCAGCCCGCCGGCAAAAGAATCTTTAGGCTCTGCGTTCTCTGGGGCTTCGGTGGAAAACGTTTACCTGCGATGGGTACTTGAGTTCATGCACGTGCGTGCGCCAGCAAAGCGCTGGTCGAGGAATTGAGCGGCAAGAACAGGCGCAGAGGCTTGTTCTTCGGCCGGTTTTGAACGCGCTCCGAAGATTTTTACCGCTTGTCGAGCTTTTTGCATGGTTCTTGCTCTTTAGGGGGGGATGCCCCGCGATGCGACTCAAGGCCTCTTTTTCATGCTCGGACTCTTGCTGGCCTTCTATGTCCTGGGGCCTTTTCTCGAACTTGCCGTGCGCTGACCACCGCGTTTCGCGGCCGACTTTCGTCCGGGGCCAGCCGATTTCGCGTCCGAACTTCGTCCTCGCGTTGCGGCAGCGGCCTTCTTCTTGCGCGCAGCGCCGCCCTTCCCTGAAGCCTTCTTTCGTTCGGGCTTGTTGCGGTCCACGCCTCGGCGGGCAGCCTTTTTGCGAACCATCTTTTTCTTCGGCAGCGATGGGGGTGCCGTCTCCGGCGCGGACTTACGCGTACGGGGACTTGCTCCGGTGCGCGCCGGTTTCGTACTGATCGCGGGCGGCGCATCCGCTTCGCCTTTCAACCAGGCGACATGTTGGAGCAATGCCCGCTTCTCTTCAGAACGAAGCGGTCGCGCTTCGCCTACTGGCAATCGCCCAAGGCGGAGTGGCCCCATGCGCACGCGGACGAGACGCCGGACGGGAAATCCGAGAATGAGGAGGCTCCGGCGAATCTGCCTTTTGCGCCCCTCGCCGAGCGTGAGCGAAAGGTTCGAGGTGCCATTTGCTGGGTCGTAGCCGACGTCGCTGACAGCGGCGGGCGAGGTCCGGCCGTCTTCGAGCTGCACGCCACGTTCAAGTCTTGCAATCGCCTTTGCGTCGATTTGTCCCTTCACGTTGACCCGGTACTCGCGCTCGTTTCCCATCGACGGATGGAGCAGCGCGTAAGCGGCGTCCCCGTCGTTGGTGAGCAGCAGAAGTCCCGTCGTCTCTTTGTCGAGGCGGCCAACGGGAAAGAGCCGTCCGACCTTCTCGGGCAAGAGATCCATCACGGTTCGGCGCCCATCTTCGTCTCGGACGGTGGTCACGATGGCGCGGGGTTTGTTCACTATCCAGTATGCGGGCCGCTCCCGCATTACGCGTTCTCCGTCGAAACGGATATCGTCCACGCTCGGGTTTGCGCGATCGCCGAGCGAGGCGACCTTCCCGTTGACCGTTACGCGTTCATCGACCAGGTATTTTTCAACCTCGCGTCGTGAGCCAAACCCGGCCCCCGCGAGCAGCTTTTGCAGACGGATGGACGCGTCAAAATCCTCGACCGGAGGCCGCCGTCCCTGACGTGTGGGTGCGCTCTTTTCGTCGTCTTTTGATGCGGCCGACTTCTTTGCAGCTGCGGCTTTCGCGCGGGTGGATGTGCCCGAGCCCCGCCCAACACGCGTGGCCGAGCCTGCTGGATCCGTTTTGGTCTTGCGGGTATGCTTCGGAGATTTTCCGTGTGCCATAATTATATTTATGCGGGATCCCGCGAATCCTCGTCATCCTCGTAAGCCTCAATGTCGGCTTCCGTTTCGGCGTTCCCGCCGGCATCGGCGCCCGATTCTACGCGGGTATCAGAGGCGGCTTCAGCAGCGGGCTCGACGGCGTCGGGTTCGTCACCCAACTCGGTATCCGATTCACGATCCGTTTCACTATCCGTTTCACTATCCGTTTCACGATCTAAGACATCGTCCAGCGCTTCGCCGGCGTCCTCCGATGTGAGTTCCGCCGTCAGGCCGACCGCGGCGGCCGCTGAAGCGATCTCGCCCACGTCGCCTTCGTTCACAGCGTCAGTGAGCTCAGACGTTTCGCCGGATTCTTCCCCGACGGCGACACCCTCCACTGGAGCTTCGACCGGCTCTTCGGCTGGCACTTCGGCATCGTTGTTGGTCTTCTCAAGTAGACCCTGCTCGCGTGCGAGTTCGTCGATTTCGCGGAGCGTCGGCAGGTCCTTCAGGCGTTCGAGACCGAAGACTTCGAGAAAGCGTCGGCTGGTCCCGTAGAGCATCGGTCGACCGGGTACCTCGCGCTGACCCGCTATGCGGATCAACTGGCGTTCGAGAAGGCTCTTCACCGTTGCTCCCGCGTCCACGCCACGCACGTCTTCGATTTCGGCGCGGGTGACGGGCTGTCGGTAGGCAATGATCGCCAGCGTTTCGAGCGCGGCCTGCGAAAGCCGCAGCGCTCGTTCCTTCTGTAGCTTTTGGAGATAACCCGAAAACTCGGCGCGCGTTCGAATCTGGAAGCCGCCTGCGACTTCCCAAATTTCGAAGGAGCGGTCCTGCTCGGAGTACTCTGTGTTGAGTTCGTTGACGAGATCCTTCGCCTGCCCCTCGTTGCAGTACGGAATGATCTCGGCAAGCTTCACGGCCGAGAGCGGTTCCGCAGAGGACAGGATCAACGCCTCGACGATTCGTCTCTTCTCGCTGGCTTCCATTCGGCTCACGGTGACTCCTACCTTCTTCTAATTCTGATCTGTGTTTCGACGTCGGCGCTTCGACGTTTCGATTTTGGGTGGCTCGGCTGGCTCTGCGGCGACGCTTCCGTGGTGTTTTCCGTGGTGTTTTCCGTGGTGTTAGCCAGCTGGACTACATCGTGTCCGTGATTCGGTCTCGCCATTCGGGATCATTGCTGTCGATCATCGCCCGTCGAATCCGAATCGCACCTTCTGGCGTTCCTCGCTCCGAGATGCCTTGATAAATTCGCAGAGCAGACAGGCGCGCGAGCTCGAGCAATGCCAGGAACGTGGCGACGAAGATCGATCGCGTCGGTATTTCGTCCTCCCCCGCGTTCTTGAAGATCTGCATGAACTCGACAGATTCGTTGCTCTCAAGCAAATCCATTACGACGAGCATACGCTCACGTACCGTGACCTGTTCGGTTTCGACTTCATGCTTGAACGTCTCGGAGGTCGCGTTATCGAGCACGCTCTTGAAAGCGGCGACGAGCTGGAAAAGCCCGACCTCAATCTCGCGCTCTGAGTCGGGCGTCTTTTCGGGCGGTGGCCCGATTACGCTCCAGACGTCGCGACCGAGGAGGCGCCGCTTCGAAAGCGTCTCTGCGGCTTCCTTGAATCGCTGGTACTCGAGCAGGCGCTGCACGAGGTCAGCGCGAGGATCAAAGGCTTCGATCTCTTCTTGGGATTCGTCGGGCAAGAGCATGCGACTCTTGATGAGCGCGAGCGTGGCCGCCATGACGAGATATTCCGCCGCAACGTCGAGGTTCAGCTCCTCCATGAGCTCGATCGTCTCGAGGTACTGGGCAGCGATCCGGGCGACGGGAATATCCGTGATGTCGACTTCGTTCTGACGAATCAGGTGAAGCAGAAGATCCAGCGGGCCTTCGAAGACAGGCAGCTTGACGGCATAGCCGGAGAGCCCATCTGTGCGCTCGTTCGGGTCGCCGCCCAAATCGTTCAGCGCACTCTGTGTCGTGATCTCCTGCGGAAGATCTGGGGATCCAGCTCCGGCGCCGGCTCCATCAGATTCGCTGGAAAAATTGTCTGTTGCGCTCATCGGCTCGCGTCCGTCCTGGGCGCCTGGGGGGAGTCCTCGGAATCGGATGGGTCAGGATTTGGGGTCGTCGACGATCGTCGGCGGGTCGCCGGAGTATCCGCAATTGAGCTGGGCTGGGCAACTTTTCGGCGGCCTTTCCGAGGCTCTTTCCCTTTGATGGGCGCCCCCGGGAGTGACTCAGAATCGGCTGCCTCTGGAGTCCCCGGACCCTCTTTTGGTTTTGCCTTCGATTTCGCAGGCCGAGCCGTCTTGGGCCGGGCCGGTGATGCAGCTTTTTTCTTAGGGGTTGTCTCGCGTCGCGCTGAGCGCCGTGCCATTTCGATGCCGAGCGCCAAGGCTTCTTCTCGATTGGCAATCTCGCCGTCCAGGAATCCGGCGCGAATCCGGATCAAGGCGCGGCCGACATCCGGCCCGGCGAGGCCAATCTCTTTCATCTCCGCCCCGCCCACAGGCGAGCGCCGCCGCCGGTCTTCGATCGCCCATCGCAGCATCCGGCGCCGAACGGGCACAGTCGCGAGCGCGTAAAGCGCGTGCACCGTTTCTTCGGGGAGCTCGTTCAGGGTGGCATCGACTGCACCGCGGCCACGGGCCTTCATGAGCCCGCGCAGAACCCGCTCCGCATCCCGACCAAAGCGAACGATTCGAGTGGCCTGCTCGCCGCGGATCGAAAACCGCTCCAGCGTGCGGCGTCGGAGCGCTGCCGGCAAAGGCGCCAACCAAATCGACAATCCCGCTACCCAAGGACGCCATTTCGGCGCGGGCCATTCCGGCTCAGCGATCGCCTTCGAAAGCCGACGCAGCGGGCTGACCCGATCCTTGGCCAGGACGAGCCCGGGTTCCAGGGCCGACAAGACATGCCAATCCGAGAGAAGTCGCAGGATTCGACCGACCGGAACGCCCTGCTCTGCCTCCTTGAAGGCGAGCTGAAGCTCACGTCGAAATCGTTCTCCGCTCACGGATCCGAACGCGCCATCTCGAAGTGCATCGCGCAAAGCACTGCGTGAGCGGCGGTCCAGACTGAAGCCCAAGCGTGCCGAGAATCGGGCCGCTCGGAATGCGCGGGTGGGATCATCGTGGAAGCTGCGCGGATGCAGGATGCGCAGTCGGCGAGCCGCAAGGTCTTCGAGGCCGCCGAGCGGATCGATCACCGCTCGGCGTTTGCTGGGCGCTGTCGCATCGAGCGCGCAATAGAGCGCGTTTACACCAAAATCGCGCCGCTGAATATCCTGTTCGAGGGTTCCGGGACTGACCTCCGGAAGTGCTCCTGCATGCGCGTATCGCTCGTCTCTTGCTTGTGCGAGATCGAGCTGGGCATCCGCGGTCTCGAGCCGAACCGTTCCAAAGCGGTCGTGGGGCACAATGCGCATCGCGCCCTCTTCCTCGCCTTCTGCCTTACCCGCTTCTGGCCCCGCCGCCTTATTCACCTCATCCGCCACCGCATCGGCCAACGCGCGCGCATTGCCGGTCACCATCAGGTCCACGTCAACAAGTGGCCGATTCAGCAAGAGATCGCGGACTGGCCCCCCGACCAGAAACAGCGACATGCCTTCCGCCGCCGCCGCCGTCGCGACCGCATTCAGCAGGTCAGCAGTTGGCTCCGGCAGCGTGCCGAGAACATCGTCGAGACTTAGACCCGCTTTCGGAGTTAAGGGCAAGGTCAGGATCCTGAGCCGCGGGGATGCCGCGATTCCACGGTCTCACGCAGCTTGGTGCGGCTGACATGGGTGTAAATTTCGGTGGTCGAGAGATCCGCATGGCCGAGCATGGACTGAATCGCGCGCAGATCGGCTCCGCCCTCGAGCAGATCCGTGGCGAACGCGTGGCGAAGCACGTGGGGAGAGACTCGGTCTGTTGCGATGCCGGCTTTCTTCGCGTGATTACGGAGTCGGGCGAAAAAGTTCTGACGCGTCATGGCCTTGCCGCGTCGCGTGAGAAAAACCGAATGGTCCCGATCGTCACGCTCGCCGAGCAGTTCCGGCCGCGCTTCCAGCAAATACTCTTCGAGAGCAACGGCGGCGACCTGGCCCATGGGCACGATGCGTTCCTTGCGGCCCTTCCCGATCACGCGGAGCAGCCACCCCTGCCGGTCGATCGCGGCGAGCGGAAGCGTCACGAGTTCCGTCACCCGGAGTCCCGCGCCGTAGAGCATTTCGAGCATGGAGACGTCCCTCATTGCGAGTGGGTCCTCGCCCCGCGCTGCGTCGATCAGTGCCGCGGTCTCCTCGGGTTTCAGAATCTTGGGCAGCGTCCGCGTCTGCTTGGGCGCCTGCAAGCCCTCGATCGGATCTGAGCTGATCACGCCCTTCTCCTGCGCGAATCGCATGAGCCGCCGAACGGCCACAATCGTTCGGGTGCGTGAACTCGCCGCCAGCCCGAGGTCGTGGAGATAGGCCGATAGGCTCGAAAGGTCATGTCGGGTGACCGTCTCGATGCGATCGATTCCGCGCTCTGCGAGATGCGTCCGGAAATGTCGAAGGTCCGTCGAATAGGCCTCGACCGTGCGCGGACTCAACCCTTCTTCCACCGCCAATCGCGTCAGCAAACGGTCGCAGAGCTTCTCCAGAGGCGTGGCTCTCGAGGGTTTCTCGGGCGGCTGCGTCCCCTCTCCGAGTTCGTCGGGTTGCTCAGCCACGGTCGCTCCCCTCTAAGCCGTCGCTGGCGGCTTCGAGTAATGCCTCGCGAAGTCGCTCTATGCCTTGGGGGTCTTTGACCTTTTTGCCCTGCATATCCTTTAGGTAAAACGAGTCTTTGACTTGGTCCTTGATGGTGGCGACCTTTGAAATGTAAATCTCATAGCCCTGCTCGCCGATCGTGCGCGCGACGTCATAGAGCAAACCAAGGCGGTCATCTGCGATCACGTCGACGAGGGTGTAGAACTCAGCCTCGGTGTTCGAAATGATGACGCGTGCGCCCTTTCGTGAGGGAAGCCGCGTGAGGCCGACCGGGCGTCGTCGTCTGCGCACAAGGTCCCCGACGGAGGATGCACCTGTGAGGACGGACTCGAGCTGCTCCTCGACTTCGTCCCATAGGCGCCCTCGTTCGTCCGGCCCGCCTCGCGGCGTGGGTGTACGGTAGATCTCAAGCGCTAGGCCACCGCGCGTCGTATACACGTGGGAGCCGAGGATATTCACGCCACAGGCGGTGAGCACACCCGCTACTTGGCCGTATAGGCCTTGCTGGTCATGCGTACACACGATGAATTCGGTGAAGCCGCCCGTCATGGCGCGATGGGCAGTCACGAGTCGCGTGCCATCTCCAAAACGCAGGACCAGCTGAGAGTGCCGAGCAATCTGGGTTGGCGTATGCGAGAGGAAATAGCGGCGCGGAAGTTCGGTGAAGAGAGAATTGATTTTTGTCTCGCCCACACCCAGGCGCATGAGTTCCTCGCGAGCGCCCAAGCGCCTTCTCTCCACACGTTCTTCGAGAAGCGCCACTGCCTGATCCGGCCGCTCGGCGCCGGTCTCCAGCATCTCGGCCGTGCGCTCATAGAGCTCCCGAAGAAGTTGTCCCTTCCAATCCGTCCAGCCCTCGACCGAAGAGGCGCGAATGTCGGCGAAGGTGGCCAGATAGAGATTCCGAAGGTTCGTTCGGTCACCGCAGATCTGGGCAAGTTCCAGAATCAGCTTCGCGTCGGAAATGTCTCGACTCTGCGCGAGATGCGACATCAGTAGATGATGCTGCACTACAAAAAGCACGCGGTCGGCACGCTCCCCCGATATCCCCAATCGTTCGATCACTGGCTTGGCCCGAATCACACCCTTATTCGAGTGGTCTCCGCCAAAGCCCTTGCCAATATCATGGAGCAAGCAGCCCAAGAAAAGCGCTGCGCGGTCATCGACCTCAAGGATCAACTCCGTCAACTCGGGCATGGCCCGCGCATGTTTTCCGCGGTAAAGACGGCGAAGCTCTTCGACGAGAAAAATCGAATGCACGTCGACCGTATACGTGTGGTAGATGACGTGCTGCCAACGACAGAAGATATGCTCCCATTCTGGAATGAGGCGCGACAAGACGCCCACATCGTTCATCGACATCAAGGTACGCGTGACTCGGCTCTCCCCTCCGAGCATTTGCATGAAGCAGTCCGAGGCCGCCGCGGAAGTCCGCATCTCCTCGTCGATCAGCTCGAGGTTCTCACGAATCAGCCGCTCGGCCATGCGGGAGAGCCGAACCTGATGCTTCTGTGCAACGGTGAAAACGCGCAGAATGCGCATTGGGTCTTTCCGTAAATGCGCCGCGTGAGGAATAATCAACTGATCGTTTACGATCCGGAAGCCGTCTTCTACTTCGATTTCGGCTTGGCCGCCGAGTCCGAGGTCCTCGGGTTTTGCGCGCTGCGTGCATTGGTCGATCACGAGTTCGGAGTAGGACTTGATTGCGCGCGCGTGGCGATAGTAATCGCGCATGAATCGTTCTACGGGAAGATCAGGATTATCGGGTTGAAACTCCGGGTCGGAAACGTTTTCAGAACTGGCGTTCGAGCCCTCGCCTGCCCCCTCTGCCTCACGCCTTCGTGAAGCTTCTATCGCGTCTCGCATGGAGCCGTAGCCGAGCCCCTCGCTGACTTCTTCCTGCAGTTCGAAGCTCATCTGGTCGTTCGCACGCTTCGTGAGCAAGTGCAGCTCATTGCGCGCGCGCCAGAAGAAATCCAGCGCGTCCCGGTATTCGTCCATCTCAAGCTCGGTCAACAGGCCGAAATGCAATAGATCATCAACATCGCGCACCGAAGGTTGCGTGCCACGGGCAACCCAATAAGCCGCATGATAGTCGCGAAGCGTGCCCGCCCCCTCTTTGAGATTCGGTTGTAGAAGGAAAAGCGAACCGCCGTATTCGAGCTCCCGCTCCCGCATCAGTTCTTTCTGCTCGATCGCAAAGGCATACGGATCGGGCAGGAGTTCGTCGCGAATTCGATCGGCGAAAACGTGGAAAAACTCGCCGTCGCCACAGAGATACCGCGCGGTCAGGACCGCAGTTCTCACGGTGACGTCTTCTCGTCCCAGTTCCACCGTCTCTTCGATCGTCCGCGTGGCACAGCCAATGCGAAGGCCCGCATCCCAGAGCCAGTACTGCATGCGCTCCGCGATATGTTCAACGAAGGGCGTAAGTCCGCCGCGGTAAAGAAGAAGAAGGTCAACATCCGAATGAATCGACATCTCGCGACGGGCATAGCCCCCTACGGCGATCACGGTGACGTTGCCTTCGATCTCATGTCCGCGCTGCAGATGAAGTTCTTCCGCAATGCCGAACAGACGGCGGACCATCCGGTCTGTGAGGTCCGAGTTGGCTTCATTGACCTGGCGCCCGGAGTCGACGCTTTCGTGTAGATCCTTGAGGTAGGCGCGCGCGGCCTCGATATAGGCTTTCACGGCGGGGACGACCGCATTCTGGCGTTCGTCCGGGTCCGTGGGCAGATCCGCAAGGAAATGATCGATCGAAGGCGCTTTGGCCACTACTGCTCTCTCCGCTGAAATCTTGCCGTTTCCGGCAGACCGCTTTCAATTTGGTCTCGGTAGTTCTCGACGCCGCGAGCAATTCGTTCCGCCAAAACGGCGTGGTATTTGTCACTGCGAAGCAAATCCGCATCTTTCTTGTTCGTGAGAAAACCGGTCTCGACAAGTAATGAAGACATACTCGACATGAAGAGCACGTAGAACGGGCCTTTCTTCAGGCCGAGGTCAGGCACAGAACGATCGCGGGTCTTCGCTCCGGCTATGACCTGCGTATGCACGAGGTCGGCCAGACGGGCAGACTGTGAACCCACTTCGCCCACCTGCAGCTGGGCAAGTGCCCTTTGTAACGGATCGAGCTGCGAGGCAGGCACACCATTCTCACGCGAGGCGACGTCGAGGCTATGCCGCTCATGATTCTCATCGAGGGTGTAGATCTCGATGCCCCGTGTTTCGCGGCGACGAGACGCGTTGGCATGAATCGAAATGAACACGTCGCCATCTGACGATTCTGCGATCGCCGTTCTCTCTTCGAGGTCGAGGGTGCGGTCGGTGGTGCGGGTCAGGACCACCTCAAAGCCACGCTTGCGGAGTTGTTTTGCGAGCCGAGTCGAGATGGCGAGATTCACGTCCTTCTCGCGCAGCCCGCCGACACCGATCGCACCGGGATCACGCCCGCCATGGCCTGGGTCGACGACGATGGTGTGTACCCGGCGCATTGCCGAAGGAAGGCGTTCGCTGGGATCGCGTCGGCTGGGCGCGCGTTCCGCATAGACGTCGACCACGAGGCGCGCGGGGCTTTGCAGTACAAAGAGGCGATGATGGTCGTAGCGCTCAAGGTCAATCACGAGGCGGCTATTGCGCAGCGTATTCTGACCCAGTCGAACCGCTTTGAGCAGACCATCGCCGACCGGGACGCCGCCTTGATAGTCGCGCCCCACCCAGATCTCGGGAATATCCAGGTAAAGCCGTTCAGGTCGGCCCGCTTCGCGATTCGCGGCGAGGCTGACGAGTCCGCGATCGGACAAGCTGACGCTGCGCGAGAATTCCACCACCACGCGCGTGTACTCGTCGTAGGACCACGTGCGGACATCGCGCACGTCCCCGAGACCTGACGGCCTCTCCACGCCCATCAAGAGAGGGGCGAGCAAGGCGACCAGAGCGATCCATGCGGGTCGCCAGGCTCGGTTCATGCATCCTCTCCGCCGGCTTCGCCATCCTGTGAGGCGGCGATCAGCTTGGCGCGCTCTCCGGCAAGAAAGGTCAGCGCATCGAGTGGCGTTATCGAATTCGGGTCGAGGGCGCGGAAGGCCCTGATAAACTCTTCCTCGGCTTGCCCCTTTTGCGATCGCGCGGGCGCGGTCAAGGCCAGCGTGAGCTGCCCGTCATTCGCAGCGCGACTCAACTTTCGTTGTCCACCCGGGAGTTCTCCCGCTTCAAGGTCCTGCAGAATCGCACGCGCGCGGTCGATTACGGTCGGTGGAAGCCCGGCCAAGCGCGCGACTTGGATGCCGTAGGATCGGTTGGCGCCGCCTTCTACGAGGCGCCGCAGGAAGATCACTTCCTCATTCCATTCGCGCACTTCGAAATGTGCGTTCGAGATCCGGTTCTTGGTCTCGGCTAGGGCAATGAGTTCGTGATAATGCGTCGCAAAGAGCGTGCGCGCTTCCGCGCCGCGGGTGTCATGGAGATACTCCGCAACCGCCCAAGCAATGGAGAGTCCATCGAAGGTCGATGTGCCGCGACCAATCTCGTCGAGAATGACGAGGCTGCGGCGGGTGGCTTGCCGCAGAATGTCGGCGGTCTCGCGCATCTCGACCATGAAAGTGGACTCACCGCGGGACAGTCGGTCGGAAGCACCGACCCGCGTGAATACGCGGTCCACGACGCCGATCCGGGCCGATTCCGCGGGCACGAAACTTCCGACTTGTGCCATCAATACGATCAGCGCCACCTGGCGGAGATACGTACTTTTACCGGACATGTTCGGACCGGTGAGCAGCAGGATTTGCGGCCCCGACGGATCAAGCTTTGTATCATTAGGAACGAAACCGTCTGAGCCTTGGCGGCCTAACACCGACTCGACGACCGGATGCCGTCCGCCCTTGATCTCGAGGATCTCGTAGTCCCCAACCTCTGGTCGAACCCAGCGTCCGAGGCGCGCCACTTCCGCAAGCGACGCCAATGCGTCGAGGGTGGCGACGCGGTCTGCGGCCTCTCGGATCTCGTCTGCTGACTCGCAGACCCTCTGGCGGAGCGCGTCGAAAATTTCGCGTTCGAGCTTGGCGGCGCGCTCGGTGGCGCCCATGACCTTCGACTCGACCTCGCGGAGACGTTCGGTTGTGAATCGCTCGACACTGGCGAGTGTCTGCTTGCGCTCAAAGTCCTCGGGGACTTTGGCGAGATGCGCTTTTCCGACCTCGAGGGAATAGCCGTGCACTGGATGGAAGCGAATCTTGAGCGTGGCGATGCCCGAGCGCTCGCGTTCCTCGGCTTCAAGTCCGGCGATCCATTCGCGGCCCTTTGTGGAGCTCTCGCGCAGGCCATCGAGATCGCTGCGATATCCCTCGCGGATATACCCCGTCTCGTTCGCCCCCCGCGAGCCACGCGCAATCGTCGGCGGATCATCGATCAGGGACTCTTCGAGCAGGCGCGTGAGTTCGGGCAACGGATCAGGACCTTCGAGTGCGACGTTCCGCGGCGACGGATTCACCAGCAGGGCCCCCCCGTCTGGCGAAGGGTCCGGGTCCGATTGAAGCGCGCGTACGACATCGGGCAGAGCGGCCAGTGATGCACGCAGCGCCCCAAGGTCTCGTGGAACGGATCCAGGCCGCATCGCCTTCGAAAGCAATCGTTCAAGGTCGCGGACGCGGCGCATAGAGTCACGCAAGTGTGCCCGCATCCGGTCCTGCTCGACCAAAAACTCGACCGCATCATGTCGCGCATGGATCGCAGTCGTCGAAAGCAACGGGTACGACAACCAATGCGAAAGGCGCCGAGCGCCGAGCGCACAGCTCGTCACGTCGAGCTCCGAAAGCAGCGTGCCTGACCTGCCACGGTCTTCACTGTTCTCATGCAGTTCGAGGTGCCGGCGCGTGGCCGAGTCGATAATGACCGTGTCGGCCATCTCATAACGGCGTAAGCGCGGCGGCCTTTCTACAGCGAAAGGTTGGTTCTGCGCCAAGTAGTTGGCGACCGCCGTCGCTGCGCGTGATCCTGCGTCCTTGGCGTCCATGAAATCACCCGGCCAGGCGTGATCGGCGGAGGCCTTCGGCGCGTAGGTGACCGACGGGATCGCAGTAATCGCCACTTCGTCCAGCACCTCTCGAATCTGCGGCGTGAGTGCTTCGATCTGGTCGCTCGGCAGGAGAATCTCGCGCGGCGCTATGCGGGAAATTTCCTGCATCAAAACATCCGGCAGCATCGCTTCGCCGGGGTTTCCGACACAGGCGGTCGCGCGAAAGTCCGCGGTAGATGCGTCGAGCACAGCCAGGCCGAACTCGCGACCTGGGTCCGCCCCGGTCTTCTGCTGCGTGAACTCCTGCATGAAGATGGCAGCGACTGCGACGACGACGCGGCCGTCTATGCCTTCAGGATCGCCGACCAATCCGGGCGTCACGACCTCGACGACTTCACGCCGAACGAGGCGCTTGCCGCCCGTGTCTTTGGGGTTTTCGACCTGTTCACAGATTGCGATGCGATGCCCCAACTCGGCGAGGCGCTTAATATGGGCATCGGCCGCGTGGACCGGGACGCCGCACATCGGAACGGCATCCTTCTTCGCTTTGTCACGCGCGGTCAGCGTGATGTCGAGGATCGGCGCGACGAGCACTGCATCTTCGAGAAACATCTCGTAGAAATCGCCCATGCGGTAGAAGATCACTGCATCCGGATACTGTGCCTTGATCTTCAAGAACTGCTGCATCATCGGCGTGTCGAGTGCCGAGCCGCTCACGCTGAGCCCTCCTCTATCGTGGCACTAGGCGCAACCATCGCAACCATCGCAACCGTCGCAACCATAGGCGTCGCAACCAAAGGCGTAGGCGTCGCAATCAAAGGCGTGGCGAGATCAGCCGGCAACGCGGTGTTCTTAGAGAGAACCTGCACGAGCGTGGCGTAGGCCTTCAGTGATTCGCTCTCCTGCCCGGAGGCGAGCAGCTGACGGCCCAGCTCGGCGTGAATCTCCGTGGCCTCGGGAGAGATCTCCAGAGCGCGAGCCAGTTCTTCGATGCCTTCCCTGGACGCGCCTTTGCTCGAGAGCGCACGCGCCAGCGTCACCCTCGCCACATGGCGTGTGGGTTCTTCTTTCAGAACATTACGCAGATAGCCTACGAAGGCATCCGGCTTTCCCTTTGCGGCGAAGCTCGCGTCAATTTTAGGGTAGATGCTGCCTGCAAGTTTCCGATCGCAGGCCGCAGCCTTCTTCCAGGCATCCAGCGCCTTCGCCGTCTTACCGCGCTCGGCCTCGAGTTCGCCGAGCATTGCCCAACCCTCTCCGCAGTCACCGTCGCGCTTCAGGCATCGTTTGAGCGATGCACGCGCGCCATCGTTATCCCCGGTTGCTGCAGAGGCTTGGGCATGCGCGAGATGAACCTTCACTTCGAGTGCATCGGCGAACACCTTGTCGCGGCGCCTCAGCTTCTTGAGGACCGCCAGTACACGAGGCGTATCGTGTGCTTCGTGAAGCAGAACGGCGAGTCGCCCGAGGGCATGCACGTTGCGCGGCTGCCCGGCCAGTACTTCTTCATAGGCCGAAATCGCTCGGTCTCGGAAACCACCCGCGTCGAAATCGCACGCGAGTTCAAGGAGCGCCTCGTCGCGCGCAGCTCGAGGCACGTCCGCGCGTAAGAGAAGATTCTGATGCATTCGGATCGCTCGCCCGATTGAGCCCTGCTGTCGGTAAAGGCGTGCGAGTGCATGGTAGGCGTCGAGGTCCTTGCTGTCCGCCTCGACGATACGCTCTAGCCAGGTCTCCGCAGTGTCCCAGTCGCCTGCGACTGCCGCGCGTAGACTCCGACGGAGAGCTCGATCGATATCAGATTGAACGTTGCTTTTGCCCCAGGCCACTGGTTAGCCCTGCTTCGTTGCGGATTCATTCTTAGAACCAGCCTTCGCGCGCTTTATATTCGCCGTCAGAGCTGTGGCGGGATCCGCATCAAGTGCGGCCCCAGCGCTCCCCGAAAGCGGAAGGCTGCGCAGCTCGTGGAGCTCCTTCTCAAGTTTCTTGGTGGCTTTCTTGAATCGTCGGACCAGGACCCAGCCGCGAAGCCAGGCGAACCCCACGATCATCGTGGCGATCGCCGCGCCGACTGAAAAAGCGGCAACCAGAAGCAGCCAGAGTTCAAGGTTCGGAATGCGCACCCAGATCAGATCCAGGTCCACCCGCATTGCGTTCGCGACGCGAAACGCGCCTCCAAGCCATAGAGCACCGGCAAAAAGCCCGAAGACGATGACGAAGAGAATTAAACGTTTCAAATTCTGGCTCCCCCCAAGAGAACACGGTGTACGGAATCACAGCTAATCAGAGGCCCACGGAAGCTTGCGTGAAGCCTATGTACAGAGCACGGTTCCAAAAAAAATCAGTCGTCGTCTTCATCTGAATCAGATGAAACCTTCGGCGCGCAGTCGACCATCTCTTTCAGCTCTTTGCCCACCTTGAAGAAAGGTGTGCGCTTGGCCGAGATGTGCACGGGCTCGCCGGTCTTCGGATTGCGGCCGTCTCGCGCTTCACGAATTTTGACCTGAAACGATCCGAATCCACGGATCTCGATTCGGTCTCCGCCTCGCAAGGACTCGATCATGGCATCGAAGATCGTGTTGACCACGACCTCCGTATCCTTCTTCGAGATATGCGGCGTCCGCTTCGCCACTTCTTCGATCAAACCGCTCTTCGTCATTCTGTCTCCCCAGACATCCAACTCTTTTGCACCTGCTTCAACCCGCGTACACGCAAGAAGAACAGGACTTCGGGCTCTCTTTGCCGAGCTGCCTCAAAAAGACGAGCTGCCTCAAAAAAAGACGAGCCGCCTTAAAGGCCCTGCCCCCCTCCTTACGTGAGTGAGGAGGGGAACAGAGCCTTCAAGATCGATTTACTCGTCTTCTTACTCGCCTTCGTCGCTCGACTGCTGCGCTGCCAGCTTCTCCTTGAGGAGGTCGCCCAGCGTCGTTGCCTGACTTGCAGACTGCTGTTCGGCGACTTCCTTCAGAGCTGCTCGCTCCGACTTGTCGTTCACTGCACGGATCGACAGAGAGATCTTCTGCTCGTTGGCGTCAACCTTGACGACGAGAGCCGTGATCTCCTGGCCTTCGGTGAAGTGCTCGGAGGGCGTTTCGATGCGGTCGGCTGCCAGCTCAGAGCTGTAGACCAGACCATCGATGCCATCTTCGAGCTTCACGAAGACGCCGAAGTCCGTCACGCTCGTGACAGGCCCCGTGACTTCGCTTCCGACCGTGTACTTCTTGAGAATTGAATCCCACGGGTTCGGCTGAAGCTGCTTGATACCGAGGGAGAACTTTTCGTTCTCCTTGTCGATCTTCAGCACGATCGCCTCAACTTCGTCGCCCTTCTCGAACCGGTCCGAAGGATGCTTGACCTGCTCAGTCCAGGAAATGTCCGAGACGTGCACGAGGCCATCGATACCTTCTTCGAGTCCGACGAAGATGCCGAAGTTGGTGATGTTGCGGACCTGGCCAGACACGTTCGTGCCGACCGGGTAGCGCTCTTCGATCACCGTCCACGGGTTCTCTTCGATCTGCTTCATGCCGAGCGAGATCTTGCGATCGCGTTCGTCGACATCAAGCACTACGGCTTCCACAATGTCCGCGATCGAAACAACCTTGGACGGATGCTTGACGCGCTTCGTCCAGGACATTTCCGACACGTGCACGAGGCCTTCGATCCCGGGTTCGAGTTCGATGAACGCACCGTAGTCCGTCAGCGACACGACCTTGCCCTGAATGCGCATGCCCAGCGGGTAGCGCATCCCTGCGTCGATCCACGGATCCGGCTGGATCTGCTTGAGGCCCAGCGATACGCGCTCGGCTTCTTGATCGAACTTGAGGACCTTGACCTTGATCTCGTCGCCCACCTGGAACAATTCGCTCGGGTGGTTGATGCGACCCCAAGACATGTCCGTGATGTGCAGGAGGCCGTCGATGCCGCCCAGGTCGATGAACGCGCCGTAGTCCGTGAGGTTCTTGATCACGCCGTCGAGGATCTGGCCCTCGTCGAGCGTCTCAAGGGTGGTCTCACGCATCTTCTTGCGTTCGGTTTCAAGCAACGCACGTCGCGAGAGAACGATATTGCCTCGGCGCTTGTTGAACTTGATGATCTTGAAGTTGGCTTTTTCGCCGAGCAGCGCCTCGAGATTGCGTACGGGGCGCAGGTCGACCTGGGAACCGGGAAGGAATGCCTTCACGCCGATATCCACAGAGAGACCACCCTTTACGCGAGCAACGATCGTGCCTTCCACGGCTTCTTCGTTGTCGTAGGCGTTGCTGATTTCGTCCCAGACCTTGAGGCGTTCCGCTTTCTCCTTAGAGAGCACGAGCTGGCCGTCTTCGTTCTCAACTTCTTCCACGAGAACTTCAACGGCGTCGCCGACGGCGATGGTGAGTTCACCCTCTTCCGTCATGAATTCCCAAGTCGCGATCATTCCCTCGGACTTGAATCCGATATCGATCTGAACAAAATCGTTGTCGATCGAGAGGACTTTGCCGCGCGCGATCTCCCCTTCTTTGAAGGAGCGATCGACGTTTCCGAAGAGCTCGGCGAAACTGTCGCCGGCGCCGGCGCCGGCGTCGGAGGTTGTTTGTGTTTCTGACATGTGGTTTTGAAACTCCTGGTGACCGTGCCTCACACCCTGTGAGTGGTCGATATAAGTGGTCCCGCACCCCGTTAGGTGCTGCTTTAGGTTCTGCGAGGGAGAGAGACCAGGTAAGGGTCAACCCTTTCGGGCCGAGTCTGTTTTACAACTGCATTCAGTTCGCGCCGGGGTCTCCGTCTTTCGGATTGCCCCTGGCCTCTAAGGAGGCATCTAAGGATGCCCCTAAAGAGACCTCCAAGGAGTCGCTTGCGGCGGGACTGCGAGCAGCCACTTCCGCGAGTCGCTCACGCGCACTGTTCAACATTTTTTCCAGCGATTCTGAATCGCCTTCTTCGAGCACCTGTGCCAACTGCGCAAGCGACTCGGAGAAATGGTTAAGGGGACCGGAGAGCGCCTTGGCATTCAGGCTCAGGATCTCGCCCCACATCTCGGCATCGCTTTGCGCGATCCGCGTAAAGTCTCGGAATCCACCGCCGGCAAGTTCACCGACTTCGGTCGGTGCGGCTCTGAGCGAATCCGCAAACGCAAACGCCACCAGATGCGGGAGGTGACTTATCCAAGCGACTTCTTCGTCGTGGGTCGCCGGCGTGCGTCGCTTGACGCGCGCTCCGACGGCGCGCCAGAAGTTTTCGACGCGCTCGATGATTTCAGGATCCTGCCCTTCACGTGGAGTGACGACACAGCTCGCTCCTTCGAAGAGATCCGCGCTCGCATGATCGGGGCCACGCAGATGGCTGCCGGCCATCGGATGCGAACCCACGAAATCGACGCCCGTCGGCAGTAAACCGGGGAGCATCTCAATTACGGAGACCTTCACGCTGCCTACATCCGTCACCAACGTGCCGGGTCCAAGATGCTTTGCGACTTCGGCCAGAACTTTGGGCATTGAGCCGACGGGAGTACCGAGGATGACGAAATCTGCGCCCTGAACCGCCTCGATCGGCGATGCGACGGAGTCCACGATGCCGGCCGCGAGCGCGCGGTCGAGCGGGCCCTGACGGCGCGCTGCCCCAACCACTTCTTCGGCAAGGCCGTGTTTCTTGGCTGCGGCCGCGACTGAACCGCCCAGGAGGCCCAGGCCTAATACCGCTAGCCGCCTGAACGGCACGAAGTTGATTTCCGTGCTCCGGCTCATGCCGACTTTCCTGTCGCGTAGCGCACTTCGCCGAGGGCCTTGATGAAGCGTTCGTTTTCCTCCGCCGTACCGATGGAAATCCGCACATGGTCGTTCAAGCCAAAGCCGCTCATCGGTCTGATGATCACACCCTTCTTGAGCAAGCCGTCGAACACCTCGGCGCCGGCCTTGGCGAGCATAAAGTTCGCATCCGTCGGCCAGGTCTCGATACCCATTTTGCCGAGTTCCTCGGCGAGGTATTCGATTCCCGCTGCGTTCATGGCACGGGTTCGTTCGACATGGTCCGTATCGTCGAGCGCGGCGATAGCGCCTGCTTCGGCGAGGTTATTTACATTGAAGGGATGTCGGGCGCGCTCGATGTAACTAGCGAGTTCGGTGTCGCAGATCCCGTAGCCGATTCGAAGTCCAGCGAGTCCGTAGATCTTCGAGAACGTGCGCAAGGCAATCGTGCCTGGCCGGGTCGCGAGCAGCTTCCGGACGTCCGGGAAATCTTCCCGCCGAACGAATTCAAAATAGGCCTCGTCAATCGCGAGCACGACGTGATCCGGCAGCTTTGCAACGAAGCTGTCAAATTCCTCGGCTCCGACACTGGTCCCCGTCGGGTTATTCGGATTACACACCATCACGACGCGTGTGCGTTCGTTTACGGCGTCAAGGATGGCGTCGAGGTCGTAGACGAAATCTTCGGTCAGCGGGACCGGCACGATTTGCGCGCCCATCCCCTTCACGACGATCGGATACATCGCAAAAGAGGGCCATCCGTAGACGACCTCGTCGCCGGGACCAAGCAGAGTCTTCGCGATCAGTTCAAGGATCTCGTCGGCACCCGTTCCAAAGACGAGTTGGTTCTCCGCCACGCCAAGCCGGTCCGCCAGCTTGGCCCGCAGCGCAAAACATGCGCCATCGGGATAGCGATGCACTCGACCCGCCGCCTCGCGTACGGCCTCAACGGCCATTGGCGAAGGACCGAGCGGGTTCTCATTCGATGCCAGTTTGATTGAATCGCTGATGCCGAGCTCTCGTTCCAGCTCTTCCATCGGCTTCCCGGGCGTGTAAGGGGCTAGTTCACGGATATGCGGCTTGACGACGTCTTTGAGACTCATGCCTTTGCGCCTCTCTGGATCTGTCCAGCGCCGCTCTGGGTGGGCGGATCGAGGGCCCTCGGAAAGGAGCCCAGCACTTTGTGCGAAGCCGCCACGGAGGCCGCTTCGCGGAGCGCTTGCTGCACCGCAGCATCATGCTGGTGGCCTTCCATGTCCACGATGAAAATATATTCCCAGGGCTTGCCCTTCATGGGCCGGGACTGAACCGCCGTGAGGTTCACGCCGTGTTTCGAGAATGGACCGAGCAAGTTATGCAGTGCACCCGACTGGTCGCGGCGCACTGTGAAGACCGCGCTCGTGAGATCCTGGCCCGAAGGCGCGGGCGTCTCGCGGCCGATCACCAGGAAACGGGTCGTGTTGCCCTGATGATCCTGGATATTCGAGGCGATCGTGAGCAGGCCGTAGACCTCCGCAGTCACCTCGGAGCCGATCGAGGCCAGCTTCTCATCGGCATGCGCGAGCTGGGCAGCGGAAGCCGTGCTGGTCGTCTCCACGGTTTGGATGCCGTGAAGATTCGATTCGAGCCAACCGCGGCATTGCGCGAGGGGCTGGGGATGCGAGGCCACCTGCTGGATATCTTCGAGGCGGCCCGTTCGAGACATGAGATGCTGAGCGATCTCAAGCTTGATCTCGCTGCAAATTGTGACTTCGGTCTCGATCAGAGCGTCGTAGGTCACCGTTACCGGCCCCTCGATCGTGTTCTCCACCGGCACTACGCCAAAATGTGTATCGCCGCGCTCAGTCAGCGTGAAGACCTCACGCATCGTCGTCACGGGAACAAGGTCGACCTGGGCCCCGAACTGACGGCTCGCCGCTTGATGGCTGAAGGTGCCGTTGGGACCAAGGAAAGCCACGCGAACCCGTTCTTCAAGAGACCGAGTCGCAGAGATGATCTCGCGGAAAACGTGCGGAATACCGGCGCTTGGAAAAGGGCCTGCGTTGGATTCGACGAGGTTCTGAACTAGGTCGCGCTCGCGGGATGCGACGTAAATGGGACCCTTGCGGCCCCCATCCTTCAATTCACCGACTCGCTGGACGGCGCGGGCACGCTGATTGAGGCGATCCAGGATCCCATGATCGATCGAATCGATCTCACCGCGGAGCGCATCGAGTTCGGCCGTGATCTCGCCCGACACCTGCTCCGTCGGGGCATCACTCCCCGAACCGGCCTGCGAACCGGAGCCGCCGGAACGAACCTGCGTGGACGCATCGATGGATTTAGATGCATCGCTGGATGAAGTCACGGGCAATTCCTTACGCCTTGCCTAGATCTCGGAAGCAGCGAGGGCGTTTTCCGGGAGGCATTGAGCCGGCCTGCTGGGGAGCCCTGCTTGAAGCAGTGGGCGCGCGGGGTGATGTCTTTTGACCTGGCCAATCGGCTCTCGATTGTTCAGGTGCGGGCGACTGATGGATGACTGACGGATGACTGACGGATGACAATGCTGGGTGTTCTGAAAGGGTCGGACCTCTGCCTCAGCCCCTTCTGCTCGCTCCTCACTTCATCACCTCACGTAGGAACTGACGTCGGAACTCACGGAGGAGAATGGAGAGTGCTGAAGAGAAGTTGGAGCTTAAAGGGCTAAAAGGCCGCTAACCCCCTGAATTTGAAGGCGCATCATATCGGACGCGTCGGAACGCTGCAAACTGAATGATCGGCGTTTCTTCACCAAATCCAAGGGCTTACCGCAATTTTGCCGCCCTGTGGCGATACTGACCCGTCAGGGATCCCCAAGCCTCGGCCTGAACGCACGTAAGTCACCGAAACCCTTTGTTTTTTGGTGATTCTGGGGGTCAAGAGCCTGTTCCAGACGGTCGATAGCCAAAAAGCTGCTCTGCGCGAGGTCTGATGGTTTCTCGAAATGCAAAGAATGAGGCGGACCTGGCTCCGCGAAACCGAGCTTCGGGCACGCTGTTCAACAGCGTCTCGAACCGAATCATTCTCTGCGTCTTCTTTTCGACGCTGCTCACGGCCCTGATCGTCAGCTGGCTCAGCATCCGCGCTATCCACGCGGACGTGCATAAACGAACCAAGCAGAGGGCCGCGACGCTCCTCGAACCACGGGTCGCGGAGCTCGCGAGCTGGCGCACCTCAGCAACTTCGGAACTTGCCGGCGCCACGTCGATCGGGTCGCCCTGGCATGCCGCGTTGCTGGCCGCGCTTGAGAACCAGCGCAGCACAACCGGGCAAAGCGGGACCCTCCCTTGGAAGTCGGAGAGCGCACACCGGCGCGACGGATCGAGCTGGACTGTCGCGACGTCCGAGATGGGAAAGCTGCCCGTGCCTCCTCCCGAGTTGCGGCAACAATTTGATCGCATAGACCTCTATCCTGCAGACGGTGATGCCCCGAACCGAAATCTCGTGACCGGGGGCGACTGCTTCGCGGCTCAGATCGAGTTCTTCGAGCAATCCGCGCGCGTTGCGGGGCGCATCGAAGCCTGTCTTGAGCGCGACCTTGTCGTCACCATGCTCCATTCCGATCCACGAGAGCTGCGCGGCATGCGCGTGCTGCTGGTCGATGAGCATGGCGTCGTGCGCGAGAGTGCGGGCGTTCGGGGGGCACGGCGACTCGGTGCGACGATTGCCTTGATTCGGTCTTCGCCGAGTCGGGGCCCGACGCTTGGGACCTACGAGGACGAACGCGCCAATGAGCTACTTGGACTGCCCCAAAGTATTGATTCAAGCGGCTGGTCTCTCGTCGCCGAATCGGATCGGGCGACTGCTTTTGCCCCAGCAATCGCGATCACGAATCAAATCGTTGTAGTCGACATCTGCATCATCATTCTCTTCAGCTTGCTTGCGCATCAGATTGCCCGCGCCCTGATGGCGCCGATCGCCGCCCTCTCAGAAGGTGCCCAGCGCATCGCGGCGGGCAACGTCGACTACCAGATCCCGCTGCCCTTGAACCGGAATGACGAACTCGGCCGTCTGACCGGTGCGTTCAACAAAATGATGGCGAACCTGCGCAGCAATCAGCTCGTGATTGAGGAGGACCGCTTCCGGCTGGCCGAGAAAAATGACGAGCTGCAACACGCGAACGAGATCCTGTCGCAGCTTTCGATCACGGATGGCCTGACGAAGCTGCATAACCATCGCTATTTTCAGGATAACCTCTCGCGGGAGATGAAACGCGTTAGCCGAACGCGTACGCCGCTCTCGCTCATCTTGCTCGACATCGACGATTTCAAGATGCTCAACGACACGCATGGCCATGCGGCGGGTGACGAAGTGCTTGTCAGCCTCGCGTCGATCATGAACGAATCTGCGCGCGAATCCGATCTCATCGCTCGTTATGGTGGTGAAGAATTCGTTGTGTTGATGCCGAACACCGATCTCGCAGGCGCTGTTCATCTCGCCGAGAAGATCAGGATGGCCGTCGAAGGCACGCGGCTGATTATCGGCGAGAATATGAAGCCGGTGAACGTAACGATTTCTGTGGGCGTCGCGCTCTACTCCGGCAATCGCCGCAACCTCTTCGTCGAGGCAGACAAGGCGCTCTACCAGGCCAAGGCGGCCGGCAAGAATTGCGTCATCATTGCGGGCTCGGACTGAACGTCTTCGCTTGAGGCGAGCGCCAATCCGGGCCATGCTCTCGGCATGACCTGTCTTCTCGGACTCTCCGGCGGAATCGGCTCAGGCAAGAGCACCGTCACCCGCATTTTGAGCGAAATCGGCGCCACTACGATCGACGCGGACGCAATCGTCCACGAGCAGCAGGAGGCGGGACAGCCGATGCTGAAGGAGATCGCGAAGGCTTTCGGATCAGACGTGATCACTGCCGAAGGCGCGCTCGACCGGGAAGCACTCGGCGCCATCGTCTTCCGCGACGAGGAGGCGCGGGCGCGACTCGGTGCGATCGTCCATCCACCGGTTATCGCCGAGATGCTTCGCCGCGCGAAAGAAGGCGTTGCGCGTGAAGAACCGCTCGTGGTGCTCGATATTCCACTCCTCTTTGAGGGACGCGTCAGCGGCCGCGGCAGCGGTGCGATCATGGAATTCGATCAAACGGTTTGCGTATGGGTGAAGCGCGAGGTCCAGATCGAACGAACGATTTCCCGGGATGACTGCGATGCGGCCGAAGCCGAACGCCGAATCGCTGCGCAGCTTCCGATCGATGATAAAAAAGAAATGGCCGATCACGTGATCGACAATTCCGGCACGATCGCGGAAACCCGGGAACAGGTCTTGGCTCTCGCCCGCTTGCTCACAAACGGAGTGCTGGGCTAGCTACAGCAAGCGGAGAAGGCACAACCTTCGAATGCAACACCGCCAGCGATGATGCGCCGGCGCATGGGCGCATGGGCGTCCCGACGAGTCTTTAGGTCAGGCTCCTGGCTAACACGCTGGAATTAGGAAGACTCCTCCGATTCTTTTGAGGCTTCGATTTCCTCTTCGCGCACACGCACGGCGGCCACAAAGGCCCGCATCTTCTCGGGATCTTTGCGGTAGCCCTCGCCCTCGACGCCCGTCGCGACATCGACGCCCCACGGCGGAATATCGCCGACATCGCGGAGCGCTTCCGCCACGTTCTCTGGCGTGAGCCCGCCCGCGATCAGCACATCATGCCCATGTGCGATCAGATCCTCTGCCTCGCTCCAGTCCCAGGCCTGGCCTTGGCCGCCCCCGGCATGCGGATGATCAAGCAGCAGGATCGAACCCGGATAGGTTACAGCGGCCTCTTGGTCGGCGCCTCGAATCGCTTTTATCGTCGGCAGGTCGATGGCTTCGATATCTTCCTCGGACTCGTCGCCGTGGAACTGCACCCGCTCAAAGGACACGCGTCGAAGAATGCCGTCGATCTTGTCCCAGCCCGCATCGCGAAAGAGCGCGACTCGCTCGACGTCTTGGCCCTCGAGCGCTTCGCAGATCGCAATCGCTTGCTTCATGTCCACTTCGCGCGGCGAGCCCGCGACGAAGTTCACGCCGATTAGATCCGCTCCTGCCTCCACTGCGGCCAAAGCATCTTCTGGGTTGAGCACGCCACAGATCTTTATTCTCACGCTTCCGGTCACGGTCGCCTCCGTAATGCTTCAAGCGCCTTCCCAGGATCGGGTTGGCGCATCAATGATTCACCTACTAAAAAGCCCAGTGCTCCCGCACGCTCTAGCCTAGCAACGTCATCGGCATCACTAATTCCGCTCTCCGCGACCAGAATCACATCGGGATCCTGAATGCGGGCGGCGATACGTTCCGTGGTCGCAAGGTCCGCGTCGAACGTTCGCAAGTCGCGATTATTGACGCCGATCAGGTTCGGCCGAATCGCCAGCGCGCGGTCGAGCTCTGCCTCGTCATGCACTTCAACCAACACGTCGAGCCCACGCCCTACCGCGTGCCGATGGAGCGCCTCTAGTTCGACATCCGACAGAGCCGAGACGATTAAAAGGATGGCGTCCGCCCCGAAAATTCTGGCTTCATCGATCTGATAGGCGTCGACGATGAAATCCTTCCGGATCAGCGGAGTGTCAACTGCCGCCCGGACCTGCCTGAAGATTTCGAGACTGCCGCCGAAGAATTCCGTATCGGTGAGTACTGAGATGCAGGCCGCTCCGGCCGCGCGATAGGAGAGTGCTATTTCAACGGGATCAAAATCGGCGCGGATCAGGCCCTTGCTCGGGGATTGTCGCTTTATTTCCGCAATCACCGAAACGCCTTCGGTCTCGATCAGCGCCCGGCGAAACCCTCTCGCAGGTTCAGCGAAAACGGAAGCCTCAGCGGCCAGCGCTTCCGCGCTCTGCTTGCGCTTGGCGGCCGCCACTTCTTCGCGCTTATGCGCCAGGATCTTGTCAAGGATCGTCATGAAGCGCTTTCCGACGGGCCGGAGGCACCGGACTGGGCGCCGCTGCTCTCGGGCACGCGCTCGGCGGCGCGTTGCGTCGCCTCCGCCAGCGCATCGAGCTTGGCCAAGGCGCGGCCCTGGTCAATACTCTCCGCCGCCTTCTCAAGGCCGGCTTCCAGCGAAGGCGTTGCCTCCACAACCCAGAGTGCAGCGGCCGCGTTCAGCAAGACGATCTCTCTGCGCGGCCCTTTTTCGCCGCCGAGTATCGCGCGAGTGGTCGCCGCGTTTTCGGCGGGCGTTCCGCCTTGCAGCTCTGAAAGCGTCGCCGGCGCAAGTCCCAGTCGGGTCGGGTCAATGGACAGTCCCTCGATCCGGCCGCCGCTCACGAGCGCAGCCCTGCTTGGCCCTGTCGTCGTCAGCTCATCCATTCCGTCGTCGCCGTGTACGACGAGCGCTCGCGTCGCTCCGAGTTCGGCCAAGGCCGTCGCGAGGGGCTTCACCAAGTCGCGGGAATAAACGCCGACCACTTGATAGCGAGCGCCAACGGGCGAAAGGAGCGGCCCGAGGCAATTGAGCAGTGTTCGCACGCCGAGCTCGGAGCGGACCTGCCCGACGTGCTGGAAGGCCGGATGGGCCGTGCGCGCAAAGAAAGGCGCGATGCCGATCTCGTTCAGGATCGCGGCGTTTTCGGAAATCGGCAGGTCTATGCGAATTCCAAGGGCTTCCAGGACGTCGAAACTTCCGGAGCGGCTCGTCGCCGCGCGATTTCCATGTTTGGCCACGGAGACGCCGGCGCCCGCCACGACGAATGCGGCTGTGGTCGAGATATTGAAGGTATCGATCCCCGACCCACCTGTTCCGCACGTATCGATCACGCGTTCGTCGTTCACGGTCGCAGTGGTCGCTCTCTCTCGGAGCGCGCGGGCAACAGCGACGATTTCCTCGGGCGTCTCTCCCTTCATGCGAAGGGCGATCAGTAGGCCCGCGGCCGTGGCCGGCGTCGCTTTACCGTCCATAATCTCGCCCAGAGCCAGTCCTATCTGGTCGGGACTGAGCGGACGTCCTTCCACGAGACAGGCAATGGCGGCGCGAATCTCAGTCACGATGCGCTCGCTCGTCGGCATGTCGACAGGAAATTCCCGAGCAGGGCCTTGCCCTCCCCGGTCATGATCGATTCGGGATGAAATTGCACGCCCTCGATCGGGAGGGAGCGATGTCGCACGCCCATGATCTCCCCGTCTGGGGTCCGAGCCGTAATCTCGAGCACGTCGGGAATGCTCGACTCTTCGATGACCAAGGAGTGGTACCGCGTCGCTTCGAAATTTTGCGGCAAGCCTTCGAAGACGCCTTTCCCGTCGTGTTCGATGGTCGAGATCTTGCCGTGCATGATCGATCGGGCGCGAATGATCCGCCCGCCAAAGGCTTGTCCAATGGACTGATGTCCGAGGCAGACGCCGAAGACCGGTACGCCCGCATGCGCAAAACGCTCGATTGAAGGCACCGAGACACCGGCTTCGGTGGGCGTTCCGGGTCCGGGCGAAATCACCAGACCATCCCCAGCCCGAGCCATCAAGGCGTCCACGTCGACCGCATCGTTGCGCACGACTTCCACTTCCGCACCCAACTCACCCAGGTACTGAACCAAGTTGTAGGTAAATGAGTCGTAGTTATCGATCATCAAGAGCCGCATAGCCATAGAGTAGTTAGTCCATCCCTTCGCGGGCTAGATCGATTGCGGTCAGGACCGCTCGGGCTTTGTTGACCGTCTCTTCAAACTCGTATTCGGGCTCAGAGTCTGCGACGACGCCCGCGCCGGCTTGAAGAGTGATCTTGCCATCTTTGGCGACCATCGTCCGGATCGTGATGGCCATATCCATATTGCCGGAATAGTCGAGGTACCCCGCGCAGCCGCCGAAGAAGCCGCGGCGAACGGTTTCCAGCTCGTCAATGATCTCCATCGCTCGGACCTTAGGCGCGCCGGATAGCGTGCCTGCCGGAAAAGTTGCTCGAAGGACATCGAGCCAATCGAGTCCCTTCTTGAGCTTTCCGTGCACATTTGAGACGATATGCATCACATGCGAATAGCGTTCGACGATCGCGTATTCGTCGACCTCGACAGTGCCGACTTCCGAGACGCGGCCCGCATCGTTGCGCCCGAGATCGACGAGCATGAGATGCTCCGCCCGTTCTTTCGGGTCCGCCAGGAGCTCCTCGCCGAGGCGCTTATCCTCCTCCGGCGTATCGCCTCTCCAACGCGTGCCCGCGATCGGCCGCACGTCGATTCGATCCTCTTCGAGCCGAACTAGAATCTCAGGGGAAGATCCGACCATCACCGCATCATCCATCCGGATGAAAAACATGTACGGGCTCGGATTGATCATCCGCAGGTGCCGGTAGATCGAAAACGGGTCGACCTGAAGCGGGAGCTGGAACTGCTGGGCGAGGACGACCTGAAAAATGTCCCCTGCCTCGATGTATTCCTTGGCGCGCTTCACGATCTCGTGAAATTGCGGTTCCGTCATACTGCGGTCGACTTCCATCGGCGCGTGAATCGCAGGCTGCTTGGGTTCGGCTTCGAGCGGCTTCCGAATCTGGTCGATCATCGACTCGATGCGCGCTTCGGTCTCACGGAAGGCCGTCCTCGCGTCGGCGCCCTCCTGCAAATGCGTATGCACGACGATCAGCACGGTATGCCGCACATTGTCATAGACGAGGACGTATTCGGGGAGCGTGAAGAAGGCGTCGGGCAGCCCGACCTTATCCGGGTTGGCGTCGGGGATGTCTTCGACGAATCGAACCCAGTCGTAGCCGATCATGCCGACGGCACCGCCGATAAAACGAGGCAGAGGGAAATCCGTTGGCTTCACGGCTTCGAAGGCTCTAAGTCGGTCGCGCAAGATCTCGAGTGGGTCGCCGCCTTGCGTATCAGTATGCTCGACGGTCCCGTTCTCAACCCACTCCACCTGGCTTCCGGTCGCGCGGAAAGTGGCGCGAGAACCAACGCCCAGGAAGCTGTACCGCGCCCATTTCTCTCCGCCCTGCACGGATTCGAGCAGAAAGGCGGTCCGGCCGTCGTCGATTTTTCGGAAGAGTGAGAGCGGAGTGTCGAGATCGGCGAGGATCTCGCGCACGACGGGGATGTGATTTCCTTGCTGGGCGAGCGTCTCGAACTGCTCTGACGATGTGCGGAGCACGGGTGGGATCTCTTGGCCGACATCACACGGGGTTACGCCGGCGGTACGAGGAACGCGAAAAGCTCTGCGATTTTAGGGCCTTGAAGCTCCGCCGGCAAGCGAGCGGCCCCATCCTGCTCCTTTCTGGCGCGCGCTCCTGCGCCTTCTGCCGCAGGTTAGAGGTTGAGACCCGCCCCAAAGCCGCCCTCAAAGAGATTGCTCTTTTCCTCTCCGAGCCCGAGGAAGCGAATCTCGAAGCCGCCTCCGAAGCCCTGTCGGCGTTCATGGTTCACTGACGCGCCCACTCCCCAGCATTTGCACTTCGAAACGTACTCGATGACTCCGAGATTGCGGATGAACTCGTTGTCGACGAGTGAGTAGACCGACCGGTAGGTCACGCGAATTCGAGCGGAAAATTCGATCCGGCCGGAGAGGTCGAGCTGATTGAGCTCGCTATTGCCGATGCGCTGGGTCGAGAGATCGCCGCGGACGGTTTCAAAGAACAGAGGCAAGCGGCGGAGGTAACGGTATCGGGCGCCGATGTTCGCGTTATTCGCGAGCCAGCGAGGCACAGGGAGGCGCACGTTGACCTCGGCCTCCCCCTCTTTGACCGCCACAGTTTCGGGATTGAATGCACCTCGAACGCGTCCCGAGAGCGGTCCGATCGGGAAGAGACGGCCTTCAACCAAGATATCCCCGAGGCCGCCGCCATCGGCGAAATCCCAATCGATGGCAGTAATCAAGTCGCCTGCGAGCCGCGGCGCACGTCCCTCGCCACTGCGCACGAAGAAGCGCTGGCCAAGGCCAAAGACGATTTGGTTCGCGGCTTCAACCCGGTCGGAGGGGTTCCGGGTCACGTTCTCAAGAGACAGCGCGCGAAGCCGAGTCTGGGCGACGGACGGACTCGGCACGAAGAGCGGATTACCGCGCTGCCTTCGCTGAGACACGAGTGCCCAACCGAGGCGTGGCTCTATGACATGTCGAAGTGCCACGCCCTCTTTTCCGAAATAGTCGCGGGCCAGCCGGCCCCGAAACTCTGCGCGTGCCGTGATCAGACCGCGCTCCGCGAATTTCTGTCCACTGCTCTGGTAGAGCGCCTGCTGCCAGCCCACTTCGGGGGCGAATTCGAGCATGCGGCCGATCTTGAAGGGGCGCGCGATACGCGGGTGAAGCACGACGCGCGTGCCGCGGTCTGCCAGAGGTTCGCCGGGCTGAAAGATGCCGTCGGCCTCGCCGTTGATTGGGACCCCGTCGGGTGGGGGTCCGTCGAAGCGGCGATTGAAGCCAATATCGTAAAAGCGTGCGTCCCGGCGAACCAGCAGGTCTTCGACATCGGCCGGAACGTCGGTCGGGCGCGTGAGGAAGCTGTTCAGTTCGGATTCCGTCGTGCGCAGTCCGCTGAAATGGATCAGCTCACTATCAAAGCGGGCTTCGAGGCCGAGTGGCCCGACCGCCGCGCCCGGCAAGACATCGCCACGGACTTCAGCGAAGCGCTGCAAGAGATACTCGTCGGCATCATTAAAGGTCGACCCTTCATGGTCGTCTGCATAGCGTGCAGCCACCATGGCGCCGTAACTGCCCGTCGAACCGAAGTCTCGCGCAACGTTGGTCGTCGACTCCACGAAGCGGAAGGTCTTGAAAAGGCGCAGCTCGCGAAAATCATCTGAATAGAGATTATCCGACGAAAGATTGAGATCGGTCTGCCACCTGAGGCCGCCCGGGAGCCACTGGTCATGCTCCCAGAGCGCCGCCCAGCGCGAGCGCCCGAACGAACCGTTCGGTGCCCGCAGAGCATCCGCCAGACCCGATACGAAAAGCGCGCCCTCGGATTCCTGGCCGATCACATATTCGATCTCAGCGTCTTGTTTGAAGCCCCGCTCCGAGAAATAGCGCGGCGTCAAAGTCACGTTCACCTGGGGATGCGCGGCCCAGAAAAACGGTATGCCGAACTCCGCACCGCCACGGCCACCGAACGCGAAGTCGGGCAGCAGCAGTCCCGTCTCCCGCTCGTTCTTCACAGGAAACATCGCCCACGGAATCCAAAGCACCGGGACGCCCAGCACTTCGAAGGTCGAGTTCTTAATTTTGCCGTAGCCGCCGAGCTCTACGTCGGCCGTGCCTGCCCGCAACTGCCAAGGCAAGCGCTCGCCCGGTTCGCAGCGACAGGTCGAGAAAACCCCGTCACGGAGAGTGAACGTATTCTTACCGGTTCGGATCATCTCCCGCGCTCGGACTTGGAAGCCCTGCCCACCGGCGTCGAGGGCGCCCTGGAATAGCATGCCCTGAAGCGTGTCGACATCGAAGACCATGAAATCGGCGCGCAGCACGTCCGTGCCGTCGAGCAGCTCGACATCGCCTTCGGCCACGCCGATCCGAGTCTCGGTGCTGAACGCGACCCAACGTGCTTTTAGACTGCGATTGCTCTGAGCGAGGCGGACATGATCTTGCGCGACATAGAGGTTGCGCTTCTGCTCGTAGTCGATGCGGTCTGCTGTGATCTCGAAGGCTTCATCCAGGCGAGCGCGATCGTCCGCGCCTGCGAGATTCGCAAAGCAGCCAACGAGAATAGCGATCGCAAGTAAGTGGGTGGCCTGTCGAGCCACATGCCCCCCAAAAGATGAACGCTGGGACGCTACCTGAGGGCGCCCATAGGGCCAAACTGAATCGCGAGGATCAATCGGATTAGCGCGGCTGGAGCCGCTTCAGCTGGCCTGCGCGAACTTGATCATGGCGGTCGAAAGCGCGGCCGGATCGGGAGCAATCAATTCTTCACCGACTACGCGGACAAGCTTCTGATCCATCAGCTGATGGAGCGCCTCATGTGTCTCTTGCATCGAGAGCTCACAGCCTTCGGACAGCGCTCGCAAAGTTGTCTCAAAACGCAGCTCTTCGTCGGGCGCAGCGCCCTCGCCCTGCTTCGCGATGAAGCGGACCAGCGGCCCCACGAGCTCATCGAGGCCCATCGCCGCGAGTCGGCGTTCCGCCGAGATCAGGCGCGTTGCGAGGCGCTGGATCATGCGAATCCCGATTTCCGGGCGCTCCATGCACATCGCTTCGAGGGTTTCGCCATCGAGTTCCAGGAGCGCTGTCTCGCCCACAGACACGGCGCGCGCCGTCCTCGCTTCTCCCAGAACCACGCTCATTTCACCGAAAAATTCTCCAGCGCTCAGCTTTCCTATGAGGCGCTGGCCACTGGTGCCGTTCCGGCTGAGCTGAATCTGACCGGACAGGATGATGTAGAGGTCGAGGCCCTCATCCCCTTCATCGAAAACGATCTCACCCTCGGTGAACGTTCGCTGGAAGGTGTTCTGAACTTGGATCTGAGTGTTTTCTGCAACAGTCACGGCGAAATCCCCGGCCGCCTCGTCTAATTCGGGGCGCGGCCCTGCAGGCTATTGCGTCCGCCTTTCGAGGCGACTTTAGAGCGATGCCGCTTCCGTCTCAGAGGCCGACACAGAGTCAGGGGCAGAGGAAGGGGCAGAGGCAGGTCCGGGGGAAGAAGGCGCGCGACGGACCTGCTCCAGGACTTCCTCAATTTCGGGTCGGCTCCAGACGCCGGTATGGCGCGTGAAGATGCGTCCGTCCGGGTCAATAATAATCAGCGACGGAAAACCAATGACGCCGAAATCCATCGCGAGTTCCTGATCGCCGATTGCGATGGGATAGGAGAAACCACGCTCTTTGACCCATTGCTCCACTTCGGATGCAGGGTCCGTATCGACTGAGATACCGAGGATTATCAGTTCGTCTCCCCCGGCTTCCTTCCAGAGCGTCTCAAGCACGGGCATCTGCACTTCGCAGGGCGCGCACCAGGTGGCCCAGAAATCCAGCACGACGATCTTGCCGCGCTGTGCCGAGAGTTCGACATGGCCGCCGTCGAGCAAAGGCAGATCGAAGGGCGGCGCGGGCTCGCGCTCTCCCGGTTCGAGAGGGTCCTCAAAGCAGGCCGTGAAGAGCAGCATCGCCGCCACAAGTCCTACCACGATCGGAAGGTTCGCAGAGGTGTGGCGCTTTGTGGCGCCTCCCGTCCCGATCCCCATTCCCATCACTGCAGAAGCCCCTCGAGCGTGACCACAAAGTCAGCAAGGAACGTGAACTGAGCATTGAACCAACTCAGCTGGTTCGTCATCAGCAGGAGCCCCACCCCCATCAGCAACATGCCCGAAACGATTTCCAAGGTCCGGAAATACTTCTTGATCTTGGAGAAGGCGGTGAAGAAATGGTCGATGCTCCAGCCGGCAATCAGAAACGGGACGCCCAGGCCTGCAGAGTAGATCGCCAGCAGCGTGATCCCCTCGAAGACGGTGTCTCGGCTGCCCGCCAGGGTGAGGACGGTGCCCAGAATCGGACCGATACAGGGCGACCAGCCGAAGCCGAAACCAGCCCCGACCGTAAACGAGCCAAGAAAGCCCGGAGCGCCTCCGCCCGCTTGGATGCGCGTATCCCGGAGCAGCCAATTCAGTTGGATTACGCCGGTCATATGCAAGCCGAAGATGACGATGACGAGGCCCGCGAGCTGCGCGATGCCGATATCGAAGCCCATCAGTTCGAGGCGCCAGACGCGCAGGTACCGGCCAAGGGCGAAGGCGGTCGCCCCGAGAACGATGAAGACGGTCGAGAAGCCGCACACGAATCCGAGACAGGCTTCCATGACGCGCGCACGTTGCTCGCGATTGTCCGAGCCTTCGGAAAGTTCGTGCACGGAAACACCTGAAATCAACGATAGGTACGCCGGCATCAGAGGCATGACACAGGGCGAGAAGACCGAGATCAGGCCGGAAGCGAAAGCGAGTGGAATCTGTGCGATGAAATCAGACATAGGATTCGCCGCGGATAGTGACGTGTCCGAAGCAGGACCGCCAGCACTGCAAACACTCCTGAACCGCGAACAGTCCTGAACCAGAAATAGTCCTGAACTGAAGTCAGTAGGCCTGAAACGGAATCAATGGGCCAACACGCAACGAGCGGAGCCACCCGAAGGCAACTCCGCACGCAGCGATGAGGACATAAAGCTCTATGAAGGCTTTACCTGCTCCACTGAAGGCCTTAACCGCTCTATTGAGGCCTTAACCGGCCCCGCAAGAAAGCGTTTACCAGCCCATGTCGTCGTAGGTCGCCGGGCGTTCCCACGTTTCAGTCGTCGTGATCGTGGACGAATCCTGTATCTCTCCGGTCGCGCCCGTGACTGCTGAGTCAGCGGACGTCGAGTACGTAGTCGCGCCTGCTGTGTAGGACGTGGGCGCCGAAGCGATCGCTTCCGGACGTGCCATCGACGGTTCGCTCTCGTCATCGCGACCGATGAAATGGAGCGGTGCCTGCCCCATTAGGATCTCGGGCGTAATGACGTAGTTCCCGCGCAGCGCACGCGTGAAAACCTTGTCGGCCACTTCCGTATCACCGGCGGTGAATGCCCAAGCAAACGCGCCAACCAGCACGCCTCCCGTGGCATAAGCAAGTTTCAGCGGTCCATATACGAGCGAAGACAACGCGGCCGCTGCCCCGAGCCCACTCTCCTTACCTGTCACAGCCGCCCGGCCGCCAGTTTTGTTTGCGAAGCTCGCAGACGGCACCCCCAGCATTGCGATGGTCAGCAGAGCTACAAGCGTAAGACGCACGGCTCCCGCTCGCGGGCTCGCGCCCGATCCGATATTCAATTCTGTCATGGTGTTCCAACCTCTCTGTGCAGGCTCCGGGGGGTCCAGGACCTGCAATCTCACGTTCCCCACCCGGGAGTGTGCCGGATCTATAGAGGTCGGCAAGAGAGAGAAAGTTCAATGGCTCAAAAACGTCGGTGGCCGGGCGGTAGAACGTGGGTAAACAGGCCGCATCGCTGACCTAAAAGCGGCGCTCGGTATCAATCAAAAGTGTCATTGGGCCATTGTTCACAAGTGACACTTTCATGTGCTCGCCGAAACGTCCCGTGACGACAGGCATACCCTGCTTCGTGGCGTAGGTCACCGCCGCATCGAAAAGTGGCTTCGCTACTGCCCGGATCAGCCGCGTCGCCGAAAGAAGGTCGACGCCCCTTTCGAACATCCGCCCAGAGCGTAAATTGCGAGACAAGTCCTAGAGTTCCATCCACATCCGCAAGTGACTTATTCATTTTACCCTGCGCGTCCTCGAAAACGCGAAGCCCAATGTTCTTGCGAATCAGCTCCTGCGCGTCCTTTTCGGAGTCCGCATGCCCGACACCGATGAGCACCAGGAGCCCTTCCCTCATGTCGGCAACGACTTCGCGCGCGTCGACGGGACCGACCTCAACCTGAGCGCTCAAGACGCGCTGCACGACGGCGCGCATTCTTCAGATTTCTCGCTGGTCCTGGAATCGACCGCGGTAGACGGCGCGCCCTTCTGTGCGCATCACGACCAACTGACAAATTCGGACGCCGGGGACGATCTCGAGCGCGCGGCTGGAGACGTTGCTCATTTCGAGGACCTGGCGGTTGGAGACGCCCGGCTGTACGAAGGCGGACGTGACGTGGATCATCAGGCCCAGGCGTGCAAAACGGCTGCGCCCTTCAAGGAAGCCGCAAAGGCCGTCGGAAAGCGTGATGTGCTCCGCAGTGATGCCGTGGATCGTGACGCCCGGGTCGAGCCGGTAGGGATCTTTGAGTCGCGCGACCTGGGTGTGGTCGCGGTAATCGGTCTCGTCCTCAACGCGGATCGCGCGCTCGTCATTGTCGATCGTGCGGATTTCTTCGCCAAGCGTCAGGTCGATGGACGCGACGCCGACCTGGTCTTCCTTGAATGGATCAATCTTGATATGCCCCTCTGCGATCTCTCGGAGAAGGACGTCGTGTGTGAGGACGCTCATCGTGCTGCGCATGATACCCTAGCTGGATGCCGCATTCCTTCTTCGATGTTCCGCGACCGACGGTGATCGGGCATCGCGGTTCCGCAGGACTCTGTCCCGAGAACACGCTTGAATCCTTCGCGAAAGCCCTGGCCGACGGGGCGCATATTCTTGAGAGCGATGTGCATGTGACGCGCGATGGTGTGCCGATCCTGCTGCATGATCCGGATCTTGATCGTGTGAGCGATCGCGAGGGACTGGCGACGGATTACAGCTGGGCCGAGCTCCGGGAGGTCGACGCCGGTTACCGTTTTGAGGATGAGAACAGCAATCATCCGTTTCGCGGTCAAGGCATCCGTATCGCCTCCCTTGAGGAAGCCTTCCAGCGCTTCCCTGACGCGCGCTTCAACCTTGAAATAAAATGTGCGGGGGATGCGGCGATCGCGGCCACCCTCGATCTCGTGGCCGAGCATGGGCGAGAGGAGCGGACGCTCATCGCCGCCGGGGAGGACCCGATCATGCGAGATGTTCGCCGTCTCCTGGATCGGCACGCGACTTCGCCCGCGATCGGCGCATCGCTAGGCGAGATCGTCGCTTCCGTCTCGAGCGCCCTTAACGGAGACGCTATGCCGGAGGGCGTTATGGCGCTCCAAATTCCGTCTAAATTCGCGGGGCAGCCGCTCGCGACTCGGGAGTTGGTGGATCATGCGCACGCCCATGATGTGGCGGTGCACGTCTGGACGGTGAACGAGGTCGACGAGATTGCGGCGCTTCTCGAACTCGGTGTCGACGGAATCGTGACGGATTATCCCGGACGAATGCAGGAATGGCTTGCCCATGGCAGTTGAGTGGACCGCGAGTCTCGACCCAATATCCGTTTTCTTTGATGCCCATCGCGCCCAGCTCCAAGCGCTCCCGCCGGGCACACGCGGTCTTGACCTGGCCTGCGGGCGCGGGCGACATAGCGTGGCCGCCGCCGATCTTGGACTCGCGATGCTCTGCGTTGATCGCAATGCCGAATCCCTGATCGATCTCGGGCAGTACAGCCCCGCGCTCGGCGGACGCATCGAAACCCGTACCCTCGACCTCGAAACGCTGGAGTCACCTTCCCTCGACGCAGCGCCCTTCGATGTCATCCTCGTCTTCCGGTACCTGCATCGCCCGCTGATGCCCTGGCTTGCGGAACAGCTCGCTCCCGGCGGCATGCTGCTCTACGAGACTTTCACCGTTGCGCAGCGCGAGCTGGGTTGGGGCCCCGCAAGGGACGCCTTCCTGCTCGAGCGAGGCGAGTTGCCCAGCCTCTTCCCCGGCCTCGAAATCGAATCTTTCAGCGAGGGGCTGACCACGGATCAACGGCCCGCCGAGACGGCCCGGCTCTGCGCACGCCGCATCGCTCGCTAATTGCTCACCGCTCAGCGTTTAGGCGAAGCGCTCAAGGGCCCATTGGGCATGTTCCGCCAGCAGGGCATCGTGGCCATTCGCATAGCGTTCGACGAGCGGACGCAGCGCGGGATCCGCAGCGTTACCTGCAGCAATGAGCGCATTGCGGATCAATCCCCGGTAGCCGGCGCGACGAAGCGCCGTTCCCCGCGCAGCCTCGGCAAAAGCGGGCTCGTCTAACGACAGAATCCAGGAGAGCGTCGGAGCAGTCCAGTCTTCTCTCTGCTCCAAACGACTTCGTAAGCCCAGAGGGTCGCCTACCGGTGTTCGCGGCCGACTCTTGTTCCACGGACAGACGGTTTGGCAGAGATCGCATCCGAAGACATGTGTGCCCTGCGCGGCGCGGAGCGGCTCGGGGATAGCATCCCGCAATTCGATCGTAGAATAGGAAAGGCATCGCGTAGCGTCGAGCACATAGGGTTCTGGGAACGCGTCCGTGGGGCATACATCCAGGCAGGCCCGACATGTGCCGCAATGGTCCGCCTGGGGTGGGTCTTCCTCGATCTCGAGCGTCGTCAAGATCACGCCTAGCATGAGATGCGAACCCAGCTCCGGGTTGATCAAGCAGCTGTTCTTGCCGATCCAGCCAAGCCCCGCCCTCTCCGCGGCGGCCCGTTCTGAGACGGGGCCGGTATCCACATAACTCCGACTGCGAATAGCCTCCGCCGATGGTCCAGCGAGTTCGGGAAGCGCTGCCTCGAGTGCTCGAACTCGGTCCAGCAACACGTCGTGATAGTCGTCGCCGCCGGCATAGCGCGCGATATGCCCTACTGTCGGAGGCGCTGCGCCCTCTTTCGTGCTCACCTCCGCGTCGCCTTCTGCGCCCTCTGCTCCAGAGGAAGGAGCAGGCAAGAGGAGTCCTACTACGATCAGGCTCTGCGCTCCGGGCAGGACTCGCCGTGGATCGATCCGCTCTTCGAGGCGCCGCTCGATATAGTGAATTTCGCCGGCATAGCCGCGCTCAACCCACTCTCGAAGGAATTCCGTGCGCGGACTCGGTGTCGCCGGGGCGAAGCCGACGGCGTCCATCCCGAGCGCGGTCCCCACGCGGCGAATGCGCTCTGGAAGCGAGGCGTGCTTCACGCGGGTGCGCCGAATGCATCATCAGAGGCGCCATCTGAGGCGTCGTCGGACGGTCCATCGTCCAGCGGCTCTTCCGGGAAAAGGCGCTGCATCAAAGCGCCGACGCCGAGTAGCGCGCCGCAGCCGATCACATAAGTCCCAACGCCCGCCCATTCATGCAAGGGGCCTTCAGTGGCGAAGGGCACGCTGACCCGGATGGAAAGGACAACGGTCAGAAGCACGCGAAGCAGATTGCCTGCGAGCGCGATCGGAATGACGGCGGCCATGAGGATGCCGCGGCGCAGAAGCGACGACTCCGTGAAATACGCGATGAACACGCCGATCGGGAGAAGCGTGATGAGCGACGTGATGCCGCTGCATGCCTCGGCCACAAAAAGGGAGACATCGCCGGGCAAGATCATCACGTTGCCTTCACGGTAGATCGCGACGCCGAAGGTTTGCAGCAGACGCACGGCAGTCCCGCTCACGAGCAGCTGGAGTTGAACAATGATCGGGGTCACCCAGCCAAGAGGCAGCGGCATCATGAATAAAAGATAGGCCAAGGGGAAACGTAGGGTGCTCACCCAGGCCGGACCTCGCAACGCGAGCACGACGAGCACGACTGTCGCGACGAAGACGATCCCGGTCACGGTCGGATTATTCAGGAGGAGCGCTCCGAGCAGTCCTGCGGCGGCCAGGCCGAGCAGCAATAGGCCGCCTCGCAGAGGCTTAACCACGAGGGAGGCCAGCTCGACCCGATGTGCCGTCGCGGCCCAGATCGCGACGAGCGGAACCAGGAAACCGTGCGACGCGTATTCCACCTCGCTCCAGACCTTGGCCAGCTGCCGGAGCCCAGGGATCCAAATCAGGATGATCGTTCCAATTAAGACCATCTCGAAGCGCGAAAGCGAAAGTCCGGGGCGATTGCCGGAGCCTGATTCAGGACTTTCCTCCATGGTCTCCATTCCCCTTTGCTCCCTCTTTGCTTTCGATTCTGCTTCGACGGAGCGGTGCGGTCGATTTAGTGACAGCGGAGAGTTCAAGTCCCATTGCACTGCAACCGAAACAAGGACCAGCAGAGGCCAGGGAATATATGACCCAAGACATCGACGATTCCAA
Organism: Myxococcota bacterium; assembly: GCA_041690055.1. Classification (GTDB taxonomy): domain Bacteria; phylum Myxococcota_A; class UBA9160; order UBA9160; family UBA4427; genus UBA4427. The sequence goes on along the minus strand of JBDNFB010000034.1, from coordinate 2,728 downwards.
CTATGGACCGAATTCGGCCCAGAATAAAGCTCCCATTGATCCGCTCGAGGTGCGCTCCAACCCTCGCGTCGGGACGGATGTGCCCGTCGAGATCTACGCGAGCGATTTTGGAGGCTCCCTCCTCGGTCGAACCCGTGATCTCAGTATCGGCGGAGCGTGCATCGCAACACAGTCCCCTTTTTCGTTCAAAGGCGTTCAGCGAGTCGTCCTCTCCCTTCCTACGCAGAATCTCGCGATTAACGCCGTCGGGCAGTGGCAGCGCGCTGACCCTTTGGACAGCGTCGTCCTGACGGGCATCTCTTTCGATAACCCACGGGAGGATCAGCTTGACCTTGTTTGGGACCTCGTCCTCGATTCAGGCAAACGGCTCGCCCGATTCCTCTTTGAGCGGACGGCTTTCCATGAGCTTGGACTCGAAGAAGCCATGGGTCTCGCGCAGGTCACGCGATTCCGCACCCTGTGTGCCGGAGAAACGATCTATCGCCAAGGTGCGCACCCGGACAACAATGATTCAATTTTCCTGATCACCGAGGGCAGCGTGACGCTCCAGCTGCGTATCCGTGACGCGATCGAACAACCCCTGGCTCAGCTCGGCGTGGGGGATCTATTTGGCGGGCTCCCACTGCTTGCCGACGTGCCGCATGCGGAGACGGCCGTAGCCGGAACAGACGTTTGCCTCCTCGAAGTCGACGCCGCCGCATTCCGGCATTTGCGCAGCATGCGCCCCTGGCTCGGGCATCGCCTCGGTGTCGCCCTCCTCCGCGTTCATGCTCAACGCATGTCGCAGACGCTCGGTCTCGCCAGCAAATCCCTCTAGCGCTGGTATGCTCCGCGCGCGGACGACGGGCCTCAGGTCCGTTGGATTCCGCCTAAGCCGGATTCACGGCCGGAGTCAAAGCCCGAATGCAAGAGCAAACCCCGAACGCGCAAGACTCGAAATGGTCTGCTCTCCCCGAAGACCCGATCGGATCGGAGTCGCTGGTCTTTTTGATCGGGTCTCCTCGTTCGGGTTCAACGCTGCTTAGTCGGATGGTCGGCGCTCATTCCCGGGTATTCGCTCCCGAAGAGCCCCATCTGATTACGCCGCTTGCTCATCTCGGCTATTTCGAGAGCGTCGATGACGCGCCCTACGACCCGGTCATTACGCGTCAAGCCGCTCGCGCCATGGTCGGTGCTTTGCCGAACGGCGAGGCCGACTATCTTGCCGCGCTTCGGAGCTACACGAATGCGATCTACCGAGGGCTGCTCGATGGGCATTTAGGGGAACGGTCGGACGCAAGTGCGGCGCCATCGACCCTGATCCTCGATAAGACCCCCGCGTATGCGCTCTCCCTCGACTTTCTCAGTCGGCTCTATCCTGATGCCAAATACATCGTTCTGACCCGGCATCCCCTCGCCGTGTGGTCCTCCTTTGTCGACTCCTTTTTCAACGGGGATGGTGCTGTTGCTCACGGCCATAATCCCCTGCTCGAACGTTATGTGCCGGCGATTGGTCGTTTTCTCCGTGAAGCGCAGTCCTCAGCCGAGGCGGCCTCTGTAAATGGCGGCAGCTCCCTTCAGGTTCATCACATCCAATACGAGAATCTGGTTCAAGAATCCGATGGCAATGCCCGCGCGATTGCTGAGTTTCTGGGTATTGAGTTCGAAGAAAACATGGTCAACTACGGTGAGGCGCCCGGGGCTCGGGGAGAATCTACGCGGGGGCTCGGCGACCCGATGACCGTGGCCAAAGAGAATCGACCGACGACGAAGAGCCTCTCCAAATGGGCCAAAGCTGCCGTGGGCCGGCCCGATCGAGTTGGACTCTACGAGCAAATTCTCGCCCGACTGCTTGATCAGGATCTCCAGACCTGGGGTTTTTCACGGGAAGCAATCCAAGCGGAATTGTCTGCAATCGATCTTGAGGGAAAAGCCAAACCATCGGCTCCCCTCACTCGCTACTCGCTGGAACGCAAGGTTTTGGTCGAGATCCGGCGCCGCATTCGCCCGGATAACGCCCTGGGCAAGCTCATTCGCAAGGTGCGCGAGACCTGCGACGTCCTGATGCGCTGAGGCAGGCCAGGCTCTCTCTCGCTGGCCTGTTCTGTTAGAGCTAATTCGCAGGTGCATAAACACATCAGCGAGGGCGTGCAGACAGCCTCCGGACAGTGCTATAAATTCAGGTATGGAAGAACGAATTACCCGATCTGCAACGTCTTTTGGCGCCGCCGCCCGACAGAACCAGAGCACCGAGGCACCCCGCTTCGAACGGCCCACGGTTCAGGCAATCTCGCTCTGCTGTGAGATCTCGGCCTACGCGCCCGACGGCGACGACACACCGCTCTTTTAAATAAGAGGGCCGCGGGCGCACTCTTTTATGAAGGGGGCCGCAGGCGCATTCTTTTATGAAGGGGCCGCAGGCGCACTCTTTATGGAGGGGGCCGCGGGCGCTTAATTAAGAGAGCCGCAGGCGCTTCTTGAAGATGGGCTTTGCGGCGACGGGCGTTTATTTTTTAGCCGGTGCTTTACGCATCGGCTTTTAGGCGTGGTGTGGACCTTAGGCGAGAGCTTGTGACGAGCTGTCTCGCTTTGGATGCAGGCAGGGCGTTAGAGTTCGAAGAACGACTTTTCGATGTTCGCGATGACTCCCAGTAACGGGAGCGGGATCTCCACCGCCATCGTCTTGGGTCGATCGACGGTTTGGAGATGACTCGACTTCTTGGCATGCTTGGTCATGGTGGCGGTTCCT
>JBDNFB010000033.1:0-15264 GCA_041690055.1 Myxococcota bacterium | reverse complement strand
GTCTTCGGCGCTACGCGCCTCCGCCGATTCCCGAGACGCAGCTAGAGTGTTCGTATCTTGATTCATTCGAGTACACCATCCATCGCCCTACAGTAATTGTTCAGGGGCTTGGTGTCTCATGCTTGTTGGCAGAGAGGGCCGGGGCGCTTCCCACGCAGCCCAACCACAGCATGGCCACGAGCCCCATGAGTCCCCGCGAGGCGGATTTCACCCCCACTTTTTCCCGGCGTCCAAGGATCGGCAGCTCTCCACGAATCCGCATCGAATCCCATATTTTTTCTCTTGCGGCTCCCCAGCGTGCTCCCACCAGGAATCAGCGAATAGTACGCAGTTTATCTGACACATCCGGGTACTGAGGGACACTTTGAATATATAGGCCCGCTCCTCGCGGGGCTTTTCGAAAGTCGGAGGCAGGTCCCTACCTTGAGGGATCTGCCTCCCTTTTTGCTTGGACGCAGAGCTGTTTGTTTGGGCGCAGGGCGCCCAAGGAGCGCAGGGCTGTTTGTTTGGGCGCAGGGCGCCCAAGGAGCGCAGGCCTGCTCAGGTCGTCTCGAGTTGGGCCGTCGCCGGCCAGACAGCTGTTGCCGGCCACGAAGTTCTAAACACCCGTTGTTGTTCGATCGTCACCTCACCCCGATTTTTTTGGCTCAAACCGGTCCCGGTGAGATTCTTGGATGATTTGTGTTTGGAGTGCGGCGCTTTCGGGCGTCTCGGGTGTGCCGGTTGAGGTAGAGGTCCGGCTTTCTTCTCAGCTGCCTCGGGTGGATGTGGTGGGGCTTCCGGAGGCCGCCGTTCGGGAGAGTGTTTCGCGGATTCGGGGGGCGATAGCCGCTGCGGGTCTGTCCTTTCCGGATCGCCGGGTCACGATCAATCTTGCGCCGGCCGAGCTTCGTAAGAGTGGCGCGGGCCTGGATCTACCGATCGCAATCGGGGTGTTGGGTGCCGCGGGGACAATCCCCGCTGAACATCTTGTGGGACAAGCCTTCCTGGGAGAGCTTGCGCTCGATGGACGCCTCAGAGCCACACGGGGAACCCTCGCAGGCGTGCTTGCTCTTCGCGATGCCGGCGTAAAACAAGTCATCGTGCCCCAAGCCAGCGCGAGCCGCGCGCGACATGCGCCCGGAATTCGCGTGTACGCGGCGAAGAATCTCGCCTCCGTCGTTGGCCATTTGATTGGGGAATTAGCACTCCCGCTTGCAGACGACGCGACGCCGCAGTCGATTCCAAAAGAAGAGAACCTCGTCCCTTGCCTCTCGGACGTGCGCGGCCAGGAGTTCGCGAAACGCGCCCTCGAAATCGCAGCGGCGGGTGGGCATGCGCTCTTGATGATTGGCCCACCGGGAACAGGAAAGACACTCCTCGCGCGACGCCTCGCTGGACTCTTGCCCCCTTTGCGCGAGGAGGAGCGTCTTGAAGCGTTTGCCGTTCTGGACGCATCGGGCGTCGTCGCGCCGGACGCGGAAATCTCGAACGCACCTCCGTTTCGCGCACCCCATCACAGCGCGAGCGCGGCGGGCTTGCTTGGCGGCGGCAGTCCGATTCGTGCGGGAGAAGTCTCCCTCGCGCATCACGGTGTCCTCTTTCTGGACGAGTTGCCTGAGTTTGATCGACGCTGCCTTGAGTCTCTGCGAGAGGTTCTCGAACAGGGCATTGTGCGCATCGCACGGGCCGGCGTTTCCTGCACCCTGCCCGCACGCTGTCAGCTCCTTGCCGCCGCCAACCCGTGCCCCTGTGGCGACTATGGTTCGCCTGGCAAGGATTGCCGCTGCGACGACGCAGCATTGGCTCGCTATCGCCGGCGTTTATCGGGGCCTTTGATTGACCGGGTTGATCTCGTGGTGACCGTCGGCGAAGTGCCCTGGTCGATATTGAATGGTCCGCCGTCCGGACCGACGAGCCAGGAGGTGCGAGAGCGCGTCGCGGCAGCGCGCCGGGTCCAGAATAAACGAGGGGTGGCCACCAACGCCGCCATTCCCGACGCGCATCTCACGAAGTGGGTGGATGCGGAGGCGGACGGCCTGGCGCTGCTCGGACGAGCGGTCGATAAATTCCGTCTCTCCGCGCGAGCCAGCCGGCGAGTGCTTCGTGTGGCGCGGACAATTGCCGACCTCGCCGGGCGCGCGCGGACGGGTCGCGCGGAGATCGCCGAAGCACTTCAACTTCGCCTTGAGCGCTAGGCGCCTGCGGGGACTGGGGGACTGGGGGACTGGCGGGGCACCTGGGCGAGGACTGCCAACCGCCTCCGTTCGGGTGGGAACACTCTATAAGGTCGGCGTGCCGCGATTCGAACGGCGTTGCCTCGTTTTTGGTCGCCTGTCCCGGCGGTCACGCGACACCGAGTACGAGGCTCGGTTCGAGTACTCGCGAGGTGCTCCTGAGGCGTGTTTCAGGGGAAAGAGCGGGGGGGAAAGACCAAGGACGGGCCCGACGCATCTCATACGCAGTTTCGGCACGTAGCCTGCATCGCATAGGAAGCAGGGCGGCTCCCTAGAAGGACTCGGGCGGTCTTCGTAAGAACGAAACACTACAGAGCTTCAGTGCTCCGACAGTTTATGCCGATAAGAAGAGAAATCCGACGCGGCAGAATCCGCACGCGGCCGGGAACTCAGGCAAGGAGAACTTTCATCATGGCCCAGCCGAGTACGCGCATACCCGTCGAACATCACCCTGTCGTTCACGCCATTGATACGAGCGTCGAAGAGGCGCCCACTGAACTCACGTTTCTCGAGCTGATCGACGCGGTCAGCGAAGTGAGCGACACCGAGCAGGAAGTGATCGCGACCGTCAGCCACATGCTGAACTCGGGCCGCGTGCGCCTCGCTGGCAATTTCAGAGGCGAGCCGGCCGCCCAACTCTGCGGCTGATCGACTTTATTCCGCCCATATTGATTCCCTGACAAACGAGCGCAGCCTTGCGTTCGACTGAGACCGATTCTGTGCATCATGCCGCCCGATCGGCACTTTGCGACTCACCCCATTCTGACTTCCGTGGCATGATTCCGGCGGAGGAGACTACGCCTTGAAGATATCGCCGACCGATCTGCCGGAAGTGCTGCTGATTGAACCGACCGTGCACCGGGATGATCGGGGATTCTTCGTCGAGACCTGGCACGCCGCCAAATATGCAGAGTCGGGGCTCGACGCCACCTTCGTCCAGGACAACCACAGCAGGTCCGCTCGCGGCACGCTTCGCGGCCTCCATGCCCAGCTCGCCAAGCCGCAGGGCAAACTCGTCCGCGCCACTCAGGGCGAGATCCTCGATGTCGCCGTGGATATCCGACCCGACTCGCCGCGCTTCGGTCAACATGTCGCGGTCGTTCTCTCCGCCGACAATTTCAAGCAGCTCTACATCCCGGAAGGCTTCGCCCACGGATTCTGCGTGATCAGCGAACTCGCCGAGCTCCAGTACAAATGTACGGACCTTTACGACCCGACCAGCGAAATCACCGTCGCGTGGAACGATCCCGCGATCGGGATCGAATGGCCGGTGGAGGAGCCTCTGCTATCGGGGAAAGATGGCGAGGCGCGCACGCTCGCCGAGCATTCGGCCGGGGAATTGCCAAGCTACCCGGGCTAGCTATTTTTTCGCTGCGCTAGCTTTTTTCGCTGCGCTACCGATTTTTTCGCTGCGCTAGCTCCGGCAGTCGCCGCAGTGGCCGTAGAGTTCGTGGCGATGGCGCAGGACCTGGAAATCGTATTGCTTGGCGATGTCATTCTGAGTGCTCTCGATCATTTCGCACTCGAATTCCTGGATCCGACCGCATTTCACGCAGACCAGATGATCGTGATGTTCGTGCTCTATCTCGTAGCGCGTGATGCCGTCATCGAAATGTCGCTCGGTCGCCAGCCCCGCTTCCACTAACAGCTTCATTGTACGGTAGACCGTCGTGTAGCCGATATTCGGATGCTTCTCGCGCACGGTCTGATACAGATCGTCGCTCGTGACATGCCGTTTCGCCTCGAGAAAAATCGAGAGAATCAGTTCACGCTGTTTTGTGTGCTTGAGATTATTCTGCTCGAGGTACTGACCGAGCGCTTTCATCTCGACTTCGTGTCCCATGGCGGGAGAGTACCACTCCTCGGTCAGGGCGTCTTCAAATCCGCGATTCGATCCAGCAATCGAGTCCCTGAGGGCTTCGCGCTTACCTGCGCGAGGGCGGGGGCGCGGGCTGAGGCTGAGCCAGGGCCAGGGCGGAAGCGGAGATCACGGCAGAGACCGAGTCAAAGACAGAAACGGCACAGCGAGCACCTCTACTCAAGAAGCTCCTCGGCGCGGGACGCCAAGTCATCATCGAAATCCTCCGACAGGATTCGCAGCTGGCGCTTGAGGCCGCCCTCAATTTCGAGCGTACCTTTCGCCTTTTTTTCGAGCAGTGCGTCGAGCGCGAGGACACACAGATCTTTCTGCCCCGAGTCGAGGAAGATCGAAGCGAGCTCGGCGTTCGCAGGCGCGCCCAATTCGTCGACGTACGCCTGGCATGCCGCAGGAAGATCCGACGTGCCGTGGGCAGCGCGAACCGTTTTGGCCAATTCCTTTCCGAGATCCCCTCCCGGCCGCTCCGCGAAAAGTGATTCGGCAGAGACCATCGCCTGTCGGGCACGTTCTTCGTCAGCAGCACGAGCATGCCCGCTCTGCGGCCGACTCCCCCCGCCGCTTCCGCGCTCCCGATTCAGCTTGTCTCGCTCGCTGTAGCTCAGCTTACGGTCATCATCCGCCATCCTCGTTCCCTTCGTGCCCGGTCGCAGCCCGGCTGCGCTCCGCAATCAGTCGTTCTCGGTTAAAGCGTGCGGCTTCATTCTCACAATCGAGCACCAGAGCCTGGTCGAAGGCAGACTCCGCTTCATCCAGCTCGCCTAGCGTCCAATGGGCCATCCCTAGATGATTCTGGATCTCGCTGGCGTGCGGCACAAGATCGGCCGCCCGCGATAGCTCGGATACGGCGGTCGCGGCATCCCCCGCCTCAAGCGAGCGGGTGCCCGAGGAATAGAAACGGGCGCCTTCCAGAGCGCGACGAGGCCCTTCGGCGCAGCCGCTCCCGAGGAGCAGGCTGACCCCGAGCACGCCGACCAAGATCGCCCGCACCACCGTTCCGTGTCGTTCGTAAATTGCCTTCATGCAATGCGCATGGTAACAAGCTCTAAGAGGGAGACCGACGATGGATGATCAATTATCGGGCCGCTAACCGGTTAAACCGACTAAACCGACTAAACCGACTAAACCGACCAAGGCCCCACGATACGCGCGCTCACTAGACGCGCGCCTGTCCTCATCCTGACTCATCCGGGCTGACTCGCCCGGGGTGCCATCCACATGACCCTCGAAAATTCATTGCAACCGGAGTCTCGCGGCGCCGGCGGCCTCGCTGAGGTCGCTGCCCTCGCAGCCCCCCTCGTCATGACCCAGATGCTGATCACCACAATGGGCGTGGTGGATTCGGCGATCGTGGGCCGTCTCGGCGCCGTACCGCTCGGCGCAGTCGGACTCGGAGGCATGTGGGTCTGGACCATGGCCTCCTTCTTTGTCGGCGCGTCCACGGCCGTGCAGACTTTCGTTGCCCAGCAGCACGGCTCGGGCGATCCCCGGGCGTGCGGCCCCTGGTCGTGGCAAGGCCTCGCAGCCGCGCTGCCCTTCGCCGCAGTGGCCTCCATCGCCATCTTCTTCGGCGCCGGTGCGTTCATCGAGCTCCTCGCTCCGAGCGAGAACATCGCCCCGCTCGCCACGGGTTATATGCGCGCACGCTCCCTGGGCATTCTCGGAATCACCGCCGCAGTCTCGCTCTCGTCCTTCTTCCGGGGAATCGGCGATGCGCGCACACCGCTGATCGCCACTCTGATCGCGAATGCAGCGAATCTATTTCTCGACCTCGGACTCGTCTACGGCTGGTTCGGCTTTCCGCGGCTCGGGGTCGTCGGCGCAGGCCTAGCAACCTCGATTTCCGAATGGATCTATTTCGCTGCGGTCGCAATTGCGTTCCTCCGCCCGAATATCGTCCGAGAATTCAATACGAAGTGGACTCCGCCGCGGATGAGCGAAATAAGGCGGCTCCTGCGCATGGGATTTCCGATCGGAGGACAATGGATCATCGAGATGCTCGCCTTCGCCGTTTTCACCACCCTCGTCGCACGCATGGGCGACGCTGAACTCGCGGCGAGTCACGCATTCGTCCAGCTCCTCAGCCTTTCTTTCATGCAAGCGAGCGGAATTTCGACGGCGGCCGCCACGCTCGTGGGTCGCTATATCGGAGCCGGCCAGCTCGAAAAGGTAAGGCGCAGTTTCATGGCCTCGCTCTCGCTCGGCGGCATGCTCGCGGGCGTGATTGCCTTGCTATTCATCTTCGCCCCTGAGCATCTCCTCGGAATATTTACCGACGATCCTCGCGTGCTTGAACTCGGGGCTCCTCTTCTTCGCGTGGGCGCGATGTATCAGTTCTTCGACGCGGTCTCGATCGTGGTCGACGGCGCGCTCCGCGGCGCGGGCGATACGCGCTGGCCCTTCGCGATGCGCTGCCTCGCGACCTGGCTGGTTTTCATTCCGCTTGCATATGTGCTGGCCTTTCCCGTCGGTTGGGGGCTGACGGGGGCCTGGTCGGGTGGGCTGGTCTCGATGGCCGTGGTGGCGGCAGCGCTCCTCTGGCGCTTCCAATCGGGTGCGTGGCGTCAAATCAAGATCTAGCAGAGAATCGGCCTAGGGCTTCCCAACCTATGCTGGGCTGTGCCCAAGTCTTGACCCCGTTTGGCCGATAGACAGAGTTCCCGAGACGGATCCACGGGCAAATACAAAGGTCGATTCATGAAGATTCTAGTCACTGGCACTGCAGGTTTCATCGGCGCCGCCGTCGCGGAAAAGCTGCTTGCCCGAGGCGACGAAGTCATCGGAGTTGACTGCGTCAACGACTACTACGATGTATCGCTCAAGCGGGCGCGGCTCGAACGTTTCTCGAGCCTTCCAGGCTATCGCCATTTTGAGTTTGACCTCTCGGACTCGGAGAAGACCCGAAAGCTCTTCGCCGAAGAACGCCCGACGCGCGTCATCCACCTCGCGGCCCAGGCTGGCGTCCGGTACTCGATCGAAAATCCCGAGGCCTACGGCAGCTCCAACCTCACCGCCTTCATTCATATTCTCGAAGGCGCCCGGCACAACGAAGTCGAGCACCTGACCTACGCGTCGAGCAGCTCAGTCTACGGGGGGAACACCAAGACGCCCTTTTCCGAAAAAGACGCCGTCGACCACCCCGTCAGCCTTTATGCTGCGACCAAAAAAGCCAACGAGCTGATGGCGCATACCTATTCACATCTCTACGCGCTGCCGACAACCGGTCTTCGCTTTTTCACGGTCTACGGCCCTTGGGGTCGACCGGACATGTCGCCCTTTCTCTTTGTGAAGAGAATCCTTGCGGGCGAACCAATCGATGTCTTCAACCACGGCGATCACCAGCGCGACTTCACCTTCATCGACGATATCGTCGAAGGCGTGGTCCGCACGAGCGACCAACCTGCCGTGGGCGATCCCCAGTACGATCCGCAGAGCCCCGATGCATCGCGAAGCCATGCGCCGTGGCGCATCTTCAATATCGGCTGTGAGCGACCCGTTGAGTTGCTCCGCTACATCGAAGTCATCGAAGAGTGCACGGGAAAGCAGGCCGTTAAGAATATGCTGCCCATGCAGCCAGGGGATGTGAAAGCGACTTGTGCAGATGTGTCCGCGCTTGTGGAGGCGGTGGGGTACCGGCCTCAGGTTTCTCTTGAGGACGGGATGGGGCGGTTTGTTGAGTGGTATCGAGAGTTCTATGAAACCCGGTGATTGCATTTTTTCCGTCGCCACTCGATCCTCCAAAGCTCATGGAGCGCAGGCCCTTCGATGAAGAAAGTGCTGATAGCTAGCGCCGCCTATGGTGGTCACAACGTGGGGGACGATGCGATCCTCTACGCGATCATCGAGCATCTCCGAAGCCTTGATCAAGACATTCACATTACAGCGGTCACTCGATTGGCCACAGAAATGTCAAAAAGGCTCGGCGTCGAGACCCTCGAATTCGAGGGTTATTTGAACCGCTTACGTACTTACCTCGCGATCGCGCGCGCTGACGCCCTGATCGTAGGCGGTGGGGCGCTGATCGCGGAATACACACACGGGTGGAAGGGATTGGTCACGGGGCATCCGGGCTACCCAATGACGATGCTCGCAGTCGCCAAGCTGCTCGGTAAAAAAACGATGGTCTACGGCGCCGGCGTCGAGCCGATCAAGTTTCCCGTAACCCGATTCTTTATTCGTCAAATTTTTGGCCGTGCGGATGTGATCACAGTGCGCGACGAAGACTCGAGAACTCGACTCGTCGACGATCTAGGTGTGCCTGGAGCCCGCGTCGTGACGACGGCCGACCCTGTGCTCGGACTACAACCGCCCAGCACACTCGAGATGGACCGGTTCGCCACCGATCTGGATCCAAACGACGACGCGCGACCGCTCGTCATCATCAACTTCGCATACGGCGTCGATCAGCGAGAAACCCTTCTCGATTTTATCGCGCAATCGGCGGACCATGTGATATCGAACCTCGGCGCTCGAGTCCTTTTCATCCCCATGAATATCCAGCGTACGGCAGACCGCATAGGGATCGAACGGGTCATCGAGAGAATGGACGCACCCGAGTCAACGAGCATCCTCCGTCTCCCATACGCCCACCCCGAAGTGATCGCCCTCACAAAAAAGGCCGAGCTTGTCATCAGCTCCAGAATGCACCTTCTGATCCTTGCCGCCCTCGTTTGCACACCCATTCTAGGAATCAGTCGCGTGCCCAAGATCGATGCTTTCCTTGCTCGATACGGCCTCTCGCCGGGCGCATCCTCAGACGCATTGAACTTCGATCGTTTTCGAAACAAGCTCGATGAGACCTGGCAAACCCGAGTCGAGATCCGCAACCGCCTCGAAGGCCAAAGAGAAAACCTCGCACGCATTGCCCAATCGAACGCGCAGCTTTTTAACGAAATCCTCTAGCCGAAACTCGAACGGGAGCGGAGATCCGATTGTCGCAAGGCCCGACGCCGAGTAGCTACCAGCGCATCCTGATCAATATCGCCTTCATCACGGGGTCGAATATGATCGGGCGTGTCCTCAACCTTGCGCTGCATGCGGCTCTCGGCCGCATGTTCGGCCCTGAAGGGCTAGGCGGCTACGCGATTGCCATCGCCTTCGCGACCTATTTCGTTTTTGTCGTCGATTTCGGCCTGTCCCCTCGGCTCGTACGCGAGGGCGCCATTCGCCCCGATGAACTCGAATCTGAATTCGCTCGGGCGCTCGCTATCAAGCTTGTGATGGCGGGCATAGCGATCGTGGCGCTTGGCGCTTTTTCATTCGTTTTGCCATACGAGCCCTGGATTGTCGAGCTGTGCATGCTCCTCGGACTCGCATCGATCATTCGCTCGTTCGCATACCTCGCCGAGTCCGTCTGCCGCGCGCGAGAACGACTAGATCTCGAAGGAGCAAGCCTGCTCCTCAACTCAGCGATTTTCATCGGCTCAAGTTTGGCTTTCCTCTACCTAGGATACCCCGTTTCCGTGATCGGGTGGACTTCGCTTCTAAGCGCGTGTGCGCATCTGGCATTTTCGAGTCTACTCGCCAGTCGCTTCATTCGACTCGGAGTAGAAATGCCGCCAAGGTGGTCTCTGGTGAAAGCCACTCTACCCTATGCCACCACGTCGCTTTCACTCCTCGCCTTTGCCCAGATCGACGTGCTGATCATTTCTTTCATCGAAACCGCCGAATTCGTCGGACGCTACTCCGCGGTTTCACGCCTGCTCTTGATTGCAGGAACGCTCGGCGCGCTCACGACCTCGGCAGTCCTGCCTACGGCTGCACGCATCTTCGCCACCTCCGCCCGAGAACGATTTGACGAAATTTTTAACGGTTCCCTTCGAGTCATTCTATCTCTCGGCGTCGCAGTCGCGCTTGGCACGGTCGTCATCGCTGAATGGACGATGCGCACCATCTACGGAGAAGCCTTCGCGGGCCTGTACACGCTGCTGCAAGTCGGCGCCGCTTATCTACTTTTCAAATTTGGCGTGTCGGTATTGGCGATGGTTCTCACTTCGAGCGGCCGGCAGGGCGACCGCGCGCGCGGAGTACTGATCGGGCTCGCATCGACCGTCGGGCTCGTGCTCATCCTTGTGCCGCCCTTCGGAATCGCCGGAGCAGTCGCTGCGATGGTGCTCAGCGAGGTCGTGCTGCTGGGCTGTTTCCTCTTAGCGCTGCGCAATCATCTAGACTGGCCCATGCTCATCAGGACGAGTGTTTCCCTCATCGCTTCAGGCGTCGGCGCGCTTGCGGCCTATCTATATCTAGACGACGGCTCCGACATCACCTCGACCCTTCTGCGGATCGCGGTGCCTATGCTCCTCTTCCTCGGCCTACTTTTCGCGACCGGGGAAGGTCTCAGGTCGATCCGCTTCGTATGGAGTCTGCGTGGGCCGAGGTCCGCTTAGGCTTGTCTTCCTCGGCTCGGATAAAGCTCCAGGAACCCTGCCCGATATTGATTCTTCGCTTTGAATCCAAAGTCGAGGTCATTGGGGTCAATTCTTGGTCGCCTCGCATAAGCGGCAAGCAGTTCAGCTGTCGCCGGCTCAACCGGAAGCTGCGCGTACTCGACCTGGAGAAGACCCCATAGCGCCGCTCCCCCAAGAGCCTCCTTCCGAGACAGCCACCAACGAAGATCCGCGGCGAGACTCGACGGCCGATGCCAACAGGAACGGAGTTCGCCCATTCGGCGCCGAACCGACCGCGGCGGTATCCATGATGAAAACCGATCGGCAAGCCGCTGGCTGGGCAGCTGCCCGATGGCGCCACCTCCATCCACTCGAGAAAGAAGCTCTTCAATCGCGGGGACCAACAACGCCCGCAATGAGGCCCCGTCGCCCGGTGGGTCCAGCCGAGCCGCAAGCGCAACCTCGACAGCCTCGAATAACACAGGTGACGCACCCAACCGACCGGGTCGGTCCGTCAAGAACCACTGCGCGCGGGCCCTATGCCCCGGAAGACATACGCCCTCCTCTCCTGTCGCGATCAATGGAATGTCGAGGAAGAGACGTGCCGTATTTTGAGCCCAAGCCTCGGCAGTATCCGCCGCCAGCGGTTTAAAGAGATTCAAGAGAAGAGCTTGGCGAGATGCGCGGGGATCAAACTTGCTGGGAAATCGACTCAGCAGCCCATCACCGAAAAGTTCGAAGCCTGCGAGTCGGGTCTCGACCATTTGAAAGCTCTCGGGCATCCGGTCGATCTGATCCGCCGCGTTGATCGAGAGGTCGATCTCAAAGGAAGCACCGCCACGCCCCACCGCCAGTTTTTCCAGACCCGACTGGAATCTCTGATTGGCCTCCAACGAGGCATCCGAGAAGACCAAACCGTCGATGTCTGAGAGAAAGCGAATATTCCCTTCGTCGCGCGTCCATAAGAAGTCCCCGGTGCTGATGCTCGGCGTCAGAACGATCCCAGTCAGAGGGTGTAGATGCTCATGCGCAAGCCGCAGGACTTCCTCCAGTAGGACCGCGAGCTCTTGCGGATAGTCGAACTTCTCGCAGAGTTCACGAGGACGGGACAAGATGCGCCTCCGTCACGCTAGGGTGCCATCGTTTGACGAGCAGGATCGCTGCCGCGCCAACTTCGTCCGGTCATCGGATCCGTGAGTTCCCATTCGATTATGTTCGCTTCTCCCAGATCCTCGCAACGCGTCCAGGAAAGCTGGACCTGTCCGTCACGGAGCACTAGGGAGACGCCTTTGTTCTCTGCGCAAGAACCCACACCTGAAATTTCGAAACGAATCGGGTATCGATTGGCGACGACCTCCCCGGAGGAATCGCGGCCCGTGACATCGAACTGAAGGCTCGATTCATCGCGAACGATTTGCACATCGAAAGCACTCGCCGGCCTCGCAACCGTGGCCCACACTACGCTTTCACCGGCATCGACGCGCGACGGACTCTGGAGAATCACAGGGCCCGCGACGCGCGCTGAAGACGTTAGGCGACTCCCGGAGCGCAAATCGACCCACTCACGTCCCGCCCATTCGCGACCCAGATGGACAATCAGCCGTTTCGGAGAGTCACTATGGTTGAGTCCATAGACATGAGCGATCTCGGAGTCCCCCCGAAGCGCGGCCGCGGTATCGCTCGCCTCGGTCTCAAATCTTGGCTCGACTCCGACCTCCCTCAATCGCGAGCGCCAACCAGCGCCCGCGCGGCCGGGTGAGATGCGCGCGGCTCGGCAGCTCAAGGTGATCGGCACTGAATGCACCTGAGCGGGTCGGCCCGACTCCCTCGCCAAGTCGAAACGGCTGTTTCCGGGTTGCGTACGCTGCGCCGAATCGCCATCCAAGAAAACGTGTCCGCCCCTCCCGACGAAGGCCACAAGCGCCCGCGCGGCCTCTTTAGACAACGCGGGAGAACCCATCAGCACAAGAGAATGCGTCTCACCCGGCAATCGGCTCAGGTCTTCCTCAAGAACAATGTCTACATCCTCGAACCCGATCTCAAGTGCCTCGTGAGTGCTCTTCAAACATTGATCAAGCGCGCGCGCGTGCTTAGGGTCGCCGGTTTCGCTTCGGCTTGTCCAGGACTCGACTAACGCAACTGGAGCCGAGCTTCGCTCCAGAGCGGCAAGCCAAAGACCGATCGCCTCTATCTCAGTGTGGAGTGTCGCAAGTTCGTCCGTGGCCGAACTGTTCGGGATTGCCCAGTATGCCAACCCGGTCGCCCCATGAGCCAGCGCGGTCCATGCCGTCTCGCGCCAGGCAAGGATGCCAGGCACTCTCCCCTTCCCTCGCTTAAGAGGTCGACCCATTCCGTAGACCGCGAGATGCGGAAAAGAGGAAACGGAGTAGCGCAGAGCCGCCCAACCATTATTTGCGGACCATCGCACGGTCTCAGGCCCGTAGCCTCGTCGCGGCGAGTCATAACCATAGGCCGGCCCCAGCACTTCATCCGCCGCGTCCGCCAAAGACGACAACCTGAATCCATAAGCAAGTGGCCTCGACCAATAGGAGCCGGGCCAGTAGGTCGACTGAGGGATATCGGGGAAGAGCTCCTGCCCTGCTTCCCGAAAAGCTTTAAACGTCTCATCCGTCGCGTCGGCACGAATGCGCTCACCTTCGATCCACCGAGGGTCCCCCGGCTTGAGCCCACTCGGCATTCCTTTTCGCCGCTGCGCCGCTGTCAGCGAAGGGGCCCTACTTGACCCATCCTTAAACTCTTCGACGAGTTGTATCGCCCGAAGCGGTAACCCTCGTGTCCCTTCTCGTCCGTCGAGAAGACGTCGAATGGCCCCCCTGAAGGCGTCCGAGTGAACGTCCCAACCCGCGTCTTTTCCTTTCAGGTCCAGCGCCCGCGGTGGCTTCTCCGAGTCGCTCCAAAACCGCTTTGCCGGGCTCCGCGGCTTGACGCCGTCGTAGTAGACGATGCGAAGCCCTGCATCTGCAATTTCGAGCAATGCCCGACGATCATCAAGAGGCCGACTCGAGGTCGCACCGAAAACGGCACTCGTAAAGCCGAGCCTGCGAAGTCGTAGAGCCTGGGCATAGGCCTCCCCGGGTGCATACGTGTACGGAGAGGGCTGATGCGAAATCATGAAAAACCGAACGTCCAGCGCGTCGGCTCGAACAGGAGGACGAGGCGGCCACTGATCGCGCTCGGGACCAAGGATATGGGATTGCGGATGCGCCGCATTCACGATCTCGGTCAGACGCTCTTCCCAGACCTTCGATTCGAAAAACTCTTCGCTGGGCTCACCGCCGTCGCGCCGCAAACCGCCTTGCGCCCCGGACAGTAAGGTCGTCACCCTTCCTCGACCTACCCGCTTCTCAATCAGAAGCGGAGAAGCATCTGCGCGCAAGAGAACGCGCGCATCGGTCACTCGGCCTCCGTGAAGGTGATTGATAAAGACGCCCGATTGATCGATCCCGTTTCCGTGAACAAGGCGCTTCTTTCGCTTTCCGAACGGTTTCGGGTCAGAAACGGGCAGGAAGCCCATCAGGAGCTCGATGGGCGTCGCGGCATAACTCTCGATGCTTGGACTTCCGCCCACGATCAAGAGATGCCCGCCTCCTCTGACCCATCGCACGAGCGCCACATCCAGCGATTCGCCCTGCTCGTCGAACAATCGCTCTAGCGCGGAGTACGGCGCGTTTTCAAGAACCACCATCTTGCCGGACAAATTGACCACGGGATCAAACCCCACGGCCAGCCACCAATCTTTCGTTCCCCGTCCGCCTTCGCGTTCGAGGTTCGTTCTCCGCGTGCGGATTCCGGGTTCGAGCCGACTGAGGATCGTTTCGATCCGATCGTGATGATCGACCCACGGACTGATCAGAGCAATCTCCGCTCGCTCATCAGACGCCGCTTCAATGGGTGAAACGAGGAATATAAGCGTCAGCGAACAGATCAGGAGCTCCCCGATCTTCTTCATTCCGTCACGCTCCCTGGTACGAACTCAGCACTCGGTAGAAGTCCTTGGCGTGCACCGAGCCCTCAAAATCTCCGGCCTCGGTACTCAAACAGATTCCGTGCTGCCCGGGATGCTTCGGGTGATGCCCATGCATGCCCACAGACGGCTTCGGCCCCCAGAAGCTCGGTACGATCTGAACGCCGACGGGCGTGTGGTAGATCAAGTCGCCAAATTCGGCACGCGTCAAGCCAAGCTCTTGACGTTCACCGTCCTCAAGTCGCTCGAGTGAGTCGATTTCATCGAGATAGGAGCTGATCGGCGCGCGAAGCGATTCGTCTTTGATCCAAACTCGGAAGAGCGTGGCCTCACTGAAGTAGAGGTAGCGATCGCGAGAGGGCTTCCCGAAACGTGACTCAAGATCGATCGTGATTGAGCGCTCGATGTTCGTCATCCCATGATCGGACACAACGAAGACGATTCCATTCGGCTCCTTCGCTAAATAGGCCTCGGTCAACGCGCGAATCGACTCATCGTTCTCTTCAAGTTGCGTGTTGTATGGCTCTGAGCCAACGCCCTCCCAATGAGAGCAATGGTCGATCTCAACCATCGTGACGAGAATCGGGCCTGGAGAGTCGGTACTCGAAATATAGTCAAGCACCACGGCTGTCATTTTCTGATCACGTTCCCGACCCGCCGGAAACTGATGATGCAAGAATTGGGTCCAGCGAGGATCATCGAGCAACGAGGGCAAAGAGAACCGAGGGTCGAAGACAGAGAATCCCGTCTCGTCGAAATCGCCGAGGTAAGGGATCGGAATATTCTTCGTGTAACTGACAG
>JBDNFB010000032.1:0-44716 GCA_041690055.1 Myxococcota bacterium | reverse complement strand
GATGTATCGCCAAGTGCTTGGATTCTTTCTGGATTTACAGCGAGCGTTAGGGCAAAACGGAGGGCGACGGAGAGGAGGAGAATTGGACATACCCCCTGACATCGCAGGGTTCGTGCCAGGCGCATTCTACTGTCCACGTCTCTCCAGTTGACACAATCGGTACTGGCCTCGATCTCGTAGTCGGCGATCGTGCCGTTGATCGAACCCGTCTGACGTGGCAGATACCGGATCGCTTGGAGTGCGCTAGCGGTGCCGAAATCGAAACTAATCTCATGTGGATGGCTCGGGGTCGCCCCTGCATATTGCGTATGCCATAGCGTCACGGGATCCGCGTCGATCGTGTTCGCCGCCGCGCCATCCTCCGCCGAGAGTTCTTCACTGCTCACTGAAAATATGTCCCACTCCGTCGGATCGAGAACAATCCCGTCACCCCCAACAGAGCGAATCTCCGCAGCGGACGTCCACGGATTGCCATTCACTTCCGAGGGCGCGCGCAAACGGACACAGCGATCGCCCACAACAACATCGATCCGCGCATACGCGGTTTATCCCGTCGTCATTCCATCGCTGGCGGCGTACGCGAAGACATCCGGACCTTCGAACCCTGCATCGGGGCTGTAGACGAACGAACCATCGCTATTTTGCACGAGCGTCCCATGAAGGGGACCTGCGATCCAAACGGCAGTCAGCAGAGAGGCATCGATATCGTTTTCAAGAACTCCCGGCGCCTGTACTGCAATAGAGCCATTCGATAAGACGGCGTAGCGATCGTCCTGGGAAAAGGGAGCCAACTCCGCCGGCGTTGCCCCGAAGACATCGAGCACGTTCCGAGTGATCTGCTGAGCGGCCGCATTCGAGCGCGCGTCGCGCAGAGTGGGCGCACCAAAATCGTCGAGCCCCCAGCTCCATTGCATCGAACCCGTCGCAAAGACCGTGGCTCCACTTGGCGCCACATAAGTGGTCATGTGCGCGATCCGACCGTTCGCGGGCGATGCAGCCAGCGTGATAGTCGAGGCCGGTTCAGCTCGGCTTCAGGAATGGGCGATCGACCGCAATTTCCATGAGTCCTCCTCCGCAACGAGACTGACAGCGGGAAGAAGTGGTGCGTCGCGAGCGATTATGTTCGAAGTCGCCGACCGATATGCGATGTTGCCCGAGGTCTGCGTTGGCCTGAGATCCGGCGGGTCACATCTGGGTGCAACCGCGATCCACACTTATTTAGAAGCGCACCGTCCATTGCAGCTTGGCCAGCGGCGCCGTTCGAGTCGCGCGGATATCGTCGCGCGCGTCGAAGCCCTGGTTCAGAACGAGAAAGAGTTCGCGGCCGTCTTCAATGATCCAGCGGAAGCGACTGTTGATCGAAATCGAGTCGCTGACGGTGTCGAACTGCACCAGCGTGACCCACGAGATATCGGGCGTAAAGAAAAGGCTCAACCGGCCTCGGATAAGTTGAATTCGCTCGTTGCCGCCGGGCAGCCGGATATCGTTGATTTCGTAGATCAGGCCGGTCTGCACATGCTTTGAAAACCGGAAGACCATATCGGCCTCGGCGCGGGCGCGAGTGCCGTCGAAAAAATCGCCGTAGGTCAGGGTCACTTCGCCGCCCACCGGTCGATTCAGACTCGCCTTGAACCGGACCCGCCCTTCGTCGAAATGGTACCTGCCACGCGGCACAACGAAGCTCGAGAACGGCGTCTCGACGAATTCGTAACGATGATTGTATTGAATACGAACTGCATCGCCGATCGGGCTTGCGAGTTCGAGCGCCGACCAGGTGATTTCGGCGGTCTGCACGTCGGGTGAAAATCCTGTGATGAGTCGCGTATCAATTTCGCTGTCCACGATCTGAACCGTATTGGAGTCCGGACGCCACCGACGTCGGTAACGCGCGGTGTAGCTCCGAATCCCGACCCGATTGGCGAAACCGAGCGCCGGGTTGAAATCCTCTTCAAGGATCTGAATCCTCGCCTCAGCGTCGTGCCTATCGTTGGGATAGCTCACAGCGCCACCGTAAGCGAAGCCCGTCCCGTTCACGGGATCGCTCTCCGCATTAGGCCCCGTGTCAGGATTGCTAAAACTCGACTGGAACCAGGCGCTCCCGCGCACGCTCCGGTTTCCCCAGAAATTCGAGTTGCGGTACACGAAGTCGCCGCCGACAACACCGTTCTCGCTCGCCCCGCTCGGATCGCCATGGGTCATGATCAGGCCGAGCGTGGACTCGCCCAGATTGAGCGCGCCACGCGCGACCAGAAGGTTCTGCTGGTCCACCTGATCGTGGTCATCGAGGACGACGTCGAGAATGCCAAGCTTGACCGGCCCCACGCGTCCCGTCACCTTCGCGCCGGCCAGGATGCCCTCGGGCTCCCCGGAATTGCTCAGTCCAATCCGCCGCGAAAAGAAGGGCAGGCCGTTTTCTTCGATGTCTCCGAAATCGAAGATCAGAGCGTCCTGCAAAAAGAAATCACGCTTCTCCGGAAAGAAGAGCGCGAAACGGTCGAGGTTGACTTGCCGATCATCGGCCTCAGTTTCACCGAAATCCGTATTCACCGTGATCGCCGTCGTGACCGAAGGCGTGACCTTATAGAAGGCATCGAGGCTCGGGTCGAAGCGCGTGTAGTTTCGCCTCTGATCCTCGCCGGGCAGATCGTCGAAATCATCCACCCGGCGCGCGGTCAGAGAGGGGACGATCTGCAGCCCAAGCTTCTGCTTCACCCCGCGCATGCCCACGAGATTGCCCGCCCTCCCCATCGCAATCAGGAAGCGATCGCGGACCGGATCGACCCAACGGTCGATCTCATCACGACGCCGGATCCCGCGTGCCATATTGAAGCCCCAAACGTCGGCCTCGGGATCGAAGTTGATCGTGGCGTAGGGGATCGCGATTTCGACCGTCCATCCCTCTGCATCCACGCTGGCCTTTGCATACCAGCGCCCGTCCCAACTCGACTCGGCCTTCCCGCCCTCGAGCAGGAAATCGCGCCGCACTGCGTTCGAATTCACCTGAAAGAAGTAGCCGTTTTGGCGATCGAGAAAGGGATCGATCGAGAAGCCGAAACGATCGTCCTGCGCCGTATTCGCATCCCGCGCCATCATCGATGCGACGATCTCTTCCGGATTAGTATCCCAGAGACGCGCAGCGAGATAGAGATGATCCTCGTCGGTCATCACCCAGACTTCGGTGCGCTGGGTCGGGGGCACACCCTCGTCCGGTCTTGCCTGGGTAAAATCGTCGACCCGGGCGGCGTCGGCCCACTCCCCTTCTTCGAGGCGACCGTCCAGCTTAGGCGGCGTCTTCGTCCATCCGATCTGAATCGCGGGCCGCGGGATCGCGTCGACGGCTCCACCGACATCGGTCAAAACCACATCACTCTGCGCAGAGGCGAGTCCGGCGCCTCCCCCAAAGAGGAATCCGCCGCCAATGAAGAGAGCGGCCCTGACTGTCACACCGAGCCGCATTCGGCCCCCTTGTGATGCTTTGCGCGCGAAGCGGCGTGGCGGAAAGATCGCAGATCAGACTACATCGCCGCGCCCGGAAAATCTTGCCGGAGCTAGACGCAAAACGGCCCGGAGGCAAACGCCTCCGGGCCTCAATTCTTGCCCACCTAGACTAGACGAATGCTAGTCGAGGACCGTGAGCTCAACGCGTCGATTGCGTCGCTTGTTCTCGCGCGAATCGTTCGGCGCGGCTGGGCGGCTTTCGCCGAATCCGGAAATATCGAATCGGGTCGCCGAGAGCCCCCCGTTGCTGATCAGGAAATCGCGAACGCTGGCTGCGCGGCGAAGCGAGAGGCCCTTATTGTAGGCTTCCGAACCGTCGGAGTCCGTGTGGCCGTCGACGCGGATGCGAACACCCGGATTGGCCTTAAGAACCGCGATGTCCTCCTGAAGGTTCTGCGTGTAACCCGACTCGATGGCAGCACCATTCACCGCGAACTGAAGGTCGCGCAGTCGCCAGCAACCGCGCTTGTCTACACGTGCTTTTCGTAGCGTGTTCGGGCAAGCGTCCACGCCGTCGGCTACGCCGTCGAAGTCGGAGTCACCTACCTGCGTCATCGGGGCCGGAGCGGCTGCGCGCGGCTTGGGCGCCGAAGCACCACCGAGGTAGACGTCGCGAGAGAACTGCTGCAGAGCAGAGGCCGAAGCAAGCGAAGATGCGTTGCGGAACGAACCACAGCTCGACACGTTCGCGAGGCTCTGGAGCAGCGCAGCGCCGCCCGCATCATTGCCTGTCTGAATAGTGTGGAAGCAGGTGGCACCGGAACGGTCCGCAGCGAGAGCCGAAGCGGCCTCGATCGTGCGCGCGTCCATGCCGCCGCTGCCCGCGAAGTTGGTCGCGATACCGTCCGAGATGAGGACGACGGCTGCCTTGCCCGAACCCAGCGCATCGGCTAGGTCACCTTCCAAGACTGCGAAGATCGGCGTGGAACCACGGAGGTGGCTAGCGCCCTTCGCAGCCGCAGCGAGCGACGAGCGATTGAAGGTCGACATGCCCGTCGACTCGCGGTCGAAGCCGCCAAAGGTGATGATGCCGGCTTCATAGTTGCCGTTCGGCATGACGCCGACGATCGACTCAAGAGCCGCCTTGCCGGCGGCAAAGGTTGCGTCCTGCGAGCCCGAAGCGTCGAGCAGGTTCACCGCCTGGCTCACGGCAACGCTGCCACTCGGCGGAGTCGCGCTCACGGGCGTCTGGTACGGAATTGGTGTGGTCGCACATGCGCCGGTCGTCGCGATCGCGACGGTCAGCAAAAGATGCTCAAACTTCATGATCTCACTCTCCTCAGGGTCTTGAATCGCTGACTCCCCGGTCAGCGGGCCAAAGACTAGCTACGCTTACGTTTTCCGCCCCTCTATTAACTGGGGGGGTAAAATGACCAAGCAAAGGCGAAGCATTCGGCCGTGGCCGTCGCCCCACTATGGTCCAGCCATCTTCCAACTTTGGTCCAACTTCGGCCCAACTTCGGCCCAACTTCGGCCTGCCTTCGGCCCGACTACCCGCCGGTTTCATTCGATTGGCTGGACTAGAATTGCGGTACGAGATGAGCTTCACCCGGATTTCGGACGAAGCCCCATGCACCCTGCGCGGGTAAGTGGCCCAGCCATTCTCCCAGAAGCGACAGAATGGCTCGATGACCCTGCGCGGAGGGCATGCAGTTCTGAAAGCCCCGAAGAGCCTATCCGTCACAGGAGAAAGAGGCGAAAACATGCCCCGACAGAGCGATCTCAGTCCCGGTGAACAGCGACACCGAATCAAGCGTGATGTCGCCCTCGGCTATCGGCTCTTCGCGGCCGCGCGCTGGGGCGATCTAGGGGACGGACATATCAGCGGCCGAGATCCTGAACGACGAGATTGCTTTTGGGTCCTTCGCTGGGGCGTTTCGTATCACGAGGCGACCCTCAAAGACCTCGTGCTGGTCGGCCCGGACGGCAGCCTGGTCGAAGGCGACGGCCATATCAATATCGCCGCCTATTACATTCATCAGCCGGTTCTCGCGGCCCGTCCCGATATCAACAGCGCTGCTCATGTGCACACCGGATGGGGTACCCCCTTCGCCGCGGAAGTTCGCCCCCTCAAGCCGATTACTCAGGAGTCCTGCATCTTCTTCGAGGATCACGCTCTCTTCGACGACGAGGAAGTGCAGATCCAGGACTGCGAAGGCGGCGAGCGAATCGCCCATTCATTGGGAAATAATCGAGCCGCCATTCTGCGCAACCACGGCCTCCTCACCGTAGGTGAGGAGGTGGGCGAAACCGTCGCTTCCTTCTTCTTGCTCGAGCGGGCCTGCGAAGCGCATATGAAGGCACGCGAAGCGAAGCCGATCTCGGATGAAGCTGCACGCTACGCCAAGGCCGACCTCACGAAGACCGGCAGCGCCCGCCACTATTTCAACTCCCTCCTGCGCCGACATGTCCCCGACCTCAGTGTCGTTGACTAACACAAAATGACCGGTCGACCTCCCGACCTGCCCCTGAGCCTCACCCCGCCTGCGTCCTTATTGCTGCAAAGCTGCCCGCCGCCCCTGCTCGGCTCAGCTGCGAAACCGCTGGCGCGGCATTTCCTGCCAAGGCAAGCCTTACAGCACCCTGCCTGCGGCGACGATAAACGATAACAACCGCCGAAAACGGAGAGAGCATGCGCATCGGAGTCCCCAAAGAGATCAAGAACGCGGAATTGCGCGTGGGCCTTACGCCCGGAAGCGTCAATGAGCTCACTCGAGCGGGCCACCAAGTCTTGGTCGAGCACGATGCGGGCATGGGCGTGGGCGCGAGTGATGACGACTACCGCCGGGCCGGTGCAGATATCGCTTCACGTGCCGAAGACATCTTCGACGCCGCCGAGCTCATCGTCAAAATCAAAGAACCTCAGGCCGTCGAGCGCGCGCGCCTGCAGTCGCATCACACCCTCTTTACCTTTCTCCACCTCGCGCCCGACGCCGAGCAGACCCATGATCTCGTCGCGAGCGGCGCGGCGTGCATTGCTTACGAGAGCGTCACCGATGCCGCGGGCAGCCTCCCCCTTCTCGCCCCAATGTCCCAAGTCGCGGGGCGCATGTCGATTCAAGCCGGCGCATCGAGCCTCGAATCGGTGCGGGGCGGCGCAGGCCTATTACTAGGCGGTGTGCCCGGCGTGGCGCCGGCCAAAGTTGTCGTACTCGGCGGCGGTGTCGTGGGCGAAAATGCGGTGCAGATGGCGCTTGGCCTAGGCGCCCACGTGAGCGTCCTTGACCGCAACTTGAACGTCCTTGAAGCGCTCGCGCATCGATTTGGCACGGGCCTTCGAACGCTTTACTCAACCGTTTCGGTCGTCGACGAGGTAGTCGTCGATGCGGATCTCGTGATTGGCGCGGTTCTCGTCCCGGGCGCGGCCGCACCAAAGCTGGTCACGAGCGATCATGTTAAGGCGATGCGGCGGGGTTCAGTTCTCGTTGATGTTGCGATTGATCAGGGCGGCTGCTTTGAAACATCACGTCCGACGACGCATGAGTCGCCTACCTATCAAGTCGACGGCGTCGTGCACTATTGCGTGGCGAATATGCCTGGCGCGGTGCCGAAGACATCCACCTATGCATTGAACCATGCGACGCTGCCATTCGTTATGCAGATTGCGGAATGCGGCGCATCCAAAGCGATGGCGCAGAACGTGCACCTGCGAGCCGGACTCAATGTAGCGGGTGGCCAGGTCACCGAGCCGTCGGTTGCCCTCGCCCACGGCTACGATTACGTCCGCCCTGAGTCCGCAATCGGTCTGGAGTAGCGCGGCGCGCCGACGCCGACTTCTCTTGCGGCTGCTCTTACGGCTGCTCTTCGACTACGCCTTCGGGATCGGCCCGAAGAATCCTTCAACGCGACAGACCTGACCCTGCGCATCGATTTGCGTCACATCGAACCCTTCAACGAGTAATGTGCCGCCTTGATGAATTCCCCAATGGTAACGATATAGGCCGTGATGCCCATCCACGCCGCTTGAGCGCTGGCAGACAACCTCTGGCGCGCCCGCTCTGAATTCCTTGACCATCTCCTCGAACGCGTCCCGTCCGGTGATCGAGTTCGCGGGATCGATAAAGATCACATCCTCGCTCAGCACAGAGTCCACATAACCGCGCACCTGATCCGGATCGCGCTCATTCCACATCGCCAACATGCGCTCGAGCACTACAGGAGTCGTTTCAGGGGTCGCTTCAGGGGCATTCGCCATCGTCTTCTCCTTGCGAAATCGACTTCGGTTGCGGAAGACCGAGTCTCGGCCCCGCTGTCACTCTCCTTGAATAGCGCGCTCCTTCGGCCAATCGGGCCCCGAAAACAGGACGCCGCGTCTCGCTCGCCCTGTCCGCGCTTTTGCCTATCCTTTGTCATCTCCAGGAGGGCCGTATGCAGCAAGAGCAGATCGAACAGCATCTTAAGCAGATCGATGTCGAGGGGTACACCATCCTTCCCAATGTGATCGATCTCGACCTAGTCGAGGAATTGCTCAGTGAGATTCGACGCGTGGAGGGAAGCCTCGGCACGAAGCCGAAGGGCAATACCGTCGAAGGCTACAAAACGCTCCGCACCTACAACCTTCTCGCGAAGGGCGCGGCTTTTCAGAAGATGCCCGTCCATTCGGAGGTATTACCGCTCGTCGAGCAGATTCTTGAGCCGGACTGCCTGCTCTCGGGCATGACATCGATGGACCTCGGCCCGGGCGAAGTACCGCAGCCGCTCCATCCCGACGATTTCGTGATCAATATTCCGCGCCCTCATGCCCCACTCGTCTGCACCACTATTTGGGCACTCACGGATTTCACGGAAGAGAACGGCGCGACTCGACTCGTACCGGGCTCGCATAAGCTCGACCATATTCCAGACTACAGTCGGAGCTACGACTCGATCCCGGCCTTGATGACCGCCGGAAGCGTGCTCGTCTTCAACGGAAGCCTATGGCACGGCTCGGGGCAGAACCAAAGCGCCGAGAGTTGGCGCGTCGGGGTCAACGTGCAGTATTGCGCGGGCTTCATTCGCACACAGCAGAATCAATACGTCGGGATTCCGGACGAGATCAAGCGCGGCTTCTCGGAACGCCTCCTCAAACTCTGCGGCTACACCCTTTATAAAGGCATCTCCGGTCACGTCGATGGACAGAGCCCTGCGAGCGCCATCGGAATGGATGCGCTTGCGGAAACGGCGTACGCCTCTGATCGCAATCCCCGAAATCGAGCGCCCGAGAACGCGTAGCCCCCGCCGGCGACCTTCGATCTAGGACTCTTAATGCTTTAGCGCGTAAGGAATTTGATGATCGCGCGATAGGCGGCGCGGTCCTCGAGCAGGAAAATATGACCGCCCTCGAATAATTCGAGCGTCGCGTTGGGCATTCGGCTCTCGAGATTTTTCATATTTTCGGGCGGCGAGATACCATCGTATCTCCCGCCGCAAAGCAGCGTAGGCGTCTCGATCTGAGCCAGACGATCCCACGTATCATGGTCGATCCGTGCCTCAAGCTGCCGGCGCTCGCCCGTCTCCCGAATGGCGCGTTCAGTATCAGACGCCCCATCCGCCTCATCCGAGAACCGGCCGATCATGAACTCGACAATCTTCTCAAATCGCTCCGGCGTCCTCCCCTCGGCCCCTTCCGCCCAACGCCGATCGCCTAACTGAAGCACGCGGCGCGCATACTCCTTCGGCGGAAGCCCCTGAAACTCCTGCAGCGGATACGATGCACCGCCCGCTCCCCCGCTCGACGTACAACACAAAACCAGACGCTCGATTCGGTCTGCATGCCGAAGCGCGAATTCCTGCCCCACCATGCCTCCGAAAGACACCCCGAACACATGACATCGATCCCATCCCAAATGATCGAGTAGCGACGCCGCGTCATCCGCATAGTCGGCCATGGTATAATCGTGATCGGGCTTACCACTTTGACCAAGTCCTCTTTGATCGTGGGCCAGAATCTCGAACTCTGACGCGAGAGGCCCGTCGATGAGACTGGGTTTCTGGCGCAGGTCGCCGCGAGTGCCGTTCAGAAAGAGCAGCCGCGGTCCGGCCCCGCTTTTTTCGTAGTAAAAATCGATTTCATCGAGCTTCGCGAAAGGCATCTCTAATCCTGCATCAAGAGGGCGCGCGTCTCATCGGGCGTCGCGATCTCGCGCCCGTGCCTACGCGCAGACTGGACGATTGAGGCCACAACATCGGCGTTGGACGGCCATGGCCCGTCCCCTCCTGCCCGAAGCTCAGGATATGAATAGTCGCCCAAACCGATTGCCACGTGCCCTCCCTGCGCGATCGCAAGCTCCGCGAGCGGAAGCGCATTCGCCCCATAACACGCAGCTGCCCATACGCAGTTCATGGAGGTCGGTACGAAGTCGATCAGGGCCTGAAGACCAGCAGGCGTCCCGGGATGCCCCGCAATCAGCCCTCCTTCCGTTGTAAAGAGTTCAGCAAAAACCGTTCTCGGCAAGACACCGGTCTCGGCGAACGCTTCGAGCAAACGCAAGGAGCCGACATTCCAGATCGCGGCCATCGGCAGTGCGTCCACTGCTCGCGTCCGAGCCGCCAACGTTTTCAAGACGCCGACCGAGTTGTGGTAGACGAGATCATCGCCGGCCACAGCCTCCTGACCCGGCCGCCAGATCGCCAATGCGAGGCTTGCCAAATCGAGCGGGACCATATCCGCGCGCGTTGCGTCTTCCTTCGCCATGAACTCGATATGGGAGAAGCGCTCATCGAGATCCGGCACCGTATTCGCACCGAGCGTCGGCATGATGAGGGCGTCGCATGCCTCGCGGATCCGCCGAGCGGTTTCGGCATAGAGCGCAGGCTCGGTGGAAATCGCGCCACTCTCTGGCTCCCGCGCGTGATAGTGAACGATCGAAGCGCCCGCCTCGCGGCAAGCCGCAGCGTCCCGCGCAATCTCTTCCGGCGAGAAAGGTACGTTCGGATTGGGGTCGCGAGAGGTGTATTCGTTCAATCGGGCGTCGATGATCAACTTCTGCATGCCGGGCCTTCTCCTCGTTTGGATCCTGTAGAGAATCGCGCGCCGCACCCGAACGCGCATCGCCGTGCAGTGACGTAAAGCGAATTCCCTGCTCGCTCCCCCGATCCCCCCCATTAAAAGCCACCCAAAAGCCGATTTCGGGACGCCCCAGATGGGGCATAATCCCGGATGTGTCTGCCGACGACTGAGTTGGCTCGATATCAGCCTCTGTCTCTGTCTCAAGCTGAGGCGGGTCAACGCTTACAGAACTGGGGATCCCGATGTTCGACCTGATCATCAAGAACGGACTGATTTGCGACGGTACCGGTACGCTCCCAGCGATGGGCGCGGTCGCAATTCAAGGCGGGAAAATCATCTCCGTCGCGCGCGAGGCGGACTCTTCCCCCGCGCTCGGCGAGGCGCATAAGACAGTCGATGCCGGCGGCGCAGTGATCGCCCCCGGGTTCATCGATCCGCATACGCATTTCGATGCGCAACTCACTTGGGATGGCCTGGCCAAGCCTTCGATTGAGCACGGCGTGACGACGATCATCCCGGGCAATTGTTCACTGTCCCTCGCTCCTCTCAAGAAAGAACATCGCGAGTTTTTGGGCGCGACGTTCCGCCAAATCGAAGAGATGCCGAAGAGCGCATTCGACGCGGGCCTGCGCTGGACCTGGGAAACGTTCGGAGAGTACGCGGATTCGATTCGGCCCAACCTTGGAATTCACGTCGCACCGCTCGTTGGGCACAGCCTTCTCCGCCTCTGGGTGTTGGGCCTCGAAAGCCGCAAGCGCGTATCCACGCCAGCCGAGGTTCGGCAGTTATGCGATCTGCTTCGCGAGTCCCTCGACGGCGGCGCGCTCGGATTGAGCACGAGCTTCTCGGATATTGATCACGAGTTTCGTCCCGTGCCATGCAGGCTCGGCACGATGGAAGAACTCCACGCGCTCGCGGCCGTGCTCGGGGAGCGGGACCGACCACTGCAGGTCTTGCCCGAATTTTGGGATATCGACCTGCTCTGCACGCGAATCGATCTTCTCGCCGATATCTCCTTGCGCCACGAGATTCCGGTCACGTTCTCTCCGCTGTTCGAAAGCGCCTCGACGCCCCGCCTGGTCGAACGCGCGCTCGAGCGACTCGAACTCCATGCCGCGCGCGGCGCACGACTCACGGCGCAGATGCAAACACGCCCCGTCGATATGACGTTCGATACGAGCATTCCGAGTGCCGTCTTTACCGCGATGCCGAATTGGATGGGCATGCTCATGCAAGGCCCGGACGCGACCCGCAAAGCCTTCGCCGACAAAAGCATGCGCGCGGCGCTCGTCGCGGACAGCGAAACCGATCAGATGCCAATCGCCCTTTCCTTTCAACTCGGCGATACGATTCTCTCCGCCGCCACGGGTGCCGCAATCGCCGACGTGGGCCGCCCGCTCCGCGAAATCGCTGCCGAGCGCGGACAACATCCCGCGGAAGTTCTGATGGACATCTCTCTCGACGAGGATCTGAGCGCGCGGTTTACGGCCAAGGGTCTCGGGCATTTCGATGAAGAGAAGATCGCTCCTCACCTCGACCATCCGCAGATTCAAATCGGCTCGGGAGACGGCGGCGCCCACGTCGCACGCTTCGCGACCTATGGCGATACCGGCCATCTCTTTGCTCGCTACGTCCGCGCGCATCGCGCACTCTCACTCGAACGCGCCGTGCAGCGACTGACCGCCGATATCGCCGACGTCTGGGGGCTCAAAGGAAAGGGGCGCATTGCCCCAGGACTTGATGCGGATTTCGTCCTATTCGACCCAGAGACCATCGACCGGGGTCCTGAAGAACTCGCCTTCGACCTTCCGGACGCCGGCAAGAGCTTTCGCTTCATTCGCCAAGCGCGCGGTGTGCACGAAGTCTTCGTCGGAGGGGCCTCGGTCTACTCCGAGGCCAAGGGATACTCAGATGCTCGACGCGGCCAGATCGTCGAAGGAGGTCAGGTGCGATGACAGGGACTGTGACAGGCAGACAGAAGGCAGACGCCCCGGAACCGATTCGACGCTTTTTCATGCCCGAGGTGAGCGAGAGCTGGGAATCCCTGGCTGAGCGGGCGAGCACAGTCGCGGCAACGTCCATCGATGTCGGGACGCTTCAGAGCTGGAATCTCCACCTCTCCATGCGGCCCCCCTCCATCATCCTCACGCCGACGGATATCGTCTTCGTCGATCCGCCCCTGCCCGAGTAAGAAGGCTGCGCGAATTGGCGGGCCCACCGGAGACCCAAGCGAGCGCGAAAAGCGAAGCGATCGTCGAGGCCGTCGCGTTCGACGTCGCTCACGATTCGGATGGTCTGCTCGTGATCACGCTGCGATTCCCCAACGGCGCGCGGTCGAAGTTGCCGCTTGAGGGCGGCGCGGTCGCGGACCTGCTTCGGCAGCTTGATCTCGACTCCGTTCGGGACCTGAAGGGCCTCGCCTTTTCTCGGCTTGCCCCCGCGCTGCCGACGAACCTCACGCGCGGCGCCGGTTAATCGCAGTCAACACCCCCGGAATCTCACCCGAAATTCCCCGACGGGCATGTTCCGAACGGCCCTCCACAGCCCCGCAAACTCGCTAAACTCGGGGGGCGCACACCCGAGGAGATCCGCGATGAGTACTGACCTGGGCTACCAGCCTTTCGATGCAGACAACCATTATTACGAGGGCCTTGATGCCTTCACCCGACACGTTCCGAAAGCGATGCAGCCGCGCTGCGTCCAGTGGGCCGAGATCAACGGTCGCAAACATCACGTCGTCGGCGGAAAACTGGCACACGCCGTCAAGAACCCGACTTGGAATCCGATCGCGATGCCGGGTGCGATTTCCGACTTCCTGCGTGGCAATCCGAACGGCACAAACATGATGGCCGCTCTTCAGGAGCGCGAGCCGCTGCCCGACTACTACCTGCATAACGAGGCACGGATCCAGAAAATGGATCAGCAGGGGATCGAAGCCATGTGGCTCTTCCCCACGCTCGGAGTGCTCTACGAAGAGCTGCTCAAGAACGATGTGGAAGCCGTCAAGGTTCAGTTCCACGCGTTCAATCGCTGGCTCAATGAAGACTGGGGTGTGGCATACAAGAACCGCATCTTCGCCGCGCCTTATATCACGCTGGCCGATGTGGACTTCGCTTGTTCAGAGCTCGAATGGGCCCTCGCGGAAGGCGCTCGCGTCGTCTGCATGCGCCCCTCGGCGATCCACACGGAGGACGGCGTTTTTTCTCCGGCGCATCCGAAATTCGATCCCTTCTGGGCACGCGTCAGCGAATCGGGCATCACGGTCGTGATTCACGCCGGGGACTCCGGCTACACGACGCATGGCTACGTCAACGACGGCTTCACCGCCGACGCTGCAGAAGCCGCGATGTCGCCGAATATCAAGCATTTCAACATCGAGCGCGCCGCCTATGATTTCTTGATCACCTGCGCGTTTGAAAAGCTTTTCGAGCGGCATCCCGGCGTGCGCATCGCATCGATTGAGAACGGTGCGGAATTCCTCGCCGATCTCTTCCGAAAGCTGGGACAGTCTCGCGACCGTCTCTCGATCGCGAACTACTACAAAGAAGATCCGGGTCTGCTCTTCAAGGAACACGTCTGGATCAACCCCTTCTGGGAAGATGATGTCTATGAAGTCGAGCATCTCATGGGCGCGGACCGCGTGATCTTTGGATCGGATTGGCCGCATATCGAAGGCATGCCGACGCCTCTCGACTACGTCCCCGAGCTCGCAAAGTTCGATGACGCCAAGAAGCTCCGCATCCTGCGCGACAACACGCGTGAGCTGAACGAGCTGAAGCCGCTATGAGCAAAAGGGTGAACGCGCTCGAAGGCATCCGGGTTCTCGATCTCTCCACATCGCTCGGCGAAGCCACGGGACGCATCCTTGCGGACCTTGGTGCCGAGGTGATCAAGATCGAGCCACCCGGCGGTTGCGCAGCGCGTTTTGCCCCTCCTTTCAAGTCGCCGCCTTCGGCGGCGAGGCACCGACCTGAGGCGCCTGACGGAGACCCCGAGCAATCGCTCTTTTGGAAGGCCTGGGGCCGCGGCAAGCGGAGCGTCGTCCTCGACCTTGACGACGAGGCGGACCATAAGCGCCTTCTCGCGTTGGTCGAGACCGCAGATATCCTGATTGAGTCTTCGACTCCGGGCGAGATGGACGCCCGAGGACTCGGCGCGGATGCAATGCGGAAGCTAAACCCGATGCTGCTCTATGTATCGGTCTCGCCCTTTGGACAAACGGGTCCCCACGCGAAGTACCCGGCGACGGATCTGACAATATCCGCGGCGGGTGGCTTCCTGAACATGAACGGCGACGGCAATCGCCCACCGCTTCCGGTCGGTCTGCCCGAAACGGCACACCTCGGTGCGACACAAGCCGCGGCCGACGTGTTGATGGCACTCTACGCGCGCAACCGCTCAGGCGAGGGCCAGCATCTCGACTCTTCCGTCCAGGCCGCTGTGCTCTGGAGCCTGATGTACGTGACCGGCTTCGGCGCGCTCGGTCAAGACGCGCCGCAATCCGGCGAGGATCGCGCTAATCGCACGGGCAGCATGCCCGTCTTCCCAGGCCTCGACCTGCCGGTGATCGAAGAGTGCAAGGACGGATACCTCGCCATCGTGCTCGTGCTCGGGGCGCAGGGTGCCTTCGGCTTCAATGCCGCCATGAACTGGATCGGCGAACAGGGCGGACTCGACGCCGACCTGATGGAAGTCGATTGGATGACCTGGATCCAGCAGCTCCAGGAAGGCAAGATGGAACTGGAGATGGCGCTTCGCGCGGTCGAGCAGTTCAAGGCACATCTCAAGACCATGACGAAATCGGAGGTGCAGGAGCAGGCCGTTCGCCAGAAATGGCTGATCTCGCCGGTCTACCTCGCCTCGGATCTCCTGGAAGACCGACAGCTTAAGGCTCGAGACTTCTGGGTTGATGTCGACGGCCAGAAACTGCCTGGCCCCTTTGCCATCCTCTCCGAAACGCCCATCGTATACGATCGCGCAGCACCGACTCTCGGCCAGGATCAAGCGCTGGTCGATTCCGCGGCCTCCTTGGCGCAGCGTCCGTCACCCCCGACCGTCGCTTCGCCCGCGCCGCGGACGAAGATTTTTGAAGGTCTGAAGGTCGCCGACTTCTCCTGGATCGCAGCAGGTCCACTGATCAGCAAAGACCTCGCGAATCTCGGCGCGACGGTTTTGCGCGTCGAAACCGAAAGCCGCATAGATACCCTGCGCTTCATTCCGCCGTGGATCGGCGATCCCGGCACAACGACCGGCCATACCGCGGCCAACATGAACCAATCGAAGCTCGGCATTGCGATCGACTTCACGAAGCCAGAAGGCCTCGCCGTCGCGCATAAGATGGTCGAGTGGGCCGATGTCGTCGTCGAAAACTTCACGCCGGGCACAGCCGAACGGATCGGGCTCGATTACGAAACGCTGCGCAAGATCAATCCGAACATCATCATGATCTACAGCTGCATGCGCGGCCAGACCGGTCCCGAGCGCAAGCATACGGGCTTCGGCATCCACGGCTCTGCACTCGGCGGCTTCACAGCGATCACGGGCTGGCCCGACCGCAAGCCCAACTCGCCTTGGGGCGCCTATACCGACTTCATTTCTCCTCGTTATGCGCAGGCGGCCTTGTGCGCAGCGCTCCACCATCGCGACAAGACGGGCGAGGGACAGCTGATCGATATCTCGCAAATCGAAACGGGCATCCATTTTCTCGCTCCGGCGATTCTCGACTACCAGATCAATGGCCGCGTACTCGAACGTCCCGGCCATGACTCCGAATGGGGCTGCCCTCACGGCGTCTATCCAGCGAATGCGAAAGAGCGCTACATCGCGATCGAAACACGAACGGCGGAGCAGTGGCACTCCCTCTGTGGTGTGATCCCTGCCCTCGCAAAGCTCGGTGGCGAGGAGATGGACTCGGTCGACGTCCGCATCTCAAGGCGAAAAGAGATCGACGACATCATCACCTCCTGGGCCGCGCAGCAAGACTGCTTCGAAGGCGCCGACCAGCTTTGTCAGGCCGGCGCACCTGCCTACGCGCCGCTTCGGGCGACGGATTACCACGCCAACCCGCAGCTCAAGGACCGAGGCTTCTTCATCGAGCTTCCCCATGGCGGCTTTGGCAAATCGATCTTCGACGGCCCGGTCACCACCTTCTCCGCAACGCCCTCGACGCCGATCCACGCCGGCCCGCTCATCGGGGAGCACACCTTCGAAGTCATGAAGGATATTCTCGGCTACAGCGACGACGAAATCTCCGAGATCGCAGCGGCCGGAGCGCTGTCCTAGCTCTCCTAAAACCTCCACAGACATCCAAAGGATCTCCGGAAACCTCCGAGGCCGCCTCAGACTCGCGTCGTTGGCTAGACCGCGTTCGCGTCGAGATCCCGCGCGAAGAGCACCCTCGCGCCGAGAATGGCGGGCATGATCATCCACGGCAGGTTGAAGACGAGATAGTAGGCTGTATTAGGCGGCGGATGCGGCCCCAGGAACGTCTGTACGAAGTAGAAGAACATATTCGTCACGGCAGCGCCGGCGTACACCAGCCCGAGCGGACGAAGCCAAGGGCGAAGCCGAACAAGGCCAATCATCACAAAGAGCAGGGCCGGCGCTTGAAAGAAGCCGTCGAAGAGCGTCGCCGCGATCAAGTTGGGCGGCGGGTTCAGATGCGCAGGCTCCTCGGCAATGGCCCAATCGTATAGCCATTGCAGCGGCGGCCATGGGCTATCCGGAGCGACGGGTACGCCGAGCCCCTCCGGCAAGCTGAAAAGAAATCCGTAGAGGACGGAGATACTGAAGAAGAAGACCAGGAAGAGGTCGAGAGGGCGGCGTGTAATCGGAACCATGTTGAGATCTCCTCGCTCGGGGACGATCCACGATAGCCCGCTTCGCGGAGCTGCATATACTTCCCGCTGACGTTCTGGCGGCCTCCCCTCGCTCATCGTCGCCCTACTTTGCGAAGGAACGGATTTGTACTCGATGAATCGCCTCCGGCCGGCGGCGCCGGCCTCGACCCCGCCCTCAATCTCCATCCCAGCCTCTGGGATGCCCACGCTCGGGCCGAGCCCATCACTCGCCTTGCTTGCCCTGTTATTCCTTTCGATTCTACAGAGCGGCTGCAGCGGCGAATCCACTTCTCTGCCTGAGCTCCCCCCCGCCAACATCTCACTCCCAGATTCGGAACCTCTCCCCGGCTGGCGCAAATCCCTTGTCAATCTCCTGCTCGAGGGTCGCGTGATGCAGGGCGCGCGATCGGGTTATGTTGCTCTCGTCGCCCGAGATGGCCGCCTTGTTCACGCCAAGACCGCGGGCTACGCCGACATCGAGCGCGGTATTCCGATGTCCTTCGAGACGCAGTTCCAGATGGCGTCGATGACCAAGCCTATTACGGCGGTCGCCACGATGCTCCTCCTCGAAGAAGGGAGGATCGGGCTCGACGATCCCGTCGCGCAATATCTCCCCGCGTTTGCGCAGATGCAGGTCGCCGTTCTCGACGAAGAGGGGCAAGTAATCGGCCAAGTCGCGCAGGATCCACCGATGAAGATTCGGCATCTGCTTTCCTTCGCGTCAGGCCTGGGCGGATCAAGCTTCGAGCAATCGGAGATCAGTCGCTCCTGGAAAGACAAGGGTCTTTACGCAGGCGAAGGCAGCCTCACGGAACGCGTCGACCGACTCCCTTCGCTCCTGCTCTTCGAGCAGCCCGGAACGCAGTGGCGCTATGGCGCCTCGCTGGATGTGATGGCGCGCATCGTAGAGCTGGTTGCTGCGGAGCCGCTCGAGGCTTTCATGAAGCGGCGCATTTTCGATCCCTTAGGCATGGAGCACACGGCGTACGGCAAGGATTTCGCTCCCGATGCACCGCTTGCCCGAATGTATACCCAGGATGAGTCAGGCGATCTGGTGCCCGCTGAGGGGCCGACCTTTCACGCTGCCGACTGGACGCCGGGCGGATCGGGCCTGGTCTCGACGGCCCCGGATTATATGCGCTTCGCGTTGATGCTCTGGAACGGCGGGGAGTACGATGGCGTGCGCATCCTACAAAGCGAGACCGTCGAACGCATGCGAAAGCTCGAAGTGAAGAGCGGAGTCCTGTCGAATTTCGGCATCGAAGGACTCGGGTTCGGACTCGGAGTGAGTGTTGTGGCAGATGCTGACAAGACGATCATGACGAGCCGGCCCGGAGATTTTTGGTGGAGCGGCGCCTACGGCACGCATTTCTGGATCAGCCCTAGCACGGGCGTTGTCCTCGTCGTGCTTCAACAGAACAAGATGAGCAAGGACGGCGGCGGCACACCCATCGCGCCCTTCATCGTCCAGAAGCTCGTGCTCACGGACTAAGAACCTCGCCTGAGATTACTTACCGGTCCAAACCGGCTCGCGCTTCTCCATAAAGGCCCGCGGCCCTTCCCGCGCATCGGCTGAGCGGGTCACGCGGCCCGAGAGTTCATGTTCAATGCGGTAGGCCTCTTCCAGCTCAACACCGCTCGTTCGAATCACGGCCTCTTTGATCGCCTGCAATGCAAGCGGCGCATTCTTCACCAGCCGCTCAGCCACCTCGAACGCACGCGGCATGAGCTGATCGGGCGCAACCACTTCGTTCACGAATCCGATACGATGCGCCTCCGCCGCCGAAATGCGATCTCCCAAGAGCAGGATCTCCATCGCTTTGCAATACGGAATCTGTCGCGGGAGACGCACCATCGAACCGCCGCCGGGCACGAGCCCGCGCTGCACCTCCGACAACCCGAAGCTCGAAGTCGTCGAGGCTATGCGGATATCCGTCGACTGCAGGATCTCGGAACCACCCGCGAGCGCATAGCCATTGATCGCTGCGATGATCGGCTTGTAGAGTTCAAAGGGTCGAAGCAGCGCCGTCGACATGATGCCCGCAACATCGCCCATAAGGCGATGGTCCCATTCGTCTTCGGGTTGGCGCGCGCCCGTGAAGAGCGGCAGCAGTCGGCCTAGGTCGCCGCCCGCACAAAAAGCCACGTCGCCTGTCCCCGTCAAGATCGCCACGCGAAGCGAGTCATCGTCTCGGAAATCGACCCAAGCCTCCGCCAACTGCACCATCAGTTCGGGGCTGAATGCATTGCGGCGTTCGGGTCGGTTGAGGGTCAGGATCGCGATGCCATCGCGTTTTTCGTAGAGCAGATCGGGCATGATCGTCGGCGTCTCCGGCGCAGCCGCGTGCATCGCGGTCGCGAACCCCATGAGACCGAATCGAAGCGAAAGGCGCTAGTGCACTCCGCGACTCAGTATGAAAGCAAGAGATAGGCCATCAACAGGATCGCAGCCCAAATCGTCGTGGCCCCCGTCGGCCAGGGTTCGCCGAATCGACTCCAGGGGCTGAGGTGCGCCTGGGTGAAGTCGAGCACGCCGAGCCGAGCGCGGGTGCACGTATCGAGGAAGGCACGCTGGCCTACCCCCCAAACCCCAGCGACGCCGCCGACCGCCTTCGGCAGCAGCCGTCGCCAGACCCAGTCCACATCAAGCACCACACTGCGCAGCTCCGCCGGGTACCAACCCATCTTCCACATGAAGACGAAGCCCAGCGCCGCAAAAAGCAGCAGCTGGAGCATCGTGACGACATGCGAAACCGTGTACGGCGCGTATTCCACCGGGTAGGGCAGGATCGCGTAGAGATATTCCGGAAAGACGCCAATGAAGATGCAGAGCCCGGCAGCGATGCCCATGGCGAAGCGCATGTTGAGCGGCGCCTCCTTTACTCGCTTGCCGCTGTCGTGGGCAAAGAAGGAGAAGAACGGGATCTTGATACCCGAATGGTCGAGCACGCCCGCCGAAGCAAAGAGCAAGACCAGCGAAATTAAGAGAAGATGCTCATGGCCCGCTGACGAGATCACCATGGATTTCGTGACGAAGCCGCTTGTCAGCGGGAAGCCTGAGATCGAAAGCGAGCCGATAATGCAAAAGGCCGCTGTCCACGGCATCGATTTGTAGAGGCCGCCGAGCTCCGAGGCCTTGATCGTCCCCGCACGGTAGAGCACGGCGCCCATCGCCATAAAGAGGAGCGCCTTGTAGATCACGTGGGCGAAGACATGGGCGGCGGCGCCGTTGAGCGCCATTTCTGTGCCGATGCCTATGCCCACGACCATGAAGCCGAGCTGGTTGTTCAGGCTGTAGCAGAGCACGCGGCGCAGATCGTTCTCGATCACGGCGAAGAAGATCGGGAACGCGGTCATCGTGGCGCCGATCGGGATCAGGATATCCGTCCCGGCGTAGCCGCGCGCGAGCGCGTAAATCGCAAGCTTGGTCGTGAAGCCCGACAAGAAGACAGTCCCCGTCACGGTCGCTTCGGGATAGGCATCTTTCATCCAACCATGCAGGAGCGGAAAGCAGGCCTTGATGCCGAAGGCGATGAAAACGAAATAGCCGCCGATGGACTCAAGACCGATATGTTCAAAGGTGAGCGTGCCCGACTCGCGGTAGAGCATGATCGTGCCCGCGAGAAGAAGAAGGCCCGAGAGCACCTGGATGATCAGGTAGCGCTGGCCGGCGCGAAGGGCCGATTCTGTGCGGCTTGCCCAGATAAGAAAGACGGAGGAGACCGCTGTCAGTTCCCACCAGATAAAGAGCGTAATTAGGTCGCCTGCGAAAACGGCGGCGATCGCCGCGCCTGAGTAAATCAGGGACGAAGCGGCTTGCAGTCGGTCTTTTTGATGCGCGGCGTAGAGCACGCCGAGGAAGGCGGCGATATGGAAGACGATGCCCCAGACCCGTGCGAGGCGATCGATGCGAACGACTTCGAGAGTGAAGTCGAAAACCTGCAGGCTGTAGCTGTAATCGGTCGGCATCTCGAGTAGCTGGTAGAGGCCGATGACTGGGAGCGCGAGCAGGACGCCCTGCGAAAGGCGATGCGGTAGGAAGACGACCGGGATCGCGGCCACCATAAGCAGCAGCCCGGGCGGAGCCCCCATAATCAAGGCATCAAGGAGAGACTCAGGCATGCGGCGCCCCTCCCTTTTGGGTTTCGTGCGTGGCGTCCGGGGCATTAGACCCGTTGCCGGCGCGTTCCGCGGCGGCGGCCGCTTCTGCGGACACATCACCGTAATAGTCTTCGTCTCGCATGAGCAGCTTGCGCAAGCCCTTCGCTGAAGTCACGAGACCCACATAAGCGGCGAAGCCAAAGACGGCATCAAAGGCGAAGAGCTCCATGAAATGGAACTCGGCATGCTTGTGATAGGTGAAGTCCAGCAGCACCACAATCACGCAGGCCCCGATCAAGAGCTTGATCAGCAGGTTCACGCTCTCGGGTTTGTCGAGCCAGTATCCACCTTCGCTTGCGCTCATGACAAAGACCTCAGAGTCCCATCGCCGGGGCGAGCAATCGATAGACCGCGTCGGCGTAAAAGAAGGCCACGAAACATCCGAGCGCCGTGGTGCAGATCGGGATCAACATCAGCAGAGGAATCTCGCGGATCCCCTCTTCCTCGCCCTCGGGCAGCGGCCTAAAGAAGGCGCGGACCACGACGGGCATCAGATAGCCGATAGAGAAAAGTGAACTCGCCATCAAGACGGCGCCCATCCAGAACTGCCCGGCATCAAAGGCGCCGGTCACGAGGAACCATTTGCTCCAGGCGCCGCCAAGCGGCGGAAGGCCGATGATGCTGAAGGAGGCTATGCAGAAAGCGCCGAAGGTGAGCGGCATGCGGCGACCCAATCCGTTCAGCTGACTGATCTCGGTCTTATGCGCGACGACATAGACGGCACCGGCCACAAAGAACAATGTGATCTTACCGAGGGCATGCATCAGGATATGCATGCCACCGCCCATCGCTGAGGCCGACGTGGCGAGCGCCGCTCCGAGCACGATATAGGAGAGCTGGCTGATCGTGGAATACGCGAGGCGCGCCTTCAGGTTATCGAGGGTCAGTGCGCGAATCGAAGCGGCGATGATCGTGATCGCGGCAACCCACATCAGGATCTCGGACATACTGTCGCGCGCGAGGAAGTCGATGCCGAAAACGTAAATGGCGATCTTCAGCACAGTGAAGACGCCCGCCTTCACGACCGCGACCGCATGAAGCAAAGCAGAGACGGGCGTGGGCGCCACCATCGCCGCGGGCAGCCAGCGATGGAAAGGCATCAGCGCGGCCTTGCCGACGCCATAAGAAAAGAGCATCAGCAGGAGAATCGCGGCATTGCCCTCGATCTTGCCGTCCAAGATACCGCCGGGCGTAAAGCGCAGCGTATCGGCAATGTTTGCCGTCCAGAGGATCGCGAGCAGCAGGAACAGAACCGAGGTCGTGACGAGGATCCCGAGATAGAGCCGACCTGCCTTGACCGCCGCTTCGGTCCCCGCATGGGTCACGAGCGGGAACGTCGAGAAGGTCAGGATCTCGTAGAAGAGGAAGAGCGTCACGAGATCGCCGGAGAAAGCAATGC
Organism: Myxococcota bacterium; assembly: GCA_041690055.1. Classification (GTDB taxonomy): domain Bacteria; phylum Myxococcota_A; class UBA9160; order UBA9160; family UBA4427; genus UBA4427. Next base: position 21,831 of record JBDNFB010000032.1, on the reverse strand, counting down.
CGAGAGCCGCCGCAATGGCGAGTGCAAAGCAGGTGAAGAAGCGCGTCTGATTTTGCTCGTCGTGGCCGCGCATATACCCGAAGGCGTAGAGCGAGGTCAGGATCCAAAGTCCCGAAGCGACCAAAGCGAAGAGCAGACCTAACGGCTCAAGTTCGAAGCCGAGTCCAAGCCCGGGCATCATCTCCGGAAGGCGTAGAGCAGGACGTGCGCCGTCCATCACAGGGCCAATCAAGCGCGTGACTGAGCCAAACGTCAGCACGCCGATCACAATCGTCCAGGTATCGCGCGCATTGGGCATACGCCCGAGCACCTGAACGCCGACCGCGCCGATCAGCGGCAGGATCAGCGCCCAAAGCATGGGCATCGTCTGTGCGTCGAGCTCCATGATGATGTCTTACATCCCTGCCTGGAATAGCTGAGCCGCTGCCAGCTCGGAAACAACTACAGCGAAGTCAGAAAACACACCGAAATAGATCGAAGCGCCCGCCAAGATCCAAGTCGGAATCAGCAGCCGCAGCGGCGCATCCTTCTTCTCCAGCATCTGCTCCGGCTCCGCGAAGTACACGACCTCGACCAGGCGCCAGACATACACGACAGCCAGAACGGAACTCGCCATGATCAAACATGCGAGCCACAGAGCACCCTGGTCGAGCGCAGCGCTGACAAGTGCCCACTTGCTTACAAAGCCCACCGTGCCGGGCACGCCGATCAGAGCGAGGCCACCCACCATGAACGCCGCCATGGTGAAAGGCATCGCCTGCCCCAGCCCGCGCATCGCGGCGATCTTCGTACCGCCCATGCGCCAGGTGATGCAGGCGGCGACAAGGAAGAGCGCCCCCTTCATAAGGGCGTGATTGAAGAGATGAACGAGGCCCGCGGCAACGCCCGCCTCGGTCGCGAGCGAGAGGCCAAGCGTCATGTAACCGATTTGCGCGATGCTCGAGTAGGCCAGAACGCGCTTGAAGTCGGTCTGATAAATCGCCGCTGTCGAACCCACAAACATGGCCGCAACCGATAGGGGCAACAGGATTCGGTCGATGCCCACCGTCTCGTAGACGAAGGTCACTCCGAAGATGCCGATCGTGAATCGGATCAGAAGGTAATAGGCCACCTTCGTAGCCGTCGATGCGAGAAAGGCCGAAACGAGCGGCGGAGCGAAGCTATACGCGTTGGGCAACCATTGATGTAGAGGGAAGACCGCCAGCTTCATACTGATGCCGACCACAACAAACGCCAAGGCGACCAGAATCGTTCGCGTCTCATTGACGGCCTGTAGGCGCTCCGCCATATCGACCATATTCAGCGTGCCCGTCATCTGGTACATCAGGCCGATCCCGATCAACAGGAAGGTGGCGCCAATCGTCCCCATGATCAGGTAGGAAAACGCCGCCATGATTGCGCGGCGCTCCCGCCCCAGAGCGATCAGGATATAAGATGAGAGCGACGAAATCTCCATAAACACGAACACGTTGAACACATCACCCGTGATCGTGACGCCCAACAGTCCAGTTAGACAAAGGAGTGCTGCGGAGTAAAAGAGGTACTCACGGCCCGCCGGAATCGCGCGCCGCGCCTGTCCAGGTCCCGCCGCGAAGACCACAGCAGCAAGCGAGGACACGACCAAGAGCACGAACGCGTTCGTGATATCCACGCGGTACTCGATGCCGTAGGGCCGCGGCCAACCGCCAAACTCGTAGACAAGCACTTCGCCGCCCATGACCTGACCGAGCAGGTTCATAGAAATGCCCACGCAAGCCACGCTCACTGCAATTGTCAGCGCGCTAACCAGTCGCTCCTTGCGCAGCAAGAAACACAGGGGCGCCGCGAAGAGCGGAACGAGCACCTGGAACGCCGGCATATGATCCTGAAGATGCATCACGTGTTCAGCGCCGGTGCTCATGAAACACCGCCCGACGCTTCTGCCCTTTGAATCGCGCGCTCGCGCTCTCCCTCCAGCTCCTTCAGGTCTTCAGCTCGGTCAAGAGCAACGATCTCGTCCTCTTCGACGGTTCCGTACGCCTCTTGCGTCCGCACAACAAGCGCCAGGCCGAGCGCAGTGCTCGCGACGCCAACGACGATGGCGGTCAGCATGAGCACGTGGGGCACGGGGTTCGAGTAGACGATGCTTTCGGCACCATCGATCAGGATAGGCGCGGTTCCGCCGCGCACCTTGCCCATCGATACGTAGAGCAGAATCACGGAGGCCTGGAAAACGTTCATCCCCATGACCTTCTTGACGAGGTTGCCTCGGGAAATCGCGATGTACAGACCGATCATCATCAGAGTGATGACGGCCAGATAATTCCAATGCGAGAGCAGCTGCGCCCCGAGAGCATTCATTGCCGAGACCGTCCCGCGAAGGCATAAAAAATGCCGACCATGACGAAGGTCACGGTAATGCCCACTCCGAGTTCAACGAGCAAGATCCCCAGATGCTGACCATGCGAAGGGTCGTGATCATTAAGCACGCCGTAGTCGAGGAAAGTCCCGCCCGAAACCATCGACCAAAGCCCGACAGCGCCATAAATCAGCGTGCCCAGCGCAATCCCGATCTCCACCACAAATTGTGGCACCGCGCGACGCAGCTCATCTAGCCCATAAATCAGCGCGTGCAGGATCAATCCCGCCGCAAAAATCACGCCCGCCTGAAAGCCGCCCCCCGGCCCGTAATCGCCGTGGAACTGCACGTAGAGCGCAAAGAGAAGGATGAAGGGAACGAGCCCTTTGCCCACGATCCGCAAGATGATCGTCTCTTGGACGCGCATCTTGATCGGCGCCGGGCTCTTATCCGTCATCGGGGAACCGTCGCTCATGCTGCGTTCCCCCCGCCCTTGTTCTCGGGTTCGTCTTGACCGTCGTCCTCGTCGAGACCGTCATGATCGGCGAGACCGTCATGATCGGCGAGACCCTCATGATCGTCGAGACCATGATGATCGGCGAGACCGTCGTTTCGAGCGACGGCGCCGCCAAGCAGCAGAATCGCACCGACCGCCGCCGTCAAAACCACCGTCGTCTCGCCAAACGTGTCGTAGCCTCGGTAGCTCGCGAGCACGGACGTCACGACATTCGGGATCCCGATCTCCTCAACCGACTCAACGAGATAATGAGGAGCGACATGCATGTGAATCGGCGCATTCGGGTCGCCATAGGCAGGCATGTCAAGTGTGCCGTACGCGAGCATTAGGCCGGTGGCGATCACAACCAGTTTCGCAGACCAAGCATGATGAAGCGGCCGCGTTTCCTCCGATGTGGTGGGGCCGAGCGCGCCCAAAAACAGAACCGTCGAGATGCCAGCGCCGACCGCCGCTTCTGTAAACGCCACATCGACGGCATCCATCAACGTCAGCATGCCTGCGGAGATCAAACTGAAGATCCCGAACAGCATCGCAGCTGCAAAAAGACTCCGAAGCTGAGCAATATAAAGTGCGAGGATAATCATCAGGAGAAAGAGCAGCGCTTCGATCATGCTGCCCATGACTTGCTCGCCCATCAGCCTGCCTCCTCGGCGGACGGATCCGCACCGGCGTTCCGATGAGCGCGTGCCGCACCCGTCGCCTCTTCAACATCCGGCGCATCCAGCCCCTTCGAATAGGCCGCCTTCACCAGCGCGTGCCCAGCCGTCGGACTTGTGACGTAAAGGAGCATAAGAACAAAGATGAGCTTCACCGTGACAAGGTTAGGCCCAGAATGAATCGCGAGTCCAACGAGGATCAAGGTCGCACCGAGCGTATCCGTAATGCTCGCCGCATGGGTGCGCGTGTAGAAATCGGGCATCCGGATGACGCCGACTGCACCGATGATGCAAAAGAGGCTCCCGCTCACAAGAAAAAACCAGACTGCGGCTTCACGGACCATTTCCATCACTTGAGCTTCTCATCGCTCGCGAGATTCGCAAACTTACTGAAGCGCAGAAGCGCGATCATGCCCGTGAAGTTCATCAACGCGTAGAGCATCGCGAGGTCCAACCATTCGGGCCTTCCGGTCAAGAATCCCGTCACCGCAATCAGCAGCACGGTCTTGGTTCCGAACATGTTCGCCGCAAGGACCCGGTCGAAAACCGTGGGGCCTAGAAAGGCGCGCACCAGCGCAAGAACCATGCTGACCAGCAGCCCGAGCGTAGCCACCGCAAAAACCGTCACGTCGCTGGAAGCTCCGCCCACAAGAGGGGCACTCACGAGAACGTCACTCACAATCGAGTCGTTCACGAGCCTGCCTCCTGCCGGCGAAGCGCGGCCTCACGGGCCACCGCTTTCTCTTCGAGATGGCTGACGCGGCGATCCATCTCGCCACTGAGCAGGCCCTCCGCTGAGTCTTTGGTCAGCGCATGCACGAGCATCTTCCCACCCCGAACATCGAGCGTCACGGTACCCGGCGTCAGGGTGATCGAGTTCGCGTAGAAAACACGTCCCACTTCCGTCTTCTGGCTCGCATCGATACTGAGGATGCGGGGATGAATCGGAAGTCTGGGGTCAAGAATCACCCGCGCGACTGCAAGATTCGAAACCACGACCTCCTTCAAGAGCCAAGGCAAGTAAAGGAAGGGGCGCAAGCCCAGATGCGTAGGAAGCGCCTCATGGTCAAGAATCCCGAGATGAGCGACCAACGCAACTACTCCCGCACAGCTGAGCGCGCCGTACGTGATCAGAGTGACCGTATAATGCCCGGAGAGCAGCAGCCAAACAGCCATGAGATGGACAAATAGAATCAGCGCGCGCTTCATCAGTCCCCGGCTCTCCCTCTCATCTCACTTCATCGGTCGGATTTTGAATATCGCTGATTTTGGATTTCGCTGACATAGATCAGTGAGAACCGAACCCTGTCAAACTTATCACGACTCGCACTCTGTGGATAGCTATTCGGCGGGGCCGGACCGAGGGTAAACACGGAATCTCGAGCCGAGCCAAAGAAGCCCATTTTGAATAGAAAACCCCAACGCGACTCGGGCAACCGGCGGGTCTGCCCAGGGGCGATTATGTGCAGACGCGCCATTTTCTAAATGAGGAGCCGAGACGCATCCTGCAGGAGACGGCCGCCGTCGCTCACACCGGGCGCCGGTCAGCCCAGGAAGGTCTCGGCGAAGCGGGCCAGCGATTCGAGATACGCGGCCCTGCTCGGCGTCGGCAAGCCGAGGGTTACCCATGTCACTCCCGCCGCTTCGAGCGCCGCAAATTGCTCGTGCAGCGCATCGTCCTCGGGCACCGCTCGCGTATTCATATGTAGGCCAAAAGGCACGAAATTGACGTCTAGGGGCGCCTTCCGGCCCTGCTTGTCCGCATATTCGTGCATCCGGCCGATGCCTTCAGCCAAATCCGACACGGACTCAATGGCAGCCGTTCGCGTTCGCCCTGCCCCTCCCGCAGGCAGCGGAAAAGGACTCCACCCATCGCCGAAATCCACCGCGCGGCGAATCGCCCGCGGACTATTCCCACCGACCCAGATCGGCGGATGCGGCCTCTGCACCGGCGACGGTCGCATCGTATTTCCCGCTGCTTCAAATCCCACGCGCGATAGCTTCACAGACTCGCCGGACCACGCCGCCTTCATCGCTTCCAACGCGTCGTCGGCTCGGTCATTTCTATCCGCAAAAGACGCACCCAGCGCCGCGAACTCGCCCTCCAAATAACCCGCTCCTACACCCATGATTACGCGGCCTCCAGACACGACATCCAGACTTGAAATCGCCTTAGCAGTCAGAAACGGATTCCGATAAGCGAGCACAAGGATATTGGTATGCAGTCGGAGTGTCGTCGTCGCTGAAGCGGCCAGCGAGAGTGAGACGAAGGGATCGAGCGCATGATGCCCGCCGCTGCCGAGCCACTTGTCGGTAGGAAAGGGATGTTCGGTCACGAAGCTCGCGTCAAAGCCCGCGGCTTCCGTCGCTTTCGCGATTTCCATAATCGCTTGGGCGGTACCGAACTCCTCCAAATCTTCGACTCGATCGGTGGGGAGCTGTAAAGAGAACTTCAACGTCATCGGTTTCGACTCGCATGTTAGAAACGGAGCTTTGCCGAAACGATTCGGAACGTTCCAAAAGCTGCGCTCATCGGAACACGGAGTCTAGGAGGCTATCTCGAGAATGTCGAAACTCTGTAACTGCGCCGCTCGCCCGCGCAGCATGTCCGGCCCGCCCAGCAAATGCCGGTTCAGACCGATCCGCTTGTACCAAAAATGCAGGTTCTGCTCGTCGGTCCAGCCTATACCCCCGTGCACCTGAGTGGAAACACTCGCGATCTCTTGCCCAATCTCGGAGAGATGGGAGAGCGAGTGACACGCCAGCAGGGGCGCTTCGCCGGGCGAAACGTCAAAGCTATGCCCGGCATACCAGAGAAGAGACCGCGCAGGCTCCAACTCAGCAATCATCTCGGCGCACATATGCTTGACCGCCTGAAACGAGCCGATCAAGCGATCGAATTGCTTTCTTTGCAGGGAGTAGGCGACCGCCTGATCCACCATCGACTCGCAGGCCCCGAGCGTATCCGCCGCAAGCACGATCCTGCCCGCATCCAGCATGCGCAAAATCGCATCCGAACAGCCTTCAAAGACCACCGTCGGCCGCACGGCATCCAGAAGAATCTCGGAGGTGCAGCGCGTATTATCCGTGGTGACAAGGCGATTGATCTCAAGTCCCTTCGCATCACGGTTAACAATGGCGAGGCAATCGGGCCCAACCGCAACAAGAATCTGATCCGCTGCGCAAGCATCGATCGCCATCATCGACTTCCCAGAGAGCTTTCCCTCCGAAATCGAAATGCCCGCGCCTTCGCGCACGGAGAAGAACTCGGTCGCCGCGACCCCCATCACGAGATCCCCTGTCGCGATCCCCGCAAGGCGAGACTCAGCCTCGGGCCCACCGATCTCGCGCAACGCGACGACTGAAAGCACCGAAGATGCCAAGAAAGGCGCCGGCGTCGCCGCACGACCTAACGACTGAGAGACAAGCGCAGCATCCAGAACTCCAAGGCCACTACCGCCTTGCGCTTCCGGAACAAGAATGCCAGCGACACCTAGCTCAGCCAGGGAGCTCCAGATTTCGCGATCATTTGGGCAGCTTTCATCTCGCAAAGCTCGAACTCGATCGATCGGCACCTGCTCCGCCAGAAATCCGCGCAGGGTTTCCTCAAAAAGAATCTGATCTTCTGATAGTCCGAAATCCATTCCAAATCACCCGATTGACTAACGTTTATCCTATTTAGCTAACGCAGATCAAAATGAACTCACGTCAACTAACGTCTCTATTTACCCAGAGCAGAGGCGGGCACCGGCTTCGGCTCACGCGGCATTCCCAGCCCGCGCTCCGAGATGATGTTCTTCTGAATCTGGGCGGTCCCACCCCCAATAATCAGGCCCAGGGAGAAGAAAGCTTGCGCCTGCCAATAGCCGCGCTCGCGCTCGTATTTAGTGTGGTCGTAGAGTGCGCCCAGCTCGCCCATCACATCCAGCCCAAGCAACGCCATATCGTAATTCAGCTGGCAGTTCTGAAGTTTCACGATCAGACCCGCCACGCCCGACGCCTCCCCCTTCAGGCTGCAGGTCAGCATCCGCATCGAGTGGTATTTCATCGTCAGCATGCGCGCTTGCAGCTTCATGAGGCGATCGCGATAGAGCGGGCTCTGCATTAAAGAGACGCGGTTCATTGACTCGCTCTCCATCAGCTTCACCAAGCGGTAGAACGTCCCCTCGCCGTTCGAATTGAGCGAACTGCGTTCGTGCTTGAGCGTCGTGTTGGCAATCTTCCAGCCTTCGCCGCGCCTGCCAACGATATTCGCCTGTGGCACGCGTACATCCTTAAAGAAGACTTGATTGAAGGAGTTCTCGCCAAGATCCCCGGACATCGTGCGCAGCGTCTGGACCTCAAGTCCCGGCGTATCCATGGGCAGCAGGATATAGCTAATGCCCGCATGCTTCGGAGCCTCGGGCTCGGTTCGAACTAACACGAACATCATTTGCGACGAGTCGGCAGTGCTGGTCCAAATCTTCTGGCCATTAATGAGAAAATCGTCGCCGTCCTCGACGGCCGAGGTCTGCAGGCTGGCGAGATCACTCCCCGCACCCGGCTCCGAATACCCCTGACACCAGATGGTTTCGCCGCGAAGTGTCGCCGCTACGTACGCTTTCTTTTGCGCTTCGGTCCCATGAGCGAGAAGTGTCGGCACGAGCATAGAAGGCCCCTGCGCATTCAACCCGCGTGAAACCCGCGCCCGATTAAACTCTTCGTCCATGATGACGGTCTCGAGCAGATCCGGCTCGGCCCCGTAGCCGCCGTACTCTTTTGGAATCGTGCGCGCCCAATAGCCATGCTCGATTTGCAAAGAGAGCCAACGCGAAAGATCAGCTTTGGGCGTTTCCGCGTATCCCGTCTTGGGCCGGCTGTCTCTGTGCTTTTCGAGAAACGCGCGCACTTCCCGGCGAAACGCGTCATACCGTTCTCCGTATTCTAGATCCATTCTGGGCCCTCTAGTTTCCCGTCCGGTAGCCGGGCGCCGGCGGATCCACCGGAGGTCCCGCGAAGCATTGCGCGATGTCCATCCAAGCGTTCGCCACGTCGCCTTTGACCGAAAGCGACGTGTCCTTGACGTTGCGCACCTGGGTCACGGTCAAACAGAAATCGACGGCGTCGCCTTCGATGCATTCTTCGTCATTCGGCTCATTATATTCCCAGACGGCGCCCGAAGGCGCGATCAGCTTTACGTATGGCGGAGGCCCCGGGACTTCCTGCTTCCGATTGACGAAGGTCCATCCAAACGTACGGACCCCGATCGCCGCGATGTTCTTGATCCGATCCGCATGCTCCCGGGGCGCGTTTTTGAGATCGTAGACCGCCTGGGCATGCGCCCAGGTCTCCATGAAACGCGCCGTCGTGAACATCTGCACGCCCATATCCGGCCCAAACCACGGCAGCCGCCGCTTCGGATCCGACTGGCCCAGCTGCTCCGCCATATCCGCACAGGTCTTCTGCCAGCGCGAAAGCAGTTCCGAAGGCGTTACACCGGCGAGTTCTACGCGGGTCTGGACTGCGGCGCTCTCGCCCTGCCCCATTCGCTTCACAAGATCCTTGGCAAAGGGGGCAAACTTCTCGTGTCCCTCAAGCGCCCTGATTGAGACGAGATCGAAATAATGGAGATGCGCCACGACGTCCCAGGGCGTCCAGTCCATAAAGAGCGTGGGGGTCTCCCAATCCTTGTCATCGAGCGTCTCGAGCAAACGCCCGAACGCTTGCATCTCGGCCACAAGATCCTGACTCACCTGAAGCGTCATATTACTCCCTTCGCACGCGTATTATGCGCCGCGCAGTTCTTCCATATACGCGGCACGATCAGCGTCGTCGGCATATGAAAATGTGACCAACATGCGGTCCACCAGACCGCCAAAGCGCGCCTTCAGCGCCCCAGCCACCTTCGCCGGCTCTGCAACCACGGCGAATTCTTCCAGGATCTCATCCGAGACCAGCTCGCCCATGGCATCCCATTCACCACGCTTCGAAAGCGCGTTGAGTTCGCCCTGCAGATCGCCCCAACCATGAATATCGAGAACACCCTTATAAGCCGGCGTCGAGCCATAAAACGCGATCTGCTTCGCGACCCCGCCCCGCATCGCGGCCCATTCGCGCTCATCTTTGCCCGTCACGATAAAGGCCGGGTAGCAAATCTCCAGTGCGCTGCGATCGCGACCTGACTTAGAGAGTCCCTTTTTGAGCGACGGCAGCGTCACCTCACGCAAGTATTTGGCCGTCGTAAACGCATGCACCAGCATGCCATCGGCCACTTCGCCCGCCACCTCCGTCATCAACGGCCCCACGGCCGCAAGTACAATGCGCGGTGGCCCATACGGATTATTCGTCGGCGTGAACATCGGCGTCATCAGCGTATGCGAATAGAACTCGCCCCGGAAATCGAGCTTCTCATCCTCGTACCAGCAAGACCAGATCGCACGCATAGCCAGAATAAATTCGCGCATGCGCGCCGCCGGCTTAGACCAGGGCTGACTAAAGCGCTTCGTGATATGCGGCTTGATCTGCGATCCCAGCCCCAGGATGAAACGCCCCTTCGAATATGCCTGCAGGTCATTGCCAATATTCGCCAGGACCATCGGATTCCGCGCAAAAGCCACCGCGATCGAAGTCATCAGCTCCATCCGTTCGCTGTGTTCCGCCGCGAGGACCAGCGGCAGGAAAGGATCCGAGCTGATCTCGGCGGTCAGCATCCCGTCGTAGCCCTGCGCTTCGAGATCGCGCACTTGTTGCGGGATCAGGCTGAGGTCCGATGTCCCCATGAGTCCGGAATCAATCTTCATCTCGTTCTATCCTTCCGTTTCTATCCAAGCGGGGGCGCGCTTTTCCAAAAACGCTTTCATGCCTTCCGCTGCTTCTTCGCTCGCAAAGAGCTGATTCGATAAGTCCGTCGTCCACTTAAAAGCATCGCTCTGTTCCAGGCGCATCACCTCGTTGACGATTCGCTTGGCTTCGCCCAGCGCCTTCGGTCCCGCCATTCGCAGATCGGCGAGGACTTCCTCGACGGCCGCATCCAGGTCGTCGTGCGGCACGGCGCGATTGATCAAACCGAGTTCGGCGGCTCGCTCAGCACTGAACCGGTTGCCGCGAAGGAAGGCTTCCATGGCCTCTCCTCGTCGCATCTTAGGCAGACACACGACCGAGATCATCGCGGGTGCCACGCCTAAGCGGACTTCCGTGAACCCGAACTTGGCATTTTCCGAAGCAATCGACACATCGAAGACAGCGGCGAGTCCGTTCCCGCCGCCAACGACATGGCCATCAATGCGGCCGAGGATCGGCGTTGGCGAAGCTTGGATCTCCTGAAAAAGCTCGACGATGCCGCCAGAATCCCTATTTGGACCGACCCCACTCGAACGCTCTTTCAAATTGGCCCCGGCGCAGAACGTCGAGCCTGCATTGGTCACGACGACTGCGCGAATCGACTCGTCCTCGTTCGCGCGCCGGATGGCTGCCCGAAGCTCCGAAACTAATCCCACCCCGAGCGCGTTGCGATTTTCCTGGTCGGTCAGCGTGGCTGTCATCACTCCGCGCGCGACTTCGACATTGACCACACTTTTCTGCCCGATCGCCTGCCCCATCGTCTGCCCCTTCGAGGTCGGTAATATTTATTGCTTCTTGTTACCAGACCTGTTACGAACGTGTCAAGCAAGCGCCGCTGACTCCAACCCGGATCGCGGCACCCGAACACAGACGAGTCATTACATCGAGTCAAACCCGAGTCAACACATAGGAGGCATCCTCATGACCGAGCCCATTCGTATCGCGAATTGCTCCGGATATTTCGGCGACCGCATGGCGGGCGCGAAAGAAATGGTCGAAGGCGGGCCCATCGATGTCCTGACCGGGGACTGGCTCGCCGAGCTGACGATGCTCATCCTCGCCAAGACCCAGGCGAAACGACCCGGCGGCGGATACGCGCACACGTTTGTAAGACAGATGGAAGACGTGATGGGGACCTGCCTCGATCGCGGCATCAAGGTGGTCTCGAATGCCGGCGGACTTGATCCCGGGGGCTGCGCCGAAGCCGTTCAGGCCCTCGCCCAAAAGCTCGGCTTACATCCCAAGATCGCGTTCGTGCGAGGCGATGACTTGATGCCCAATATCGACGGGTTCATCGACCGGGACGAGCTGCTGAACTTCGAGAACGGAGAACCGATCAAGGACGCGAGTCGCTTCATGACCGCGAACGCGTATCTCGGCTGCTGGGGCATAGTCGAAGCGCTGAACGAAGGGGCCGACATCGTCATCACCGGGCGCGCCACCGACGCCGCAATCGTCTGCGGCCCTGCCGCGTGGCATCACGGATGGCAGCGAACAGATTGGAATGCCCTCGCCGGCGGCGTCGTCGCCGGCCATCTCATCGAATGCAGCAGCCAAGTCACCGGCGGCAACTACTCCTTCTTTAACGAAGTGCCGGGAACCGAACATATTGGCTTCCCCTGGGCCGATATCGCAGCGGATGGTTCCTCGGTCATAGGCAAGCATGACGATCATACGGGCGGCCAGGTCTCGATCGGCACCGTTACTTCTCAACTCCTCTACGAAATCTCGGGGCCCGAGTATTTCGGCCCCGACGTCACGACCCGCTTTGACACAATTCAAGTCGAGGAAACTGCGCCGGGGCGCGTGCGCGTCTTCGGCGTCCAGGGCGAACCTCCGCCTAGCACTCTCAAAGTCTGCATGAACCGCGACGGCGGCTTCCGCAACGATATGCGAGTCGCCTTGGCGGGACTCGATATCGAAGCCAAAGCGGAGCTGATTGAGAAAGCCTTCTGGCGCGCCTGCCCTTACGGCCCCGAAGATTATGAGCAGGTCACGACGCGGGTGATCCGGACCGACAAGGAAGATCCGGGATCCAACGAAGAAGCCATCGCCGTCTGGCATATCTCCGTGAAGGACCCCGACGAGAAGAAGGCGGGGCGCGCCTTCTCGAATGCGGTGAGCGAGCTCGCGCTCTGCTCGGTTCCCGGCTTCTTCGCCATCGGCGGCGGTCCGTTTCCGGGACGCTCCTTTGGCGTATATGAACCCGCGAAGATCGATGCGAGCCTCGTGCCCCAGGAAGTTGTGCTCCTTGGAGGTTCCGCTCGGCAGATCGACTCCGTAATTCCCGACGGCACCGCCAACATCCAACCCGCGTCCGGGCCTGACGCGGCCCTGCCGAGCGGAGAAACGCGACGCGTGCCGATCGGCCGAGTCGTTGGAGCGCGCTCCGGCGACAAGGGTGGCAACGCGAACCTGGGCGTCTTCACGCGCGACGACGCGGCATGGGCTTGGCTCGATGACTTCCTGACCGAAGAACGCCTGCGCGCCCTCCTCCCAGAAATCGACGCATTCAAGATGGACCGTTATCGGTTCCCCGCTCTACGCAGTCTGAATTTCGTCGTGCACGGCTTGCTTGAAGAAGGCGTTGCAGCGGCAACGCGACAGGACGGGCAAGCCAAGAGCCTCGGCGAATGGCTGCGGGCTCGGCATGTGGATGTCCCGGCGGTGCTCTTGCCGTGACGACGGCGCGCGCACAATCCTCCCCCTCTGATGCTCGCACGCCGTCGCGCACTCCCTCCGTAAGCGCGCCAAAACGCAGACTCTCGCGGGAAGCGGAACAGGCCCTCACGCCGCGACAGCTCGAGGTGCTCGACGCGCTGGAGGCTTGGGTGCTTCGGGGCGGCATCGCCGATGTCACGATGGCCGAGATCGCGAGGGAAGTCGGTTGCTCCTTGCGCACCCTCTACGGCATAGCGCCCAGCAAAGACGAGCTCGTCCTGACCGTGCTCGATCGCCGACTGCATAGAATCGGCCGCGATGCGATTCGCGCGCTTGAAACCGACGAACCACCGCTCGCTCGACTGCGGGCCTACCTGCGCGCGACTAATCTTGCGGTGCAACCCGCGACCGCCGCATTCTCTCGGGACTTCGCGCGCTTCGCCGGCGCACGCGAACTCAACGCCGCCCACGCAGACTATATTGTTGCCGTGACACGCGCGCTGCTCGACGAGGCCCTAGCGGCGGGCGATATCGAGACGCGCCAAACAGCGGCAGTCGCGCATATCCTCGGGCGCCTGGGCTACGAGTTCTCGGCCCCCGCCTTTCGCGACATCGCAGACGCGGCGGGCAGGGCGCACGGAGGTGAATGCGCAGCCGGGTCGAACGATGCTCCGGCCGATGCCATCGCCGACCTTCTCTTGGCCGGACTCCAAGCGTCGAAAGACGCTTAGGCGGTCGCGCTCACGATCAGCTCGGGCGAAGGACGCTGCCCTCGGCGATCTCTACGGCGGAATCAGATTCGTTCACGAGAGAAACATCCCCTTCGACGACGACGTCGGCGCCGAATCGATGATCTCCTTTGATTGCGAGACGCTCGCATGCCGCGAGTGACGGCGCGCCTTCTGCGAAACGCTTTTCGAGATCCGATACCGCACCGAAATAGCGCGGATCGAGCTCGATCACCCGCTTCCTTGACGCCTCAACGTCTCGCGGCACGATCCGGTTATCTTCGGTCAACTGATAGGCATCCGACCAAAGACCCAACAGGTCGCTCGTGGTCTTAACCGGCGCGAATCGCGTGCGCGGAACCACGACGGCTTCCGCTCCGGCAAAATTCTCGATCGCGGAGCCCATCGCCGTTTCCAGCTGGTAACACGTGGGGCTCGACGGATCCGTCGGCGAAACCTGCTTCTTGTTGCTCATCACAGGGAGTGGAATCCCGTCTGGCGAGCGCTCGAGCAATTCGGCGAGCACGTCCAGATCAAGCCAGAGATTATTCGTGTTGAAATAGTGATGTCTCGAGATGTCCTGGAAGGATTCGAGATCCGACTCGGGACATTGTGCGATCTCGCGCAGAATCAACCGGCCATCGCGGCGCGCAAGATGTCCTCCCTTTCGATCGGATGCCGTCCGCTCAGCGACCTCCATCACAAAGGGCAACTCGTTCTCGACTAACCAGCCCAGAATCCGCAGATTCAAAACCGCGCCCAAATTATCCGCGTTCGATACAAAAACATAACGCACACCCGTTTCGCGAAGCATGTCGAGCATCCCGGAACTCGCCAACGCGAGATAGAGATCGCCATGACCCGGCGGGCACCACTCAAGCGACGGATCCGCCGCCCACTCGACCGGCCGCCAAGTCTCGGCGTCGATCCGCGGCACTTTATGCTGGACGAAATCGAGCGGAATCTGCTTCATGAGATCGGGATAGCTGAGCAGTGCCGCAAGCGAGTCGTCGCGGGTGCGATAGCTGTTCATCATCACGAGAGGCAGTTCGACCTTCCAATTGTTGCGTTGCCATAACACTTGTCGCGCGATCAGATCAAGAAACGAAATACCGGGACGCACAGGAAGAAGACTCTTGGCGGTGGAGAGGCCCATGCTCGTACCGAGGCCACCGTTCAACTTCAGGACAGCGACTTTCGAAACGGCATCACGCCCGGCGGACTCGAATTCAGTCAGGCTGGCTAGATCGCGCACCGAATCGACGGGCTCGATCGTGGACTCCGGAATCGTCGTCTCGCCGCCCTGGGATACGAAATTCAGCGCGCGCAAAAAAGCACGCACCGCGATTTCCGGCAGTCCTTCGGCTCGCATGCGATCCGAAAACCGCGCGAGGTCGGCTTCACTGAGTTTCTGTCCGTTGTCTTCCGACACGCTGTCCTTCGACACGTTGCTGTTCCTTGTCACTTGCCCGCTGGCAGCCTTCCTCGTTAATTCGTCCATCCGAGGTCAGATCTACTGCGAAAAGTTCCTTCTTTTCTTGAGTTCCCAATTTTTCCGATTGAGTGGGCCTCCCTTCAATACAGAACTCGTCATTTGCGCCCTACCGCGCGTCATTTTATTCACTGTGATGCAGAACAGCGACAGCCACTCCCACCAAACGAGGCCTTTTCGCAACACTTACAGCCTAGGTCCTTGAGGAGACTAAGGACGAGCTAGCTTAATCGATGTGCGCAAACGCACCTGATTGCCCTCTATTCAGGAGACCCCGGTGGCCGGCGAAAAGATCCGAATCGAAGACCTGCATCACCCCATTCTCAGCGATGCCCAGAAAGCCGCGGTCTCTTATGGAGAAACGCTCGAGCTCGACCTTTCGACACAAGCTGTGCTGAATGCGGCAATCGAAAAGACAGGCCTCGAAGATTTCGGGCCAGAGGATTTTCGCGAGCGCCTCGATCTGTGGATGGAATGTCTGGAAGATCCTGACCGCACGGGCCTTGGAAATATGGTCATCTGGAATGACTGTGTCCGCTACGCAACGGCGCGTCTAAGGATGCACGATCTCCTAAAAAAGCATCCCGAGATTCATAACCAGGAAATCAAGCAACCCATCATCGTAGTGGGGCTGCCTCGTTCCGGTACGACGCATCTCGTGAACCTGATCGCCTCGGATCAGCGCCTGCGGTCGATGCCGCTCTGGGAAGGACAGGAACCCGTTCCGGACCCGAACGAAAAAACCGGCGCCGATGGAATCGATCCCCGCTGGCACCGATGCAACGATATCTGGCTGAGCATGAAAGCGAATTCGCCTTTACTTGCTGCGATGCATCCGATGGAGCCCGATCATATCCACGAGGAGCTTGAGCTCCTCAACCCGGATTTCACGAGTTACAACCTCGAATGGGTCGTGCGTGCGCCGAAATGGCGCGACTACTATCTCGAGCACGATCAAACGCCGCACTATCAAGGGGCGCTGCTTACGGGCCTCAAGATCCTGCAATGGTATAACCCGCGTGATCGCTGGGTCTTGAAATGTCCGCAGCATCTAGAGCAGATCGGCCCGCTGATGGCGACCTTTCCCGACGCCACGATTGTCGTGACCCATCGCGACCCGGTCTCCGTGATTCAGTCCGCCGCGACCATGCTCGCGTACGGCTCACGCACGAGCTACCGCACGGCAAACCCCGAATGGTATCTTGAATATTGGCATGATCGCGTTAGGAACCTGCTAGAGGCTTCGGTCCGTGACCGAAATTTTCTGCCTTCGGATCGCACGGTCGACGTGCTCTTCCATGAATTCATGGCCAACGACGTAGGGACCGTGGAGCGGATCTACGAGGCCGCCGGGCTGCCCATGACGAACGAGGCTCGCTCGCAAATCGACGGGTATATCAAGGCCCATCCGCGTGGCAAGGATGGTCAGGTCGTTTACGATATTCGAAAAGATTTCGGCGCAGAGCCCGAATCGCTTCGGCGCGCTTTCGACTTCTACTTCGACCGATTCGATGTTCGGACCGAAGTGAAATAACGCCCCCGGCCTTCCGCGCTCTCAGGCCCTCGCCATCAAGCCTTAGAAATATAGTCGAAGGACGGATCTTTGAGGTCCCGAGTGGAGCCCACCGAGACATCGGCGCGGGTGAGCGGGAACGAGCTGGATAGGTCGAGGAGATGGATGCGATGCTCAATCGCCCAGCCGCCCTCGCTCTTTGACCAGCGATCGAGATAGCGACCCCGCCCAACAAGTTCATGCTGCTGGCCCTGCTGATCGGGTCGCGTCCAAAGCACGACGGTCACATAGGACTCGCTCGTCGCCCGATCACCGTCGATCTCACAGAGCACATTTGTAATCTGATGAGAATGTCGCTCCAACGGGGCATGCGCTTCCCAGACCCAATCGACGAAACCATGCCCTGTGCCTTCAAAGATGCCGTCATAGAAAGCCGTACCGTCATCGTGCCAAACGGCGTAAGCCATCTCCTTATCCATCCGGTCGAGGCCTCGGCAGTACCGTGAGAGGACATCGCGGAGAGCCTGTTTGTCGAGCAGGACGCGCATTTCATCTTCGAGCATTCTCGTCTCCTGGTTCGGGCCGGTCTGCCACCCCTCGGTAGTTTAGAGCAGAATTGTTGGGATCCGCGGCTGGTTCGCGAGCGAATTCGCTGGGCTAGCGTCCGCTTCGAATCGATTTTTGCGTTGCGATTGGAGAAGCTATGCCAACCCCCCGCCCCACACAGTCCGAGCGTTCCCACCTGCTCGCTCGACCCTTCCTGCTTTCGGTTCATGGGCTCGGCCTCATTCTCTGCCTCGCGCTTTTCGCAGCCTGCGGTCCCGATTCCACGCGCAAGGCCGTGCCCGTCCAGGCCGAACCCGGCATGGCCAGCCTCGCCGCCGCCGCCCGCGCGATCTCACCCTCCGGTCGGCCCTACAGCGAAGATCGAGCAGCCTGCACGAATCGCGAGCCTCTGAGGCAGCCTTTATGGGGCGAGCTCCATGTGCATTCCTCGCTCTCGATGGACGCGTATTTATGGGACGTGCGGAATGGACCCGACGCGACCTACCGCTTCGGCAAAGGCGAAACGACTTTCTTTCCGCCCCTCGACGAAGCGGGCGCACCCATCCGCGCAACACAGCTCGAGCGCCCGCTCGATTTCGTCGCACTCACCGACCACGCCTCATTTCAGGGCGAAGTCGCGCTCTGCACCCAGCCCGGCACCCCGACCTACGACAGCCCGAGTTGTCGCCTCTTCCGCGCGGAAGTCGAACCGGGAGATTCGACAATCGCCGACTTCACCGCGCGGATCTCGACCCTCTCGGACGCGCTCGATGCGCGCGCCACCAAGACGCGGAGAGCCGTCGCGCTCTGCGGTGAAGACGGCGCGCTCTGTCGCACGGCCATGCGATCCGTCTGGGAAGAGCAACAAGCCGCAGCCGAACGACATTACGATCGCTCCAAGCAGTGTCGCTTCACAACGCTCCACGCCTACGAGTACACCGCGACGCCCGGCATGGCCAAGGTGCATCACAACGTGATCTTCCGGAACGCCAACGTTCCGGCATCGCCCATCGCGTGGGTCGACGAGCCCGACGTGAACCGACTCTGGGAAGAGCTCCGGGATCAATGCCTCGATGCCGGGATCGAATGCGATGTGCTCACCCTCCCCCACAACTCCAACCTGAGCAACGGCAATATGTTCGTCGTCACTGGCAAGGATCTCCCCCTTTCGGAACAGCGCGATCGAGCGCAGCTACGCGGCGATATCGAACGGCTCGTTGAGATCAGCCAGATCAAGGGCGACTCGGAATGCCGTAACAACCTATTCGGCGTGCTCGGCGGCCCCGATGAATTCTGCGACTACGAGGAATGGCGAGGACCGCAGCTCGAGGATTGCGAGGAAGGCACAGGGTTCGGCGCACTCTTTGATTCTGGCTGCGTCTCGCGCCTGGACTATGTCCGCTATGCGCTTCTTGAAGGCTTTCGTGAGCAGGACCGCATTGGAGTGAACCCTTACAAAATTGGCATCATCGCAGCGACCGATGCGCATAATGCCAACCCCGGCGACGTCGAAGAATATTCCTACGAGGGCTGGATGGGTGCCTCGGACGCGACCGTGCAAGACCGACTCGAGCGCGGCGACAGCCCGGTGAATGCCACCAACTCACTGGCCGCGAATCCGGGAGGACTCGCCGGGGTTTGGGCCGAGGAAAACTCGCGGGACTCGATCTTCGATGCAATGAAGCGGAAGGAGACCTTCGGCACGAGCGGACCGCGCATGAGCGCACGATTTTTCGGCGGCTGGGACTACCCCGCCGAGCTCTGTGGCTCGCCCAATCTCGTCGAGGCAGGATACGAGCGCGGTGTGCCTATGGGGGGCGATCTCCCCTCCGCGCCGAGCATCGGAAGCGCGCCGACCTTCGTCCTAAGCGCGCTCCGAGACGTCGGTACCGAGGCGTATCCGGGCGGACTCTTGCAGCGCGCACAAATCGTGAAGGTGTGGGTCGACCGCGAGGGCAAATTCAATCAGGCGATATTTGATGTGAGCGGGGGACCCAATGATGCTGCGGTGGATCCCCTTAGCTGCACGCCGATTGGCGTCGGCCAGGATGATCTCTGCTCGGTATGGACGGATCAGGACTTCGATCCCGGTCAGCACGCCGTCTATTACGCACGGGTTCTCGAAAACCCGAGCTGCCGATGGAGCGCGCGCCAATGTCTGTCGCTGCCCGATTCGGAGCGGCCGAGCGGATGTTCTGACCCAACGGTGCCCAAGACGATCCAAGAGCGACTCTGGACTTCGCCGATCTGGTACACGGCGCCTGCGTCTACGGGCTGATCTCTCACTCGCCCGCGGCCCCGCGCGATGCAATTTCAACTATGCTTCGCCGCCTGTCAGTGCGACCCGCGCCCCATTCAGCGAGCACGGGATTCGCTCTAAATGCATTGCCTGATCGAATCACGAGCACAGCCGCAAAGAGAGTCCGTCCGTGAAATTTCGCCGCCCGTCCCTTCGCATCTGGTCCCCGATCCTCGTCGCCTTCGCCGCGTTTTTGTTGCTCGGCGCAACGGACGACACAACCACGGTCAAAACCACCGACAACGCCACCGACAACGCCACCGACAAGGCCACCGACAAGGCCCCCAACAAGGCCGCGACAGAACGTTCAGAGAACGGATCTGGCGCGAGCGCGAGCACTCCTGCGTCACCCGCGACGGTTCTCCCCTTCGCCCGAACAGAAGAACGCGAACCCTGCACGGACTACACCTCAGAGAAGCGCCCCTTCTTTGGCGACCTCCATGTGCATACGGCCCGCTCCCAGGACGCTTCGACGCAGGACACGCGCACCAGCCCCCGAGACGCCTATCAATTCGCAAAGGGCCAGCCGCTTGCGATTCAGCCCTTCGACGCCGAGGGAAACTCGCTCCGCACGGTCGCCCTCGATCGCCCTCTCGACTTCGCCGCCGTCACCGACCACGCTGAACAAATCGGCGAGGTGCATATCTGCAATACCCCGAACCATCCCGAGTACGGCGCGATGGTCTGTCGCCTCTACCGCACGTTTCCGCGGGTCGCGTTCTTCGTCATGAACGGTCGCTATTCCATGCTTGAGTCGCGCTGGGGATTCTGCGGCGACGATGGGCAGATCTGCCTCGAGGCCGCGGGTGTAGTCTGGAAGGAACATCAGACCGCTGCCGAAGAAGCCTACGATCGAAGCGATAGCTGCGCCTTCACCAGCTTCGTCGCCTACGAGTGGACCGCGAGTGGGCACAAGGGCGGCCATCTCCATCGCAATATCATCTTCCGAAACCATATCGTCCCCGCACTCCCGATCAGCGTCATGGAAACCACCTCGATGGCGATTCATCTCTGGCGTGGGCTCGACCGAGAATGTCGCGACGGCCGCCCCGGCTGTGAGTCACTCACGATCCCGCATAACAGCAACTGGGGCCTCGGCTCGACCTTTACGTCCGCGGTCGAGCCGGCCGCGGAGATCACGCAGGAAGAAGCCGCGATTCGGGGTCGGTACGACCGACTGGTCGAAGTCATGCAGCATAAAGGCGAATCCGAATGCGCGATCATGCCGGGCGTGACCGACGAGGGCTGCGGCTTCGAGAAGGCACCGGATCCGCTCCTTCCTTCAGCCGCCGATGGCGGCATAGTCGCCGTCGATTTCGCACGTGACGCCCTAAAGCGTGGCCTGGCGCTCGAAAAGGATCTCGGCACGAATCCCTTTCGCTTCGGTCTGATTGGAAGTACCGACACGCATCTCGGCACCCCCGGCCTCGTGAAAGAAGAAGGCTTCAGTGGACACGGCGGCGCCGGCAAGCCCGGCAGCCAGGCGCTCGACCCCGGCCTCCCTGATGTCGCCACTCTAAACCCGGGCGGCCTTGCCGTACTCTGGGCCGAAGAGAACTCGCGCGACGCCCTCTACGCTTCGATGGAACGCAAGGAAGCCTACGCGACCAGTGGCACACGCCCGGAGCTGCGTATGTTCGGGGGCTGGAACTTTGAAGCCTCCGCCTGCGAATCCGAATCGCCCGCGGCCACTGGCTACGCCCAGGGTGTCCCGATGGGCGACTATCTCCCCGCGCGCACAGAAGCCGCCACCGCACCGCGCTTCCTGCTTCAAGCCTCCCGCGATCCGCATCCGAACGGAGCCGACCTCGAACGACTTGAGATTGTGAAGGGATGGCTTGAGGACGGCGAGCAAAAGGAAAAGGTAATGACGGTCGCCGGGGGGCCGAACGATTCCAGCGTCGACCTCGACACCTGCGAGCGAAAGGGCGCCGGACAAGTCCAGCTCTGCTCGGTCTGGGAAGATCCGGATTTCGACGCCAGCCAATCGGCCTTCTACTACGCACGACTCCGCGAGAATCCGAGCTGTCGTTGGACGCAGTATGCGTGCAATGAAGCCGGCGTTCGCTGCGACGATTCCTCGACGATCACGGACGGCTACGAGGCATGCTGTTCGGGCGAGGTTCCCGCCACGATCCAGGAACGCGCCTGGAGTTCGCCGATCTGGTATCAGCCTTCCTAACTTCTAGCTGCCCCCTCTTCTCATAGCTGGCGGCGCCTCTTCATAGCTGGCGGCGCCTCTTCATAGCTGGCGGCGCCTCT
>JBDNFB010000031.1:0-31424 GCA_041690055.1 Myxococcota bacterium | reverse complement strand
GATGCTGATCGGTGAGTTCCATGCCGGGCATCGGTTCCTCGGGCAGATCACGCGGCGGAATCGGAAGCAGGGCGTGAGCGCGGGCGGCGGTGTCGCTTGGGCTGGTCGTCGTTGGCATATTTTCTCCGTGAGGTTTCGTGTATCGCTGTCGATGGGAGGCCCTCGACGTTACAAGACGGTTGTCGTGCCGAAAAGCGATCGTGTCCGGGGGATTCTTATAATTCCGAAGGGAGGCTCTGTTCAGATCGCCCGCTCCCAGTCTGGACCTGCGGCGGCCAGACGGCATCTCCACCGTTCGCTCCCTTGCCGAGCGAATCGACCGCGATCAGCGCAACTTTTCGGGAGAGTGGAGATGAGTTCATGTCGTCGGGTCCTCGGCGTGGATGGGGAGCGATTCGGACTCGGCTTCCTTGCCGCCGGCGCGAGTCGGCTCGGCATCGAACAGTATCCGACTTGCGTAAGTCCCTTAAGAGGACAACTTGCTCCGGCAGGGGCTTGATTGTCAGAACGCCTAGTATCCGTGGTGCGGGAAACGGGGCTTATTTTTTCTATACTCCCGACTCACCGCTGTTTAGAACCGAGGAGAAGTCGTGCCCATGGCTCTGCGAATTCGAAGTGTGCTCGCCGCGCTGGCCTCCGCAACCATCGCAAGCTCGGCTGGGGCCGCCTTTGCGGAAGAGCCGCTCGCTTCTGACGACCTGTCGCAGGCCTTGGCCCACCTCTCCGCTGGAATCGGTGAGGCCATGGATCTGATCGAAGCTTCCCGCTTCAACGGCTCCGATCAGGAGCGCGCGGAGGGCGCGCGGCGAGTTCTGCGCCAGCTCGTCCGGTCGATCATCAGCGAGATAGGAAGCGAAGATGACGAGCACCCGATCTTCTTTCGAGCCACCGACCGCTTCCTGAAGGGCGGTCTCGACAATCCGGACAACCATTACCTCTGGGCTCGGATTTCTCCCGATAGCCAGTACCGGGTCGTGGGAACGCGCGGCACCACGGCCGACTTCGTCGTTCAGGTCTACCGCTCCATGCCGGGCCTTCCAGACTGGCCTGGTCGCTACACCACCGGGGGTTTCTTCGATGCCAAGAGTCTGAAGACGGATGCCGAGGGAAGCTTCGAGCTTCTACTCGGAGGCGAGAAGCGGGGGGACTAACTGGTTGCCCCTCTATGACGACTCTCGGATCCTCATGATCCGCTATACCCACAATGACTGGCTAGGCGAAAAGCCCGGTAACGTGCGAATCGCACGCGTCGGAGCGCGGGGCGTTCCGTCGACACCCCTGACCAGCGATTCGCTCGCAGCGCGCATCGAACGTGCGCACTTCTTCCTGGTCGATGGGACACGTCGCTATCTGGAAGTGACGGAAGGCCTGGTCGACCGCGCTGAGGTGAACACGATTCCAAAGCTCTACTACACGAGCGACGGCGGCGTTCCATCGCAGGTTTCTTCGAGCGGGCACTTCTCCCTCGAGGACGACGAAGCTCTGATCGTGACGACCCACCCCTCGAAGGCGCCCTACCAGGGCTTCCAGCTCGGGAATCTGTGGTTCGAATCGCTCGAGTACGGCGAACGACTCACCAGCTATACGAGCGCGCAGGCGCGGAAGTCGAGTGACGGGCTATTCCACTTCGTCGTGAGTGCTGCGGATCCGGGCGTGCCGAATTGGCTCGATACCTCGGGACACCGTCGGGGCATGCTGCTCCTGCGCTGGCAGGGCATCGCCAAGCTACCGGAGGACCACCAGCCGGCAGCGCGAAAGGTGAAACTCTCGGAAGTGCGCACCCACTTGCCCGCTGACGAGCCCAAGGTGGTACCCGAGGCAAGGCGAGAACAGCTCGCCCGGCGACAGCAGGAGGTTCTGGCTCGTTTCCCCTGGTAGGAGCGCCCAACCGGGCTCCTCCTGATTGAACAAGCTCGGCTGCGCAGTCCTGGGCTTCGTCATTATTCGATACGAAGTTGATTTCACTGGTTTCTGGCAACGACAGGGGGCTGTGCAGACGGGGAAACCGCCTTCGGCCGGTCGATTGAGCGAGGGAAACAGATCGAGCGCGTTCAGGCCCTTCTCGAAATAAAGCACCTCGGGCACCGCTGCAATCAGGTAGGCGGCGCCTTCGTCCGCCTGCCTGAGGAACGCGGCGTCGCCGGTCTGCTGGTAGAGCTCAAGGTAGAAGAGGATGACGCCCGAGGAGCCGTAATAGAGGTCGCCGTACGTGATCGGGGAGTGGCGACCCGGCATGAGCCTAGCCTGAGTCGCTCGTGCCCGAGGCCCAACACAAGCTCTTTGCCGATTGACCGATAGTACCAATAATCAAACAGATCTGTCGGACGCTCGGTGGAGGCCTGCTCGAACTCAGAATGTCACCCCGGAACCAACGCCATTAGGTGCGACGCGTTCTTTTCTGGCACGACTCATGGGGAACTAATCCGATCGATCCTCGCTAGGCTCGCGCCATGGCCAACAGATTTCGCGACCGGATCGAGACTGGATTTGAAAGCTGGGCGCGGATCGTCATCGCCCATCCACTGGCGATCCTGTTCGCGAGCCTCGCCTTCGCCTTCATCTGTATGGCGGGCCTGCCTCGCGTCTATCTCGACGTCACCTTCGAAGGATTCCTGGGCAAGTCTGACGAGGTCCGGGTCGCCTACGAATTCTTCCGTGAGGAATTCGGGCGCGACGAGCGGATCATCATCGCGATCGATCGCGGCGATGCCGCTGGGGCGGAGGGCGTCTTCGATTTCGCGTTCCTCGAGCGCCTCCGCGAGTTCCATGACGCGATCAAGGATCGCCTCCCCCATCTCGTCGAAGTCACGAGCCTCATCAACTCCCGCGACACGCGCGGCGAAGGCGACACCCTGCTCGTGGAGGATTTCCTCGACCCGTGGCCGGAGACCGCCGAAGATCTCGCTCAGCGCCGGGAGCGCGCGCTCGCGAACCCCCTCTTTCGAAACGTCGTGATCTCCGAAGACGGTCGAGTCACCGCGATGACGCTCGAGCTCGAGCTCTACTCCCGAGTCGGTGCCGAGGAGGCCGAACTTTCCGGCTTCGATAACCCTGATGCCGCGGGCACTTCGGGCAAGGAAGCAGAGCCGCCACCACTTCTGACCGGAGCCGAGACGGCAGAGAGCGTGGCGGAGCTTCGCGCTGTCATCGCGGAGTTCGAGCGACCGGAGTTCGTGATTCACGCGGCGGGTACGCCCGTCATGCTTCAGACGGTCGCCGGCGGGATGATGCGCGACATGCCGCGCTTCATGGGGCTGGCGGTCGCCTCGATCGCGACGCTTCTCTTCCTGCTCTTTCGGCGCGTGATCGCCGTCGTCTTGCCGTTGCTCGTCGTCGTACTAAGCGTGACCGCGACGATCGGCTTGATGGGCTGGACCGGCACGCCGATTCACGTCCCGACCCAGATCCTGCCCTCCTTCCTACTCGCCGTCGGCGTCGGCGATGCGGTCCACCTCTTATCGATCTTCTTGGAGCGCATTCGCTCGGGCGAGCTACGTGATGAGGCCCTCGTCCATGCGCTCGGCCACTCGGGGCTCGCACTGGCCTTGACGAGCATCACGACCGCGGCGGGACTCGCGTCGTTCGCGAGCTCCGGAATCGAGCCGATCGCCATGCTCGGGCGCCTAGCGCCCGCCGGCGTCATGATCGCGCTCTTCATGAGTCTGACGCTGCTGCCGGCACTGCTCGCTCTCGCCCCGCTCGGCTCGCCGTCTGGCCATTTCGTTTCCGACGAAGAGAACGCGCTCGACCGGCTACTTGTCGGCTTCGGTCGATTCGCAACCCGAAATCCCGTCGCGATCCTCGTTGGAGCGATAATTCTCACGTCGATCGCCAGTGTCTACGCTTCGCGGATGGAGCTCTCTCACAATCCGCTCCTCTGGATGAGCGCCGACAGCCCACTCGTCCAGGACACCCTCTTCATCGACGAAACCATGGGGGGCAGCTTCTCATTCGAGGTCGTGCTCGACAGTGGATCGGTCGGGGGCGTTCGGGAGCCGGAGACGCTCGACCGCCTCGCCGCGCTCGGCCGCAGCTTCGAGGACGAACAGCGCGATGGCCTCTCGGCGGGTCAGTCGATCTCGCTGGCCGACGTCGTTCGGGAGATCAACCAGGCGCTCAATGCAGACGATCCCGCCGCGTATGTGATCCCAGAGAATCCGTTGCTCGTGGCCCAGGAGTTGCTGCTCTTCGAGAACACCGGAACCGATGATCTGGAGGACTTGACGGATTCGCAGTTCGAACGGGCGCGCATGACGGTGCGAATGCCCTGGCGAGATGCCGTGCGGTATCAGGTCTTCTTCGACATGGCCCAGCGCGATGTCGCTTCGGCGCTCGAGGGCCTGGGCGACTGGAGAGTAACGGGTGTCCTGGCGCTCCTGGTGAGATCGATTTCCGCCGTGGTCACGAGCATGGCCCAGTCCTATCTACTCGCATTCGCGATCATCACCCCGATCATGGTGGTCTTGTTAGGCAACCTACGGATGGGTCTGCTCGCAATGATCCCGAACGCCCTCCCGATCCTGCTCACACTCGGCGTGATGGGCGCCTTCGGATTTCCGCTCGATACGTTCTCGCTGATGGTCGGCGGGATCGCCATCGGTCTCGCGGTCGACGACACGATTCACTTCATGCACAACTACCGGCGCTACCGGGATCAGGGCATGGATCTCGAGGCAGCGGTCGAAGCCACTCTCCTGACTGCGGGGCGCGCTATGCTCGTGACGACACTCGTTCTCTCGGTCGGCTTCCTCGGATTCCTGATGTCCTCGATGGTGAACTTGAGCAACTTCGGTCTGCTGGTCGCCTTCGCAATCAGCGCGGCCTTCTTCGCGGACGTACTGCTGGCGCCGGCGCTGCTCGCGCTCGTGGACCGACGCGGACCGACCCCCGATAGCGGTGGTGGCGCGGGCGCGGGCGGAAACACAGCTTAAAATCCCAGCCCGCCCCGCGACCGCATCGGAACCTAGACTTCTATGGCGCGAGAAGGAGCGTCCGTACTTCCGGGGCGACCGAGTCCGTCCACTGAACGACTTGATCGGGATACCGCATCGAGAGTGCGAAACAAAAGAGCGATGCCACGAGTGCCGCAGAGGCGAAGCCAACGCGGACCGCACGCGGCATCGTGCCGGAAGACGCGCGCGCAACCATCACGACTGTTTCGGTCGGCCGCGGCTCGAAGACGTGACGTTCCCAGAAGAAGGCAGCGAGGCGAGCCCGACAATCCATGCCTGAGGGTCGATCGAGCAGGACCTCAAGACGCCGACGCACTTCCGCCGCGGACGCGATCCGGCGCGTCGCGCGCGGTTGCAAACATTTCCGGATCAGGCGAGTCAAAACCCGCGGTGCATCGCGACAACCACTGCGCACGCGCGGATAGCGCCCAGACTCCAGCCGCGAAAGCAGCGTGTCTTGTTCGTCCTCAGTGGGTGCCTTGTACGGAGTCGTGCCCGCCAACATTTCGAAAAGCACACAACCCAGGGCAAAGAGATCTGCGCGGGCGTCCACGCGCTCGCCGCGCAGCTGCTCGGGAGGCATATAGGGGGGCGTACCGATCGCGATGCCCGGCTGGGTGAGGTCGCTGCCGGTCGGATTCCAGAGCGAGGCCGAAATCCGTGATCTTGACCTCTCCGTGGCGACCGATCAGCAGATTCTGCGGCTTGACGTCACGGTGAAGCGTGCCCTCGTCATGAATGGCCTCGAGACCGCGCGCACATTCGAGCGCGATCGTCGCAGCGATCCGCCAAGGCAGTTTCGGTTCGACTTGAAGGACGAGCGACAGGTCGAGGCCGTCGACATATTCCGTCGCGATGTATTGATGACCGCGATGATGAAACCGATCGTAAACACCGACCACATTGGGGTGATGCAATCGTGCGGCCGTCACCGCCTCACGTTCGAAGCGAGCCTCAAGTTCCGGACTCGATTCGAGCATCGGATGGATGCGCTTCAACACGGCGGCGCGGTCGAGGCTTTCCTGGCGAGCAAGCACGACCATGCCCATTCCGCCCGCCCCGAGTTCGCGCTCGACCATAAATCTGCCGAGCTTGCGCCCGGCGAGAAGGCTGGCGCTCACGCCTCGTCTTCTTCCACGCTCCAGACTCGCGGACCATGGGGGCGCTCTTCGGTCACGTATTGCATCTCGACCTCGCCCAGCTCGATCCGGTCACCGTGTTCGAGGACCTGACTTGTGATCTCTTTTCCGTTGACACGGACGCCGTTCGTACTTGCGATATCTCGAACACCGAAGCCCTCGTGCCCGAGTTCGAACGCCGCGTGCTCCGCCGATACGGATGCATCGTCGATCATGATCTCGGCCTTTTCGGAACGACCCGCAATCGACCGCATCCCCTCGAGCGAAAACTCCATCCCAGCCGCTGGCCCAGACGTGACTGTCAAAACCGCGCGGTTCCTCAGCAGGAAATCATGCGCCCGTCCCGGCTCCACCAGTTCTACCTTTCTCGTGCGTCCATCGTGCATCGTTCACTCTCCCCATTCATCGTCGCCGTGATGACGGCCACGATTTCCCCATCGGAAGAGTGTTCATCGCGACCGGTGTTCTGGATCACGTTGCTCGCGCCGGACCGCCCGGGAGCCGCTCTCATTGAGACAAGCTGCGACATGACCCCAACGACTCGTGACAAGACGCCCCGCCTCTTCGTTGCTCTTGAACTCGCGGGCGACGTCCTCATGCATAGCCGTTTGGAGCCATTTTGCTACGCAAGATCTTTCGGTGTCTCAGCCGCGGCGGCGGGTCGCCGCACGCCACTGAACGTCGACATGTTAGGCAGAACTCAGTGCG
The DNA here is from genome assembly GCA_041690055.1 of Myxococcota bacterium. Classification (GTDB taxonomy): domain Bacteria; phylum Myxococcota_A; class UBA9160; order UBA9160; family UBA4427; genus UBA4427. Next base: position 24,625 of record JBDNFB010000031.1, on the reverse strand, counting down.
CATCCAGAATGAAGCATCCGAACGATTTCCTGAAGGCACGCGGACTGAAACTGTGCGCTTCGTCATCAATGACGCCGAAAATTCTCGCAAGAGTCGCCGAACTCGACGAGTTCAAGGGCGCATGGCAAGCGATCGGCCGGATCGCGCCGGATCGCCTGTCATCGCTTCGCCGAGTAGCAACAATAGAAAGCGTCGGTTCGTCGACCCGGATCGAGGGCGTCGCCCTGAGTGACCGGGAGGTCGAACAACTCCTGGCAAATCTCGACATTGACCGATTTGCATCCCGCGACGAGCAAGAAGTCGCAGGCTACGCAGCTGTCATGGAATAGGTCTTCGAACACAGCGACGCGATCAACCTCACCGAAAACCACCTCCGTCAGCTCCACCTCGACCTACTGCAATTCACTGAGAAAGATGCCCGCCACCGCGGAGCCTACAAGACCCTTCCAGATCACGTCGAAGCCCGGGGGCCCGACGGCGAGTACTTGGGAACGGTTTTCGCCACCGCCTCTCCCTTCGACACTCCTCGACTAATGGCCGAACTCGTCGACTGGGCAAGTGCTGAACTCGCGGCTAAGTCGATGCACCCCCTTGCTCGTCATTGGAATCTTCATCGTCGTTTTCCTCGAGATTCACCCCTTCCAAGACGGGAACGGTCGTCTGTCTCGCATTTTGACCACACTGCTGTTGTTCTGCGCCGGTTACGCTCACGTTTCGTACAGCTCACTCGAAAGCGTGATCGAGGCCAACAAGGACACCTACTACCGCGCGCTGCGCCGAACCCAGCGAACGATTCGCAGCGCAGATCCGGACTGGTCTCCCTGGCTGCTCTTCGTCCTCGATGCGCTCCATCAACAAAAGGTCCGTCTCGGAAAAAAGGCTGAGCAGGAACGCCTCCTGCTCGGACGTCTGCCAGAGCTCTCTGTTCAACTCCTGGAGCTGTGCCGCCAGCGAGGCCGAATCAACGTGGCCGATGCAGTCAGCCTAACGGGCACCAGCCGCAACACCCTCGAGGATCACCTGAGCCGATTGACGAAGGCCGGACACCTCACACGCCAAGGCGCTGGCCGCGGAACCTGGTACGCACTGACCTGATTGAACGCCGATACGCTCGGCTCGTGGCAAGCCCAAAGATCCGATACCCACCGAAGGGTGACATCGCGGGCAGATCAAGGTCAGTCACAGTCCGGGCTCCGGAAGAAGTGGCCGGGGATGCGCGGCTCGACGACTTTGGTCGATCCTAAGGGTCTATCCGTCCCATAATGAGGGCTCGCGCTTGAGCGGATCGGGCTGGTAGTATTCGAGGGTCGCCACCTCCGAGGAGAGCCTTTCATGAGTGCTGATTCCAAGATGCGTGCCGCGGTGGGAGCCGTCCCGCCGGGTCTCGATTTCCCTCCGGTCGAGCTCGTCCGAGCTCCCCGACTCGAAGACGCCACCGTCGCGATCGTGACGACGGCCGCCCTCGCCCACCCCGGAGAGCCCTGGGCGGACCAGACCCACGAGTACCGGCTCTTTGATCGCGATGTGCAGGGCCTGATCATGGCGCATAACAGCACCAACCTGGACCGATCGGGTTTCGCGCTCGATCGCAACGTGGCCTTTCCACTCGATCGCCTGATCGAGATGGAGAGTGAGGGTCTGATCGGAAAGGTCGCCCCGCGACACGCCTCGTTCATCGGCTCGACCTTTCAGCTCTCGACCTTCCTGCTCGAAACCGGGCCGCGACTCGCTGAGACGCTGCGCGGAGACGGCGTCGACGTGGCGCTGCTCACGCCCGTCTGACCGATGTGCACGCGTACCGTGAGTACGCTCGCTCGGGCCCTCGAGGCCTCCGGAATCGCGACGATCTCGCTGCTCGCCAATCGACAGGCGGCCGAGCTGATCGGGCCGCCGCGTGGACTCTACTGCGAGTTTCCGCTGGGCCGTCCCCTTGGAAAGCCACTCGACCCGGCCTTCCAGCGAAGCGTCCTCGAGGCAGCGTTCGCGCTGCTCCCGCGGATGGATGGCCCCTCGATCGAAGACTTCGGCATAACGATCGAGGACGAAGTGGACGAGCCGCTCTCGTGCCCGATCCCGCCGAGACTCGACTCGAACGAGCCGGCCTCGATCGCCGAGGCCCGAGGACTGCGGGACGCCCACGACCGGGGTGTCGCACGGATCGGCACCAGTCAGGTCGGGCGCGTCGTCGACGCCGACGGCATCCCCGAAGCGATCCGGGCCTTCATCGAGGTCGTGGATGGCGCCGCCTGGAATGACGTCGAGTATGTAGGAGGAGATCCCACGACACTCTTGATGGACATCCGGGCCTACTACGAAGAAGCCGCGCTCGGTCTCTCGGACGACGTGCCGGCCGCGCGCGCCACCGAGAGCTGGTACTACCGCAAAACGTCTACGGGAGACCTCGTTCGCCGCTATCTCGCGGCGGTCAAAGATGTCGATCCCCCCTTTCCTGGGACCTTCTACGTCGTCCCCGCTTCGCAGACGAGCGAAACGCTCTTCTAGATCGGCGCGCCGACCTCCGAAACGCGAACCTCACCAACGTAGTTCTCGCCGGCAGCCTGATTCAGGACTCGGGAGCCTACCTGCGTGAGTCTCGCATGCGGACCGCATCGGGTGAATTCGAACAGATGCGGTCAAGTCTGAATCGTCGATCGACCAGGGACGTTGACCGACGTGATTGCGACTATGCGCCGTCGCGTAGCCCAGGAAGCAGCCAAGTAGCCCCGGCAGGAGCTTCTTTGTCAGAACGTCTAGTATCTGCGGTGACGAAGACGGGCCTTGTCTTCCCTATCCGCATCGGATCTGGATGACTTCATGGACTAGGGCAACTACAGGACGATGATCGTGAGTCATGAAGTCAAGGTTTCGGACGAGGAAGGGCATCGAGTGGATCACTCGACTGGGGGGAATGACATGAGTTCGGACCCTCAGGTAGCGAGGCAGATCCCCACATCTCGGTACACATCACGCGCGTGGCAGGACCTTGAAGAGAAGCGGCTCTGGACCCGAGTCTGGCAGATCGCATGTACCGTGGATTGCATCCCGAACGCCGGCGACTACTGGGAGTACGAGATCGGCCCGATCTCGCTATTCGTCCTGCGCGACGAAGAAGGCATTCTGCGCGCCTTCCAGAATGTCTGCCCGCATCGAGGCACATCCCTGGTCAAGGGAACGGGATGTGGGCTCAGTGAAGTGCGGTGTCCTTATCACCACTGGCGCTATGACCTGAAGGGGCATCTCTGCGGTACGGACCAGAACGACGTGCTCGCCGGCCGGCCGGGACCAATGAGTCTGGTGCCGGTTTCGGTCGACACGTGGGGCGGATTCGTCTTCGTCAATCCGGATGCGGACTGCGAGCCCCTGGCAGATTTTCTCGAAGTTCTTCCGGACGAGCTCGCCTGGGTAGGCATGGGTGATTTCACTTGCACCGACTTTTTGACCCTGTCGGTGCCTTGTAACTGGAAGGTCGCCGTCGACGCGTTCATTGAGACCTATCACCTCCACGCGGTTCATCCCCAGATGCTCGCCATCGCCGATGACGTCAACACCCCGATCACGCTCTACGACAAGCACACCATGTTTATGCAACCCTACGGAGTTCCCAGTCCGCGCCGAAACGGAAACGTGAGCAATCAGGAGCTCTGGGAGGAATTCGTTCGAAACCTGGGACATCGACTCGGGCAGACCTTTGCTTCCACCGAGGACCCCGGTCCGCATCCGCCGGTGCCAGAGGGGCAAACGCTTCGCGATGTGCTCGTCTCGAAGATCCGCGATCATCTGGCGACATTGGGGACCCGTTATGCGGACCTCGACGACAATCACGTCATCGACGATTTTCACTATCACATCTTCCCGAACTCGATCTTCAACGTGTTCGCAGGCTGGTACGGACTGATCCGCGCGCGGCCCGGTCGGATGCCCGAAGAGAGCTTCATCGACATGTGGAATTTCGACCTTCGTTCCGAGGACACTCCCGACCGTCACCCGCGTCCAAGAGTGAGCGTCCTGGGCGTCGACGATCTTTCTTCTCTCGGGACGGTTCTTCCGCAGGATTTCGAAGTCCTTGCTCGAGCGCAGAAGGGGCTGCGTCAGAAAGGCGTGGATATGCTGAGGCTGGTCCCCGCCGAAGCGCGTATCGGGCGGATGCATGAGATCCTCGATCGCTATCTCGATCCTCCGGCCGATCAGCGTCTGCCCTGAAGCCCCTGCGTCGCATAAGACGTGGACCGAAGAATGCGCCCGGCCGCGGTCGGCGGGTCTTCGTGCCCGTGAAAAGCGCGAACGTGAACGCAGGGTCACGCTCTCCGAAGCGAGAGCGCCACTAGGCTGCGGCGCCAGAGCAGGCGCATTCTACGGTCCACCTCTCAACTCTCCCGGATTCGAGAATCACAGATACTCAATTGGCGTGCTTCCAAGGGGCGCATCCAGGAGAAAACGAGAGGGCATCGAATAGCGAGCGGCGATTCACGCGCGGCAACCGATCGGCTCTCAGTTCTGGCTTGCCCACGAAGAAAACCCGATAGGCCGGTCGAGGAGTTCCGGCAACGGAATCGTTCGGCCCTTGGCGCCGATGTTGGTGCCTTCGAACACGTAGACGAAGACCTCCGCCGGAGGCAGCCCGCTTTCGGAGCCCCCCGTGGCTGGAGTAATCGAAAACTGCCCTTTGCCGTTCAGCTCCGCCGGGTCGATGGCTTTGCTTTCGATCTTCACCCGTTCGGCGTCGATATTGTGATCGGTCGGCGCACCCGTCATCCGATGAAGCGTGATGGAGGCGGCATTGTTGAACGGCAAAACTACGGCAAACGGCATGTGTCCGTCTTCCATTCCCTCCGCGGCGAAGGCGAACTGGCGGTTGAAACAGAACAGGGTCACTCGATCGCCTTTGCGGCTGGCGTAAACCGCCGCCAGAGGCGCGTTTTTGGTTTCCAGCCGCCTCCGTAGTTTCGGAAAATCGAAGGTGGAGACGCTGCGGGGGGTCACTTCGAGCATGTCCCCCGTGCCCAACTGGTTGAACAAACTGAGCGCGAGGAACGAAGGATACGCCTGCCCGCCGCGATACCACTTGGCGTGGGATTTCCAAAAATCTCCCTCGCCGAAAGTGAAGAAATTCTGGAGATCGAAATCCATTGCCGCGAAAGTCAGAAAGGTGTCGAGGGTGCCAACTCCCGCCGTCTTGCTCTTCATGACTTCCTCCTGCATTTGCTTCTGTTCTTTCGTGACCTTGGCGTTGTTCAAGCCGTTCATGGCGTAGCCAGGGCCGGCTTCGTAGGTGCCGAGCCGGAGGGCGACTCCGCGCTTCCGGGCCTCGACGGCAATCGTTCCATGATCACGGGCACGATGCGCGGCACTGACGTTAGGGTGATTCAGCACGGTAAAGTAGCTATAGGGCGTGGTCTGTGGCGGACCTTCCCCTTCGTCCCAGCCGCCGTTATAGGCCGAGATGGTCAGGAACCCCGGGGTCTTCACGGCTTTGGCGATTTCCTGGTTATAGGATCCGATCGTCCACCCTCCGTAGACGTGCTGGAACTTGGCATCGATCTCGTCGGTCCAGTAGGGACTGGAGCGCAAGGTTTTGACGACGAAGTCGTGCATCATGCCTAACACCTCGCCGCGAGTCACTTTTTCACCAGTGACGGCATCCGTGGTGGCGCGGAACGTCCACGGTGAAAACATCCCGTTCCAGGTTTCGTTGGCGAGTTCGAAATAGATCGTCTCGAAATCGTCCGTCCACGGCTCCCGGCGCCCCTGCCGATAACGCTTGGCCGCCCAGGGCTTCGCTTCCGGGGTGTCCTTATCCGGGTCGTAAGGCGCTGCCATGTATTCGGCGAACCCCAGCCATTCTTCCGGGCTCATGTGAAATTCAATCTGTAGCCACGGAGCTCCGTCCATATCCTTGATCGCTGCGAGTTCTTGCGGAAGCGAGTTCCCGCCCGGTATGCCTTCGGGGAGGCCACCCGCAGAGGTGAAGGCCGCCATGTCGTAGGTCGAGGTTCCAGTCTTGATGGCGCCATGTGTGCGGATCGCCGCCATGCCCGACCTCCTAAAATTCGCCTTCTGCTCCGGCAGGAAATTCAGAAAAGGCACGTCGGACTGGTAGATCTTGTAGTTGTCCACCGAGTAAGTGGCCGGTCCCTTCATAGCAAGGACAAAATAGGCGTATTGTCCAACCTGGCCAGTCCGACCTTGAAAGGTGTGAGTGAACTTTTTCCACCGGGTCTCCGGCTGGAAGGCGACCGGCTCGAGGAATCCGCCAACCCGTTTGTCGCCATCGTATTCGAAAATGACGGGAGGAGCGTCGGAACGGTCCGCCTTCAGCCAGACTTCCATTATGTATTCGGTGTCCCGCGGAACGGGATAGAAGTCCTGCCCGGTGGTACCAATGTCGGGTATTCCGCTCAGGCCCACCTTCTCTACATCGCCAGCCCCGAGTTTCATTTCGAAATAGGTCAGGCCAGGGTTCGTCACTGTCGGGTCGGCGGGATGATCCACTAAGCGCCAGTTTTTGGTTTCGTTTTCTCCCGGATAAAATTCGTTAGGCACGTTGGCCGGATAGTATTCGCTGTTTGAATGCCACAGGTTGGCAATGCGGTGGCTTCGATACTTGCGGTCGAACGCCTTGTATTGATGGTGCACAATCACCATGTCCCCCGGCTTCAGCTCTTGCCGGGGTTCTTTCGGCCGACCAGCGAGTTCCAGGTAAATGCCGCGGTGGTCCTCCGGGGCCACATCGGATTTGGCAATCACATAGCCAGCCAGATCGTTAGCCTGAACGGAGTCCCAGCTGATTTTGACGCTTAGGTCCGGTCGGATCACTGCCTCGATATTATGGGGCGCAGACGGAGCAGAAATGTCGCGGGGAGTGTGGCGCGCGCGGAAAGGTTTCGTCCGGTTGAGTTGGCTCACGTTGGCCTTGTGTTTGCCCTCGGGACGGGTGAGCGAAACGCTTTCTCCCGCTTTGCTGACGTTGCCCGCCTTGTCGACAGCCAGCACCGTGAACCAGGTTGTGCTGCCGGGCCGATTCCAATCGTCCCATTTCCAGTAGCCTTCCTGAACCCCCAGTGGAATGACCTTCGACAAATCATAGTTCCATCCCGCGATCACCGTTTCCTTGACGGTGTCCGTGCGCACGCGGTTGAGCTTGCCGTTTTCGATCCGGTAGATATGCACGGTCGCGCCGTCTAGATACCCGGAAGCCCAGGAATCATATTCGGTGATGTCATTGGCGGCGCTGGGGATAATCCGGTCCACCGAAGCCTCGTCCACCGTTATTTGAGTTCGATGGGCGATGGGCTCAAAGCCGCTCGGGGAAACCCGGTTGAGGTTGTTCCCGAAAGGGCTCACCGTCACCGTGAACGGTCGGACATCTTCGTTCACCACATTCGCCGTCACTTCGAATACCGCCGGGCGCGCCGTGAATTTTGGGGCCCATGGCGCGGCGATCAGCAGGAGGGCAACGCTCGCTGCCGCAATGACTGAGATGGGAATTAGGAGTCTTTTCATGGTCGTGGAAGGATACTCGAGGCCTGACATTTCGGAATCCTGTGTGGGGAAGTAGGAGACTCAAGTTACGTTTTCCGCACCACCGACACTTAGCATTCTGACAACTAAGCCCCCGGCCGGGCTACTCGGCCCATTCCGAGACTCGTTGCCAACTCAACGCAACGGAACCGCCCCGCATTCATCTCCTCGGCGCGTGCGCCGCCTAATGAGCCGAACCCGGATCCAATAGATTCGCTTCGATTCGCCTAAGCGTCTCGGCGGCGTAGGTTCCAGTCAAGAGGTAGTCCTGCATGATGGTTTCGCGCGGAACGCCGACAGTCATGAGGGCGAGCGCCGCTGCAAAGCAGGCGCGGTCCTTCCCGGCGGTGCAGTGGAAGACCGTCGGCGTATCGGCCCCAACAGCCAGCGCGAGCAGAAACGCGCGGTATTGGGGGGGGGCTCGGTCACGAAAGACTCGTTGGCGACCACGAGCCGCTGTTCCACTTTTTGTGGATCGTCTTCTGTGAACATCCTGCGGATCTCATCCGGATCGACGCCCTGGCCCTCGATGCGGAACAGTGTGGTGCGACTCCAGCGGGCAATCGGTCGGGCTCTCATTCGCGCTCCCCGTCAGACCGAAAGTCGATCACACGGCCGATGTCGAGCCGCTCGAGATAGCGAAGATCTTCATCGGAGGACGGATGGGGCGGGATTCGAGGGGTGTATCCGCCGCCTCGGCCGCGGCCTTGAGCCAGATCGCCATCAGTCGCCGGCGGCAGTGGGACTCGGATCACTCGGCCGCGCGGCGTCGTACGCGTCGATGGCCGCATTCAGGATCTCGAGCGCGCGCTGAGGGCCTCGAAACCCAGTCACGACCACCTTGCCGCGGCCTTTGTAGTTGCCGAACCAGGTCTCGACGATCGACCGGATGCCCGGGAACCGGTCGTCCAGCTCGTCGACCGACCCAAGCTGCTCGAACGGCGTCCCGGTGAGGACCGCGATCAGCTTGTCGTCCTGCTCGCCACCGTCGAGCATCTCCATCACGCCGATGAGCCTCGCCGAGACGACGGCGCCCCGCTCCAGAGCCGTCCCCAGGACCAGGACGTCCAGGGGATCGCCGTCGCCACCGAGATTCTTGGGCAGGTACGTCCCCGGAATCATGCCGTAGTTGCCCGGGTAGCCGAGGTACTGAACGACCCGCGGCACCTCGTCCTCGAATTGCCACGCGAGAGCGCCGTCCGCCTTGTCGACCTCCCACTTGGCAAGCGTGCCGGTGGGGATCTCGATGACGACGTTGACGCGGCCGCCCTCCGTGATCGGGGAGAAACCATCGACGTAGTGGGCGGACCCCACGAGACGGAAGGGATCATTGACCGGGCGAGAAGCGCAGCCAGAGGAAACGACCAGAGCGGCCAAGACTATGCAGGTCGGCCATGCGAGCGCGCGGGCGGGCTTTTGGGGGCGGGACATACACGGAACATACTTGGCCCCCCGCTTCAGGTCACGGGCCGCCCCACCCTTCTGCATGCATCGGCCGATACGTGCCAGACGAAACTGTCCCGTTCGGGATTTGGGGGGCACTCACCCGAAACAATGCGTGTCCAGAAGAGCCCAACCGAAGCGGGACTTCTTCAAGCAGTTCACCGCAGCGGCCAGCGGAACAAGCGGGTTCGAAGTCACTTTTTCCTTAAGGTCCGTCGTGCACAATCCGATTCACAAAAAGCGTGGATGCGGGGGTGAAACCCCAATCGTCTTGTACGGGGTGCCCCCTAATCAAAACGATCATCCACATCAACCTCCTCGAAGGACGCAAGGTTTCGGAGAGCGCTCGATGTCTCGACACGTCAAAACCGTAGAGCGGGTTATGATACGATCCGCGCGCAAAACGAGCGGGTCGAGTTCAGCACGGCACTACGTGGCACTACGCGGCACTACGCGGCACTACGCGGCACTACGGCGGCACTACGGCGGCACTGCGAACCGCCGGCGCGCCCTACGCTAAACATGACACTTAAAGGGTCAACGGAATGCAAGGTCTAAGCGAACAACTCGGTTCCGCCGAGCCCCTCTCCATCACGGGATTGCTAGTAGCGTTAGTCGTTGGCCTCGTGTTGACGCTGATCCTACGCTGGCACTTCCAGCGATTCGGCTCGACGCTTTCAAACCGGGCGGAGTTTGCTCAGGTCTTCCCTTTTATCGCGATGACGACGATCTTGATCATCACCGTGGTGAAGTCCTCCCTCGCCCTGTCTTTAGGACTCGTCGGCGCCCTGTCGATCGTCCGCTTCCGGACCCCGATCAAGGAACCCGAAGAACTCGCCTACCTCTTTATGACGATCGCGATTGGCCTTGGACTGGGTGCAGACCAACTAGTAGCCACCGTCCTCGCCACAATCGTCATCCTGACGAGCATCGACATTCTTCGCTGGTCCAAGACCGGCAATGAGTCGAAGAACCTCTACCTGTCGATCGATTGCCCCGTCGCCGAGGGCGATGCGAGCCCGATGGCGGCGGTCGAGGAGGTCTTCAAAAAATACGTCACGACCGGCGACCTGCGCCGCGTCGACAAGCGCGACGGCAGCCTCGAGGCCACCTACTGGGTCGACATGCAGGAATCCGCCAATTTGAGCGACATGATTGCCGACCTCGAACGTTCCTTCCCGGGCATCGGCATCACCTTCATCGACCAACAACGTGTGCCTGCGGTCTGAGACGGCGGGGATTCGTCCCCTCCGGATTCGTTCCATGAACGTTCCCACGCGTAGAGATTTCCGCTTGATCGAGCCTGCTGGCCCATCGGACTTACAGAGGTTCTTAATCCAATGAGAGTTGAGTCGACTGCATCGAAGCCGGCGAGGTCGGCCTGGGCTAGCTCGCGTTATTCGAAGGTTCTCAAGATCCTCGGGGCGCTCGCCACGCTGGCGGTCTATTCCGCGGCCCTCGTGATCTTTGGCATGGCCCTTTTCCGCGCCATACAGCCGCCTTCGTCTGGGGGAAAGATCGGCCTCCGAGCAGGCGTCCAGCGCTTCGTCTCCGCCGGAAAGAATCATCTCAAGAGCCTTCGGTCGACGGAATCCTTCGATCGCCTCCATCTCGACATCAAGTTCAAGCATCTCGAGACGCTCCGCGGCAAGCGGCGGGAGGCGATGGATAAGGGCGTGTTGATGGCCTCGAATGACGATTTCGTGCCCGCCACGATTCGCCACAACGGACGCTCCATCAAGACGAAGATTCGACTCAAGGGCGATGCCCTCGATCATCTCGGCGGAGACAAATGGTCCTTGCGCGTGAAGGTGCGCGGCGGCGACCAACTCTTCGGGATGAGACGCTTCTCGATTCAGGCGCCGATAGTCCGCGACTTTCAAGCGGAGCCGATCTATTTACGACACCTGCGCAGCGAAGGCGTCCTGACCCCCCGCTATCAATTCGTCGAAGTCGCCATCAACGGCAAAGACATCGGCGTGATGGCAGTGGAAGAACATTTCACGAAGGAGCTCCTCGAGTCCCAGCGGCGCCGGGAAGGCGTGATCATGCGCTTCGACGAAGGGAGCTTCTGGCAGAACATGTCTCTCAACGGGACCTTCGGCCCCTACGCCAATCCCCACGTCTCGACGCTCAAGCCGTTCCATGGCAGTAAGATTGCCGAGTCTCCCGCTCTGCAAGCCGACTTTGCCACGGCGGTCGGTCTTATGCGCGGGTTCATGGAGGGTCGGCTCACGCCGGACGAAGTCTTCGAAGTGACCTTGATGGCGCGCTTCATGGCGGTGTCCGAGGTTTGGAGAACGCATCACCCGCTGGCGTGGCATAACATCCGATTTTATTTCAACCCCCTCATCTCTCGCCTGGAACCGGTCGGGTTCGATGGCAATGTCCAGGCCGTGATCCACGAGCCGGGACTCGTGACCACCCACGGCGGCTTCACTCCGATCCTGCTTGCGGACGATGCATTCCGCGATGTGTTCACCCGTGAACTCGCGCGTATCGCCGGCGACATGGCGGACGGAACGATCATCGAGTGGGCGGAGCCCCTCGAAGCAGAACTCGTCCCCCGCCTTCAGGAAGGCCTCCAGTTCATCGAAAACATGCGCTTCGGGTCCTTGATGCGCCGGGCCAAGAATCTCGCTGCGATCGATAACGAGCATTTCGACCTTTACCTGCCGCCTCTCGGCGACCCGGACATGCAGTATCCCGAAGCCGTGCGGGGCTATCTCTGCCTGCACTGCAGCCCCGCCCGCGTCGAACTCGTGAACGTCCTACCCGTCCCCGTGATCATCGAGTCCATCAAGCTGAAGAAGAAGTCGACCGCGTCCCTCGATCAGAACGCGCCGACGCCCCTCACCGATTTCCCCCTCGAACTCCCGGCGACCGCGTCAATGACCGGCGGGACCCCCGCCTTCATCGACTTCGATCGACCCGCCGACCTCAAGCATTTCAAAGTCGAATTCGTCACCCGGGTCGCTGGTCAGACACAGTCCTACGAGCTTGATGCAGAGCCCTATTTCCCGGCCATCAGCGAGAACCCTCTCCCGGTCGCCAGCTTAAAAGAAGCCCTCGCCACCCACGCGTTCTTGAAGCAGAACCCAGACAGCGACGGTCTCCTCGTCACCCAGGGAACATGGGACGTCGTCGCGCCGTTGATCATTCCTCCGGGCCTCGCGCTCACCCTCGCCCCAGGCACCGAATTGCGATTCCAGGAGGGCGGAATTCTCGTCTCCACGGGCTCCCTTCATTTCGAGGGCACGGAGGAGCTTCCGATCCGTCTCGTCCCCGCCCCCGGCAATGACTACTGGGGCGGACTCGTGAGCCTTCGATCCGACACGCCGCACGTCTGGCGAAACGTGGTCGTCGAACGAACCTCGGGCTTCCAGCGGGTCGGCTGGCGGCTGACCGGCGGCGTGACGCTCCGACGGGCCGAGGTCAAGATGACGAACTCAAAGTTCGTGGGGAACCGGTCGGAGGATGCTCTGAACCTGATTCGCGCGACCTTCGTGCTCGATGGCGTCGATTTTCACGACACCTCTTCTGATGCCCTCGACGCGGACTTTTCGGATGGCCTGATTCGAGGCGGAAGCTACAGCTTGATCGGCGGCGACGGGATCGATGTCAGTGGGGCAAAGATCGAAGTCGATGGCACGCGACTCGTTGATATCATCGACAAGGCGCTCTCCGTCGGCGAGGCGAGCCAACTCGCGGCACGCAACGTTCACATCGAACGCGTCAGCATCGGCGCGGCCAGCAAGGACGGTTCCGAGCTTACCCTCGAAGACTCCGTGATCGTGGGCGCTACGACTGCCGGCATTTCGGTCTACACAAAAAAGCCGGTCTTCGGCCCCGCCCGCGCAAGCGTTTCGCGGGTCGAGATGCAGAACGTCAAAACCGAGGCACTCGTCCAGTCCGGCAACCGCGCGTCGATCGACGGCGTGCTCGCAGAAGAACTACCCTTCGACACCGACATCTTGTATTAGGCGACGCGCGTGAGTGACAAGAGCCCCGATCTATCTATGCCCAAAAACACACTCACCGGAACCGAGCGTTTCGAGGTCAAATTCGCCGGTCAGGGAAACACCATCGACGTCATCGAATCCTGGATTCGGACGCACCCGGCGGGCTTCACCTCGCCCTTCCCTTCGCGCACGGTCAACAGCACCTACTTCGACACCTACTCACTCTCCGCCTTCGAGGAGAATCTGATCGGCGCGAGTGAACGTGAGAAGGTCCGACTCCGCTGGTACGGAAAAACTTCCGAGGCCGAGCGCTCGACCCTCGAAGTCAAGCTTCGGAGGAATAAGCTCGGCTGGAAACTCTCCTACCCGATCAAGGGCGCACCCAAGCGAGATGAGTCCTGGCGCGACCTACAGGCAAAGGTCCGCGCCCAGCTCCCCCTAGATGCCCGGGCACGATTCGACCACAACCCGATGGTGGCGCTCGTGAATCAGTACCACCGAAGCTACTACCTCTCCGGGGACGGTCGCGTTCGGGTCACCGTCGACACCGATCTCAAGGCCTTCGATCAGCGCTTTGGGCGCAGGCCCCATCTCGACCGCTCGGTCGGGCTTCCCGACATGTTGGTCGTGGAGTTCAAGTTTGGCCCGGAAGACCGCACGAACGCGATGCAGATGATGAACGGCATCCCTCTCCGGGTCAGTCGGAGCTCAAAATACGCTACGGCTTGCTCGGTGATCGCCTACACCTGAGCCCAGGCCGGCTCATTCTCGGGACCACCCGCCACCACCCGCCACCACCCGCGACCACCCGCGACCACCCGCGACCGCCCGCCACCACTCTCGACCGCTCTCGACCACCAGCAGCCACCCAGCAACACCCGATCACACCTGCCCCCCCGGCTCGCGCGACGAGACAGAAGTGTGCAGCGGCCTTCTGATTCGGCCGATGGAGACACATGTGTGCCTGCGATCACTCCTCAATAGTGGGACCCCGGAACTCCGACTCATTTGCGCATCTCAGCTTAGGCTAACGAACCTGGCAGGAACGGCAGAAGGACTTCGACTCGATTCGATCGAAGGCTTCCACCCCGTCGTCAGCAGCGACTACGCCTTCGAAATTCGGCTCGAGCGCGTTCGAGAACCGCTTGCGACCCGCTTCAAGGTTCGGCTCAAGAACATCGGCGATCCCGGCTGTGTACCGATTCGTGAATGGATCATGGACCGCACCGGCTCGACGGGACGCCTCGAAGAGACGACCTGGGATCTCGAGAGCGCGGACGGTGACTTTATCTGTGTCGAGAATTGCGTCCCGGACAATAATCCTGCCTTCATCTCCTTTTCCCGACACGTCTGGTCCACCGACGGCACGAATGAAGCCACAGCCGGTCGAGGGCTCGATCCTGGCGGGCATGCCGCCCACTTTCGGTCGGTAGATTTCGATACCGACACGGATACCGTCGGTTATCTGACTGGCTTCCAGTTCACCGTCGTTTTCGCGGACGGCGTCACGCACACTTTTGACTACGACGCCGACGTGAGCAAAGAAATCGGAAGCCTCTATCACAAGTACATGTACTTCAGCTCGAGCCCGCAGCAGTCTTGGAATCGTCCGTCGGACTACTACCAATTCGTGGCTGGACAGGCCCCGGCCGTCCCGTCGCTCTCGGCCCCCTCGCTGTGGATGCTCACCCTCGCCGCAGTCCTACTCGGCGGATTCCTGATTCGACGCGAGACGGCGACACAATCGCGTTAGGCGATGCATGGGCTGTGGTTCGTCGCAGACGACCTGGCTTGATCCCAAAGCCCTGGCGAAGGTCCTCGACTGGAGCTGCCTGGGTCGGCAGAATCAGAAACACCAGCGGCTTTCCCACGCGCGATCGCGCGCGCGTACGGTTCGCGGCGCGCAACCGTGCGCGAGATCGCCGAGGCAAGGGCGGGCGGCGTCTGCCGTGGCGCCGAGCCTAACGTCCCCAGATTCGAAAGAGCAGCAGCCCCGCAAGTCCGGAAATCTGCAACGTCAACATTGACGGCTCCGGGACCGGAACAGGGAATGGCTGTTTCAAGATCGTCCTATCAGGCGCCGTGAGTTGCTGGTCCAGCACCGGCGAATAGCTGAAGGCTTCCAGCTCATCGTCCTGCCCCGCCTCAAGGTAGAAGCGGAAGACAGCGAAATACGAGCCACCAGGAGAACTGATCCGGGACCAATCACTCACGCTCCGAATGACCTTGTACCCCTGAATCGTGTCAACCCTTTTGGTGTCCTGGCCGATATGCCCTTGCGCAGCCCAGATCAGCCCCGGCGCCGCGGTGTCCATCTGATTAACGATCGCGTTGTTGATCTGGGAAAATTCGATGGCGTCGTGGACGAGAAGAATCCCCGCAGTATCCGCGTGCTCGACGAAGATATCGCTGGTCCAGTTGATTTGCGCCGTGCTGATGTTGCCACCGCCCTCGTACGAAGGTCCGACGACAACAACGGGCCGACCGCCCAGCTCGAAGCGCCAAGCGTGCCCGTTTCCCTCAGTCGAGGACGGGTAGGTTGCAAGGTGCTCGTAGCTCCGATCGAGACCGATGAAGGAGGTCTCAAGGGCCTCCATCTGGGCCGCGCTGTAGTACTGGTTATATCCCACGACATCGACATCGCTCGCACTCGATGTCCCGATATTATCGTGATTGCCGCGCACGATCGCGTACGGAAGGCCCTCCCAGCCCGCCGCGACATTGGGTTCGAGACGCGACCACTGCGTATTGAACCTAGACCATTGGTCGTCCGTGGCATCGAGAATTCCATTGCACGATAGGCAGACGCTTCCGCCGGGAACCGCGACCGAAAAACATCCGCTAGGCGGAGAATTGCAGGGATTTCCTCCGGGGTTACAAAACGTAACCGCCGGAGCCCCCGCGCATACGTTCGGAAGCGGCAGGAACGTCCCGAGGTCGATAATGTCGCCCACATGCAGGACGAAGTCGATGTTCTCGGTGTGCTTGTTTGCGATCACCCAGTCGATCTGTGCGGCGAAGTCAGCGTTCTGCGCCGGGTCGTTGCTAACCGCGGTCTGGGTATCGCCGAACACGACGACGGTTCGGTAGTTCTGTGCAAGCGCGGAACCGGGTGCAATCGCGAAGAACGCGAGCCCCATCAATACCATGACGGCTCGAAGCGCCTTCCCTGTCCAATCCATTTCTATCCCCCCCCGCATTTAGGCCCAATATATCATTCGGCGCCTTGCGGAAAATCCATGTGATGATCGTCACCGACTCACAGAGGGGGGCTCAATTTGATTCGAGCGACCGCGGGAGAGGACCGCGAATCGAGGGCGAACCAGGGCGACGAGGGCGTCACGACTGAGGACCTCAGCGCCACCCGTACGTCAGCGACCGAGGATCCACCCTCCGAGGCCCTTGATGCGCGCTCCGCGCCCGGCGCCCTCAGAATGAATTTTGCTCCCGAGAAAAGTTTCACCCGGCGCGGAAGGGGACATCGAGTATCGGCGCTGGCGAAAACGCAGCTTGAAATTTCCATCTCCTCACTGTGGCGCATCGCCCCCGTCGCCCATACGATTCCCGCGAATCTCGGGAGACATCTCTCAGAAGCCACCACTCGATTGAAATCGAGGGGTACAGTCGCACGCAAGAGGCGACGATAAGTGCCTTTGGGAGGCCGCACCTTTCGGTGTCTAAGGGCACTTCTAGATTGCCTGCCGACTGCACTCACGTTCAACCCCTAGCGAGGTGATCGCCTCAAGCGGCCGATCCCCAAGAAGCACGAGACGATCGAGGCTAGGCCTCACAGTCGAACCAGCCCATGCTATTCAACTCATCGATCTATCTCGTCTTCCTACCGACCATCGCGTTTCTGTATTTCGCGATGCCGCTCTATTGGCGTCGGTACCTGCTGCTCTTCGCGAGCTATTTCTTCTACGCGTGGTGGTCGATCCCGTTCACGGGACTGCTCGTGCTCTCGACCGTCGTCGACTACTCCGCGGCGCGCGTGATCCAGGAGAACAAGAGCCCGGCCCGAAACCGCGCCGCGCTGATGGTCTCCCTCGGAGCCAATCTCGGAGTCCTCGGCCTTTTCAAATACGCTGACTTCTTTACAAACTCGGCCTACTCGATCTTCGGGGTGCGGCCCTGGCCGGAACTCGATCTGATCCTGCCCCTGGGCATCAGTTTCTACACGTTCCAAACCATGAGCTACACGATCGACGTCTATCGGGGACATCTTGAAGCGCGCAAGAGCCTGCTCGACGTGGCCCTCTATGTGAGCTTCTTTCCGCAACTTGTGGCCGGCCCGATCATTCGATCAGACACCCTGCTGCCGCAATTGCGGCGAAACCTAACACCTGACTGGCTGCTGATTCGTTCAGGAATCGCGCTCATCGCATGGGGTATGTCGAAGAAGGTCTTCTTCGCCGATTCCATGGCTCCCATTGTGAACGAAGCCTTCGCCAATCCCGCGGCGATCTCCGGCCTAGGCCTGCTGACTTCGCTCTACGCCTTTTCGATTCAGATCTACTGCGACTTCTCGGGCTACAGCGATATCGCCGTCGGCTCGGCGCTCGTGCTCGGCATTCAGCTCCCTGCGAACTTTCGCCAGCCCTACTTGTCCTGCTCGATCCGTGAGTTCTGGCGCCGCTGGCATATCTCGCTCAGCAGCTGGCTGCGAGACTATCTCTACATCCCCCTTGGTGGATCACGTAAGGGTCCAACGATGACCCATGTCAACATGATGATCACCATGTTGCTCGGCGGACTATGGCATGGCGCCGGCTGGAACTGGGTGGTTTGGGGCGGACTCCAGAGCGCTTTCATGACCGCCGAGCGGCTGCTCGGCGTCTCCGAAGAAGCGCCTAACGAAAATTGGCGCATCGCAATCCGATGGTTCGTGACGATTCACCTGGTTTGTTTCTCCTGGATTTGGTTCCGCTCCTCCACCGCGAGCGAAGCCCTTCTGATCATTGAGCGAATCGGTACGTGGGCCCCCGGACTGACGTTCATCGTCTGGAAGCCCATCCTTCTTCTCGCAATCGTGGTTGGCGTCGAGTTCGGAAACGGTCGGCAACGTTTCATCGCCGCCTTCCAGCACTCGCCCCGAGCCACCTTCTGGCTTTCAACGTTCGCGGCGCTCTTTTTCGCCTTGACCTTCCTTGGGGTGAGCAGCCCCGAGTTCATCTACTTCCAATTCTGAGGCTGGACCGCCATGAGTAAAGACGACGGCGTCGATATCGCTCTTCCAGAAGTGGGAGCATCGGACATATTCGCGGAACACGCGGTCGCGCAGACCCCGATCGAGCGAAGCTCATTCGCGGCCACCTTCCCCGCCATGGCCCGCTTCGTGTCGGCAACGGTGTTATGGCTCTGGCAGAACACCCGTTATGCAATGCTCACGGTGATTATCCTGCTGGTGTTCGTTGAACTCGGTGCACGAGCCCTCGAGCCGCGCTTCATCGGCCGGATCTATGACGTGTCCACGACGGCCGGCTATCCCCTCGATCTCAACAGAGATGGCTACCGCGGGCCGCTTCTCGAAGACCGAAAGGCGTCTGGTGTGGCGCGCATTATGACGCTCGGCGATTCGGTCAGTTTTGGGACGGGCGTGCCCTACGATGCGACTTGGCCTTTTGCGCTGGAACGCATTCTCGACCCGAGCGCTTCGGGTCGTGCGGAAGCTTTGAGCCTAGCGGCCCCGGCCAGCGAGCTGCGGCAAATCGAAGCGGGCTTCGCACGTTATGCGGAGAGCCACGATCCCGATCTGGCGATTATCCTACTCACGGGCAACATGATCTCCCTCGAATGGGCCAATGCGGATGCTGAGCCCGATGCATTTCCGCCGGCGCATCGCTATCAGGCGGTTTCCCCCGAGGTCCCGGCGAAGAACCGTCTCAAGAATCTCTCGCATGCCTTCGCCATTCCAGGCGTCCTGACGATCGGAATGGAGCACCTCCGCTTCGCCGCCGGGCTGAGCAATCACCTCGTCAACCCCGAGGCACCCTTTGGCGTGCTTCTCGCGCATGGCATTCGCCAAGGAGATTTGCCTCCCGCGCGAGCAGAAGAAGCCTGGAGTCGTGCCACCGAGCGTCTGCGAGCGATCAAAGACCTCGCTACTGCTCGCGGCATTCCATTGATCGTGAGCTACGCACCCGCACGGTTCATGCTGAGCGATGCACTGTCGGATAATCTGAAATCAGTTCCCACCGAGCGCTTTACGATCGATCCGATCGAACGCGCCGAGTCCATCTGCCGCGACCTTGGCATCCCCTTCGTTCGCGTGGAGACAGCGCTCCGAGAAGCCATGTCTGGGGACGAGCCGGCCTTCGTACTCTCCGACTACACACATTTCGATCGTGCAGGACATCACGCCGTCGCACAGGCCCTCGCTTCTTCGCCGGCCCTTACGCGCGCACTCAAAACGCGGACCTCTTCAGCGGCCTTCGATGAACGATTCCAGACGCTTCAGTAGTTCCGGCGAGGCGTGGTCGGTCATCCGCTCGCGGGGGGTGAACGACTCAAACTGTTCGAGTGCGGCGCTGAAGCCGTCATCGTCGTAGGCCGCCATGATGAGGCCCCGGGATTCGAAATAACGTGCCGTGCCCACCTGATGGTCGTTGCGAGTTTCTGAGTATCGTGCGAGCCGCGGCAAGACGAGGATCGGCTTCTCCAGCATCAGTCCCTGAATGATGGTACCGGTCCCCGCGTGAGAGATGATGCCGCTGCACTCATCCAGACGTTGTCGATATTCGTCCGGGTTGAGCCACTGCTCACATTGAAAGAAGTCCGATCGAAATTCTGACTCGCCGGTTTGAGCGAAGACGTCGTCGCGATCGTACTGGCTGCTCCAGCGATCGATCAGACCTAACATTCGATCAAAGGGCATCTGGTGGCCCACCGTTACGAAAATCATATGACTTTACCTGCGCAATGCGGTCCAGCGTCCGCAGCGAGTTCCGGCCACTGAGTCAACCAAAGATCCGCATAGGGCCCGGACATGGCCCCGGCCTGGGAGAGCACTTCGACGTTAGCGAGGCTATCGAGCCAGATCGTGCGGGCTCCTAACATCTTGCCAAGGCGCAGCGCGAAATATCCCGGCGCGGCCCCTGTGCTGATCACGATATCCGGACGCACTTTGGCCACGATCCAACACACCTGTAGCGCTTGCATCAGAAGCGCGAAACGCTGCCAGCGGGTGGCGTCCCGGACTACATAAAAGGGCGAGCCCGCGACGTCCGCGCGGTATTTGTCCTGGACGGTGACGTAGTGAACGGTGTGATCTCGCAAGGCCGGGCGGAGTCGCAATAACTCGATCCAATGCCCACCGCCGCTCGCCACAGCCAGGATCTTCATGAAGAGCGAGTCCCATTTTCTGACAGGTCAGGCTTTGCCCCCGCGTAGGTGCGAAACAGTCGGTCCATCTTGTCGATCTCAGCGCCGGAGTGATCCGCCCTAACTTGTTTTTGAGCGTTGGCACCCATCTCGCGCAATCGTACCAAAGGTGTCTTGTCCGCCTCAAGCATCCCGTCCGCCAAAGCCTTGCTGTCACCCGTCACAGCGAGCCAACCATTTTCGCCGGGAAAGACCAATTCGGGGATCCCCATGATCGTCGTGCATAGGGTGGGTCGCTGAAGGGCCATCGCCTCCATGATGACCACGGGCAAGCCCTCTGCAAAACTTGACAGAACGAGGATTCGAGCGTCCAGGAGAGACCGCCGAACCAGCGAAGCATCGGCCCAACCGGTGATGTGCACGCGCTCAGAAAGACCCAACTCCCGGACACGGCCTTCGATCTCGCTTCGAAGCGGACCGTCGCCGACGAGCACCAACCGACCGGAAAAGCCACGCGACACAGCTTCCGCGAGCGCGTCGATCAGCACGAGTTGACCCTTTTGTTCGGACAAGCGACCGATGCACACCATATCCCTGGCGTCCTCGGCAACAGGTTCCGCAGCTTCGAACCACTCTTCGCCGACGGTGCACCCAACGACATGAACCTTGTTCCAGTCTGCGGCGGTCACCCAACGCCTCAGCTGTGCATCACAAAAATGCGTAATCGCCGCGGTAAAGAGGGCCTCACGGACCTTCCAGCCCAGGCTGAGCCCGATCGGCGCATCAAATTCGTCGGGCCCGTGAACCGTCATGCTGTAGGACGGGCCGCCCATCAACTTCATGAGCAGAGCCACCGCCGCCGCATTCGTCCCAAAATGGACGTGAACGTGCCCGATTCGCTCCTCTTCGAAGTGCGCCATCAAACACAGCGCTTCTACGAAGTAGGCGAAGTGCCGAATCAAACCTCGCTCGCTGGCGCGACTGAGACGCAAAGCCGCCGCCAGCCCGCGGAACAAACGCCCCTTCGCGAGCAGCGCGCCGCGCAAAGCCTTCCTTGCCAACCATTCCTTGCGCTGACCGAGCAGATGAAGCGTCTTTGTGTTTTCGGCCAAGTCTTCATCGTCGACAATCGCGTCCCCCGCACGAATCGAGACACGCGCGACGTCGTATCCGAGACGTTCAAGTCCCAGAATCTCGCGCCGGATGAACGTATGGCTCACGTATGGATAGGCGGTCGTCAGATAGGCAATTCGCGGCTGGGTCATCGTCGGGGCCCGACACTACAGCAGGATTTTCCCGCCGCCGCAGAACCCACGCTTTCGCGCGACCTCATCTCTGGCCCACGGCTCGAATGCGCAGGATCTGTCCGGAAGGCAAACAACGGTGTCCCTCGTTTCTCAAATGAAGTCCTCCCCCGATCACAAATCGACCCTCAAACGCTTCATACTGGGAAGACTGGAGATCCTTTGTTTTCGGTTGCGCCGAAGATTGGCTTGAAGTCTAGTCACCGTAGCGGTCCACGCAGGGACGGATTATTCGGGCGCTTTCGCTCTCTTTTCCCGAGATCGCATGACGAATCGATTCTGCCCTTGCCTCGCCTCTCTCCCTACTGGGAATCCCACCTCAGCCCCTATGCTAAGCGACACGTGGGCATCTGCTCGCCCGAACCAAATCAGCCTGTCTGATCCGAGCCCGGTGCTTGCGAACTGATTCAATTGGGCACAGAGAGGCCCGCCCGGTGTCGATTGCAACCGATTTCTCGCGGATTCGACTCGGCAAATCTGACTCGAAACGTTCCGGGTGTTTTTGGGCACAGGGGATCCCGTCGCAGTAATAATCGACATCCAACAAGGCCTCTAGAAGCTGATTCGCTCTCAATCCACGACGACGGAAAATTCTCGTCGTGTGCCTCAGAATTCATTCATCCCACGATCACCGCCGACTCTGCAGCCAACGCGCTCCGCGTCGCCGAGATCATCAGCACGCGCCTCACCAAAGGGAAAACGTCCTAGCGTGCTAGGCGTGGCGCTGCCCCACCACGGAAAACCGCGCCTTCAACTTTAGGAACGGACTCTCGTATAAGCGGTAGCTCGCCTCAGCGACGATGATGGAAATCGCGAAGCCAATTAGGAACTCGCCAAACGGGAAGGGAAACCCGAGCAGCCTCACCACCCGCTCGCCCGCCGTGAGGCAATGGGGATGAAAGATATAGATGCCGTAGCTGACGGCGCCGACCCGAACGACGGGCGCCCAGTCAAGGGCCGGAATCAGCTTGCCATCCGTTCGGATCACGACGCTCCCGACGAGCGCGACCATCAGCAGGTGGACAATCGTTCGGGGCCCGCCGGAGATATCTTCGGGCATCGCAAAACAGTAGCCGATCAGGGCCAGGAGCCAGAACGGACCGGCGTAGACCGAACGAACGATCCGCTCCACCCATGAGAACCCGCTCTGCGTATGCAGCAAGTGCGCAAGGCACACGCCCAGGAGAATCGGGGTGAAGGTCGCCTGCATGATCTCGAGATGAGCGAGATGCGGCATATCCAGAAAATCGGCGATCGCTATGCGCCAGAATGCCACAAATAGATTCACGAGGATGAATATCGCGAGGACTGGATAGAGCGCGCGCTTCAGCGTCTTCTCAAGGAAGGGCCACACGATGTAAAACTGTTCTTCGGCAGCAAGGCTCCAAAGAAAGCCAAGGCCGACCGGTGACCAGTTTGCGACGTAGAATAGATAGAAAGGAAGATCATCGAAAAACACACTAGAGCGCGCAGAATTGCCGCCGAGGGTCGCGTACCAGACAGTGAGTGCGAGCAGGAACCCGTAGTACAGTGGAAAGATGCGCAGCGATCGACGCATGTAGAAGGCGCGCAACGAGATCTCGCCACTCTCCTCTTTCTCTCGAAGCAGGAGCGTCACGATCAAGAAACCGCTGATCACGAAGAACAGATCCACGCCGAGGAAGCCAAAGCGCTCCGCCGACAAAACGCCGGTCCGGTTCGGCGAGTGATGCCACACGACGGCCAGGATGCTGAGGAATCGAAGCCCGTCCAATCCCTTGAAAAGCTGTGTCTCGCGATAGGCTTCGTACGACGATAATTCGGTCACTAAATCAACCTACCCCTTGATTTCTTCACAGCGTCGAAACCGATTCCGGTCGACGCCCACTCGCCCCAAGGGCAATCGGCCAAACGGGGGCGCGGCAGGAGACTAGCGGGCTCGTTGGCTCGCAAGAAACGTATGCGTCGTGACTGAGTTTCACCGCGCTCGCTCCGTCGTCCCGTGGGCGGCGGCTCTGGCCAGGTTGGGTTGAACGCATTGCCTATCCGCTCCAAGCGGAAAGCAGCGCGCCGGCAATGTCACCCTTTCAGAGAGAGCACACAAGCATTCCCGATCTCCAAACTTCAGCCGGTTTTTAACGACGCACTCACTTCCTGAAGTTCGGAGAAACGGATCCTCCTTGAAAGTCTGTTAGGCCAAAATACCCCGCGGGCTATTCCCTCCAATAGTGAGCAGATCAACGGGCACCTTGGGTTTCGCCGAGGGGGTCTAGACCTTGTCGTCGCGATCGTTCCCTCCCAGTTGCGCGAAGATTCTTCCTGGAACGCGGTCAGAACGCGTCCGCTGAGGATGATCACGCGCACCTTCCGGAGCGAAACCGAAGAACCTTCTGAATGGACGGGATGTGCGTGAATTGGCCCCCCTTCCCGTACGAGGAGATTGGGCAGCCTCTGCTTTTGCGGCGCCGCTTTCCGTAAGCTCACCGGTCTTCGCAGGATATTCAGGGAGACTTCGGCATATCCGCAGACCTGGTGCCCGACTGGTATCCCATCGACAATCTGCCGCTCGATACGTCGAGCTGGCGCTCGATCAACGCGACGAGTTCAGGCGCCGCCAGTTCGGTCGGCTGTAGTCGCGCGATCCCGAATGATGGCGCCGACGATGCCGCGGCAATCTTGTGTCCCCCTGGACAGCGCACCCAACGCGGATAGGGATTTCAAGCCGCATTTTAAGCACTGCCGATACCAGACATTCTGACAGCTAAGCCCCGCAGGGCTACCTGGCTGCTTCCGGGGCACACCTTTTTGCGGGAGCGTGCCGGCAGTACCCTTCCGGCTCTCCCCGGGCACAAAGTTGCTGCCCGAGCAGATCCATTTCGAGAGTTTTTCACCTCACATTTTAGATACGCTGCTAGAATGTCCTCGAGCTGCGCTGCTCTTTATCCGAAGGAGTTCGTACGTGCGAATCAACCCATCCAAGAGTTCGTCCAGACGTCTGCCACAGGTCTGCCTTGTCTTCCTGATTGTTCTCACGATCGGCGCAGGCGAAGCCGCTGCTCAGCTGAGTTCCTACGCGACCAGCGCCATGGATATTGTCGG
>JBDNFB010000030.1:0-24545 GCA_041690055.1 Myxococcota bacterium | reverse complement strand
GAGCGCGATTCTCTCTGCGGCGGAGATCATCTCGGTCGGCGAGTCCGAAAGTCTGGTCGCGATAGCCTGGCGCCACGTCGATACCAAAAGCACGTTCTCGGTCTGCTCCGATTCGAGCACGAGCGCGACGACCTCTTCGTTGAAGCGATGACAGATGCTCTGGTTGCCAAAGAGATAGAGTCCGGTCACCGGAGCGCACGAGTTACGATAGACAAATCGACCGCTCTCACCTCGCCCCTTCAACCACTCGTCGAAGAGAGTGCGCGCCGCCCAGGCATGGGAGTCGCCGTAGATCATCCAGGTCGGTTCAGTCTCCTCGGCACCGATCACGCAAAGACTGGCCGCAATGCCCTTCTCTCTGTCGTAGCCACACTCCACGGAAGATTCAGTGTGATCTTCCGCATATTCCATCATCCGAAGGACCTCGGCGGGGAATCGCCCAGGAAGCCCGCCCGTCGCCTCGGAAATCAGGAAGACGCCGATCGTACCCGCCAGCGACAAGGCATAGACCACGAGAAGACCGCGCGAATGAGAAGCTCCTTTCGGACGCCGAATTGGCGATTCGACGAAATGGTAAATGAGCGATGCCACGCCCAGTGAGAGGCCGAACATAGCGGCGCGAATATCGAGCCCGTAGTCGAGTGGGAAATAGCTACGTGCAAAAACGTCGATGGGCCAATGAACCAGATAGAGCGGATACGAAATGCGACCGATGTATACGAGCAGGCCCAGGCCGAGACTCTTCGAAACGAAGGTCTCCCTATGCGTGCCCGAGTAGATAACGGCGGCCCCGCCCACAACCGACAACGCTGCAAAGCTTCCCGGAACCGAATAATCTTGCTCGAATGCGAAGATTGAAATGACAATCAACCCGAGTCCGAGCAGACCGAGCCCCTCCATCGCCCGCTGCGAATGGTCGTATTTCTTCTCGACGATTTGATAACAGATCGCACCGGCGAGAAGTTCCCAGCCCCTCGTAGGAAGTAAGTAGAAAGTCGCCTCAGGCTTCTCGCCCACTAACCAGAGGTTAAGCAGGAAGGAAGCGACTGCGGCCGTCCACAAGAGAGGCCAAAGTAGTCGGGGGATCGTACGGACGATGACCAGTAGCGCGACCGGATAGACGAGATAGAACTGCTCTTCGACAGCGAGTGACCAGGTGTGCAGAAGATAGACGCTGTCGGCGGACAACCCAAAGTAGTTTACGTTGCCCCAGAAATAGAAATTGGATCCGTAGAACTGAGTGACGAGTGCCTGAAGCGTGAGCTCCTGAAAATCAACAGGGAAGAGCCAGACTGCTCCTGCGCAAAGTGTCAGCGTCAAAGTCGCAAGCAGAGCGGGCGCCAGCCGGCGAATGCGTTTCGCGTAGAAGCTGCCCAGACGAAACGACCCAGTCCGCGTACCGTTCACGATGATCGAAGTGATCAGAAAGCCAGAAATCACGAAGAAGACATCGACACCGAGGAAGCCTGCCTCGGCGTAGGGCACGAGATCAAAATGAAAGAGCACGACCATCAGCACGGCGATAGCGCGCAGCCCGTCGATATCAGGGCGATAGTGCGAGACCTGCGCTCGGCTGCCCGACGATTGCCCCTCGGTCATTCTGGGTTCTCCAATCTCTTCAATAGATGGATCCCGTACGCGCGTGACTCGAATCCCATGACCGAGCAGTCGCTATGCACTCGCCGATTCGAGCTCGACTCGCAGCATTCAGGGAGGGACTCATCTGAGGGCATGAACTTTCTTCGATTTCGCCACGACGGTCCGAAGTGTGCGTATAGGGCGGTCTTCTTGCATCGGATTGTCCTCCCCCACTCTTGACCGCAATGAGGCTAACCACCATTCCCACGGCTCCCCAGGCCATGCCCGACAAAACATGCGGGCGAGAACATCGAAGGTCGACCCAAGCGCTGAACGACCGGCGTGAGCATAGATATGGGGATAGTCCCCCTCGCCGTTGACCTTCTTTGAGCGGCAGCTCGCTCGATTGATTAATTGATCCTAGCGACGTACATCGGGCGCACTCGCTGCTTCCTGATCCGGATCGAGGTATGCACCGGATTCGACTGATCCGCCGGCTCTCATGGCTTAGACAAAATCGTCGGCCAAGGGCTCTTCGCGGCCTGCCGCCCTGTTGAAGACCAGGCCTGCCCCTCCGGGGCCTAGTGTCAGAATCCCCAGTATCGGCGGTGCTGAAAACGGCGCTTATTTTGCCTATCCCCCGCCGCACTTGCGACACCACCGAGAGAAGATCGTCTCTGTCACGCCAGACTCATGCATAATGGGAATGAGTGACAAGGATCCAGAACTGCCCGGGACTTGCGCGGTGCGAGACACTCTATTTCCGTCATTGGGTCTCTACGCGCCGTCCGTCCGTACTCTGCGTCTCCACTGCCTACGCCTAACGCGCCAGCGCCAATAGCACGCCCGCAGCGACCGCCGATCCCAACACGCCCGCCACGTTCGGTCCCATCGCATGCATGAGCAGGAAGTTCTGCGGATTCGCCTCGAGTCCGACCTTGTTCACGACGCGTGCAGCCATCGGGACCGCGCTCACGCCTGCCGCTCCTATCAAGGGATTGATCGGATCCTTGCTGAGAAGGTTCATCCCCTTCGCCAGCAGAACGCCCGAAGCCGTGCCGATCGAGAAGGCAATCAAGCCAAGGACAAGAATGCCCAGCGTTTCCGGTGAAAGGAATTTGTCCGCCGCCAGCTTCGAGCCAACGGCAAGGCCGAGAAGAATCGTCACGATATTGATCAGCTCGTTTTTCGCCGCATCCGCAAGACGGTCAACGACGCCGGACTCGGTGAGCAGGTTCCCAAACATCAACGCACCGACGAGAGGCGTAGCGTCGGGAATCAGAAGCGCACACAAGAGGAGCACGACGATGGGGAAGAGGATCTTCTCTACGCGCTTGACGGGCCGGAGCTGCTTCATTTTGATCGAACGCTCGGCCTCCGTCGTGAGCAAACGCATGATCGGCGGCTGAATGATGGGAACCAGCGCCATATACGAGTACGCCGCCACGGCGATCGCTCCGAGCAGGTCCGGCGCGAGGCGCCCGGCGAGAAAGATCGCCGTCGGGCCATCTGCGCCGCCAATGATCCCGATCGCGGCCGCATCGCCGAGACTGAAATTGATCGCATCGACGTGCTCCGACAAAAAGAGCGCGCCAATCAGCGTCGAAAAAATGCCGAACTGCGCGGCCGCTCCGAGCAGAGCCGTCTTTGGATGCGCCAGTAGAGGACCAAAGTCGGTCATCGCGCCCACGCCCATGAAGATCAGCAGAGGGAACAGGCCATTCGCAATGCCCGCATCGTAGATGATTCCGAGAAAACCGGCGTGGTCCGCGATCCCCGCGACCGGGATATTCGCGAGTAGACCACCGAACCCGATCGGCACGAGAAGCAGCGGTTCGAATCCCCGCTTGATGCCCAAGTACAAGAGCAATAAGCAGACGGGAAACATCATCACTTGCCCGATCGAACTGAAGTTCGCGAGCCCTGTAGCCTGCCAAAGTTCGAGCAGTGCGGTCAAGGCGCGATCTCCACGAGCGCATCGCCGACAGCGACCTTCTGATCGGCGGCGACGAGCATCGCACTCACCACTCCGGCGCAGGGCGCCTTCACCTCGATTTCCATCTTGAGCGCTTCAAGCATCAGCAAGACATCGCCCTCGACGACCTGGTCTCCTTCCTGCGCCACGAGGCGAAGTACCTGTCCAGCAAGCTCCGCCGAAACCACTTCCCCCTCGCCCGTCGCACTGCCTGCGGCCCCGGCCCCGGCCCCGGAAAAAGCAGCGCCTCCGCCCTGGCCCGCGCCGATCGAGTAGGCGTAGGCCTTGCCGTTGACCGTCGCCTTGCCCGCGCCACCGAAGGCGACTTCGTAGTTCCGACCGCCGAGCGCGACGCTGAAGCCCTCGGAACTTCCTCCCGCAGGCGAGCTCTCCGCGACCTCGGCCCCGATCTTGCGAACGCCATCCGGGCGATCGCCCTGAAGGAAGGCAATGCCTTTTTCCTTCAGAGCGGAAGCAATAAAGATCGTCTCGTCCGTGACCTCGAGATTATGCTTCTGTAGAAGCGCCTTCGCCGGCTCGATGCCTTTAGTGGGATCTTCATCATTGATTTCGCGCGGATTACGCGTCGTCGGCTCAAGGCCGAGTTGTTCGCTCGCGAGCGCAACGATCTCGGCGTCCGCGGGAACCGGCGTCTTCCCGAAATAACCCAGCACCATCTTCCCGTAGCCCTCGGCGATCCGCTCCCAGGGCCCGAGCACGACATTATTATACGCCTGTTGGAAATAGAACTGGCTCACGGGCGTCACCGAAGTGCCAAAGCCACCCCTCCGCACAACATCGCTCATCGCAGCCATCACATCCGGAAACTGATGCAACGTCCCGGCATCGCGCATCATCTGCGTGTTGGCCGTGAGCGCCCCGCCCGGCATCGGCGAAAACGGAATCAGCGGCTCGACCATTGTCGCTTCCGGCGGCAGGAAATAGTCCTTCATGCACGCCTTGAAGACCGCCTCGGCTTCGACGACGCGGTCCACGTCGATCGCGTCCTCCTCGTTACCGAGCACATAGTCCGTCCCGCGCAGCGCGTGCCACATCACAATGAAGTCGGGCTGACTCGTGCCGCCCGAGGCCGGCGCCATCGCAAGATCGATTCCGTCGGCGCCTGCTTCGAGGGCGGCCTGATAGGCGGCGACACTCACCCCTGCCGTCTCATGCGTGTGTAAGCGGATATGCATATCGTCGCCGAGTCGGCGCCGGGCCAACTTGATCGTCTCAAAAACCTTCGACGGCACCGCCGTCCCCGACGCGTCTTTAAAACAGACAGAACTAAAAGGCACGCCATCGTCGAGGATATCCTCGAGCGTCTTCATGTAGAACTCGGGCGTGTGTGCCCCAGAGCATCCAGGCGGCAGCTCCATCAAAGTCACGACGACCTCGTGATTCAAGCCCGCTTCCGCGATACAGCGCCCCGAATACGAAAGATTGCGTACATCGTTCAGCGCATCGAAATTCCGGATCGTCGTCATGCCATGCTTCTTGAACATCTTGGCATGCAAATCAATAATGTCGGAACTCTGCGAGTCGAGACCGACGACGTTCACTCCGCGCGAGAGCGTCTGCAAATTCGCACTCGGCCCTGCCGTAGCTCGAAAGGCGTCCATCATGTCGAACGCGTCTTCTTGGCAATACAGATAGAGCGATTGATACCGCGCGCCGCCGCCGGCTTCGAAATGCGTGAAGCCAGCCTCCTTTGAGGCCTCAAGCGCGGGCAGGAAATCGGCGGTCTTAACACGCGCCCCGTAGACAGATTGAAAGCCATCACGAAAAGACGTGTTCATGACCTGAATCAGCTTCTTCGACATGCCTAAACCCTTTGTCCTATTCTCTTCGCCTCGGCGAGCGCCAGGACGAGTGCGATTTCCTCATCGCCGCCCGCACGGGCTCCTCGGCCTCGCGGCGCTTCCGGTTCGTCTTCAGGAAAATGCGCCTCGAAAGCCGTGAAGAAGACGGCTGAGGCTTTCATTACACCCACGAGCAGGGTCAGAAAAGCGAAAACGGTGAGCATGCCAACGACCATCAGTCGAAGGCCTTCGGCCAGCATGTAGGCTCTCCATTTCGTCTATTCGGAGCTGAATCGCGTGCCCCAGCTTCGCGCTACATCCTGAAATAAAGGGTGCACGACCAAGTTAGAGCGAAACAGAAGCCTTGCCCCCCTTCCCATGCAAATAACCCGCGTACACATGCAAAAAACTTCGCCTTCCAGGGTCCGCTCTTCGCCCTTCATTCCGAACCCGGTACCCTTATCCCTCGAACCCGAGCATCGAGGAATACGCCCATGCCTATCTCCGAGCCCACGTCTGCGTCTAAACCCACGACCACGACCGAGCCCATAACCGAAAGCCGACGATCCTTTCTGAAGATGGCCGCTGTGGCAGGCATCGGCGGTCGCACCCTTCTCCGCACGCGAGACGCCGGGGCGGCTGTGTACGCGGCGAAGGCGGCCTCGGGCCAGTCGGTGAATTGGCCCAAGCTGGGTCGGCGCCGGCTCGGTCGAACGGGCTATGAAGGGAGCCGTCTCGTTTTCGGATGTGGCGCTGCACTCTCCCGCGGTCGCAAGGATGATTTGCTGGATGCGGCCTTCGATGCTGGCATCAATACTTTTGACGTGGGCACCCGCCGCTACTACCGCGACGCAGAAATGAATCTCGCTCCATTTCTGAAGAAACGGCGCGACCAGGTCTTCCTCATTTCCAAGGCGATGACCTATCTCGAGGTAGAGCCCGATGAAGAGATCTCGTCTGCCCAGGGCAAGCAGGCGGCTGCGACGTGGACCGAGCTGCTCGACCAGAGCCTGCGTGAGCTGGAAGTCGAATCGACCGATGCCTATTACGTGATGGGGGCGAATAATCCTTCGATCCTTGAGAGTCAGGAAATGCTAGGCGCGTTCGCGAAGGCCAAGCAGGCGGGCAAGACACGGCATATCGGTCTCAGTACACACCAAAACGCCCAGAATGTGCTCGGGGCTGCCATGCGAACCGGCGCCTACGATCTTGCGCAGATCGCAATCACCCCGGGCGGTTGGTACGACTGGGCGGATAAGAACATCCTGCCTGGTTCAAAGACAATGGCCGAGATCAAGCCCTTCCTTGACCAGGTCCGTGCCTCGGGAATCGGCCTCATCGGAATGAAAGCGGGGCGCTATCTCGCCGGACGAAAGTTCCTGGGCTGGGGCAAATCTGACGCCTTCGACGCGCACTACAAGCCCCAGGTTCTCCAGTCCGGCCTCTCCGCTTTCCAACGCAGCTATGCGTACGTGCTGGCGCATGGGCTAGATGCCGTCAACGCGGACATGCAAGTGTTCGCCCACCTCGAAGAAAACGTGGCCGCCGCTGCTCAGTCGGAAACGCTCTTCGCCTAACAATTACGGATAGCGGGACTACAGGCAATCGGCGTCATTAGAGGACGTGGCGCAGGCGAACGACCGGAATCTTCCGGTCGACGGCGCGCTCTTGATAGGCCGCAAAATTCGGAAAGGCGATCGACATTCGCTGAAACAGTTTATCGCGCTCCTCTGCCTCGACTATGAGCGCGACTCGTTCCTCTGCGAGCCCGCGCGTTTGTACATGGACACGCGGATCGACTTTCACGTTGTGGTACCAGCCGGGATGATTTGGGGCACCGCCCTTTGAGGCGATGACGACCATATCGTCGCCCTCCCACATGAAGGCCAAGGACGCCTTACGCACCTTCCCCGTCTTGGCGCCCGTGGTCGTGAGCAAGACGGTTTGGCCGGGCGGGCCCATGGAGAGCCGCCCCTGGCTGAGGGGGATTAAGACGGTATCGATGCGGCGACAAACCACATGGTAGAAGACGCCCCCCCATTTCGAAGAAGATGCCGCAATTCCTAAATCCCCAAGCGCGTCTGATATTTTCGTCATCTTCGGCTTCTCTCCCACCCCTAGCCCCGCGTGCCTATCCATCTATACGCCCATACGTCGATACGCCTGTGCGGGTACACACAGATCCACCGATGCGCAACAAACTCCGTGATCCGCCGGTCATCCACTTAACGCGGGGCATTGACCGCTTTCCGCTAACTTCAAAAGCTGAGCATACGCGATCTGGCGAACGGGGGCGGCCAAACAGCCCCCGCAGGCGACTCCGCCGACGCGCTCCACGCTCTCTACGACCTCCCTGTCAGTAGCCTGCCCTCACGCGCGCCGAGCCGCGCCCTGCCCGATCTGCTCAAGCGCTCAAGCGGTCGACCTCTAAACCATCGCCACAGACCTCTCGACCGCAGGACGCGGCAAGACCGACAATTTCCTGTGATCACTACGCCCTTGGCACTCACACTGGCCCTAGCGGCCACAGCGGCACTCCAGGGCGGCACCGTTCATGTCGTTGCCGAGCGGAAGACTTCGAGCTGAAGGCAAAATGCTAAGCTCAATTTTCCCGCAAGAGGAGAACCTATGTCGCCAGTTTCGTCGTCCGCATCATCGTCCGCGTCGTCCTTCTCACCGCCGCCGCCGTCCTTTGACTATCCAACACCCATGGACGATGGGCTGCCCTCGGGCGTTGCGCTGACGGCGCTTGATCCCGCATTCAGAGAGGATCCCTATCCGATCCTCGCCCAGATCCGGCGCGAGCGTCCCGTTCGTCATGACACGGAATTCGGCTTCTTCCTCCTGACTCGACACGAGGATGTGTCTAATGCGCTTCGCAATCCCGATTTTCTCACGGATCCGCGAAATAACGTGGAGAATGGATTCGATCGGCGCTTCCTTTATATCGAGGGACGCGAGGTATCAATGCTCCTCATGGACGAGCCGGAGCATCGCCGTCTGCGCGATCTGGTGCGCCGTCCGTTCACGCCGCGGGCGATAGAAAAAGTCCGCAAGCGTGTGCGCGAAGTGGCCCGCCGTGTCGTGGGAGAGATCGACGAAGGCGACTTCGATCTGGCGGCGCGCGTTGCAAGTCCGATCCCAACAATCGTGATCGCGGAACTCCTTGGCATCGATCCGGAACATCACGGCCAGTTCAAGACCTGGTCCGACGCCATGATCAAGACGGCGTTTAGCCCCTTTGGCGACCCCGCTGATGTGGCGGCCGCAGAGGACGCATTCTCTTCATTGCAGGCCTTTTTCTTCAAGGAGATCGAGCAGCGTCATAGCCATCCCGGTTCCGATCTGATCTCCGCGATGGTTGCGAGCGATGAAAACGGAGACCGACTCTCACACGAAGAGATCGCATCGCTGTGCAATCTGCTGCTCGTGGCCGGAAACTCGACGACGAGCGACCTGATCGGCAACGCCGTGATGGCACTCCTCCACAATCCAGCCGAGCTCACGAAGCTTCGCGCGCGCCCCGAGCTCATGAATAATGCCGTAGAAGAAGTCCTCCGCTACGACTCGCCCGTAACGAACTCCGGCCGGATCGCCCATCAAGACATCGAAATCCGCGGCATCACAATTCCGAGAGGCGAAGCCATCGCGGTCTCTCTCGCCGCCGCCAACCGCGACCCGGAGGCCTACGCCAACCCGGACCGCTTCGACATCGAACGCAAAGATATCCAGGTGCAGTCCTTCGGCGGCGGGCGTCATTTTTGCCTTGGCGCACACCTCGCCCGACTCGAAGCGGCCGAAACGCTCACGGCCCTGCTCGAAAAATTCCCCCAACTCGAGATGGGCGCGGACGGCTATATCTACGCCGCCAACCCCAGTTTCCGAGGACTCTCCCAGCTTTCAGTCTGCGGAAAGCGCTGAGCAGTTATTAGGGAGGCGCCCCAAAAAAGTGCACGCCCCGAAGGTGTTAGTTTCCGTTCGTCGCAGCGTGTCGCCCTGCCCTGCGACCAAAGAAGCTGCCGTCCCCGAGCGACATACCGCTGCTGTAGCCATGTTTCGCCACGCCCGACGTCGTCCGTCCTGCGGCGTAGAGCCCAGGAATCGGTGCGCCCGCGGCGGAGAGCGCACGGCCTTCCGCATCAATGCGAAGACCTCCCAGCGTAAACCCGGAATAGATCAGGTTCTCCGCGCGCAAGTCGATGGCCGCATAGGGTGGGTTCACAAGCGGCGTCACATACCCATTTCCTTTTTTGAAAAGCGGGTCCTCGCCGCGCGCCGCATGTTCGTTGTAGTAGGCCAAGGTACTCGCCAGCGCGCCGCGCGGAAAACCGACTTCCGCTTCAAGTTCGCCGATCGTCTCGCCCACGCCCGCCAACTCGACCGGAAACATAGAGGGCCGCACAAAACATGAATCATCGACGATGAGGTAGGCATGCGCATCTTGGTGGTAGAGCACGATTTCGCCCGCACGGCCGAAATAGACGTCCTCGTTCAGGAATCGCTGGCCCGAAGCATTTACGAAGACTCCTCGGCGCAAATCGTTCGGTGGAAAGATCGCCATGCTGACATCGCCAGCATCCATCCGGATCGCCTCTGCCCCCGCCGCGAGACCCAGGCGAATCCCAAGCCCATCGTCGGTCTCGGTCCCGACTTTTGCCTTACATTTCCGAAGCACAGGCGCATACCGTTCAAGCATCGCGTCGTTGTAGATAAAACCGCCTGCCGTGAGGATCACACCCTTCCGGGCCCGAACGCATTGCTCCCCCTCAAGCGTCGAAAGTACGGCGCCCACAACTCGACCATCGCTCGCCGTGACAAGCGAATCGCAGCGACTTTGATAGGCCGTCCGCGCGCCCGCCTTCTTCGCTGACTCAATCAAGCAGTTCATAAAGAGCGCGCCCTTATCCCGAACCGACTGCGGCGCATGACCGCGCGGCGCGGGCTTAGCGATCTCGTTAAAGGGGTGGACATGCTCGCTGCCCGAATAGACGAGACCGCAATCACTCTCGAAGGGTTCGTGGGCGCCCGGGAAGAATCGCTCGCGGTAAGGCACGCCCTGGGAAACGATCCAGTCGAAATGTTCCACGCTCCCTTCGCAGTAGGGCGCGATCAGCGCCGCATCGGGCTCAGGTCCGCAGGCCGCCATCATATAGTTGAACATATTTTCGGCGGAGTCCTCGAAACCAAGCGACTTCTGGAGCGCCGTACCGCCGCCGAGATAGAGAAAGCCCCCTGAGTTAATGGAGGTCCCACCGGCGCCTCCCGAGCGGTCGACGACAAGGACGTCTCCGCCAGCCTCCGCCGCCGAGGTGGCCGCGCACGCCCCGGCACACCCAAACCCCACGACCAGCACATCCGTTTCGACATCCCATTTCGGAATATCCCGCTCGTCCCGCTGAAGCCGATCCAATTCGTCCATTCTGTCTTCCCATCCCGCCTGGGGCGGTCAATCGCAGCCGACGAATGCCTCCTACGGCTGCTTCAAGCCTGCACAGCCACGCGCTGCGCACCCCTTGCATGTTGGCATAGAAATCAGCCCCGGAAGATCCTCCTGCCGCCTCCGCGCCGCTCTCCCATCGCCTTAGCTGCGCTCCCCGAGACTTGGCGAAGAGGCCCCCCGATGAAGTAACGTGGGCGGCCTCTAGATCGCGACAGATCGATGAAAATACACCAGAGAATGGGAGTCCCCGTACGTGTCAGATCAACCCCTCTCCATCGTGCCTTTCTTGAAGGTCCCCGAATCCGGCGATCCGTATCTTGAGGCAAACAAGTGCAGCAGCTGCTCGGCGATCTCGCTGAAAGAGCGCATGGCCTGC
This sequence comes from Myxococcota bacterium, assembly GCA_041690055.1. Lineage (GTDB taxonomy): Bacteria > Myxococcota_A > UBA9160 > UBA9160 > UBA4427 > UBA4427. The sequence goes on along the minus strand of JBDNFB010000030.1, from coordinate 13,374 downwards.
GGCAAATGCGGCGCCCGCGGAACGGCTGAGCCGTTCCGACTGCAGAACAAGGGCAAGCTCCACACCTTCTCGATCATCTACCGCGCCTTCCCCGGCATCGAAGTCCCGTTCATTTCGGCCATCGCCGACCTCGAAGGCGGCGGCACGATCAAAACCAACCTGATCAATATCGATCCCGACCCGGCGAAGATCACGCTCGGGATGGACGTCGACGTCGTCTACAAAATCGCGCCGCGCAAAGACACGGAAGGCAACGAGTACATGATGTACTGCCTTTCCCCGAGCGCATAGCGTCTTTTTACAGCAGCGCGCTGGGCTGTGGGCGCTGACAGTACGACCGCGGGAGCCGGCGACGAATAACTCGACGGAGCAACTGCGACACAACGATGAATCAAGCCGATGGGTTTGCGTGGCTCGGAGACGGACCGCGAAAAGGAGATGAAATGGGAAGTGAAGACGTCTACATCACAGGCATCGACATGATCAAGTTCGGGAAGTACCTCGATCGATCGCTTGGATCGCTCGGCGCGGAATCGGCGCTCGGCGCGATGGACGATGCCGGCATCACGATCCACGACGTGCAGGCCCTCTACAGTGGCAACCTGATGATGGCTGCCGGCATGGTCGGCCAGCAGATCCAGCAGGAAATCGGACAGACGGGCATTCCCGTCGTCAACGTGTCGAACGCCTGCGCGACCGGCGCAACCGCACTTCGCGAAGGCTGGACGGCGATTCGCGCTGGGATCTACGACACGGTCCTCGCTGTTGGCGTCGAGAAGCTCGCCGGTGCGGGCATGCTGGGTGGCGGCGGCGGCGCTCCGAAGGGCATCCATCCGGAAGGCCTTCTCGGCTCCGGCTCGATGCCGTGTGTGTTTGCCGAAGCCGGCATGGCCCACTCGAGGGAATGGGGCACGACCTTCGAGCAGTTCGCAATGATCGCCGTCAAGAATCATCACCACTCGACGATGAACCCGAAGGCGCGTTACCAGATGGAGACGCCGCTCGAAGAAGTCATGGGCGCTGAGATGATTTCGTATCCCAACACCAAGCTCATGTGCTCGGCCAACGTCGACGGTTCTGCCGCCGCGGTGCTGATGTCGGAGAAGAAGGTGAAGGAACTCGGCCTGATGAGTCAGGCGGTCAAGATTCGCGCCTCGGTCCTGACGACGGATCCGTGGACGGATCGCGACGAAGTGATGCCCGACGTCAGCACCTGCACGCGCAACGCCGCGGCGCAGGCCTACGAGATGGCGGGTGTTGGCCCGAACGATCTCGACCTCGTCGAACTGCATGACTGCTTCGCGACCGCCGAAGTGCTCCACTACGAGAACCTCGGCCTCTGCGCCGATGGCGACGCCGGCAAGCTCATCGACGATCGCTCCACCTGGCATGGCGGCCGCATCCCCGTCAACCTCTCAGGTGGCCTGCTCTCGAAGGGACATCCGATCGGCGCAACGGGCGTGGCGAACGTCTATGAGATCGCAACGCATCTGCGCGGCAACGCGGGCAAGCGACAGGCCGAAGGCGCACGCATTGGCCTGGCCCACGTGATCGGCCTCGGCACCTGCTGCGGCATCCACGTGCTCGAGGCCCCGAGCCACTAAATCGCGCGAAAGCGTGCGTTTGACGTTTGGGCAGCACTCATTGAGCCGGCGAGGAGTATTCCTCGCCGGCTCTTTGTATTCCGGGCGCGCATTCTGGACGGTTGCGCACGCCTCATCGCGATCGTTCCGGGCGCTGACATGCCCGCGCGCGCGTGCGAACGTCTGGCTGGGAGGAAGTCCGGTCAGATGAGCGATGCGCGCGTTTTCAGTGACGAAGAGCTTCGGGTATTCGGGTTGCGTTCCGTCGATGCGATGGCCGAAGCCCTAGACCGCGGCGACACCGAGGACGCAATTGATTTCGTCCGGCGCCTGCGACGCGAAGTGCTTTCCATGATTCGCAACTACGCGGGCTGGGAGGTCACACTCACGACCTGGATCGAGCGACGAGACGGGACCGAGGCGGCGGCGCGGGCCGTCCGGGAAATGGAGAATCCCGAGATCGCTCCCGAACGCTGCGGGCCCGGCGACGATCCAGTCCCCGTCTGGAAAGCGGAATGCGAAGCAATCATCGCAACCCTAAAAGCTGGCCAACCCGCAGAGGCACTCGCGAGGGCCAAGGCGCTGCATCAGGGCGCCCTCGTCCGACACGACCGCGGGATGTCGCGGGTCTCCGCCCTACTCTCCTTCATCGGTCGAAGCGCGGGAACCTCCGGCCTCGACTCGGCCCTCCGCGAGGCCATGGCCAGCGATATGATCGAAAACGCGTCGTTCCGCGAACGCGCCGAGTCGCTGATGCATTTCACGCGGGTACATTTGCGAACCTTCGATCTCGTCGAAGATGACGAGAAGCTCACCTTCATCTGCCCGATCTGCCCAAGCGGCGGACGGATGATCGCCGACGGCCACTACGAAGCGCCGCGCTCGGATTACGTCGTCCCAGGCCCGCATCCGCTCACCTACGGCCGCGATGAAATCCCGGTCTACTGTTGCCATGAACCCATAATGGAGACGACTTCCTTCGAAGGAACGGGCATCCCCATGTTCATCGTCGATCCCGCACCGGTACTCGGCAAAAGTCCCTGCAAAACCTACCTCTACAAGAAACCCGAAGCCATTCCCGAACATTTTTTCACGCGCCTCGGCCTGTCGAAGCCGTCGTCAAATTAGAGAGGCGCATCGGCGTTGAGAACCTCTTCGCCGAGGCCCAAAATTTAGGAGCCCTCACATGCCGAACCCAACGGAAATTGAAATCCCCGAAGCGCATCAGGCCCTGCTCGCTGCCCATAACTACGGCCTGCTCAGCACACTCCGGGCCAAAGACGGCCTGATCTCGACCAATCCCGTGAGCTATGTCTGGGACAAAGAGCAGGCCTGCGTCCTAATTTCTACAATCAAAAGTCGGCTCAAATACGTGAACCTGCGCGCGAATCCGACCGTTGCGTTCTGCGTAATCAATGCGGCGGACCATACGAAATACGTCGAGCTACGCGGCATAGCGTCGCTCGAAGACGACACCGATCGCAGTTTCCTTAGGCGGCAATTCCGAGAGACGTCCGGCGGAGAAGAAGCGCCAGCGGATCTCGATTCACCGGAAGCCGAACGCGTGATCGTGCGCATCCATCCGCAACAATCATCAAGCCCACTCCTCTACGGCGGCCGATTCAGCCAAGAGTAGTCACGATCAAGACCTTAGGCCCAAATGGATAGAAGGAGTTCTTCATGAGTGCAGCCGACGATCGTTTCGCGATCATTGCCGTCCTGGACCGTTATTCCGAATGCCTCGACACCCGCAGCTGGGAGCGGCTCGACGAGGTCTTCACAGAAGATGTCGAAATGGACTTCGAAGCCTGGGCCCAAACCGGACTCGACCCCGTGCGCGACACGATTCGCTCCTATCTCGACGGCTGCGGTCCGAGCCAGCATCTGCTCGGCAATTACCGCATCGAACTTGACCTTGCCCTTGATGGCGACCGTGACGGCGACCGCGCGAGCAGCAAATGCTATTGCCGCGTGATGCATTTCGGCAAAGGCGAGCACGAAGGCAAGACCTACGAGACTTGGATTGAATACGCTGACGAACTCATTCGCACCAAAGCCGGATGGCGAAGCTGCAAGCGAGTCGCACGCGCCTCCATGCATCAAGGCGACCCCTCCTTATTAGGCCCAGGCTGAAGGCAGAGGATACGAAAAGGATGAACTCTCAATCCGTCAAATACGACCCCTTCGCCCCGATCATCTTCGAAGACCCGCATTCGGTCTACCGACGGCTCCGCGAGGAGAGCCCCATCCACTACGTCGAAGCGTATGATTGCTGGGCCTATTCCCGCTTCGAAGATGTCTGGGAGGCGTGCCAATCGCCCGATCTCTACACCGCCGAACAGGGGACTACGGCGGGACATCTCCTCCAAAAGGTCGTAGAGGTCTTCCCCGCACTCGACATGATGGATCCCCCGCGACATACGACGCATCGCGCGCTCGTGAGCGGCGTTTTCCTTCCCGGCAAGATCAAGCACTTCGAAAACACCTTCCGCGACATCGTACGCACTCGGCTCGACCTCGCCCAGGAAAAAGGTCGCATCGACGTCATAGCCGAACTCGGCAGCCATCTTTCCACACTCTCCGTCTGCGCCGTCCTCGGCCTCCCCAGGGAAGAGGGCGACTTGCTGCGCGGCTGGGTCGACTCGATCTTCTACCGCGAGCCCGGCTCGCTTGGCATTACCCAGGCGGGCATCGATGGCTTCGCGAATCTCGACGCCTATTTCATGGACAAAGTGCGAAAGCGCCGCGCGGGCCGCGATGCTGCGGCAGGCGAACGCGGAGATGTCCTTGGCCGCTATCTCGCTGCGGAAATCGAGGGCGCGAAAATGAGCGATGAGAAAGTGTCCTCGCTCATGAAGGAACTTGTGGTCGCTGGGACCGAGACGCTGCCCAAGATGCTGGCCGCCACGCTGCATCGTCTCTGGGAACATCCGGATGATCGACGTGAGATCGCTGCCCAGCCGAAATGGATTCTCGACGCCTTCATGGAGACTGTGCGCTTTGATATGCCGACCCAATTCATGATGCGCGTCCTCAAAGAGGATCTCGAGCTGCACGGCCAGTCGTTGAAAGCTGGATCGCCCATCATGTTCCTCTACAGCTCCGCCAGCCGCGACGAACGCGAATTCCCGGATGCAGACGTGTGGAAGTTTCGGCGGCGCGCCCCGCGGACGGTCGGCTTCGGGCATGGCACCCACGCCTGCCTCGGCCGACACGTGGCTCGCCTCGAAGCCAAAGTGGCGATCGAAGAGATTCTCGTACGGATGCCCGCATACGAAGTCGATCTACAGGGAAGCCAGCGCCTCTATACGGAATACGTGCAGGGCTTCGCCTCCTTACCCATCGAATTCGCACCGCATTAATGTCACAATTCGGGGGCTGGACCGCGGCGAGAGGGGCCCTTCCATTCATCCTCTCCCTTCGCGCGCACGAATCCTAGACCGCTCGTAGAGAGCTCCTATTCCCCATTCCTTAACTCAAAAGAGTGCCCTCCAGATCATGTCAAACGAGTCCTCCGAAAACGCAGCCCCTGCCTCGGCCCCCGCCCTCCTCTCGATGGAAGAAGCAGATTCGCGTCTTCAATCGCCGGGCAGTCCTTTCGAACTCGGCGAGGAAGTCGTGCTCGGCGAGACCATGCAGGTCTACGCGAATCGAGCGAAGAGCCTGCGCGAACTGCTTGCCCAATCGGCTGCCCATGGCGACAAGGAATATCTGGTTTTTTCGGATGGGCGGCGATGGACCTATACCGAGCACCTCGCGGATGTGACTTCGCTCGCCGCCGCGCTGCGCGAAAAGTATGACGTGCAGCCCGGAGACCACATCGCAATCCTGGCGGCGAATACACCGGAATGGATTTTGACCTACTGGGCGACGGTTTCGCTCGGAGCCGTCGTCATCTCCATGAATGGCTGGTGGGCGGGCGACGAGATCCAGTACGGACTCGACCTCTCGAAACCAAAACTTCTCTTTACCGACAAGCGGCGCGCCGAACGCCTGGAGGGGTTGAATGTCGAAGCGAAAGTCATCTCCTTCGAGGACGAGTTCGATTCCCTCGTTCAGCACGATCGCGAGGCAAGCCTACCTACGAATCCGATCGACGAAGACGCACCGTGTCTACTGCTCTTCACCTCGGGCACGACGGGTCGCCCGAAAGGCGCCCTCGTTAGTCATCGCACCCTGGTCGCTTTCACGACATCGACTTTCTACATCGGCGCACGCCGCAGCATGACCGAACCCTCGGTCGGTGGAGCGCCGGGCGCGATGCTCGCCCCTTTCCCACTCTTTCACCTTTCGGGTTCGATGGGAAGTACAACGTCGATGTTAGTAGCCGGCATGAAGACAGTATGGCCGATGGGGCGCTTCGATCCAGCACAAATCATCAAGCTGTCCATCGAAGAAGAAGTCACGGTCTGGACCGGCGCGACGACGCATATTTTCCGCCTCCTAGACCACCCGGACATCGAAAAGCTCGACACCGCGCGCTTTGGCAATGTCGGCGTCGGCGGCTCCGCATCTACGCCTGAGCTGCTGCGCACGATCGCTGAACGCTTCCCACATCTGTCGGGAGGCACGGGTTCGGGCTATGGCTCAAGCGAGACGGGCGGGCTGGTGAGCTACGCGAACTCCGCAATGCTCAAGAAGTCGGCCAATTGTGTGGGCGCGCCTCTGCCGACTGTGCAGATCAAGGCCGTCGACGAGAACGGGAATGAGCTGCCCGAGGGCGAGAATGGCCGAATCTGCGTGCGCAGCCCCCTGGTCATGCTCGAGTACCTGAACAACCCCAAGGCGAACAAGGAAAATTTCCTGCCCGGCCGTTGGATCGATACCGGCGACTTCGGCCATATGAAAGAGGGGAAGCTCTACCTCGAATCGCGCCTTCGCGACATGATCATTCGCGGCGGAGAGAACATCTACCCCGCGGAGATCGAGAACCGAATCGAGCTGCATCCCGACGTCTCTGAAGTGGCCGTCTATGGCGTGGACGACCGAGAGCTCGGACAGCGCGTGAAGGCCGTCATCGTCCCCAACGCCGGAGCGACCCCCACCGAAGACGGGATCCGGGAGTTCGCTGCGGAAGCCCTCGCCTACTTCAAGGTCCCCGAACTGATCGAGATCCGAACCGAGAGCCTTCCCCGCAACGCGACGGGTAAGGTCATGAAGCACGTCCTCTCGGGCGAGGGAGAAAATACGTTTGTCGAAGAGTGAGGCGCCGGACCCCTCCTCATCATCGTCATCATCATCGTCGGACGCAGCCTCACGCGCGCTCGAGAATGAAGTCGAGCGAAAAGGGGCGAGCCGAACCGATCTAGACGACCGCCAGCGGGCGGTGCAGCGCCGTATCATGCTCACCCTCCCCCATGTTATGCGCTTCGGAATGCGCGTGCGGGAACTCGGGCGGCGCGTGCGGCGCCAGCCGCATATCGTCGAGTTCTATCATCAGGTCGATGATCCCTATAGCCAACTCGCGCTCGAAGCGATCGGGCCACTCCTTGACTTGTACGATATCGAATGTCGCTTTTCCCTCGTGTCCCAAACCGATCTAGAGCACGCGCCCGAACCGAAGCTGCTCTCCGAATACGCAGCGCGGGACTGCGCACTCGTGGCGGCGGACTATCACCTCCCGTTTGACTTTTCTCTCAACCGTCCTCTCGATCCTCCTCTGGACCGCCCTCTCACCCCCGCTTCGCCGAACGCGGAGGGCGCGCCCGACCACGGCCCGGAGCTGCCGTCTCGAAAGGACATCGAATACGTCGAAGGCATGCTCGCCGGGCTCGTGGGCGATCCTCGCTTTAGGGATGTGGCACTCGAAGCGGGCCGCGCGCTCTGGGCGAATAACCAAGACGCCCTTCGGAAAATCCAGGCGCGGACACCCGCCGCTTCGCCTTCTGAAACGAAGAATGTTCTCGCGCAGGGCAATGCGCGCCGGACCCGCAAGCGACATTATTCCGGCGGCATGTTCTGGTACGCAGGAGAATGGTTCTGGGGCGTGGACCGACTCCATCATCTCGAACGCCGACTGATCGCCCTTGGCGCCGCCCGAGACGGTCAAACGATGCCGCGATTCGACCGCCCCGCGATCGACCCAGGCACGCATCAGAACGAGGGGCGACTTCGACTTGAATTCTACCCCTCGCTCAGGTCTCCCTATACGGCCATGATCTTCGATCGCACGATCGCGATGGCCGCGTCTGTCGATGTCCCGATCACGATCCGGCCGGTCCTCCCCATGGTCATGCGCGGTGTCCCCGCGCCTTTCGCCAAAGGGATCTACATCATGACGGACGCGAAACGAGAAGCAGATCATATCGGCGTGCCTTTCGGCGATATGTTCGACCCGATCGGCCGGCCCGTCGAACGCGGCTTCTCCCTCTGGCCCTTCGCTCGCGATCAGGGCAAAGGCCCCGAATTCCTTTCAGCCTTCCTGCGCGCCGCCTTCGCCGAGGGGCGAAACACCGGCAGCGACGAGGGGATCCGTGCCCTCGTCGAGGAAGCAGGCCTCTCTTATGAAGAAGCGAGAGTTCATCTGGACGGCGATGATTGGCGTGAAGAGATCGAGGAGAATCGCCGAGTCATGTACCACAAACTCGGCCTCTGGGGCGTCCCCAGCTACCGCCTTATGACCGTCAAAAATTCCGGAGACTCAGGCGACTCAGGCGCTTCTCCCGAGCCGGACTTCTCCGTCTGGGGGCAAGATCGGCTTTGGCGAGTCGCCGCAGAAATCCGCCGCCGGCTGGCCTAATACCCAATCTCGAATCCTACCTAGCCGCGTTAGCGGCCCATTCACGCCGGAGCAGAGGCAACGTATCCTCGCCTAACGCCCTGATCTGATCGCGGACCGCTTCCGCAGAAATCCCCTGGGCGTGAATGCGGAGATTGAACGCGTCACAGCCGCCCTTTCGCGCCACTTCGAGCAACTGCTCCGCGACCGATGCGCCGTTATCACCGTGCACAAGCTCCTGCCCTTTTCCCCAGTGTGCCTGCGCTTCCTGCGGTGCATAATCGCGGTAGAAATCCATCTGCGCCGAGACTTCTTTGTTCGGAGGCGGCCCGATCCAAACTCGTCGAATGGCCGTACAGGCCTCGCTCCCTCCCGCTTCGTGATAGGCATCGGTAACTACGCGCATCCGGTCCAGGGTTTGGAGCGAATCGTAGAGCGCGCCCATCTCGAAGCGAGCCGCGCGCCGCGCGCCTACGGGACCCTGCGCAGCACAGGAAAGCCTGATCGGCGAGTCCGCGCAGGCGGCAATCGCCGGGTCTTTCGCAAGCTCGCCTTCCGCCTGCCCGCGAAGCGCCTTCCCGATCTCAGGCATAGCCGCCCTGAAGCGCGCACCCGCCTCGGAGAAATCGAGCTCCGCCATCTCAAAATCCTGGGCCAAACCGCCGGTGGCGAATCCCGCGCCCACCCTGCCGGGGAAACGCGCAGCGAGCCAAGCAATTTCTTCCGCGACATGCGTCCAGTGCTTGAGCGGAAGCAGGAGGGGACAGGGTGCAGCCCAAACCGAATGGGTTGATTCCAGTAGCCAACCCGCCAGCTGAAGCGGGTTGGGGATATAGCCACCAAATCCGCCGTGATGCTCGCTCGTCATCAGACCCTCAAAACCCGCGGTCTCCGCAAGTTCGGCCTGATGGCACATCTCCGCCACGCATTCACGAGGCGGGATCGCATGGGGATAGATGCGCAGCGAAATCTGACCCGGCGCCAGTGGATCGGGACGCGCGCCACTCATATTCGCATGTCCGAGCGCTGATCGTGACCTGACTGAATCTGCATGAGCCGCAAAAAACCTCCTCCTCGAAAGACAAGCCCCCTCGGGCCCAGAGCTCGACTCAGCGTGAGTTCAGCGCTGAGGAAATCCAGCCTCGGGCTCCGTATTAGACCCAGCCGCATTTCCCCATCCCTCGGATCGATAAAAGATAGGCCAACCCCATTTCGAGGTGCGCGACTTTCAGACCACACCCAACCGATCGGTGGATATTAATGGGGGGCAGATGCGCGTATGGTTCTCCTTGTGGACTGGAAGAGTTTTCCCTCCCCCTTTCGCCTGGCCGGCGGCCGGCGAATGTGCGGAGGACGAGATGACGCCGCTCTTACCCCGTCTGCGCGACCTATCCAAATGGGTAGGTCGCGCAGGCGGGGTAAGAGCAATTTAAGACAGCTCTCATTTCGCTCGCTCCCCCAACCAGGCCCTTCTACGGCGCCCGCTCGCTCCGTCCTACGAAGTGAACGTTGACGGGGACATAGTTCGCAAATGCCCGACCCAACCGGGCCCAGAAGCGATCCAAGCGGGATTCATCTCCACCTGAAAACCAAGCCAATATGAGTTTGAACAAAGAGCGCGGATGAGAAATCGGACCTCCTTCGACCGATCGACGCAAGGCCTAACATTGAAAGTCCGAGGAGCAGAGCCGTTCCGGGCTCTGGAACCGCAGTGATCGTCACGTTAAACGCGCCCGCGTTGTTCATTCCAAGTGGATCGTTGATCCCCAGATAGAGCCGCCCCGGTCCCGGCGCGGAAAAGAAAAGCGGCCCCGCTCCAATCAAGAACAGGTCGGCAGCGGCCACCCCACCCCCTGCGTCCTCGCCTATGGCTTCGAACCCTGGGGCTGAGAGGACGCCTTCCGGGACGAAAACGCCAAACAGCGCACCGAGGTGGTTGACCTCGAATCCCAAGGTTCCGCCAGAGTCGATTGCCGCCCCCTCAAGCGGAGAGAATCCCTGCGGACTGGCGAGGACGCTGATGCGACTCAGCGGTCCGAGCCCGCCGGGATCGGCAAACGGAAGCGCGGACGCCCCCAAGAAGATATGTCCCGCCGAATAAATTTCGTAGGCCTGACCGGGGACTGAAATATCGATGCCTTCGATGAGACCGAGACCGGACCGAGAACCCGCCGGACCGAACCCCCCGAACAAACCCGTCGCTCTGGCGTCGACGACGACCGAAAGCGCACCGCTGGGGTTCGCGGATAGGCCCGCCCAGATTGCGAAAAGAAAGACAACTAGGCAGCGATTCAATGGGCTCTCCTGCTCTGTACGGGACGACGGAATCCAAATCGATTCTGCTTCCCCCATACCAACAAGCTCAAGCCTAGAGAGGACAAGACGGCTCCCGCACCGCCCAGATGGGTGGCGCCGACTCCGCGCGGGTTGCTTAAGGTGATGGGTAACATCCGAGTAAGGCTCGGCGGGTGGTGCGGGCGGACTCCTTACCTGCGCTCCCGCCGAGACCTCAGTCGGGCCTCAGTGGGGCCTCAGCCGGGAGAGGGCTCAAATACATTCGATGGCTTAGTAGTTGAAAGTCGCCTCGAAACCGAAGAAGCGAGGCTCGCCCCAGAATGCCAGATTGCCGACCTGCCCATCGAGCCGGACTCGGTTCTGGGCATAGAGCGTGTCCGTCAGATTGCGAGCGAAAAACCCAAGCTCCATGCCGACATCCGGCACGCTGATATTCAGCCGAGCATTGAGGATTCCGTAGGCCGCTTCGCGGGTCGTTTCGTCCTGAAAAACCGAGAAGTAGATTTTCGATCGGTACATGTACTCGACGCGTGGGGTGAGTTCGACGGACGCGAACGAAAATGTGTACTGGGCTGCCGTGAAGAAGGAGAGCGTTGGCGCGCGCGGCAAGCGGTTGCCGGAGCGGTCGGGGTTGGCCGCAGGTTCGTTCTGATCGACGGCGCGCAGCTTTCCGATCTCTGTATGCAGCGCCGTGAGGTTAAGTTCCAATTCAAAATTTTTGACTGGGTAAAATCGCGTTGAAATCTCGCCGCCCGCAACCGTCGCCCGGCCGGCGTTCTCGACCTGAGGAAAGAGATTGACCGTCGCGGGCGTAAAAACATTCAGCTGAATATCATCGTAGTCATAGAAGAATACCGCCCCGGACACGCGCACCCGCCGGTCAAAAAACATCGCGCGCGCACCGACTTCGTACGCCCAAAGCGTCTCAGGATCGAAGGGCTCTGGTTGCCCAACGACCGTGTTATACCCGCCGGCCTTAAACCCAATCGTTGCCGAAGCGTAGACGCGCACAAGCGGGTTTGGTTTCCACTCCAAGACGAATCGAGGCGACACATTATTCCACTCGTCGTCATCGACATACGTAAGGATGCGAGCCCCGTTTAGATTCTCTGCGAAATCGTTTTCGCGGCGCTCCCACGAATACCGAGCCCCCGCCGTGAAAGCGAAATCGTCCAGAAACTCGATCGTCGCCTCTGCGAAAATCCCGAACGCATCGTTTTCGATTCGAGAATTCGTCTTGTCATCGAAGGGCAAAGCCGGAATCCGCACCCGGAATGACTGTTCCACATCCTCTCTCAGATAGAACACGCCAGCGATCCACTCAATCTGCTCGTTCCACTCCCCCGAAGCCCGCAACTCCTGGCTCCAGGTCCGTGAGTTTTCACGGGGGCTGTTCGTCACGAAGTCCAGATCCGTGCCATCGAGATCAAGGTCGAGCTTGAGGTCACTCTCTCGATAGGCCGAAATTGAGACCAGATCAAACGCCGAGAACTGGTGATCGATCTGCACCGTTCCGCCAGCGACCCGCGTGTCATTGCGAGGGCGACGGTCGAAGTTCACCACACGGTCGCCTCGCGGAACGATTCCCCCCGCTCCGACTGCGGGCGAGCCCGCGAAAGGCCCGACCACTTTGGGAGCCCAGGCTCTGGAGCTTCGTTCGCCTTGATAATCACCGCTGAAAAGGACCTCTGTGTTTCCATTCATCGAAGTCCAGGCAAGCTGCGCCCGCCCCGCCCACAACCCTTGATCGTTGATCTATCCTCCTGGTCCGCGGTTCGAGACTTCACCATTTTTCTGATGCCGCATCCCTGACACACGCAGGAGGAGTTTCTCATTCAGAATCGGCGTGTTCAGCGCACCCTCAAGCCGAAGCGCCTCAAAACTGCCCACTATTAGACGCGCGTAAGCCTCGACTTCCGGTTGAGGTCGGCGCGTCAGGACATGAATCACTCCGCCCGTCGCATTTCGACCAAAGAGCGTGCTCTGTGGCCCCTTTACAATCTCGACTCGCTCCACGTCGAAGAAATCCACTTCAGCTGCGAGCGACCGGGTTCGACTCACATTATCCACAAGGGTCAGAACACTCGGGTCCGCTCCCGCCGTGATCAAGTCGCTCCCGACACCTCTGATATAGGGCTGCGTCAGAATCGAGTTTCGACTGATCACGAGACTCGGACTTCGCTTTTGTAAATCAAAGGTGGTGACGAGTGCTGAGTTCTGGAGGTTCTCCGCGGAAAACGGTTCAACGGAAATCGGAACATCGAAACTGCTCGCCTCGCGCCGCTCCGCGGTCACCACGATCTCCTCGGGCGCCCCCGGATTCGCGCGGACCGAGTCTTCCTCTGAGCGAGCGACCGTAGGCATGAAGCTCATCGCGAACGCTATAAGCAGGCAAGGACAGGCAAACACCGCCGGACGCATAAGAACCTTCGCTGATAAGATCAGGGGACTCCTGGAATCGCCTGGACGATACAACGCCTAACGCTTACCCAAACGAGTCCTCTACAGGATTTCCAGAGACTCTATCCCCGCAAGCGCGGAATGGACCGAATCAGAAGTGAAGCGATATCGAGCTGACGCCGAACGCCCAATTTTGCTTGCACTTGCTTAAGGGTCCAACGGGCAGTGTGAATAGAGACGGGATTGTCCCAATCCCAGTTGATCTTCTAGGCAAATAGAGCGGCGGCTCCTTCACCCTCCGTGTGTTACGGAGGGGGTAACCAAACCAACGAAGGAACCGCCACCATGACCAAGCATGCCAAGAAGTCGAGTCATCTC
>JBDNFB010000029.1:0-41420 GCA_041690055.1 Myxococcota bacterium | reverse complement strand
GTCTTCGGCGCTACGCGCCTCCGCCGATTCCCGAGACGCAGCTAGAGTGTTCGTATCTTGATTCATTCGAGTACACCATCCATCGCCCTACAGTAATTGTTCAGGGGCTTGGTGTCTCATGCTTGTTGGCAGAGAGGGGTTGGGGTATCAACTTTTCGGCTCAACTGACCGATGGGTGTAGCTTAGACGGAATCGTGCGGACATTGCGTAGACGGATGACCTTTGTGAACCGACGGTGAAGCGGCGGGGTGAGGCGACGGTGAAGCGGCGAAATCAGCTCATAGCGACCTTGGCAGCATTCTTTGTGCTGCAGGCCCCGCTCTGCGTGTTCGCCTGTCTGCAGAACGCAGCCCCCGACGAGTCGACGACTGAGGCGCATCACACTTCGCCGCCCTGTCACGAGGAAGCCCCGAGTCCTGGTTCTTCTTCGGAGCCTGGGAATGCGCATGAAGACTGCGGCTGTGGTGACTCCTATACAGCCGTCCTCGCAAGCGCCGACCAGACGTTCTCGACCGTCCAGAGCTCGCCGGTCCTTCCTCCGACCGCACTCGAGGTGCCGCTCAACGCGGTTCTCAGCAGGACGACCAAGGTACGGCTGCGTGAAGCTGACCTTCCACCGCCCGACATTCTTCTTCTGAAATCCACGCTTCTTATCTGATTTCCCGATTTCTTTAAGTCTACCCACGCGCACCGCGCGGTGGGTTTGTGCTGCTTTGTTCGCAGCGAAGACGAGAATTCGGGAGAAGCGTGAATGAACCCCATAGTTAGTTCAGGCGGAGCGACAGCTCTCGCCCTAGCCCTGCTTTTTTGTTCGACCGCTCCGGCTGTCGCACACGAAGCACACATGAAGAAGGCTTCTGAAGCCCTGGGCGACCCGTCGGCAAGTAGAGAGGCGACTCTACTCTCCGCGCCCGTCGAGCCCGTCGCGGAGAAATCGCATGACCACGCGCAGCACGGTCACGATGCGATCTCCCAGGCGGACGCAGCCAATGCGGGAGCCCCGGCCAGCAACCTTCCCACGCCGATCGCCTGGCTGGGCAAGTTTCATCCGCCCGTCACGCACTATCCCATCGCGCTGCTGACGACGGCCGCCCTGGCAGAGCTTCTCTTTATGAGAACGGGTGCCCCGGCCTACCGGCACGCGCTGCTCTTCTGCGTTCGCATCGGTGCGGTTTCCGCGCTTGTTGCCGTCGCCCTCGGATGGTTCTTCGCAGGCGTTCGCCTCGTCGATGAAGACTGGCTGATGACGGCCCACAGATGGGCTGGAACCTCCGTCGCAGCCTTCTCCGTTTGGCTGCTCTATCTCGCTGAGCAGGTTCGAGCGAAGCCGCCGACTGAAACCACAGCGCTCTTTCGCCCCGCATTGTTTTCCGCTGCGGGTCTTGTTGGTGCGACTGGATTTCTAGGCGGCGCGCTCCTCTACGGGCTCGACCACTATGCGTGGTGGGAGTGAAGATGAAAAACTCTGCCAACTATCTCCTTGTATTCTTGCTTGTAGTGACATCTGCATCCGCTGCTTCCGAGGACTCCGTTCCGACCCTCCCGTCGGTGCTGACGCTTGAGTGGTGCCTGGAACGAGCTCGCAAGGCGAATCCGGCGCTAGCGGAAGCGACTGCGTTGGCCTCGGCAGCAGAGCATCGCATCCGCCCCGCTGGAGCCCTCGATGATCCGCGCTTAGCGTACGACGCCAGCAATATCCCTACGGGCGATTTCGACTTCGAATCAACGCCACTCTCCGGCCATCAGCTGGGGCTGAGGCAGAAGCTCCCCTTCCCTGGTCTCCTCTCGAGTCGCAAGACCGCCGCAACGCGAGGCTACGAGGCTTCGGGCCTTCTCGTTGAAGACCGACGGCTACTCACGGACGGCGCGGTTGAGTCCGCCTGGGCCGAACTCGGCTTCGCACAACAAGCACTCGATATCACCGACCGGAATATCGATTTGCTTCGCCAACTGGCAGCCACCGCCGAGTCTAGATACCGAGTCGGAAGCGGACTCCAGCAAGATGTGCTCCGAGCTCATGTGGAGCTCACCGCACTTCTTCAGGAACGTCTGCGACGTGAGGAATCAATCGAGAGAACCAGTTCTCACCTTGTCGCGCTGCTCGACCTGCCTGCTGAGACCGATCTGCCACGCACGGATTCGCTGAACTCAACTGAAACAGTTCCGCCCCTCCCTAGTCTTCTCACTGGGCTCGCGGAGAAGAACGCACGGATTCGCTCCGTCGAAAAGAAAGTTGAAGAAGCCCGCCTTCGCATTCGCGTGGCCGAGCTCGAAGGCCTTCCCGATATTGACCTGGGAATCGGCTACCGCGTGCGAAAGAATGTGCCGGGCGATCCTGTCAACGGCGACGATTTCATCTCGGCCGGCTTCACAGTCCGACTTCCTGTCGACCGCTCCAAGTGGCGTTCGAAGGTCTCCGAACAAGAGTCGCTTCTCCGACATGCTCAAGCAGAGCTTCGGGGCATACGCGCCCAGCTCAGCTCCCAGACTCGAAGCGCACATGCCGCACTCGTTCGAGCCTCCTCTGAGGAAGCCCTGCTTGAAACCGGCCTAATCCCTCAGGCGAGGCAATCACTCGAATCCAGCCGATCGGCCTACAAGGTCGGGCGGATCGAGTTCCTAAGTCTGCTCGACAGCCAGGTTCGATTACTCGGCGCCGAACTTCGACTGGTTCGCGCCCGAGCCGATAAACGCCGGGCCTTTGCCGAACTCGAAACCGCATCAGGGGAGAAACTCCGATGAACAGAAGAACCCTCTTAACAGTGGTCATCGCAGCTGTCGCCCTCGCTGCCGGATGGTGGGGGCGTGGAATGACGTCAAGCCCGCACGCGATGGACTCGGGCGTAGAGCGCACCGCAAGCGATGGGCCCTGCCCTGGCGGTACAGAACCGCTCTATTGGAAGGCTCCAATGGATCCGGCCTACGTGCGCGAAGCACCGGGCAAATCGCCCATGGGCATGGACCTCGTGCCGGAGTGCCCCGGCGTGGCGAACGCCGCTCCAGAGGGCGCAGTCGTGATCGACTCCGCCACCGTGCAAAACATCGGCGTACGCACCGCCCCCGTCGAAAGGCGTGACCTTTCCAGGTCGGTGAGAGCAGTCGGTAGAGTGGCCTACGACGAGCGGCGGGTGGTCCACGTCCATACCAAGGTTCAAGGCTGGATCGAAAATCTCTTCGTTGATTTCGTCGGCCAAGAGGTAAAGCGAGGTCAACCGCTTCTTGAGATCTACTCCCCTGAACTCGTGGCGACACAGGAAGAACTGCTTCTGGCTGCACGGTATCGTGATTCGACGGAAGGGAGTCCTTTCGCAGATGTGCGCGGCGGCGGCGACTCGCTCTTCGAGGCAACGAAGCGCCGCCTCGCCCTTTGGGACATCGCCGATCGGGATGTGAAGCGCCTGCTTGAAACCGGCGAGGTCAAGCGAACGCTCACGCTCTATGCCCCCGCCTCGGGCTATATCACTCGCCTCGGCGTTCGCTCGGGTATGGAAGTGAAACCGAATGCGAACCTCTACACGATCGCCGATCTCTCGCGCGTCTGGGTCCTGGCAGACGTGTACGAATTCGAACTCCCTTGGCTCGCGCTCGGCCAGATGGCGGAAGTAGAGCTGAGTTACATGCCCGGTGCGCCAATGAAGGGAGAGCTCACGTACATTGCTCCCTTCCTTGATCCGAAGACGCGAACGGCGGAGGTGAGACTTGAGCTCGACAATCTAGACGGAAAGCTCAAACCGGAGATGTTCGGAAACGTCGTCATCGCAGCAGCAACCCGCCCGAACACGCTCGCCATTCCGACCGAAACCGTGATTCATTCGGGCACCCGCACCATCGCCGTTGTCGCACTTGGCGAAGGTCAGTTCGAGCCCCGAGACATCGAACTTGGACTCGACAGCGGAGACGGCTGGCTCGAGGTACTCGCTGGTTTGGAGCAAGGTGAAGACGTCGTCGTGTCGAGTCAGTTCCTGATCGACAGCGAAAGCAATTTACGAGAGGCCAACAAGAAGCTGCTTGCTGCTAGAGCGGGCGACGCATCTGGCGAGGAGATAGACAACTCGAGTCATCAGATGCCGGCGCCAACGCGTGACCACTCCAAAATGGAAAAGGAGTAGTCGGCATGCTGAGGAAAATCGTAGAAGGCTCCGCCAGAAACCCTTTTATTGTCGCGCTGGGTATCGCAGGGCTGCTTGCCTGGGGCACCTACGCGGTGGTTAACACACCGCTTGATGCCATCCCCGATCTATCAGATGTCCAGGTCATTGTCTTCACAGAGTACCCCGGCCAGGCTCCTCAGGTCGTAGAGGACCAGGTCACCTACCCCCTCTCGACCGCAATGCTCGCCGTTCCTTTTGCGAAAGTCGTTCGCGGCTACTCGTTCTTCGGATTCTCCTTCGTCTACGTCATCTTCGAAGACGGAACGGACCTCTATTGGGCGAGAAGTCGCGTCCTGGAGTCGCTCAACTTCGTTTCCGGCCGACTTCCAGGTGGCATAACGCCGACGCTTGGGCCAGACGCCACGGGCGTCGGTTGGATCTACGAATACGCCCTCGTTGACAAGACCGGAAAGCACGACCTGGCCGAGCTTCGCTCGATTCAGGATTGGCACCTCCGCTACGAGCTGCAAACGGTGCCCGGCGTGGCAGAGGTCGCAAGCGTCGGTGGCCATGTCCGCCAGTACCAGGTCGAAGTCGACCCCAATAAACTGACGGCATTCGGCCTGTCTTTGGCCCACGTGCGCCACGCCATCAAACGAAGCAATTCGGATATCGGTGGCAAGCTGATCGAACAGGCCGAGACGGAATTCATGGTCCGCGGACGAGGCTACGTCCAGTCGGTCGAAGACCTCGAAGAAGTGGCGGTCGGAGCGAGCGAATCCGGCACGCCGATACTTCTGAAAAACATTGCCACCGTTGCTCTCGGGCCCGAGCTTCGAAGAGGCCTCACCGACTTGGACGGTGAAGGCGATGTGGCAGCCGGCATCGTCATCATGCGTTTTGGCGAGAACGCGCTCGAAACGATTCGAAAGGTCAAAGCAAAACTCGCGGATCTCTCAGAAAACCTTCCACCCGGTGTCGAGATCGTGACCGTTTACGATCGCGGGCCGCTGATCGAGCGCGCCATCGACAATCTTCGCGAGAAGCTCCTTGAGCAGGGACTCATCGTTGCCCTCGTTTGCTTCGCCTTCCTGGTACACCTGAGAAGCGCCCTCGTCGCCATCCTGATCCTTCCGTTAGGCATTCTCTTCTCTTTCATCGTGATGTACCACCAGGGCATCAACGCGAACATCATGTCCCTTGGCGGCATCGCCATTGCCATAGGCACGATGATTGACGCCGGTATCGTCATGGTTGAGAACGCCCATAAACATCTCGAGCGCGACGCAGGAAAGAAATCGCGCACGGAGATCCTGATCGACGCGGCAGTCGAGGTGGGACCATCGCTCTTCTTCTCACTGCTCATCGTCACCGTCTCCTTCCTCCCCATCTTCGCCCTCGAAGCCCAGGAAGGACGACTCTTCAAGCCCCTCGCCTTTACCAAGACCTACGCAATGGCGGGCGCCGCGCTGCTGTCGATCACCGTCGTCCCCGCACTCATGGTTTGGCTGGTGCGCGGAAAGATCCTTCCGGAGAAAAGGAATCCACTCAACAAAGCCGTACTTTGGGCTTACCGACCCGTACTCGCCGCCGCCCTCCGGCATCGCTTCGTTGTACTCGCCCTCGCTCTATTGCTCCTTGTCTCTAGCCTCTACCCTTTGAAGCAAATTGGCTCCGAGTTCATGCCGCCTCTCAACGAAGGCGACTTGCTTTACATGCCCACAACACTTCCCGGGCTCTCGATTACGAAAGCGAGAGAAATCCTTCAGCAAACCGACCGAATCATTGCCACCGTGCCCGAAGTCGAACGCGTCTTTGGGAAGATTGGCCGGGCTGAGACCGCAACGGACCCGGCGCCTCTGTCGATGATCGAGACGACGATCACTCTCAAACCGCGGAATGAGTGGCGCCCGGGGATGACGCCTCAAAAGCTCATCGCGGAGCTTGATGGGATGATTCGCTTCCCAGGCCTGACTAACGCCTGGACGATGCCCATCAAGACGCGCATCGACATGCTCTCGACCGGAATCAAAACACCCGTCGGCATCAAGGTCTCGGGACCGGATCTCACGGTTCTCGAAGGTCTCGGTAAGCAAATCGAAGCCACGCTTCGAGAGGTTCCGGGAACGCTCAGCGTCTACGCCGAACGCGTCGTTGGCGGCAACTATCTGGACTTCGACATCGACCGCAAGAAAATCGCACGCTACGGCCTGACCATCGGCGACGTCCAGGACGTGATTCAGACCGCCATTGGTGGCATGAACATCAGCCAGACCGTCGAAGGCCTCGAGCGATATCCGATCAACCTCCGGTACAGCCGCGAGCTCAGAGACGATATATCCTCGCTTCGCCGCGTACTCGTTTCGACGCCCGCCGGAGGACAGGTTCCTCTGGAGCAGCTGGCCACCCTTCGCTTCGCCAAGGGACCGCCCGCAATCAAGACCGAGAACGCACGGCCCAACGCCTGGATCTACGTCGACCTGGAAGGCATCGACGTCGGTACCTATGTGAAGAACGCCAAAAAGGCACTCGAAGGCGAGTTGGAACTACCGCCCGGCTACATGCTGAAATGGAGTGGCCAGTTCGAATACCTGGAGCGCGCTCAGAATCGACTCATGCTCATCGCGCCGCTCACACTCGGCATCATCTTTCTACTGCTCTACCTGAACTTCCGACGGCTCTCAGACACACTGCTCGTCATCGGCGCGGTTCCGTTCGCGCTCGTAGGTGGGGTATATCTCCTCTGGGCACTTGATTACGATTTCAGCGTCGCGGTCGGCGCCGGCTTCCTCGCGCTTTCAGGACTCACGGCTGAGACAGGCGTGATCATGCTGCTCTTTCTGAATCAAGCCAGAGACCGCGCGATTGAAGCCGGCTCACTCCGAACAGTTCAAGACCTTTGGCACACTACTGTCGAGGGTGCAACGGACCGAGCTCGGCCGCTTCTGATGACGGTCGCCTCTGACGTCATTGGGCTGCTTCCCATCATGTGGGGAGCAGGAACGGGTTCAGAAACGATGCGTCGTATTGCCGCTCCCATGGTAGGCGGTGTGCTGACGGCAACTCTCGTCACGCTGATCGTGATCCCGGTTCTCTTCGTGATTGTTCATAGCCGGGGGCTTTCGCTCGGCGAGGACGATTGAAGGCGCAAGGGTCGACTTCGAGCGCTAGATCATCTCTCCTGAGGGATGATGTGCCTCGAAGAAGTCGAGATATTCGTCGATCGACGCGAATCCGTCCTCATCGACATCATAAGCCTCGAAGCCCACGCCGTACCGTTCGAGTCCAGCCGCTTTAAACTCGTCGGGGCTCAAAGCGTCGTCGCCATCGGTGTCGGACATATCAAAGATATGCTCCGCTATGCCGGTTTCCCCTGAAGCGAGCTGCGTACATGTGCCCAGATTCGCTTCGCCGTCTTCAGGATGCGCCGCACTCGCAGAGCCAGCGACCACGAGACAGAGTCCGCTCAGCGCGGAAAAGACGAGGCGTCTATTATTTGTTCGGGTAAGCATGTTTTCTCCTTCGTTCGCAATTGATTTTGTTTGGAAGCGTGCCAAGCGAGGGCACAGATTAAGGTTTGACTTAGCGAGCAAGCCCCGCGCTCAACACCTGCCGGCGCAGATAGGCGTACTGCTCGAGCAAAGGCAGGCCTTTGGGGCAAACGTCGTGGCAACCTATCAGGCCGACGCATCCAAAGATGCCGTTCTCGTCGGACACGACTTCGAACCAGTCGTCGGCGTCGCGTGCGTCTCTTGGATCTTTCATGAACCGGGCAATGCGATTCAGTCCGGCCGCCCCGACGAAATCGGGATTGACGTTAGCCACGCCGCATCCAGAGACGCAGCAGCCGCATTCGATACACCGCTCGCCCTCGTAGATCGCCTGCGCGACGTCCGCATCCATGCGTTCTTCCTGTCTTGCAGGGTCGAAGGGCTCTTTCTCGTGGATCCAGGCCTCCACTTGCTCGGCCATGCCGCGGAACCATGTCCCCGTGTCCACAGACAGGTCGCCGATCAATTTAAAGACGGGAAGCGGCCTGAGGCGAATCTCCTCGGGCAAATCTTTCGTCAAAGTATTGCAGGCTAGCCGTGGCCGCCCATTGACCATCATCCCGCAAGAGCCGCAGATCGCCGAACGACAGGCGAAGTCGAATTGCAGACTCGGGTCGATCTCTTCGCGGATTCGATTGAGCGCGATATACAGCGTCATGAACGGCTGCTCCGCGAGTTCAAAGGTCTGCATCCGCGGTTCGATTTCAGGCTCTTCCGGGTTGAACCGGAAAATTTCGAATTGGAGAATCCGCGGCTTCTCGAGTATTACGAGCTGACTCATTATTCGTTCCTCTCTGGCCTCATCGGCATATTTTCATGGCCCCGCCACGCTCCCCATTGCATCCGACTTCCCATCGGTTCGGCAGTGGGCAGGTAACCTTCATCACGCATACCGTCGACGACGCCTTCGTTATGCTGTTCGACGGATTCTTTCATGGGCTCCTGCTCGGACTTTCCATATCCCCGGTCGCCAGGGGGAAGATCGAGCAAGCCTACCGGCTCGTAGCGAAGCTCTGGCGCGTTTTTCGCCGAAGACCAACGAGCGAGCGTCCGATTCAGCCATCGGCTGTCATCTCGTGTCGGGTAATCGGTGCGAGAATGCGCGCCGCGGCTCTCCGTTCGCGCCTGAGCACCCTCTGCGGTGATGAGCGCTAGTCTCGTCATTCCTTCGATTCGCAACGCAGCCGTGAGCTCGGGATTGAGTCCCCCTACACGGCTGCGCAATCCTACGTTGGCAATGCGTTGCTGAATGACTCGAAGATCGGCCACGGCCGACTCGAGTTCGGGTCCATTCCGAAAGACGCCGACCTTCTGATTCAACACTTCACCCATCGCGTCGCGAATCTTGTAAACGTCGTCGCCGACCGTGGGCCGATCGAGCCAGAGCGCCAACCGCTTCTGCGCATCCGTCAGGAACGCGTGGGCCACGCTCGTGTCTACGCTGAGACTCGCCTTCGCCGTGAACTCCGCGACGCGCTGCCCCACGACCCGTCCGGCAACGACAGTCTCTGCCAGACTATTGCCGCCCAGACGATTGAAGCCGTGAAGATCCCAACAGGCGGCCTCGCCGACGGCGAAAAGCCCGCGAAGTCCATACGCTTCTCCATCCTTGTTGACCCGAATGCCGCCCATCGAGTAGTGCTGGATGGGTCGCACGGGGATCGGCTCCTTCGAGGGATCGACTCCGTTGAAGTCCTTGCAGATATCCCAGACTTCGCGCAGCTTCGTTCGCAGGTGTGCCTCACCCAGATGGCGTAGATCGAGCCAGAGATGCGCACCAAAGTCGCTGTCGACACCCCGGCCCTGCTTGATCTCATTCATCATGTGGCGCGAGACCACGTCTCGGCTCGCTAGTTCCTGCTTTTCGGGCTCGGCCTCGACCATGAAGCGTTCGCCGTCCCGGTTCAGCAGATAACCGCCGTCTCCGCGACAGCCTTCGGTCACGAGAATGCCACTGGGCACCAGGCCGGTGGGATGAAACTGGACGGCCTCCATGTTGCCCAGCGGAACGACTCCCGTTTCGAGTGCGAGGGTAGCGCCAGTACCTTCGTTGATCGTCGCGTTTGTCGTGTACTGACCGTAGATACGGCCATGTCCGCCTGTTGCGATGACCGTCGACTTTGCGAGCCATACCGTGAGACGCCCCGTCCGCAAACAACGTGCGACCGTGCCCCAACATCGCCCCGCGTCGTGGATCAGACTCATCGCTTCGACGCGATCCTGTACATTGATCCCGAGCCGTACGACTTCGCCGTCGACCGCGTAGAGCACGGCATGTCCCGTTCCCGCCGCCGCATAACATGCGCGCCATTTGGCCGTACCGCCAAAGTCACGGTGCATGATCAGCCCCGCCTTGTCCTCTGGCTCGTCGATCTCGACTTTCTCACCCTTCACGAAATAGGTGTTGCGCCCTGGCCGGACGCGAGTCCATGGCACGCCCCAATGGGCGAGTTCACGGACCGCGATCGGAGCTTCGTGCGCAAAAATCGTCGCCACTTCCTGGTCGGCGCCCCAGTCGGAGCCGCGAACGGTGTCAAGAAAGTGAATCGTCGGCTCGTCGCCCTCTGCCTTCACGCAGTTTCCGAGCGCAGCCTGCATTCCACCTTGCGCGGCGCAGCTGTGACTTCGGCGAGGGGGAACGAGCGAGAGCAGCGTGACGTCGTGTCCCGCCTTGGCGGCTTCGATGGCGCACCGCTCTCCGGCCAGGCCGCCTCCGATGATCAAAACGTCAGTGGTTTGAATCTGCATTTCGTTTCAGACCTCAATCAAGTAGGAAGGCGAGCGGAGGATCGATCCAGCCAGCAAGGACGATGAGGGTCAGCGCGCCCAAGCCCAGGAAGCCGTAGAGCAGAACGAGTTCGATGCGGCGGAGCGCTGGCCGTCCAAGACGCGCGCCGATGCCCCACTTCACGGCGAAGCGGTAGAGACCGGTGCTCGCGTGGAATTCGACGCAGAGAAGCAGGATCGCGTAGACAATCCAAAGTCCTCCGGCGACACGCGCCTGGGTCGACACCGCTTCGATCCCGGTGTGCGCACCGTAGAGATCGGTGAAGACATCGAGACCGACGAGCACGATGTGGAAGCTGCCGAAAACGAGCACGATCATTCCCGTCCACACCTGCCAGATCCATAGCGAGGACTCGACATGTGCGGGCCGGTCGGGCTGGGCCTCCCCAATTCCTCGCGTCAATTCACGGAGCCGCCGACGATCCCGAACCTGCGCGGGAATCTTCCGACTCGCCATGGCCGCATGGACCAGAAAGAGCACCGTGATGGCGATGACCGTCGGCTGAGCGACGTAGATATCTTCCATCCCCGAAGCGAGGGCATCGAAGCCACGAGCCCCGGTCAGGAACGACCCGACGAGAAACATGTGGCCCCACATGAAGAAGGCGAGCGCGACTCCGCTTAGACCGCTCGCAAGCTCGTATCTCAGCTGTCTGCGGGCTTCGAGGGCGCGGGGAGATATTTCCCGTTGTGCGCTCGGAGTTGGCTTTGCCTCTTGGGCAGTCGGTGGGTCGAAAGTTTCAGCACTCATGCGAGTACTCTAAGAATGCCGCGAAGTTGTTCAAGCTTTGTCTAAGTATTACTGACGCAAAAAGGCAAACTATTTTGGTTCGCAGATCGCCGACAGCAGTCCCTTCGTCGGTGAAAGGGCTTCGCACTGCCTATCTAGTCAGTCGGATAAGCTCGACGCCCAAGGTATTGCCGGAGGATTCACAGTCGAGTCGCTCAGGTCCGAAGGCGACTCATCTCGAGATTCGAAGAGCCGTATCTTGACAAAAGTTAGACAGAAGGCAGATTCATGACTCGAAAGCAGCCATGACCTCTCGTCTAACTGATCTCGCCACTGCCCGACCCAACCCTTTTTCCAGGAGATTACCCCGATGACTCAGTCAGACTCTAAGCCCAGAAACGCCCAAGCCAAAGCGGCCGTCCGCACATTGCACACAAGTCGCGCTGAGGCGATGCCTTACCTCGAAACGGGCATTCCGGTCGGCTTGGCGGGCGCTATCGGTGTAGCGGTCATCGTCTTTGTTCTCGATCTGATTTCCGGCCAGCCCCTGGCGACACCGAATGCTTTGGGCGCAGCGATCTTCCGCGGAATGCCCTTCGACTTCGCGACCCCGATCGAGGCGATCAATGTGTTCAGCTACACCCTTCTGCATTCCGCCCTCTTCGTCATCGCCGCCACCGCAGCCATCACGATGGAGTTCACGCTGACCAAGCATAACGTCTCGCTGAATTCGCAATTTGTGATGGGCATCGTATGTCTTTTTGTGGCTCTGCAGACGAGTATTATGACGATGCTTCTGCTCCTCGACGTCCCGATCGTCGATGACTTCAGCACGAACAAACTGCTCGCCATCAATGCCCTCGCCGCGACCGCAATGGCCACGGCATTCTACCGCCGCGCAACTCTGAGACTCGCCGAAAAGTAAACCGTTAACGCCATCATTTTTCTAGGACAGGACCGGCTTCACAGCGATCGAGACCCCTGATGTCGAGCTTCTGGAAAATCTTCGGCGAGGCACATAAGTCTATTTACCTAGGCAGCGGAGGGCGGCTTGGAGACAAACTGTTCTGGATTCCAATGCTACTGCTATCGACGCGCGGTCGACGAAGCGGCTTGGTGCGAACGATGCCATTGGCCTATCTACCCGACCCAGAGCAGTCCGACACCTTCGTCATCGTCGCCTCCAACGGAGGGAGCGAGCGGCCTCCGGCATGGTGGTTGAACCTGTCTGCCAGCCGCGTGGCGACTGTTCAAGTCGGTGCACAAAGCTTCTGGGCGGAAGCCTCGATCGCGCCGCCAGACAGAAGCGCTGCGCTTTGGAAGGCACTACGCAAGACAATCCCGCCCTACCGCGTCTACGAGCGGATCAATCGAGAAATTCCAATCGTCCTGCTCCGGCGTCTCCCCGTAGGAGAGGCTACGCCTGCCGTGGTCGCAATCGAACCGAAACCGTCTCAGTCAGCGTCCCGCTGAGATAATGGAACCGCATTGACGCAGTCTTAGACAGGCTTCTATTGGACATTAAGATCCCAATTGATCAAGGCGATCCCCTTCGCCACGCACCAGGAGTATTACCGTGATTGAGCAGACCGAAGCTTTGGCGGTCGATGTCGCCGCCTCAATCAAGGAAGAAGAACTTCCGACCGTCCCAAGCGGGGCCCCTCCCAATGCCTGTCCTCCAAGTTTCGTTAGGCATGCCTACGAGACGAGTTTTCGAATCAACTCGCCGAAAGAAGCCGTGTGGACCTGGCTTGATACGCCCGAGACCTTCAGCGACGGCCAGATCTGGCCCATGCGAGTCGAGTTCTTGTCGTCCGACCCTTCGGTTGAGCCGGGGTTCGAAGTCGGCGGACTCAATGTTCACCATGGCCCAATGATGATGTTCGCGGGGCAGATGACCGAGATCAGACCGGGCGAGTACCGATCACTCCATTACTTTTACGGTAGCTACGTCCTCAGCATGCGCCTGGTCAGACCGACCTGCCTGGAGTTCTGGGTCAACTCTGACGACCCCGCATCGAGCACAGTCCGCCTCCGCGTATCAAGCTATACCCATCGACGTTTCGCGCGGGCATGGACCCTCCTCCAGAAATTATTCTGGAAGCGTTTTCCGCGTTGGATGTCGTCCGAACTCGACGCCAGACTCATCGGCTAACACCCTCGTTCTGACATGCACGACTGCGGGACCGCCTGGAGCAGCCGAGTGCTAAGTTGGCGATAGGACCGAGTCGATAAAGACCTGTCGGTCAATCACTAAGGAGTGAGCATTGACTGATTCACTCGCATGTCAGGACCGCGTCGTAGCCGTCACAGGCGCAGGTCGCGGAATCGGACGGGCCTATGCGCTCGCACTGGCCAAGGCGGGCGCGAGCGTCGTCGTGAACGATCTCGGCGGCGAATCCAACGGACGCGGGGAATCGAATCAGCCGGCCCATGCAGTCGTCGACGAGATTCGGGCGGCCGGGGGCCAAGCGGTCGCCCATACGGAGGAGATCTCAAAATCCGCGCACTCCGACGGGCTCGTGGCACAGGCGGTCGAAACGTTCGGGCGGCTTGATGTCGTCATCAACAATGCAGGGATCGACCGGCCCGGGCTGCTCGTCGATCTTTCTGATGAGGATTGGGATGCCGTCTTCGACATTCATCTTCGCGCGCAGTTCCTAGTCCTGCGCGCCGCCGCGCGGCATTGGCGAGCCAGAGCTGACGCGGGCGAAGACGTTCGCGCTGCCCTTGTGAATACGAGCTCGCCCGCGGCCATCATGGGATTCCGCGGGGAAGGGGCGTACAGCGCGGCGAAAGCGGGAGTCCTCGGACTGACAGCGACGGCGGCGGACGAACTCGCGGACTTCGGCGTAGCTGTAAATGCGATCGTGCCTGGCGCGGCGACGCGACTCACGGACTGGTCGCCGGGCGCGCCCGGCCCAGAGACGCTGGCCGCGCTGATCGTGTGGCTGAGCTCGGCCTCGGCGAACGATCTCCGCGGTCGGGTTTTCAGTGCGGCCGGCGGCATCTTCATGGTCATGCACGGCTGGGAAGCGGGCGAGCCCATGATTCTTGGCGACGGCGGCGTCGCGGAGCTCGGCAAGGCCCTACGTGAACGAATCGAAAACGAACGGGCGACCGCGGAGGTGCTTGCGCCGGGCCGCAACCTGCCGCCACGGCCTGGGGCGCCGGGGAATCTCGGCTAGCGTTCCGCTGAGACGGACATTCACCCGTCGATTCATTCAACAGGAGCATTCCTTGCTATGCGCGCTGTATCGATCGAAGAGACGGGAGATCCCTCTGTCCTGAAGGTTCGAGAAGTTGAGGACGCCAAGGTAGGTCCGGGACAGGCCCTCATTCGTGTGGCCGCCGCAGGCGTGAACTTTGCCGACGTCGTCATGCGGCGCGGTTTTATTCCCAGCCCGCTCCCGATGATTCCAGGAGTCGAGGGAGCCGGCGTCGTCGAATCAATCGGAGAGGGCGTGACCAACGTCTCCGTCGGCGACCGGGTCGCCTGGGCGCCCGTGATGGGGGACGGCCCGATCGTCGGTTCGTACGCCGAGCTCGAATGCGTCGCAGAAAATGCGCTGATCCCCGTCCCGGACGCGGTCTCGCTTGAAACTGCCGCCGCCGTCATGTTGCAGGGCCTCACCGCGCATTACCTCGTGCACGACAAGAAGAAGATCGAGCCGGGAACGAACGTGCTGATCCATGCGGCGGCAGGCGGGATGGGTCTCTTGCTATGCGGATGGATGAAGCGGCTGGGCGCGCGCGTGATCGGCACAGCCTCGACTGAGGAAAAGGCAGGCTTCGCGCGAGCGGCCGGCGCGGACGAAATGATCCTGTATAACGATGAGGATTTTGCCGCGCGAGCGCTTGAGCTCACAGAAGGGAACGGCATCGACTATGTCGTCGACGGCGTGGGCAAGACGACGTTCGCGAAGAATCTCGAGTGCATGGCGAGCCAGGGCCATATCTGCCTCTACGGCATGGCGAGCGGCCCGCCCGACCCGATTTCGCCGCTGCTCCTACTCCCCAAGGCGATCTGCGTGAGCGGCGGGATGATGACCAACTTTCTTCGCAGTCGGGAAGAGATCCTACGCAAGGGCGCCGAGGTCTTTGCCGGAGTCGAGGCCGGCTGGCTCGCGCCGCCGCAGATTACAACGCTCCCGCTAGAAGAAGCCTGGCGAGCGCACGCCATGCTCGAAGATCGGCAATCGGTCGGGAAGCTCGTACTCCGGGTCTGACTCGACTAATAGGTCCCGATCCCCGAGAATTCGCTGGCTCTATATAGTCCCCATTTAGCCCAGGACTCGTCCGCGTAGGTATCGTACGCGACGCTGTACTGCCGGCCTGGCTCGTTCGACCAGACACGTTCGAAATACGACCAGGCATCTCGAATCACACGATCATCGAGCGTCCCGCTCACCCATACGTTCGTTTCCAGGTTCAAGTCTCGCAGATTGCGTCGCGTGAAATTGGCGGATCCCGCAAGCAAGTTCCACTCGCCCCCGCGCCGCGTGAGCAACATCTTTGCGTGGCATTGCTCACCATGTGTGTCGCACCAGCGAACCGGAATCCCTGCGCGCTGCAGCTCCGACGCGACCGGTCGATTCGGAATTCCATTCTTTTCTCTGCCGAATGCATCCTTATTCGGGTCGAGAAGAACCCGAATCGACACTCCTCGAGCATGAGCTGCAATCAGCCCTTCTACGACCGCGCGATCCGACAGGTAGAACACCGCGACAGCGACTTCGTCGCCCGGCCGCATGGCGGCGATTTCTTCATCGATTGCGTCACCGATTTTCCCCTCCGTCAGGACACGCACGGAAACCAATCCCCTCGAAGGCACGAGATCGCCAAGCGGCGAAGGGACCGGCCCCCCTGAGAAGAGAACAACGGCGCGCTCCGTCTCCAAAAGGTCGGCGACGGCCTGACCACCGAATCGAATCGCCACGTTTCCATGAGCGCTGCTGGCGTCATGGGGGTTTGCGGAAGTAAGGATGGCAGTCCAGCCTTCGGCTGAATCGGCCACGATCACTTTTCGATGATTCGCTTTGAAGTTGAGAACACGAAGTCCCGACCTCAGTGACACGCGCTCACCTCCAAAGGGATTGGGGAACCACCCTGCCCCCCCTGCACCGAACGGACGGATGAACCAGCGCCAAACTGAAGAATAGAGCGCGTTGCTGTCTCTTAACGGCTCCAAGTCCGTTATCACGACGGCGATTCCCTCTGCGCGAAGCCGCTCGAAATGCTTTGCCGGCACTCCTCCGTAGACCGTGTTGACGGGATCCGTCACCAGCACGATCTCAATCTCGGGATGGAGACGCTTCTGCTCAACGAGCGCGGTTGTTAGTTCCCCGGACAATGTACGCGTCTCTTCGCGCTGAGCTCCCTGAAAGTCGTTGAACAGGAATAGATCGAGCACGATTTGCTTGCGCGCGCCACGAACGATCGCGAGCACTTCATCGAAGATCGCCTGCTCGACGTGCCGCACACCCGCTGGATCGACGAAGGTCAGATCAGCGATGAAACGCACGTCGCCCGCAAGACGTGCTGGCGTTCGAGAAGAAACGCCATCCGGAAGTGGCTTGAGCGCGCCATGCCAAGCAATCACGCAGCCGCCGAACGCGATGGCCAGCGCAATGCCGAGAAATACCCGCCGCACTACGGCTGCGCACCGAGAGCCTGTGGGAAATCCGTTCCGGAAGGCTCCCCATCAATGTCCTTCAGCAGGCGTTGAAACTCGGCCGAACCGTCAAGAATCTCTGCCGCCGCACGGCGTAACCTTGTGACCGCCGCCTCCCCCACGTTGAGGGTGGAGGTCAGCCCACTCAAGTACTCCCGCTCGTCCTGGTCGTGCAGCGCTTCGAACGCGACGTGGATCGTATAAAAAGAGACCTCAGGATCCGGCACACCGTCTTCCATGGCACGCTCCGCGTTCCAGCGTTCGAAACTCGTACGAAGGAGATCGATGGTCTCATAGCTGTACAGACGAATCTGGGTATCTGAGACGGCCTCGACGACCTGGGCTAGGCCAGGAGTCAGCTGCCAGAAACCCGAGCTTTCGGGTCCGGCGGTTTCGGCGTCCACAGCGATAATGACAACTCTCTGGACGTCCTCGAACCCCCGCTCCCGCATCACCTGCCAGAAACTATCCCCCGTGACGACAGGGTCGAGTAAGCCTCGCACTCCGAGATTGTCTGCGATTCCTCCGTCCACCAGGTGAATATAGGGCCGGAGTTCTGAGTCGAGATAGCTCTTATGGATTCGCGCAAAATGAAAACGGCGTGAGGTCGTATCGCGCTTTTCTATCGCTTCGCTCATCCATACGGGCGGGACATAGCCGCATTGCCCCGCATAGTTTCGAAGAACGATGGGAGTCAATGCGACCGGAACCGCCGCCGACGCAGCGACTGCGCGGGCTACCGGAAAGGGCGACAGATCCGAGCATATCGGGTCGAATTGGTTCTGGACGAATCCAAAGCGCCCGCCAATGGGCATGTCGGCAGCATTGATGAGGACGCCTACTCGGTTCTCCCTTTCGAGATCACCGAATGTCCGCCCCTCGAAGAGATGCCGATCGTAGTACTCCGCGGCGAGGTCCGAACGACCGAAGCGCGGCGACAGAAATCGAATCCAATTATGCGGAAGAAAGAACCGAGCGAGGAGCGATCCATGGAAGTTTCGATGGAGGAACTTTGCTTCAAAATCCTCGAAGATCCGATCGCCGAAAAGGCCATAGTAGGCCGCCGTAAAGCTGCCGCCCGAGACCGAACTGATCACGTCCACCTCGTCCAGAAGTCGCCTTGTGCGGCCCTCGAGGATGATCTCCGTTTCTTCCAAATACTCGAGCACTCCATAGGCAAAGGCAGAGGCCCTGGTCCCACCGCCCGAGAAGGTGAGCATCAGAAGCAGTTCGTCGGATTGGACGTTCGGATCCAACTCGTCACGCGCTGTCAACGTGCCCTGATAGCCGCCATCGGGCTGCCACCGCTCCAAAGGATGATTCAGATATCCTTGAGAGCAGCCGACGAGCATCAGGCTCGTGGCCAACATCAAACGATATCCAGGGCCGACTGATCGCGCGGCGACAGCAGCCGGTCCCCCAGTTTGCTTTACAGCGCGATTCGGCACCGGCCCACTCTCCGATTCATACAGTTATTCGGGGGGTTCATGAGATCCTCGGACTCGTTCACGCAGGCGACAACTCCTTCTATCGTTCTTCGCCGCTAAGCGGTTCCGGATTCCCATACATGGCACAGATGCTCGTAGAGCAACGGTACGACACCGAGCGTCAGGACCGTACCCCCTTCTCGTAGACCCAAGGTGATGACCACGGTCATCGCGCACCAGAGGGGCCCAAAATGAGCATCAACGGCGGCCGTCCGAGGATCGTCGTGAGTGGGGATCAGAGTTGGGCGGACCTGTTGAAATGGTGCCAACACCACGGCGTCTCAAGCGGGCGTCATATCCGCGGCTTCGTTTAGAAGTCGTAGAGGAGATCGAAGAAGTCGCTCGCCTTCTGTCCGGTGACCTCGTGCGCAGGCCATGGACACTCGCTCGCCGCGACAGGATCGTCGCCCATCACAGTCACCCGCTGAATCACGCGATGCTCACCAATATAGTCGCTCACCGCGGCATGAAGAGTGGCGCGGTTATCCCATATCCCGAGATCCCCCTCACTCCAGCGATAGCGGCAGGCGAAGCGCGGCTGTTCGGCGAAGCGAAGAAGATAGCCGAGCATCGCCTTCGATTCGGTAGCTGAGAGCTGCACGATTCGATCCGTGAAGATTCGGTTCACGTAGAGACTCTTCCGTCCACTGTTCGGATGAACCCGAACCACCGGGTGCTCCGCGGGCTTCGCCGTAGGCCCACCCTTCTGCGTGTGCAGCGCTGTCAGTCCTTCGAGCATTGCTTGCATCGGCGGTGAGAGCGCTTCGAAGACCTTTTGCAGGTTGACCCAGATGGTGTCCCCACCCTTCGGAGCGCACTCGATCATATTCAGGATTGACGCGATAGGCGGCGAGTCACGAAAGGTGACGTCCGTGTGGAAGACATCCGCCGCCGGATCGGTGTCACTGTCGAGAACGACCACCTCGGGGATCGCCTCTTCGACGGATTGCAGAAAGTTGTGCCCCCTCTCGAGTTCCCCAAAGTGGAGCCCGAAATCCCGGTGCTCTCGCGGACTCAGATGCTGACCGGGAAAGAAGAGCACGAGATGGTCGTCCAGGGCCGCCGTGATGGCCTCCCCGAGGTTGTCGTCCATCTTGCGCAGATCGAGGCCGTGAATCTCAGCGCCGAGTGCGCCGCTAATCGGCCGGATTTCGAGGGTCGGAATAGCCATGAATCCTCCGTGAAGTGTCAACGAGCGCGTCGGGCAGAGCGCCCAAAGCCAGAGCTGGAATTATGCCGCGCCATCGCCGAGCCCGCCGGTCGCGAGGGCGCTGCTTCGCTTGCCGGCCCCGCGCAATCGCCGAGGCGTAACTGCTAGCATCGGGTTGAGTCCGTTGTTTAGCTCTACAGGAGTTCGTTATGTGGAACCCCGTCGATCCTGAGATTGTCGAGAATCCCTATCCATTCTGGACTTGGCTTCGAAGCGAAGCCCCCGTCTACGAAGTTCCCGAAGCGGGCTACTACCTGGTAAGCCGCTACGAAGAGGTCCTGCGAGTCTGCCGGGATCCCCAGACCTTCTCGTCTGGTCTGGAGGGACTGGTGCAACGAGACGCGCAGGGTCGCGCTCGACTCGAGCGAACGAAGCTGATCGGGCAGCCCCAGAGTCGCGTGCTCGGCGTGGCGGATGGCGAAACGCACAGCGGTCACCGTCGCGCTGTCGGCCGAACCTTCTCCCCCTCGCGGATGGAGCGGATGTCTTCGCTGGCAAAGGAGATCGTGGAACGATGCGTCGATCGTTTCGCTGGAGAGACGGACGTGGACCTGATCCAGGCTCTGGCGATCCCGCTTCCACGCGAGCTGATGACGAGGCTGCTCGGACTCCCAATCGAGGATCAACCAAACCTCCAAGCCTGGACGGACGACGCGATGCGCTTGAGTGGCGGATTGGCGTCTCCGGAAGAGCTCGCAAGGAGCTGGGAAGCGATCGACCAATTTCAGGCCTATCTCACAGAACGTTTCGAAGACGCGATCGAGACGCCTGGGGAAAACGTGATGGGGGATCTCGCGCGGGCGGTTCGCAGTGCCGAATCGGGCAAGGCAGGTCTCGAGCGCTGGGAAGCAATCGCCATGCTTTACCAGCTCGTTGTAGGGGGGATCGAGACGACCGTCGGACTGATCGGCAGTACGATTCGCCACGCCGCATCGCTCCCCGGCGAGTGGGGGCGCCTTCGCGAGGCCCCGGCGAGAATCTCGGAGTTCATCGAGGAGACGACTCGTCTCGATGGCCCGGCGATCGGAAACTATCGTCGCACCACACGCGAGGTCGAGCTCGCGGGACTAAAACTGCCGAAGGGCAGCACGCTCGTTCTGTTATGGGGCTCAGCGAATCGGGATGCCGCGCAGTTTCCGAACGCAGACCAGTTCACCCTCGGACGTCCGAATATCAAGACGCATGTCGGCTATGGCCACGGGACACATTTCTGCATCGGGGCCGCACTCGCTCGCATGGAGGCCCGGATCGCGCTCCAGACCCTTGTCCAGCGCTACGAACGCATCACGCTCCATGACGCACCCGACGGCTTCCGGCACAAGCCGAGCCTCGGGATCCGACGCCTCATGTCGCTCCGATCCACCCTCGACTGAGCTCCCATTAAACCCGGCGCTGCAGAGTACGCGGCCAGGCCACAACCAACTCGGCGGCGGCCGTGAGGCCGATCAGGCCGAATGGCGCCGAGGGCGCGTCGTGCTGATCGGAGATGCCGCCCATGCCTGCTCACTCGTCCTCACGCAGAGCTGCAGTCTGGCAAATTGCGGATGCGATCGCGATCGCCGAGATGCTCGCGGGAACGGGTCTGAAGGCGAACGCGCCAGACGCCACCCTGATCGACCTCGCACTCGCGAATTTCGTGCGCCGGCGCGAGCACAGAATCCGCTGGGTTCGCCAACATAAGTCGAAACGCGACCATCCTCGAGAAATGGGGCCGCCTGGATATCGTAGTCAACAACGCCGCGGGGACGCCTGCTCTAGTCGCGCACAAGCCACGGGCGGTTCCTCGCTGATGAGCCCACTCCACTCATAGAACGTAGAGTGGAGCAGCGACGTACAAGGATTCCCTCGCTAAGCGACGTTCCCGACGGCTCGCGGGGTGATCGGTGTCTCCGCCTCAAGGTCTTCGATGCGTTGAGCAACGTTGCCCGGGAGCTTCGTTCTTCGAGCAATGCGATCGTAGGCCACAGGCACGACGAAGAGTGTGAAAAGCGTTCCGAACATCACCCCGGCGAAAACCGTAACACCGATTGAAAATCGCCCGCCCGAGCCCGCTCCTCCGCCAAACATAAGGGGCAGCGCGCCGATTGCCGTCGACAGGCCGGTCATAAGAATCGGTCGCAGGCGCGTCGTGGCCGCCTCGACGACGGCTTCGCGAAACTCGAGTCCCGAGGCGCGGAGTTGGTTCGTGAACTCGACAATCAGGATTCCGTTCTTGGCCGAAAGTCCGATCAGGATGGTCATGCCGATCTGGCTATAGATATTCATGCTTCCGCCGAATACCCACAGCCCGAATAACGCGCCCGCAATGGCGAGAGGAACGGTCAGCATGATCACGATCGGATGGATGAAACTTTCGAACTGGGCCGACAGCACAAGGAACACGATCAAGAGTGCCATGCCGAACGTGAAATAGGCGGCAGACGTCGACTCGCGGAACTCGCGCGACACGCCCTTGTATTCGATCTGCACCGTCGCGGGCAACTCGTCGCGGGCGAGCACAACCAGACCGTCCAGCACTTCTCCGAGCGTATACCCCTGCGCGACACTCCCTTCGAGGGTCGCCGCAGAAAGACGGTTGAGACGCCGGAGGGAGCCCGCGTCCGCAATTTCCCGCGTCGACACGAGGTTAGAGAGTGGAATCAGCTTATCCGTGCGCATAGAGCGCACATAGAGATTTTCGAGGTCGTGGGGGCCACGCCGCTGCTCCTCTCCCGCCTGCAGAATCACGGGGTATTCCTCGCCCCGATCGACGAAGGTGCCGACTTGTCGCGAGCCCAGCATGGTCTCGAGCGTGCGACTGATTTGTTCGATCGAGACACCGAGATCCGCGGCGCGCTCGCGGTCGATCTCGACGCGGATTTCCGGTCGTGTCGGCTTGAAGTCGCCGTCCGGAGCGAGCAGGCCGGGCACTTCTGAGGCGCGTGCGAGCAGCCGCTCTAACCATTCGCCCGCCTGCTCGTGACTGCTGGCGCTAAGGACGAACTGCACTTCGCGCCCCATGCCCCGCGAACCCAAGCCGCCGGGACTGCGCCCGAAGACGCGGACTCCGGCGATCGATGCCGACTCTCGGGCGAGAATCCCCATCAGCTCGTCGGCTGAGTACTCGCGATCCTCCCAGTGTTCGAGCACGATGATCCCCATCGCGGAGTTCATAGAGTCGCCGGCTCCGAAACCGGGTACGCGGGTAATGGCGTTCCTAATCTCGCCGCGCTCGACTAACGGGAAAAGCACGCGCTCTTCGACCTGGCGTAGATGGTCGACGGTATAATCGAAGCTCGCGCCTTCCGGACCGAAGAGCATCATCATGAACGCGCCGCGGTCTTCGCTGGGCTCAAGCTCGGTCGGGACCTCGCGAAAGAGCAGTCCAACCGCCACGATCGAAATCACAAGGGCGACGACGACGACGAGCGGTCGACGCAGGCTCATGGCGAGCAGCTTCGCATAGCGATTCCGGAGTGCGTCGAGCCCCCGCTCGGCCACTCTCGCAAGCGGGGCCTTCTTCTCTTTTCTCACCAGAAGCTTCGAACAAAGCATCGTTGAAAGGCTGAGCGCCACGAAGCTCGAGATGGCCACGGTGGCCGAGATCGTGATCGCGAGCTCGCGAAACAAACGGCCCGTCGCGCCCCCGAGAAAGGCGATTGGCACGAATACGGCAATCACGACGAGTGTCGTCGCAAGCACCGCGAAACCCACCTCCCGCGCGCCCCGCTTGGCGGCAAGCAAGGTCGGCTCGCCGAGCTCGATCCGCCGTTGCACGTTTTCAAGCACGACGATGGAGTCGTCCACGACGAGCCCGATCGAGAGCACCAGCGCGAGCAGCGTCAGCAAGTTTAGCGAGAGGCCAAACGCATAGAGAAATGTCATGCTGCCAATGATGCAGATCGGCACCGTCACGGCCGGGATCAATGCAGCCCGGCTCGTTCCAAGGAAGAGATAGATCACGATGAACACGAGAATCATGGCGAGCGCGAAAGTCGTGTAGACCTGGTCGACAGACGCCTGCACATATTCGGAACTGTCCCAGGACATGGTGAGTTCGAGGTCGTCCGGGATTTCGGCCTGGACGCGCGCCAGTTCCTCGCGCACGAGAGCGGCGACCGAAGTCGTATTGGCACCGGATTGTTTGACGATCCCAATACCCATTCGAGGCTCGCCATTCCCGCGGTAGTAGGTGCGCCACTCCTCGGGCCCCAGTTCGACTTTGGCGACTTCGGACAGCCGGACGAGATAGCCATCCTCACCGCGGGCGATGACCAGGCTTTTAAAATCGTCGACTGTCCTGTAGCCGCGCTCGACGCGAACCGCGAACTCGCGTTGACTCGATTCAAGGCGTCCTGCCGGTAGATCTACGTTTTCCCTTCGCAGCGCGGCCTCGACATCGGCGACCGAAATCGCGCGGGCCGCCAGGGCGACGCGGTCGAGCCAGATGCGCATAGCAAAGCGGCGGTCGCCAGAAAGTCGCACGCGCGCAACCCCGTCGAGCACGGAGAAGCGGTCGACGAGATAGCGCTCGGCGTAGTCCGTGAGGTCGAGGGCATCTTGTGTAGCACTGCCTAAGCTGAGCCAGAGAATCGGGCTTGCATCTCCCTCAGCCTTGTAAATCTCCGGCGGGTCGGCTTCGTCGGGGAGATCGGCGAGAGCGCGTGCGAGGCGTTCCCGCACGTCGTTGGCGGCGTCTTCGAGGTCACGGGAGAGCTCGAACTCGATCGTGATATTCGAGGCGCCGTCGGTGCTGGTCGCCTCGATCGTCCGGAGCCCCTCTATGCCATTGAGCCGATCTTCGAGCGGCTTCGTGATCCGGCTCTCGATCACCGCGGAGGATGCACCAAGATAAGTAGTCGAGACGGACACGATGGGTGGATCGACGTCGGGCATTTCGCGAAGAGGGAGACGGCCCACGGAAAGGATTCCGAAGGCGACGATCAGCATGGAGAGAACCGTGGCGAGCACCGGTCGCTCAACGGATACGTCTGAGAGAAACATAGCCGGCTACCCCTTCGCCTCGACTTCGGTGGGAATATCGCTCTGGCGTGGACCGCGCGGCACGATCTCGACCGCACTCCCGGGGCGGAGCATCGATCCGCCCTCCAATACGACATTTTCGTCTCCGCCGAGTCCTTCGACGACCTCGACGAGGCCGTTATCACGACGTCCGGTCGTGAGCTCGATCCGGTCCACTCGGTCTTCCGGATTCACCACGAACACGAAGCGACGCTCGCCGATCGGCACGATGGCCTCTTCAGGGATCGCCAGCCGCGTCTCCCTATTGGCCGTCAACTCAACCGAAACTAACATTCCCGGACGCAGGGCGTGCTCCGGATTCGGCAGATCCGCTCGCACGCGCACGGACCGCGTATCGGGATCGACGCGCGTATCGATCGCGCGCACCGTGCCCTCGAATATCCGATCCGGATAGGCCGCCGTTGTCGAGCGCACCACGAGGCCGACAGACAGGACCGATAGGAATCGCTCAGGCACGGCGAAGTCGATGTTGATCATGTCGATATCGTCCAGTGTCGTAATCATGTCGCCCGGCTGCACGAGCGTTCCCGGGCTCACTGAACGCATGCCGAGCACGCCTGCGAAGGGGGCGCGGATCAATCGGTCGCGCATGCGTGCACGCAGTTCGTCGAGGCGGGCTCGCGCGGCATCGCGCGCTGTCGTGCGGAAGTCGAGCTGCGCTGCCGACAATGTGCCGTTTCGGCTCATCTCCGTGGCCCGCTCGTATTGGCGTTGTGCCTCACCGAGATTGGCTCTGACTTCATCGAGCTGAGCCGACTCTTCCCGGCTCGTGAGTTCGACGAGCACATCCCCCTTCGCGACAACCTGTCCGTCGTCGAAATGCACGCGGCTCACGGTCTCGGTCACCTGCGCCGAGACGACGATCGACTCATTCGAGCCCGCGGTGCCGAGTGCCTCGATGCGATCGACGAACTCGTGCTTGGAGGGCTTTTCGATGACGACAGGAACAGTTCGTGGGCCGCGAGCCGCAGTCTGCGCCCCTACCGTATCGTCGCCGCACCCGAGCATGAGTAGCAGGAACACGCCGGCCCCGAGGCTTCGGGCGACGCGCTCGGTCCACGGACGATTATGGCTATTCAGGATGCGAAGGAGGGATCTGGTCTTCCACACGCGTTTTTGCGGGATGCGGGAGTCCTTCAGGGAAATCGCGGGCATGCTGTCTCCGACTTGGGCGCAGGCAGACCGTAGCGCCTCGGCGGATGCCTTGACCATTCCCTGACATTACCTTGGCACTGAGAGGACGCGCCAACCGCCACGGAGATGGCCTGGCCCCTCTTCCGAGACATCAGGTTGGACGAGGGGAGGACTGCCACCCCTCACGGCCGTGCCCTACGCTCTAAGGCCGATCCGATAGAAGTCCCATTCATGTTTCCTCCGAGAGGCGAGCCGACCTCTAGCCACTCAATTTTTGGCCGATTATTGGATGAACGAAGAAGTTCGGCATTGGCACAACACCAAATGAATGGTTCACCATTCAAGAGGAGCGCTCTGCGCTTCGAGAGTCTTTCGTCTTCGCCACCTGCGCGCTGCGCATGGCGGAGAAGCCACCCGCTACGTCGACTTAGAGGGGGAAGCACTCCTCCCCGGCTTCATCGATGCCCATGGCCACTTCCAACAAACAGGCTTCATGGCCACAATCGTCAACCTGCTGCCACCGCCGGATCTCGATATCGAAAGTATCGCGGATATCATCGCCGCACTGAATGATCGCGCTGACGACCCGATCCTCCAGGAAATCGGCTGACTCATAGGCATGGGATATGACGACGCTCAGTTCGCCGAGAAACGTCATCCCAATAAGGATGAGCTTGCCGCGGTCGATACACAATTGCCGATGGACCGAATGAAAGCGGCACAAGAAGCCCATCTCGCGGCAGGCTTCACAACCGCGCAGGAAGGGCGTGCTCAATTGAGCGACTTACAGACGCTTCAAGCAGGCGCCCGGGTTGGTGGGAGTCTCTCAAATCGCATCCGGCCCGTTGCGATTCATGCGCAGACGGCCCGCCCCGACCAAGTCGACCGGATGGGCGCGCTTGGAGTCATTCCATCGTTCATGTCGGTTCACACGTTTTATTGGGGTGATTGGCATCGCGATTCAGTACTTGGCGAAGAGCGAGCCTCTTATATTTCCCCCGCAGCAAAGGCGCTCGAATTGGGCCTGCTCTATACGCGCCATCACCATTTATGCGGCCTATCAGCATTTTGCGGAAGCATCCAAGGGGTCGATTGAGTCCGGCAAGCTTGCGGACCTCGTCATCCTGGACCGCAACCCGCTGGCGATCCCGCCGGATGAATTGCTTGACCTCCGTGTCGTAGCGACGATCAAGGAAGGCAAACGGCTCTATTTGAATGAGAGGTAGTGCCGAATCGCCCCAGGCCCGCCACCTCTCGCGAAGACGGATATCAATGCGGGCAATAATCGACACGTTTTCGCTAGCTTCCGCTGGATGCTCCAGTACGTTCTCCCCCCGCTAACAAGGGGCCGGCAGGACTCATATCGGCCAGATGCGCTTCCAATTCGCTTTCTAATCCTCGAATAGCTCGAATGGCTCGAATAGACAGGAATCTCTTCTCATGACCAGTCTGTCCACGATCCCCATCGAAATCTGGTTGGCCGGCGGCATCGCCTTGTACATGGCCTGGTCGATCGGCGCGAACGACGTCGCGAACGCGATGGGCACGAGCGTTGGATCCGGCGCCCTCACAATCTGGGGCGCGATTTGCGTCGCGGCCATCTTCGAATTCTCAGGTGCGTTCCTCGCCGGCGGGCATGTCACGGACACGGTTCGGAAGGGCATGCTCGACACGGCCCTAATGACGAACGACCAGCTCATTTGGGGAATGCTTGCGTCGCTCATGTCTGCAGGCACCCTGCTTCTCGTTGCGACGAAGTACGGGCTGCCCATTTCAACCACACATTCGATCATTGGCGCGATCGTCGGTTTCGGCGCAGTCAGCATTGGCCCGGAGGCGGTCAAATGGGCCAAGGTCGGAGAGATCGTCATCAGCTGGATCACGTCGCCTCTCCTCTCGGGAACCCTCGCCTTCGTGATCTTCCAGATCACTCGATCGCTGATATTGAATCGAGAGGATCCACTCGCCAGAGTCCGAAAGATCGGTCCGTTCTTCTTCTTTTACGTGTTCTTCATCATCGGACTGGTCACCCTCTTCAAGGGACTCAAAAACCTCAACCTTGATCTCACGATTTCGGAGTCACTCGTTGCCTCCTTGGTCTTGGGACTCGTCGGAGCACTCCTCGGCGCGATCCTGCTCCGACGGGCGCACGCAGGCAAGAAGGATCCCGGCCAGCGTTTCAGTCAGACCGAGCGCGTCTTCGTCATCCTTCAGATTTTGACAGCCTGCGCGGTTGCCTTTGCGCATGGTTCGAATGACGTCGCCAACGCAGTCGGCCCCCTCGCTGCGATCGTCGGAGCCGTCAACGAAGGCACCGACATGGCTGGCAAGTCCGCGGTTCAGCCCTGGATGCTCGCGATCGGCGGAATCGGGATTGGCGTCGGTCTCGCCACATGGGGCTACCGGGTCATGGAAACGGTCGGCAAGAAGATCACCGAACTCACTCCAAGTAGAGGATTCGCAGCTGAACTCGCGGCGGCAACGACGATTGTCTTGGCGTCTCGCATGGGGATTCCAGTTTCGACAACGCATACTTTGGTGGGCGCCGTTCTCGGCGTTGGACTCGCGCGCGGGATCGGGGCGGTTGATCTTCGGGTCGTCGGCCAGATCGTGACATCCTGGGTCGCCACGTTGCCTGTCGCCGCCGGCCTGTCCATCATCTTCTACTACTTCTTCAAAGGCCTGCTCGGATAGCAGGGCTCGAAAGGAACAAGAATGGCTTGGATTGACAAACTCGTGGGACGTTCTCCTGTCGGGCCGATGCAGGAACATATGACCGCGGCCGTACGCTGTGCACAAGAGATTCTTCCGTTGGTCGAAGCGATGGCGGTCGGAGACGCCGAGGAAATCTCGCGAACGCGCGCAAAAATCGACGAATTCGAGCATGAAGCCGACGAGATCAAACATGCGATTCGGAGCCATATGCCCCGCCGCGTGATGATGGCCATGGAACGAAGGGACCTCTTGGATGTCCTCGACTTTCAGGATTCGATCGCGGACGTCGCTCAGGATATCGCCGAGCTAGTGGACCAGCGCGGAATGAAGCTTCCGCCCGAGCTCGTCGACCCATTCCGAGCATTGGCCAAGCGCAGTGTCGAGGCCTGCGTGCAAGCGAATCTGATCATCAATGAACTCGACGAGCTCGTCGAGACCGGTTTCGGCGATCGGGAAGTCGCGCAGGTCGAAGAAATGATTTCGGAGCTCGGGCGGATCGAAACCGAAACCGACGAGCTCCTCGATGTGGGCTGCCGTTGCGTCTTCCAACTCGAAGACAGGTTGGGTGTCGCAACGGTCTACTGGCATCAATTATTGCTCTGGGTTGCCGATCTCGCGGATAATGCCGAGCGCGTTGGCAATCGATTCCGGTTGCTGGTCGCACGCTGAATCTCGTTTCCCGGAGACGACACCGGAGACGACAGATGGATCAGTCTGCCGCCTGATGCCCAGGAACTAGGCCCAGGAACTAGGCCCAAGAACAAGCCCCATGAACTAGGCCCGAGAACTAAAAGAGTGTCCAGGGCGAGGGCAAGTCCGTGGTCGCCGCCAACGTGAAACGCAGCAGCTCGAAACGCCAACCCTCTGCCGTTCGAATCATTCGGTCATCGTAGACACCGACGTGCAGCTTCGCCTGACCTTCGGCCGACACCGCCAGCATCGCATGCCATCTTGCGGTCGCGCGATCTCCTTCGACGTCGATCAGGGGATTCGAGATATGGTGGAAAGCGAAGGGCATGATCGCTGCGCCGGTCCGCATATATTCCCGAATGCCGTCGTGCCCCGTTCCTCCGCCGAAGGCGCCGCTGTCCCAAGTGCCGTCGGGCACGAAGAGTGCGAGGACCGCGTCGGCATCGTGTGCCGTGACGCCTGTCCAGCCCCCATCGACGGCGTCGGCATAACATGCCTTGAGCTTCTGGATTTCGTGAACGTCTTCGAGAACGGAAGTCATGGCGTCTCCTGGTCAAAGCAATGTATGCGGGGCTCCGCGGCGCGCGTGCGCCGGCAAAGCATAAAATTCCCCAAAGGGCTGGAACGGCCCTCCGAGTCCCCATGGTGAAAATGTGAGAACGTCTCGGGGATATCGTATTCCTCCCTCGCCGCGATCGCCGCCGCCCTCCTTAAAATATTGCTGGCATTCGCTACGACGGAAGAGCCAGCTGCCCGCTTCGAGTGAGAGATCGTGGCTCCGCAGGCAAGCCCTTCTGGGGCTCCTATAGGCCGGCCGAAGTCCGCCCAGGGCGGTCCAAAACACGCCGCGGCGCACTATAGACGCTACGCTCCCTGGAGGGGCGTTATAGGGACCCGCGCGAAGTCAGCCGCCCGATCGAATCATTCGATGCACCTCATCCTCATACTGGTCCTCATACCGGCCTAGGAGACTCCATGCGTTCGATGCTTCTCAGTTCCCTTCTCACTCTCGCGATCCTCTTCAGCGCTGGCATCTCCAGCGCTGATGTCACGGCCCAGTTCGCTGCCGGTGGATTTAGAGGCCCCGACGATCCCAACGTGAGCGCTTTTCGCTTCACGCTCATCAACGGCAAGAACACCAAGATGGGCGGCTTCGACCTGGGCCTCCTTTCGCTCAGCGAGAGCAAAGACCTATCGGGCTTTGGCTTGATCTTCGGCCTTCACCGACTGACCGGCGACATGAACGGCGGAGCCGTGTTTAGCCTGGTCAACATTCATGACGGAAATGATAGAGGCCTGAACGCCGCATTCGTCAACAAGGTCAACAACGCCGACGGCGCTATGAACATCGGACTCGTGAACATCGCCGATGGCCGCACCCTGATCGACACGGGCGCCCTTAACCTGTCCCAGGAGTCGACGGCTCAGCTGGGCATCATCAACATCACGACGAAACTTAGAGGCTTCCAGCTCGGCTTCATCAATATCGCCGAGAACGGCTTCCTGCCGGTCTTCCCGATCTTCAACTTTCCGAAGCGTTAGGAAAGCGGGACGTAGAACCCGGCCAGACTTGAACTTGAGCAGGTCATAGGCACAAAGCATAAAGGCAGTCCGTGGCCTTTTTCTGATCTTGCCCACCGCAGGCTCTCGGTGTTTAGTCACCCGCTTGCTGGATGATTTCAGTCCAAAACGTATCCATACGACACGTTCGTGCGTCCGATTCCGCGGGCCTGCGGCTTGTGGTGGACCGATCAGTGCGCTCTGTTGACCACGTTGGCGTGCTCGCCAATTGCCTGAGTGCGCCCATTCCCTATCTTTGCCGCATGCCCGAAATCGAAGCCATTCGTCGCTTGATCGCACTCTACGGACAGCTCCTCGACTCGAAGCGCTTCGACGAATGGGGCGAGCTATTCGAAGAAGACGCCGTATTTCGCGTATGGGGCCAGACCTATCAAGGTCGCGAAGCGATTGTGCGAGAGATCGCCGGAATACAG
Organism: Myxococcota bacterium; assembly: GCA_041690055.1. Taxonomy (GTDB): domain Bacteria; phylum Myxococcota_A; class UBA9160; order UBA9160; family UBA4427; genus UBA4427. The sequence goes on along the minus strand of JBDNFB010000029.1, from coordinate 10,335 downwards.
CCCGAGGCGCCCGGAAAACACGTCGCCCTTCAACCGGTCATCGACTTCGACGACGCGGACAAGACCGCCATCAACACCACCGACAACACCACCGACGACACGCGAGACAAAGCGCGGGCGTGGACCGACTTCTGCGCCCTCTCGAGCGGCGAGGATGGAATCACGATCGCGACGATCGCACGCTATCACGACCGGCTCGTTCGCGATTCGGTGACGGGGCGCTGGCGCTTCAGCCAGAGGGTCATCGTGATGGGCGGCGAAGATGTCCCGGATGATGTTGAGCCGAGCCCGGCTTACTAAGCCCGCTCCCGCAGCTCCGCACTTGTGCGACGAGCTCTAAATCGGCATTCGGCGCAACGAGCTTATCGACGTTCACGTTATTCCCGGATCAGAACGGTTTCTGTTCCTCGATCTCACCCATCGCTTCCCGTCCGAGTGCGAACTCAGGAGGAAGGGTGTCTTGATGACCTTGCGAAGGAGTGACCGGGGAAAAATAGCCAAGCGAACCATTCCCGATGGAATAGCCGAGCAATGCTTGAAGGGCGGGGTCGAGTTCGCGCGCGATCTCCGGCGGACAGGAGAGATACTGGTTCTCTTCTTGCCGGAGCCAAGCCAAGAGATAGGTGATACTCATCCCAATTCTCGGCTCGGTCGAGCGGTTCGCCCCGCCGCCATGAACCACGCTGCCCGTGTAGACAAGCACTGATCCGGCGGACATCTCCGCGGCAATAGACTCTTCCGATTCGAGCGACCGCTCCCAACTCCAGTCTTGACTGCCTGGAACGACTCGCGTCGCGCCGTTTTCTTCCGTGAAATCCGTGAGTGCCCACATGCAGTTGAACATCGGCTCGATCTCACGTGGCAGCGATTGACTCCATAGGTAGCGATCTCGATGAAGTCCCTGAGCCTTCTCCCCGGGAAGGATTCTCATGATCTGCGTGAGGTTCAGTTGGATGTTCTTCGAGTAGTCCGCAAGGAATTGATTGCCCACGTCGAGAATCGTCGGATGCGTCACCGCCTGGCGGGCAGTCTTCGAGCGCGCAACGAGCCCGCCGGTCCGCGTAGTCGATCGACCGACGAAATCATCATCAAAGGGCTCGGTACCGGCAATAAAGGGCTTCAGCTCAGAGACAATCGCGCCAACCTGGGACGGATCGAGGACATTCTCGAGAATGACCGCATGATCTCGACGAAGCACTTCGAGAATCGTTTCGCTAGTCGCCGAACGGCCATTCAGCCTGGTCAACTCTTGCATTTTGACTCCGTCGCTCAATACTGCAGGATCGGCGCTTTGTGCATCCAGGTATCGGCGCTCAGCATGCCGACCATGGCGTGACCGACACCGGCAAACGTGATGTACGAGGTCCCGGAGAACGTGTTGAATCCGAGTCGATAGGATTCGCGATGAGGGCCCTTTCGAATTTGGAGCGGCCGCACCCCGAGCCATTCCACGTCGCGCCTCGATTCGAGCAATTCCAATTGGTGTACTTTGTCGCGTTGGCGAAGGCCCATAAACGTCGCCGCAAAGAATCGTACGAAGCGAGCGCCCAGCGTGACCTGGTCCTCTGCAACGAGTGTGCTCCCGCCGCCGCACCAAACGAGGCGACCAATTCCGAGTCGTGGCATGGCGTCGAGTATGAGTCGAGTGACATCGGCGCAGAGATCCTCCGGCGAATGCTTGTCCACTCCGATCGCAAAGAGAACCGCTTCAACGCCTCCAGATAGGGTGCGCTCCACATCTTCGGCGACGAGTGCATTCCCCGCGATGATATGGATTTTCGCGCGTAAGTCTTCTGGCAACTTTTCGGGGTCGCGAACAAGTACGGTCACCTCGTGGCCGGCCGCCAGCGACTGAGAAAGACATTCGTGGCCGACTGCGCCCGTAGAACCGAAGATCGCTAGGTGCATGGGGAGAACGTAGCAACTACGGGGAGCACGTTGACCTCCCCTCAGCTCGCCGCCACCCGCTTACGCACATCGATCAAGATCCCGGACAAATGCGACATGCCCGAGAGCTGTTCGATGTTCTCGGGTCCGTCGCCCGCCAGGAGATTGGAGTTTACACCCGGATGCTCGGCGGCATGCTTGAGCCCGCCCGCTTTCTTGTGTCCCCAGCACTGCGGAATCGCAATCGTTCGCGGCATCATCTCATTTGTAATGCGAACCGGGATTTCGATCTTGCCGAAGCGGGACTCAACCTCAACAATATCGTCGTTCGTGACACCGATTCGGTCGGCATCCTCAACGCTCAAATAGGCGTAGTTCGTGGTCTCCCGCACAAGCGCGGGACTGTTCGCGGACGAAGTATTCATGCGCTTCATCTGTCGGATGCCGATTAGCTTAATGCGGTCGGCGTTTTTCTTCTCCTCTTCGAAGAGTCCCTCCAACTTCGCCTCGAAGGTCGAGACATAGGGGGCCGGCGCGAGGTCGATCTTGCCGTCATGAGTGAGTACCCGTTCCGTGCCGAGGAAATTGTCGCCCGGATTCTCGGGCAGCAGGATTCCGTGGGGATGCTTCTCGACCATTTCTTTGCGTCCGGGAAGGCCTCCGCCCTTCAACATCCCGTCGATCAGGAGTTCAGGGCCGGGCAGTCGCTTACCCAATGACGTGTATGCCACGCGTGCGGCCATCTTCGCGGCTGCGCTGACCGCCTTGTTCTTGAAGAGCGTGACTCCCATCTCGTCAGCGAGGCGCGTGAACATCCACCATTCGTGGCGCACGCCTGGCGGCGGATCGAGCACAGCGTCTACGTAGATCATGTACGGCGTCGTGCAACAGCCGGCCAGACTCTGCAGTGCGTAGGGCACTTCCGGTCGCTCCATCCACGTCGTGGCGGGCAAGACGTAATGAGCGAGGTCGCCGGTCTCGTTGCGGAATAGATCGATCGAGACGAGCAGCTCGAGGGAGGCGAGCGCTTCGTCGAGCCGCCCGTCCGGGTTGCTGCATGCAAGTACAGGATTACTGGCTTCGACGATGAGTGCAGTCACGCGGTCGTCGCGATCGTTCAAGATATCGTCTGCGAGCATACCGGCCGGTTGCTGGCCGCTTACCGTCGGCAGATCGTCGCCTCGGTCGTAGCTCGTCATCATCTGCGGATCGTGCGTGACCTGCTCCGCCATATCGACGAGGCCTTTCCCCATGAGCGTGCCGCCGCGCCGATCGAGATTGCCGGAGATCGCATTGATCGACTCAAGCAGCCAGAAACAAAGCGTGCCGCTCCGTCCCTGGTTCACACCCGTCGCCATGTAGAGGGCGGCGCCGCGCGCTTCACCGTGCGTCCGCACAAGATCGCGCAGCGTTTCGGCGGAGATTCCCGTGACCTCCGCCTGCCGCTCAGGCGTCCAGGCCTGCACCGTCTTCGCGAGACCCTCGAAATTCTTCATATGCGCCTCGACGCGTTTGTGATCGACGCCGCCCGTCTGGATCAGCTCGTTCACGAAAGCCGCGAGGAAGTAGACGTCCGTGTCTGGGCGAATGAAGAGATGCTCGCCGGCCACGGCCGTTTCTATTCTTCGCGGATTCACGAACACGACGCGGCCGCCCCGCTTGACCACTTCGCGAAACCGCTCGGTCGCGCGAGGCAGGTGGTAGAGCGTATTGCCCGAGACCGCCGGATTCGCGCCCAGGATCATCATGAACTCAGTGTGTTCAACGTCCGGATGAGCCAGCCGCATAGGCGACCCATACATATCCTCGTTGACGCGAAACTTGTTCATCGTGTCGCAGGTGCCCGTCCCGTACATCCGCTTGGATCCGAGCCCCGCAAAGAACGCTCCCCGAAACATCGGTGCAAGAAGGTTTGCCCCACCCGCGGAGCCAACAAAATGCCCGGCCGTCTGCGGTCCGCGCTTCGCGATCAGCTCACCCAGCTTCGCCCCGATCTCGCGGATGGCCTGATCCCAGCTGATATCGTGCCACTCACTTCCGATTCTTTTCATCGGGTTGAGGAGTCGGTCGGGACTATGTTGAGTAGCCGCATAACGCGTGCCCTTTACACAGGCGTACCCCTTACTCACGACATGATCAGGATCCGGCTGGATGTCGACAATGCGGTTCTTCTCGACATCGACATCGACCTGCAGCCCACAGGTCGCTTCGCAGATTCGGCAGAAAGTGGTTTTCCGTTCGACGCTCATATGCCTTGCTCCTTACGCGCGCAAATAGCGAGCAAGACAGAATTCTAAGCCGCCTCACGGCCGGCCGCATCAGGGATCTAAACGCTTGTTCTGCCCGTGCGTCGCGCCATAAACAGCGCGCTCAGCCCCTAGAGCAGGGCGGCGAGCAGGCCCATCAGACCCATACGCATATTGGGTGCCGCCACGGGATCCCCCGTACACAAATCCACATCCGAAGTCTCGATCCAGGTCGCCTGACGAGAGGATGAGCCGCCCCTGGCGTAGTTGACAGCGAAAGAGATTGGGTTGCCGCTCAAGACTGCGAACATTGGAAAATCTGATCTGATCAAAGCGCATGGGCCGCATTAGGCGAAACGGATATATCAAGGCAGAGAGCCTCTTCTCTCATATCGCTAGCCGTGCCAGCGCTCGATACTTCCTCCGAAAACCACGTCATGGGCGGCGTCGCTAGAATCCGATCGTCGAGTTCAAAGAGGACACCGCGCTGGACCGCCAGTATCACCAGATGCACGCGCAGCACGAGGAGGAAGAGGATTTGCAGATTCAAAATTTCGTGCTCCTTTCTGGTCTCTTGAGCAGGTACGGAATAAGGAGTCACGCGCAGGCGCTCTGTGAATCGGCTAACACAAGGTCCACAATTCCGAGCCGGGCACAGCGCTCCCTCTATCGCTTGGACCGATTTGACTCACAGGGACGGTGTGGGACAGGCGTGGGGTGCGAAATCTGCGCCTAGGCTAGATTCGTTCGTGCCAACTCATCGGAGGGCTCGAAGCAGAGCCCCGCCCAAGGAGAAACTCATGGCGATTCGCTTGAGACTCGATGCCCAGAAAACCGTTGCGGGGCTCTCGATCCTATCGTTCGTCGCCTGCCTCGTGGCGATCTACGCCATCATCGCGGCCGTAAATTTCGATGCCAGCCTCGGGTATCTCCCGGTTGAAGCGATTGGCGTGGCGAAACCGAAGTTCATTTTCGCCTGGGGACTATTTGATTTCATCGGATACTATTTCCTCCGCGCTCCGCTGATGATCTTCCTATGGCATTGGTTTCGTCCGCATAACCCCGTGCTCGTTGACTTCGCCACATTCTGCGGGCTCCTCTTCGTGATCCTCGCTGTCACAGCGACGAGCGTCCTGACAGGGGGCACGATGGGAATGATCGCGGTGCACGAACAAGCGGAGCCGGCTATGCAGGTCGCGCTCGCGGGTGCCTGGGAGGCATCGGTCGCGACGGTGCGCCAAGGGCTGTGGCAGTTTTCGATGGTGCCTTGGATGGTCTGGACTTGGGTGATGGGAGGGCTGCTCGCGAAGGAGGAACGGTGGCTCGGGCGAGCACTTCAGTCGATCGGGTTCGCTGCGACGATCGCTGCAATCGATCCGCTCTTTGGCCCCGAGATCCAAGCTTCTCTGGGAATCGTTCACGATTACCAAGTCCACTTTTCATCGATTTGGATGTTATGGGCTGGTATCGTTTTACTGCGGCGACCGACGATTCTCGGGCAGCCGTGAATACAAGACTCTTGACTAAAAACGAATCTGGCACTCAGGAGCGAATTATCTTGGAGAGGCATAGGGCGAGGCATAGAGAGTCATTGCCCATCAGACCAGTCAGGGTTCGCCGGTCTCTGTTGCGCACCGCCGTCTCCGTACTGGCCATTATGCTCGGCCTGGTCGGCCTGATCGGAATAGCCGGGCAGTCACGGGCGGACGAGTGCGCACGGATTGATGTCGATGAGATCATCGACCGGGTCGCGCCACGAATCGAATCATATCGCCTTCCGAACGGGTTGCGCGTGCACCTCGCACCCCGCCCCCAAGACCAGACCGTTTCAATTCGTGTGGCTTTCGACGTGGGTGCTCGCGATGAAGCACCGGGACGCGGCGGCGGCGCCCACCTGTTAGAGCATATGATGTTCAAGGGCTCGCAGCAGGTTCCGGACGGCGGCCACTTCCGGATCGTAAAGGCCGTGGGCGGCCGCATCAATGCGATGACGGACTACGACACTACACAGTATTGGAACACAGTCCCGAGCGCGGCCCTGACTCGGATCCTGTTCGCCGAGGCAGACCGGATGCGCGGGCTCCGCGTCACGGTCGAGACACTCGATAATCAGCGAGCCGCGATCCGCGAGGAGGACCTCGGACTCGAGAACCTCCCCTATGTAGCCGCGGCCGCCGACTTCGGACTCCAGCTCTGGCGAGGCACGCCCTATGGCCACTCGCCGATCGGCACGCCGGAAGAGCTCGCCGCTATGACAATCGAAGAGGCAAAGCGCTTCCACGCGACGTACTACACGCCCGGCAACGCCGTCCTCGTGGTGGTCGGCGGCTTCGACATGGAGAGCGCCCGGTCCGATATCGAACGCTTCTTCGGTGCGCTGCCGAGAGGGCCCGAGCGCCCTGCACGCCGAGGCTTTCACGTCGACCGAAGGCCTCTACGCGAAGTGGCGCGCGACCCTCTGGCCCCCCTTCCCATCTTCGCCGTCGTTTGGCACACCCCAGGCGTGCTCGAGCCCGATGCGGTCGCGGTGAGTGTGCTTGACGACCTTTTGATGGGACATCCAAACGCGCGCTTCCGTCGCCGGATCGCGGACCGACTCACCCTTGACGCCTACGCAATTCCGCTCGCCTTCCGCGACGTGGGACTGCTCAACTACGTCTTCGCCCCCCGGCTCTCCGTCGATATCGCAATGATCCAGCGGGCTCTTCACGAGGAGGTGCAAGCGCTGCATCGCGACGGCCTCGATGAAAAAGAAGTCTGCCGCAGCCGCAGCCATGAGCAGCGTGAACGCCTTGAACTCCTAGCGACCAACGAGGGCGTTGCGGCGGCCATCGCCCAAGGCGCGCTCCTGCAAGGCGACCCACGCGCCTTTGAGCACGCGCTTCGCGCTCTCGACGTGCTGGACCGCGAAGCCGTTCAGGCTGCAGCGGAGCGATACCTCACGCCTAACCTCTCCACGCTTGAGATCCGACCGACCGGATTCATGCGTTTCGTGAAAGCAGTGCTGGAACTCCTGCCCGCGAGCGTGGGCGCCTCGCTCGAAGCGAGTCTGCTATGACCTTTACAAAGCGGGGGAGGATTTCTCTTTTCCCGCTACTCGTTGCGGCAGGCCTGAGCGCGTGCCTGACGACTACTCCACCCACCTCAGCCACTCCGCCTATCCCGATCGATCTATCACCCCGCTGCGAGCCGTTGTTCGAAGGCGTCGACATGCGTGCTTCGACCCTGGCGCCACGCGGGCCGAGCGTATCGGTCGAAGCGCTCCCTCGCGGCGCGCGATGGTTTTCCGTTTCGGCCCCCACGGCGCCACTTGATAGTCTGGCTTGGGGTTTCCCCGCACACGGAGCCGACGCGCGACTCGCTGCGGCACTCCTCGAGGCGGGCGAAACTTCGGCCGATCCGCGGGGGCTGCGCGATTGGTTAATTGAGATCGGAGGAAGCGTTAGCGCTGAGGTCGCCGACGATTGGCTCTGGCTCGAGCTGCGCTTTCCGCCTGCGCAACGGATCGCCGCGCTCCGCGTCTTCAAGCGTTGGCTCAAGATCCAGGCACCGTCGCCTGAGGCTTTCGAGCGAATTCAGCGCGGCCTAGCGATTGCCTCGCTGGGCGAGGAGACTTCGGCAACGAAGCAAGTCGGACGGCTGTTTCGCAGGCTCCACCCGATCAAGGGGCGCGCCCGCGACTTCGATGCGCCAAAAGAAGAGGCATCAGCAACTCTAGTCGTCGACCGCCTCCATTTGACGCTGCAGCCGGAGTCCTCGGTTGCCCTATATGTTTCGTCCGGTGGCGAGGATGCCACGCGGACAGTGCGAGAGCAGCTCGTCGTTTGGCTTGCGAGCTGGCCCATCGTCGCGGCGCCCCCGCCCCTTCCGCGGGCTCAGGCGAAGGCCTCTGTGCCTGTGCCTGTGCCTGCGCCCGCGCCCGCGCCCGCGCCGGAGGAGCCTCTGCCTAACGAATCCGGGACGATCCACATCATCGACCGGAAGGGCTCGCCCCAGGTCGAACTCCTCGTTGGGTTCCCGAGTGTCAGCGCCGATCACCCGGACACGCCCGCGCTCGAGATGCTTGCGAGCCTGCTGGGTTCCGACGTGGGCGGACGACTCTTTCGCGACCTGCGCGAGCGGCAAGGATTGGCCTACATCATCAATGCGGCCCAGGAGCCTGACGGCCGATTCGTCGTTTCGACCCGCGCCCGCCCGGAACGGGTCGGAGCGCTGGTCTCTGGCATCGAGGCGCATTTCCGCGCGTTGACTGAAACACCGCTTCTACCCTGTGAAACGCGGATGCTCACGGATCGCATGATGGGCGAAGCCACACTCGCGGCAGATGATGTTTCGACGCTGGCGCGCGGCTGGCGAAACGACTTCGCGCGGCGTGGAGCGCCAGACCCCATACCAGAACGAGTCGCGGCGTATCTCGCCGCAGCGGACCAAGGGTTCGAGGACGTCGCCCGGCGAATATTTTCGGGACAGCCGACCATTGTACTCGTCGGCGACGCAAAGCAGCTCCGCCGAGATCTGAGCCGGGCGTTTCCCGGACGACCACTCCGCCTCTACGACGGCGCGCTTCGGCCAACGCGCTAGAACAGATCCCGTAAAAACCGGATCAGGTCAGTCGACGTCACAAGGCCCACCAACTCGTCGTCTTCACCTACGATCGGAACCGCGTGGACACTGCCGTCCGACAAGACCTCGGCCGCTTCCGCGATCGTAGACTTTTGGGGCAGAGTCCGAAGCTCCTTACTCATCAGCCCCTCGACCGAGAATTGGTGATCAAGGTACGCATCCATCGAACGTTCGTCGCTCGAAATGCCCTCCACGCTGATCCCTAGAATATCCGAGGCGGAGATCAAGCCGATGAGCTTCTTCCCCGAGACGACGGGTACATGGTGAAAGCCATGCTTCGCGAATAACCGCCGAACATCACTCACGCTTTGCCCGGTATGGGTTGTGATGACGTCTCGGGTGAGGACCTTTTCGATCGGCTCGTTCTTCTTCATATCTACCTCGTTATAGGGTGTAGTTCTGGGGAAATAGGGGCACGCGTGACTTCGATTGATGCGCCTTCAAGGGGCGCCCTGCTCGAGTCACTATTAGTTGAGCAAATAGTTCAGCAAATCATGGTTCGTCACGATCCCAGCAAGATTGTCGTCATCATCGAGCACAAGAAGAGCGTGAATATCCCCGTAGCTAATTCGATCTATGGCCACCTCGACCGAGTCATCGACGTGAACTGTCTCCAGGTCGGCGCTCATGATCTCAGCGGCGGTCTTGTCCTCGTAAACGCCGGAAGAGACCTTCTCGCCTCCGTTTTCCTGCGAGAGACGCATAAGATCGCGGGTGCTGACGATTCCGATGGGGCGCATTTTCTCAACGATGGGAACGTGATGGCATTTTTCATCGACGAGCAGCTGCCAGATGCTTTGCAAAGCATCCCCGGCGCCCGCGGTTCGCACGGCGCTCGTCATAACGTCTCGGATTCGAATGAATGGTCTCTTCGGCTGCATCGTTGGCGAACCTCCTACTCAGGAAAAAGCAAGAGGTATGCCAATGCCTAAACCGTCCTGCTCGCGTCTGACGAGGTCCATGTGAGGCATCTAGTCCCGAACGGGGCTTGCCGACACGAACTCGCAGCGAGCTATCGAACGCGCCGCCTCGCTCGAATCGCGCGTCCCCCGAAACCTACGAAGAGAGCCAATCCGAAACCGGGTTCGGACAGAGAATCGGAGCCGCCGCATCAAGCGACAAAAGCAGCCCTTCGACTCGTCCCCCGCCGGTGTCCCCACCAAATCCGTAAAGGTCAGAGGGAACTGCGATGCCTGCAACCACGAGGTCTCGCCCGATGCCGGCGGAATCTAATCGTCGACGATCGGCATAGGAGGGCGCGGAAACGGGCTGAGGTGATGATGTTTAGCTTCGGCTCTGTGACTCGAGTGGTCCATCGAATGCGACGACGTCCCCATAAGAGGCATTGCGGCGCCCGCCACAGACCAGAGTCCAAAACAAATCAATACTACACCGGCCACGCGGCGGGCGGAGCGCGCCGCAAGAACTTGAGCGAGCTGCGAAGACAAGGCACTCGCTGACACCAGCGCAGGAAGCGTACCGAGGCCGAAACAAAACATGAATGCAAAACCGGTCTCACTTCGCCCGGAGGCAGCTGCTCCCGCGAGCGCCGCATAGACAAGACCGCACGGAAGCCAGC
>JBDNFB010000028.1:0-46741 GCA_041690055.1 Myxococcota bacterium | reverse complement strand
AAGAGCGATCTGAGAAAGGCGACCGAGCGCTGACGCGTCGCTTTCACACAAGCTCTTCAAATCGCGCGGTCGGCCAGATCCGATCGCTTCTGAAATCCCTTCCGCGAGTGCCGTCGGCACAAAGGCGACGCGTCGAAGGATGAAGCCTCGCTCGAAGACAAGTCCGACGATCAGTACTGAGCACAGCCCGAGAGCATGCATCGCGGGGCCGCCCATGGCATACCATTCGCGAATCGTACGTGTCGTGGCGAGCGCTTCGGAAGCCTCTCCGGCCGCAAGGACCGGAGAGGCGACCAGGACAAGCGTCGCGATTCCAAGGGCCATCGCGTCCGCTCTCATGCGTGCTTCACTCCTCGTTTCCGGAGTGCGAGCCCGCCGAGTCCGAGGCCCAAGAGAAGGGCTGTGCCGGGTTCTGGGATGGCCAAGATCGAGACACGGTCGATGTCGAGGGTGTAGGCGAAGTCATTGTCGGTGAGGTCGACCGGGGCGTCTGTGCCGAATTGAATATTGCCCACATCCGATAAGGCCGCAGCGCAGGTGACACCCTCGGCGATACAAGCGGGACTCGACGGGTCGATGATGAATGCGACTTCCGTCCAAACATTTCCGAGGACGTTAACCATCTGTCCAATCACGGCGCCGGGGAAGTTGAAGCCCGTGGCGACGCGCAAGAAGAGGTTCAGGGATTCAGGCGCGTTGTGTCGAAATGAGACGCGAATCTCGCCGACGCCTTCCGTCAGATAATCGCCGGTAAAGGCGCCGCCGCTCGCGTTATCCGAGAGTGAGCCGCGAAAGGTGACGGGACCTCCGCCGAAGGGGCTACTGAAGCCATTATAGTTGAATGTCGCGCTTGCATAGCCTCCGCCGTCTGCGCCGCCGCTCGCCACGTAGGTGAGGGGGGTGTTGACGCTGTTTTCCCAGCCCGCGACGTCCGACGAGAATTCCTCGACGAATCCGATGGTGGAGGATTGGGCCTGAAAAGCGCCGAACATGAGTCCCGCGATCCCGATGGTGACAGTCTTTATTCGATTCAACATTTTTTCACTCCGCAATGTTCTTGAAGCTCTTGAGCGAGCTTCATTGATTCGCTGGCTGATCGCTGATCGCTGATCGCTTATGCGGTTGGCGGGCAGGTGGTTGATTGCTTCAGGCGCTCAGCGCCTGAAGACCTCCGAAGCGGGTATCCCAGCTTCGTTGATGCTTGAAATGCAGGACGACGTGTTCATCTGCCGGACCGTGAAAAATAGTGTTATGCCACCACACGTTGTCGTACACGGGGCCACTCGTGAGAACGTCGACAACGGCCTCGATCTGGGTGCATCGCGGGCCACCGATCTCATTGGGCTCGTTGGGTTCGAACACGTTGAAAATGAGCGAACACTTAGGCTCGGCACGAAGTGCTTTTACGAGTTCCGCGGCGTCGGGAAGCAGCGATGTGATGCTGCCTGGGTCGAAATCGTCGCTTGATTCGTAGTAATCGAGCAAATACTCGATGCCCTGGTCGTAGAGCTTTCTGGCGCCGGCGGAGGAGTGCTTCTCGTATAGATCCTTGAACTCTTTTGTCTTTCCCTCAAGAAGGCGGGGGTGGGGCAATAGGCCGCACACGATGCTGTGGCATGCGGTGCCGAGTTGCATTCCGGGATGCTTAGTCATGACGGTCGGCACGACGCCGATATGCGGCGCACCGTTGCGCGCGACCATGGTGTGATTGCGCAGATTGACCTGCCAATTGAGAAATTCTTTAGGAAGGGAGGAAGAGGATCGCAAAAAGAAAGCTCCTTGGCTTAGAAGGTGCGGACCGGGTCGCCGGGACCGAGAACGTGAATAGACAAGCCATCCGACCAAGACGTGATCTTGGATCGAACGCGAAATACGTCGAGCAGGGTTTCCTCTGTCAGAATTTCGACGGGTGTCCCGACGTCATAGACCCGTCCCCGACAGAGAAGGGCGACGCGGTCCGCGATTTGACTCGCTTGTTCGAGATCATGCAGAGACAGGACGATCGTCGTCCCACGTTCTCGGTTGAGTCGAGTCAGTAGTTCGAGCAGCTCACATTGATGCCTCAAGTCCAGCGCGCTCGTGGGTTCGTCAAGCAGAAGGAACTCCGGCTCCTGGGCAAGCGCCATCGCAATCCATGCACGTCGCCGTTCGCCGCCGGAGAGGGTCTCGAGTGACCTATGACGCATGTCGCCCATTTCGACTGCTTGCAACATCTCTGTGACGTGGTCCGCATTTCCCGCCTCCGCGCGCGAGAAGAAGCCGCGATGCGGATGTCGACCGTATTCGACCAGTTCGCCGACGGTGAGGCCTTCTGGGCTCAGCGGATCCTGGGGCAGTCTCGCCATGCGTCGGGCGAGGTCGCGTCGGGAGATGACGGCGAGGTCGGTTTCGCCCATCGAGACGGCCCCGCTGCGCGCTTTTAGTTCGCGGCCGATCGTACGAAGGAGAGTTGACTTGCCCGATCCGTTGGGACCGAGCAGAGTCAGAATCTCCCCTTGGATCACGTCGATAGAAACGTCTCGCAGGCTGTCGAAGTCGATACCTGGATGGCGAACATGGAGTCTCTCTGCACGGATGGCGATGCTCATGGGAGTTTCCTCCAGAGCAAGTAGAGGAAGTAGGGGCCGCCGATAAGGGCGAGCAATGCGCCCACCGGCAGTTCGAGCGGGGCGAGGCTCGTCCGCGCGACTGTGTCCGCGAATACGACGAGCGTTGCGCCTCCTAGCGCCGTGACGGGGAGCAGCGCTCTATGGTCGGGACCGACAAGCAGGCGCATGCCATTCGGCACGACCAGCCCAACGAATCCGACCAGGCCCGCGACGCTCACGGCCGTGGCTGTCAAGAGTGCGGCTACGCATGCCGCGGCTAAGCGCGCTGCTCCCACGGGCACGCCGAGGCCCGAGGCCGCCCCATCATCGAGCAAGAGAATGTTCAGGGTCGGGATCATGAGGATCGCGAGTGAGAGGCCGATCGCGGTTGGGGCGAAGAGGATCTTTGTCTCGTTCCAGCCCAGCCCGTTGAGTGATCCGACCATGAACGCCGAAAAGGACGGGGCGCGATCGGCGTAGGCGAAGCTCATGAGTGCAATGGCGGCGAACAAGATGGCTTGAAGCGCTACGCCTGATAGCACGATTCGAAGGGTTCCTGGCCCTTTGGAGCCTCCCCATGCGAGGCCTAATAAAGTGAGGACGGAGACGATTCCTCCAAGAAACGCGGCCCAGGGCACCCAAGTCGAGTGGCCTGGGAAAAAGAGAATCATGATCAGCGCGCCGACGCCGGCCCCCGCGGAGACCCCGAGGATCCCGGGATCGGCCAGCGGGTTGCGCACGGTGGTTTGGAGCAGCGTGCCCGCGACGGCGAGATTCGCTCCGACGAGGACCGCGCAGAATAAGCGAGGGAAGCGAACGTTCCTGATTACTGCGCTAAAGGGGGCGTCGCTATCGATCGCCGAGCGAATCACCTCACCGACCGAGAGTTCGACCGCCCCGCGAGTTGCGGCGAACAGAAACGCAACAACCAGCGCAATCGCGGCGCTCGTTGCCCAGGCGCCGGGATGAGCGAAGGCGATCTCGGCGCGCGCGCGGATTTGCCAGAGCGCGCTGCTCATTTGTGCGACGGGCCTGCGGACACAGAGGGGCGCACGGTTTTCGCCGACGATGTCGATTCCGAGGGAGCGGGGGCCTCGATAAGGGCGATCAACTCCCTCGCCGCCGCGCTCAGGTCGAGTCCCGGGTTGGCTGCGAACAAGGTCGGCGAGAGGACGTGAATGCCGAGGTCGGCTCGCTGAGCGAAGCCCATGCGCCGCCGGCTTGAGTGCGCTCAGTGAGGTCTGCGCGGATCGCGCGCGGATCGCCGTGCGCGACGATCACTACGAGGTCGGGATTCAGAGTCGAGATGATTTCATCGCTCACGACGACCATTCCGGGGAATCGCTCGTCGCCCTGTTGGGGGGCGAGGTTTTCGAAACCGAGATCGTCGACAAGCTGGCCGAGCCAGGCGCGGTTCGTGATCGCGTAGAAGGTGCCAGGCGCGCCGAAAAGGGCGAGGACCTTGTGCTGCTCGTCCAGCTTGAGCGACTTGAGCTCTGAACGGACGGCAGCGATTCGGGCGTCTAGGGTTGCGGTCTCGCCAACCGCAGCTGCGAGGTCTTCGAGTGCACCGAGGGTTTGGTCGATCCCGGTTGTATCGATGAGCCGGACATCTGCGCCGAGCGCGCGCAAGCGCGGGGCGATGGCGGCGTGGACGTGCTTGTCGCCGATGATGAGATCGGGGCGGGCTTCGGCGAGTCGCTCGAAGTTAGGCGAATGCGGATTGCCGAGATCGAGGATGTTTCCCACGAGTGGCTGGCGCATGGAGCGGCGGACACTCGCGACGATATGCACGCGCTGAGGTTCGAGGGCGAGGGCACTTTCTACGAAGGGCAGGAGCGTGGCGACTCGAAGCGCTGAGGTTTCTTCCGCCGTGGAAGCTCGTGCGAAGCCGAGGAGGAGAAGGATCGCGGCGATGCCTGCGATATCGGAAAGGGTGAGGCGCTTCATGACGCATTTCCTTTTAGGACGGCGATGCCCTGAGTGAGTTGGATTGAGAGCGGGCGTGGGGTCGACGGAGTTCGAGATGCGCATGTCATTCGTGGGATTGCGCGCACGGCTGCGACCGGGACCGCGTCCGGGAATTGCGTAATCAAGCGCGGTGCGGGGGAGGGCGCCGGGCTGCAAGGACTTCGCGCCGGGCGCGCGAACGCGAAGAGGAAGCGGTCGCCAGGCTGCGCGCGCGGGGTGCGGGGCTTTTGTTGGGGAGTGTGAACCGGCCGAGCCATGTCTTGATTTGCCTCAAGCTGCAGGGGGAGAACTCGGCTCGACGCGGGCCCGTTTGGGCTTGGCTCTCGGTCCGGGTTTCGCGTGCTGGCTGGAGGCAATGCTCTGGCTGGCGTTTCTTTGTTCTGGTGTATTTATATTATGTTGAAAATGAAAGTCAAGTTCATTAGAGTGATTGTGCGTTCAAACACCGCTCCAGCAAGCCAAGTGAAACGCCAGCTAAGAGGACCTGGACGCGACCTGCGGGACAAATCCGCACACGGTGGTCCTTTCTTTTCATGCGATTTCTGGCTCTCTCCATCTTCATCGCGGCTCTGGTTGCCCATGCCGAATGGGCATTTGCGAACCCGGCAATGGGCAGTGAGGTGCCTCGATCTGGCGCGGCGGGAGAATCCCGGGACGGCGCGGTGGGGCCCGAGGGGCTGGGGCTCGAGCAGGGCGAGGCTGTCGAGATCTTCAAGGCGGAGGACATTGTGGTGGTCACGGTGGCGGTCGACCCCGCCGAGGTTTATCTCGATACGCCCGTCGAGACAGAAGTCTTCTCGGCAGAGGATCTGCGGTTGCTTCCTGGAACGAATGCGATCGACGCTTTGGATGCGATTCCCGGGATTCGGATTACGAGCCAAGTGCAGGGCCAGCGCGGCGCGGTGCGCATCGACGGCCTGCCTCCGGAGTTCACCGAAATCCTCGTGAACGGTCAGCGCTATTCCGGCGAGAATGGCGATGCCATCGATCTCGGCGACGTGCTTTTCGCGAATATCGATCGCATCGAAATCATCCGCGGCCCCCAAGCGCTTCGCTACAGCGCACGTGCCGCGGGAGGCGTGATCAACATCATCACCAAGGCACCGCCGGTTGACGGGGTGCGCGTGAGCGGCGAATCGGCCGGCGGGGATCAGGAGCAAGCGCTTTTTGAGACCAGCGTGGGGTGGGGCACCGAGAAACTCGGAATCGAGCTCACTTACGATTTTAATCAAGCCGGCGGATTCAACTCGCCGAATAGCAGGTCGGGCGATCCGGATGACGGATTGTCTTCGCCGTTCGGCGAGGGATCGCTCTTCCGAACACATGACGCCTACGCGACGCTGCGCGCCAATCCGAACGAATCGGTGCGTTTAATGACGCGTCTCGGGTATCGCCTGCGTGATGACGGATTTGCGGTCGATGGCGGACCGGTCGAATCGAGGCGAGAGACTGAGCGGTGGTTGTTTTCGCAGGATGCCCGCGTTTCGCTTTCTGACCTCACTGAGATGTACGGCACGTTCACCTACTCAAGTGAAAAATTGACCTCGACGGTTGGGCGGGACTTTCAAATCTCGGATGAACTCGCTCGGCTTGAGTTTGGCTTGACCCATAGCCACGAGATCGGGAAGACTTTTCATCTGTTCTCAGTCGGGCTGGATCTTGCGACGATTGGGATTGAGGTGAAAGAGGGCCCTCTGCCCGACACCATCGACAATCCAGATCTTGAGCTGCCGGATATCGAAGAGCGCTTCGCTCGCGGTGGCGCGTTTGCGATCCTCGAATCGGAGTGGACTCCTTGGCTCGAATCCGAGCTCGGCGTGCGGTACGAGATGCGGGAGAATTTTAAGCCCTCGCTTCTACCACAGGCGGCAATCCTGCTTCGCCCTTGGCAATGGGACGAAGAGCGGGGCATTAAGTTGCGGTTCTCCATAGGCCAGGCAGTCCGCTATCCGACTCTGCGCGATTTGTTCCAGCCCCCCGTTCCGCAGATCGGCGGTGGGTATTTCCTCGCGGGGAGTGAGGACCTCGATGGCGAGAGGGCTTGGGCTACGCGTGTTGGGATCGAGGCGAATCCGAAGCGATGGATTTCGGGTTCGATCGTCGGTTTCTATAGCGAGACCATTGACCGGATTCGAGCATTTGATCAGGGCGAGTCGGTCTCGATCGGGAACAACGTGCGACCACCCAATCAGCAG
The DNA here is from genome assembly GCA_041690055.1 of Myxococcota bacterium. Lineage (GTDB taxonomy): Bacteria > Myxococcota_A > UBA9160 > UBA9160 > UBA4427 > UBA4427. Next base: position 39,987 of record JBDNFB010000028.1, on the reverse strand, counting down.
CTCTGCGATTTGGGCGTTCTTGAGTTCTGCACGGAGCGAATCACGCCGATCCTGAGCAGCATCTTCCAGAATAAGAACATCGACGACGTCACTTCCTATGGCATCGAGATTCGACTCGATTTCCGACCCGCGAAATGGGTCGACCTCAGCCTCGGATATACCTGGAATCGCACTCAGGTCGATGACTCTAATATCGAGATCGACGAGCTGCCGAATTCGCCGCGACATATCGCGAACGGCCGCCTCAAGCTAACTGCGCCTGTATGGGACACGGTTCTCACCGTGCGTGGGCAATGGCGTGACCGAGCCATCGTGGAGAGGAGTGGGACGGGGCTGCTTAGTTTTGCGCTAGATGCAGAGTCGGATACTTCAATTGATCTCGACTTCAGGCTCCTTCAGCCTCTTGAAAAGCTCGTTGGTTATCCAATCGATTTCTTCGCGGACCTGCAGAACGCCACGGACAATCGCGTGGTGGATTCGAACGTGGTTCGGGGTCGATCCTTTTTGATGGGGCTGAAATGGAATTTCGAATAGACCGGGCCGCGAAAAGTGTCCCGAAAATAGGAGACCGGTATGTCGCGTTGTTTGATGAATCTGATCTTGATTGTAATGGTGGTGGCGGCCTCGTTCATTCCGAACGTAGAGGCCGTCGCGGGGACTGTTGCCCTGGCGGTGAATGAGGACTCCGCGCCTTACGCATTCCTTCCTAGCTTGCCGCGATTCAATAGTCCGACGCTCTATGCGTTTGATACGGTGTCGGAGACCGGGGCGACTCATGCGTTCGAGAGCTATCTGTGGTTCGACGTGACGGCCGCCGATGTACCGGCGGGTGAGGTGCTCACCGAAGCGCTGCTTGTCGTGACCTATGGCTTCGACTTCTCAGGGTTCGGCGACACGTCGACTGATCCGGCGACGCTGGAATGCCATCGCGTATCGGAGACCTGGGACCAGACGATGCTGAATTGGACTAATCGGCCTGCGATCGAGGCGGCCTTCGACAGCATCAGCCAGATCGATGGGTTCGGCGCTCTGATCTGTGATGCAACGCCGATCGTGTTCGACTGGGTGCACGGGACGCAGCCCAATCACGGATTCGCGCTGACCAGTCCGACTGAGCGCGTGATGGGAATGTACTCCTCCGAGGCGGACGTCGACGCTTCTTTGAAGCCGACCCTGTTCCTGACGACGGAGGTGCCCGAACCGGGGCTGGGGGTCGCGCTTGGCTTCGGCGTGGTTGGTCTTGTTCTGCGCACACGTCTCGCGCGCGTCGAAAATGCCTGTGAGTCGAGTTGAGTGGCGAATCCAACGGAGAGAAAAAATGAAGAGGAGCAGTCCATGTTGAGAGAACCTTCTGCACAGCCAGTTCGTGTGTTGAACGCGAAGGATTTGTTAGGCGATCGGGGCGTCGTTCGGATCGAACTCGAGGGCGAGGTGTACACCCTTCGTATGACGCGAAACGGACGCCTCATTCTGACTAAATGATATGAACGCTGCTTTTCGACGCCCCACGCTTCTGGTTTCGCTCGGCGCTTCCGTGGTTTTTCACGGTCTCGTGGCGTTCGCCCTTTGGGAATCGCAGTTTCGAACAGAACCGGCCACTGAGTCTGTATCGAGTCGAATTGCAATCACGCTTGTGTCGAACGCGGCGACGCAAAGCATCGACGAACCGCTTGTTGTGCCTCCGGTGGCTCCCGTCCTCCCGCCGCCACCTGTTGCGGGCGTTCCTCGACCAAAGGTCAAGCCGCCAGTCGAATCCCTCTCAAAGAAGCCGCCCGTTATCCGACCGGCCGCGATGGCGAGCCCGGCTTTGCCCGAAGTTTCGCCGCCCGCCGAGGTCTTGCCTGATACTCTGAGCGATGAAATCTCGTCGCCGAATGCTTCGACTTCAGCTTTGGCTGCGGTCGAAGCTTCGGACGCTGTAGCGCGGGAGCAAATCGCTGCGGGCACGATACCGGCACGAGAGGCGGAGGCTCGGCCCGACGCGATGCCGAGCTATGTGGCAGAGGTTCGGCGGCGTATCGAGTCGAAGAAGCGCTACCCGGCGATGGCCCGAAGGCGGAGGGAAGAGGGCCGAGTTTTGGCCCGTGTATCGATCTCTTCGAATGGGGCTTTGCGCGGCTTGGACCTAGAGGAGAAAGCGCCGCTCTCCCTTCGCCGTGCGACGCGTTCTGCGATCCAAGGCGCGGCGCCGTTCCCCGTCCCGCCGCGCGGCGAGGTCATGGTTGAGATTTCGGTCGTTTGGCAGGTAAGGCGCTAAGCGCGCGTGGTACGGACGCGGGCTATCCATGGGCTATGGGCCGGCTCCGGGCGCTGCTGCTTAGCTACTGAGATCCAGACGTGACTTAGAAGGTTTTGGCAAGCTCGCTTAGCACGGGCAAGATTGATCGCCAATTGATCTCGGATTGCTCCACTATCGTTAGTCAAAAGAATGCATAATTGAACTGACCTCAAACGAACCGAGGGGAATTTCGTGGACCGAATCCTGTGCATCATTCTTAGCCTCTGTTTGACTTTCTTCAGTGCGCCAGTCTGGGCGGCGGAGGCTGTTTCGGAGCTGCCGTTTTTTTCGTCGGTGTCGCCGGTGTCGCCGGTCGCGTCGCCCTCTTTGGCTGCGTTGCCTGCGTGGTCGCTAGCCGGAATAGACGGCGTGGATGGGCAGTCGGCGGGGGACCCGGCCGAACCTCCGTCCTTGGCGGAACAAGAACTCGAAAACCGATTTCGTGAGCTTCGCGTTCAGCGTGATGCCGTCAACGTTCAATCGCCTCGCAAGGCTCGGTTAGCGGGCGGTATCCTGCTGGGAGTGGGCGCTGGGATTGCCGCATTGGCGGCCGTGGCCTGCGCTGCAGCCAACTCGGGCAGCGGAACCGAATGCCGACAGGATAACGCCACTGCTCTTGAAATCGGCGGCGGGACGGTCGCGGGAATAGGCTTGATTACGCTGATCGCCGGTATCTCGACTTTGGGTTCGCGCGAGGACGAGGTTCGTGAGTACGACCGCGAGATCGATACGTTGATTCGCCAGCGGAAGCAGAGTGCTTCGCCGGTCGACGCGCGTCTCAGTCTGGGGCAGGAGAAGAAACTGACCTTGTCGTGGCGTTTCTAGTAATGGGTGTAGCTGTTTGAGGTCACCCGCTCCCCATGGGGCCACGCTTTCTGCGCAGGCCGAAATGGGCTGTGAATTGTTCTATACAAGGTTCCGCGATGGACGCGATTCGCGCATCGGCAAACAAGCCCATGTCGCGCGTTTCTGCGTGTAGCTCTGCGCTCGGCACGCCTCAGTGGGCGAGCGGTTCGCGGTAGAGATTCAAGACGGCCGGAATTCGGCCAGGAAAGGGATTCCGACGATGGCGGACAATACCGAAGCATTTCGCGTTGAAGTCAAAGCGTGGCTTGATGAGAATTTCCCGAAGTCGCTGGCCGGCAAGGCCGGCGAGGTGATGGGTCACGACAAAATGGACCCGAAGCACACGGAAGCCGTCGAGTGGGCCAAGCGTCTCGGTGCCAAGGGCTGGGGAACGCCCACTTGGCCGTCGGAATACGGAGGCGGCGGGCTGACGCAGCAGGAAGCCGGGATTCTCAATGAGGAGATCGACGCCGCGGGCGCCTTCAATCCGCTTTGGCGTACGACGGGCATGGGCATCACGATGGTCGGCCCGACGATTCTCGAATACGGCACGGAAGAACAGAAACTGCGCCATATCCCACGGATTTGTCGTGGAGAGGTCTTTTGGTCGCTTGGCTATTCCGAGCCGAACGCGGGCTCGGACCTTGCGTCGCTCGCGTGCAAGGCGGAAGACAAGGGTGATTACTGGCTCGTGAATGGTCAGAAGACGTGGACTTCGGGCGCCGACGTTTCGGATTGGTGCGGCGTGCTCGTGCGAACGGATTTCGATGCGCCGAAGCGCGACGGCATCAGCTTCCTGATGATGGATATGCATCAGCCGGGTATCGAGACGCGGCCGATTCAGCTGATCGGTGGCGCCTCGCCATTCTGCGAAACCTTCTTGAACGATGCGCGTGCCGAAAAGAACGAGATGCTCGGCGAGCTGAACGCAGGTTGGAGCGTCGGCAAGCGCCTTCTTCAGTATGAACGCGCGAGCCAGACGGGGAACAACGCGGGCCTCGGACGGTCAAAACAAAAGTCGCTCAAGGACCTCGCGACGGAATACGTCGGACTCGACGATGACGGCAAGTTGTTGGATGCCGATCTTCGCTCACGCCTCTCGACGTACATGATGGAATCGAAGTCTCATCAGCTGACGATCGAACGGATCACCGCGGAGGCCCGCGGTAACGCGAAGGTCAGTGCGGCGGCCTCGATCCTCAAGAACTCCGCCTCGCTCGTGGGGCAAAACCGAGCCGAGCTGGCCCTTGAAATCATGGGGCACAGCGGTCTGGGCTGGGAAGGCGAGGGCTACGACGAAGAAGAACTGGCGGCGGTACGCAGCTGGCTCTCGGGCAAGGCGACTTCCATCTACGGCGGTTCCTTCGAGATTCAGAACAATATCATCGCGAAGAATATCCTTGGCCTCCCCGAGACCGCGCAGCGCGGCTAAGGCCAACGACTCATCCCGGCGCACGATTTCCGCGAAAAATCCCCGTGAAGGGGAGACGCGGAGCTCGCCGGCGAAAAGGATTTAGACATCATGGCAGCACTGACCGAAGAACAGGCGCTTATCAAGGACCAGGCCTCCTCCTGGGCCCGCGACGACGCGCCGGTCTCCAAGTTTCGAGAAATGCGCGATAGCGGCAATCTGAACGGTTTCGATAAAGGCACGTGGGAAAGCATCGCCTCGATGGGCTGGGCGGGAATCATCGTCCCTGAAGAATTTGATGGTGTCGAGATGGGCTATCTGACCTTCGGCGTTGTACTTGAGGAGTTGGGGCGGCAGCTGACTGCCTCGCCTCTGCTCGCCTCGGGGCTCGTTGCGGCGAGCGCTTTAGTGTTAGGCGGATCGCCAGCGCAGAAGAAGGAGTGGCTCCCTAAGGTGGCGGAGGGCGCGAAGATTTTGACCCTGGCTGTGGACGAAGATCATCGTCATGCACCGGAAAAGACTGCGCTGACGGCAGAGAAGAAGGGCGGGACGTTCGTCCTTAACGGCCGCAAGGTCTCGGTCCCGGAAGCCGGCGCGGCCGATGCGATCATCGTGGCGGCTCGCACATCCGGTGCTGCGGGTCAGCAAGAGGGCATCAGCCTTTTCCTCGTCGATGCGAAGCTGGCCGGGATTGATCTTGAACTTCTAAAGGCCGTCGATCATCGCGGCTACGCGAACGTGACTTTCTCCAATGTTGAAGTTCCGGCGGATGCATTGATAGGAGGGCTCGATCAGGGTGCGTCTGTCCTCGACGCGACCCTCGACCGCGCTCGCGCGGGCATTGCCGCAGAAATGTTGGGCACCGCCGGGCAGTCCTTCGATATGACATTGGAATATCTGAAGACGCGCGTGCAGTTCGGTAATGTGATCGGCTCGTTTCAGGGTCTCAGTCATCGAGCCTCTGTGCTCTATACCGAGATGGAAAAGACGCGTTCGTGCGTCGAGGCCGCACTCCAAGCGATTGATGCTGGCTCGAATGACGTCGCGCAGCTCTGTTCGCTTGCGAAGTGCAAGGCGGGCGAGTTTCTTTACAATATGTCGAACGAGCTGATCCAAATTCATGGCGGCATTGGCATGACCGACGAGTTTGATGCCGGTTTGTACCTCAAACGTGCCCGCACGCTTGAGGCGATGTACGGAAACCGCGCCTATCATCGCGACCGTTTCGCGACGCTCGCGGGATTCTAACGACAAGCATTCAAGGGGAGAGCGCTGTGACGATTCGATGTGGATTTATCGGTCTCGGGAAAATGGGGAAGGCGATCGCTGCCAATTTGGCACCGAAGGGCCTCGATACGATCGTTTACGATGTGATGCCAGAACCCGTGAAAGAACTTGTGCAAGGCGGGGCGCGGGCTGCAGCGAATCCGGCCGAGATCGGCTCGAACTCCGATGTCGTGGGGATCTGCGTGCCAGCGGATTCGCATGTGCGTGATGTCTTGCTCGGCGACTCCGGCGTGCTCGCGAATGCCGCGCGCGGCACGATCATTTGTATCCACAGCACGATTCATCCCGACACGATTGAGGAGCTCGCGAAGGCCGCTGCGGCGCTCGGGATCGAGTTGCTGGATGTGCCTGTCGCGGGTGGGACCCTTCGGGTCGAGCAGGGCGATGCCTATTTCATGGTGGGTGGAGACGAGAAAGCCTTTGAAAAGGCGAGACCCTATCTCGAAGCCTCGGCTGGGAAGATTACGTATTGCGGCGCGCTCGGGAACGCCTCGAAACTGAAGCTTGCGGTGAACCTTCATACGAATATCTCCTTTGCCTCAGCGTTCGAAGCGGCGAAGCTGACCCAGGCGATGGGACTTCCGCCGGAGCTTTTCGAGGAAGCGGGGAGTACGGTTGGAACGCTCGGCGCGATGCTTCTGCAGTTCCTGGCCTTGCAGAAGGCCCCCGAGGAGATGCGCAAGAGCGAGCAGATGCAGGCTCATTTGCGGCAATCGATGGGGCTCGCGGAAAAGGATGTCGCGCTGGCGCTGGATATGGCGCGCGTGGGCGGAGTGGCTCTACCGGTCGGTGGCCTTGTGAATCAGATTCTGGCTCGCGTCTATAGCGTCGAAGACGAGAAGCTGCGTTAGGCGCCTTTTTTGTGAGGAGCGTGTGTGTGACCCGCGCGCGCTTACCTGAACAGAGCGATCATGCCGACGAGGCAGAGGGCCACAGCGATCGCGCCGGCGATTTTCCAGAAGCTCTTCGGGTAATGTCCTGCAATCTTTCCCGTGTAGCCGTTCGCGAGGATTTGGTAGCTCTTGCCGTGATGGTCGTACCGCAGGAGCCAAACTGGGACGAGGATATGCTTAAAGGTCTGGCCGGAGTATTGGGGAGAGACGCGTAGGTTGCGATACGTATCGCCCGGAACGCGCGCGCCGCAGAGCCGCTCGAGTTTGCGATGCATCTTCTCGCGTGATTTGCGGGCGGCGTCGATCAGGACGACCCGGTAATGCTCGACGAGGAAGCCTGATACATAGGCCGTGTCGTAGGGAACGAGGTCGCCAGTGGGGAAGGGCTCGGCCTCACGGAGCAGCGCGGCGTTCACTCCCTGTGTTCCCGCCACAAGCTCGTCGTCGAAGAGATGGTCGAGCCTGCCCGACGCATAGTTCCAGCGCACTTTTTGGACCGGCCGCACGGCAACGCGTCCGTTCGCGTCGCGCACGCGTTCTTGCACGGTGTGATACGTGCCCGCTTCCGCTTCCCAGTCACAATTGACCTGCGCATCGAAGGTCCAGTAGGGGATATAGAGCCCGCGCATCGTGTCGATCAGGGCCTTTTCGGAGAGCTTGCCCGGCGCGAACCAGCGGCCCTTGAACCAGCTGCGCAGACTCTCGCGTACGCGCGTTTCATCCACCTTGAACGGAAGCAAGCTCTGCGGTCGAATCGGTGCTTTGATCTCGTCATAGTCGACGAGGGAGGGCGAACCGCAGAACTCGCAATTCTTGCCCACGCGTTCCGGGTCGAAAACGGAGACCGCATCGCAGCTCTGGCATCGCACCGAGCGCTTCTTCTCACGCCAACCCCGATGTTCCTCCGGCAACTCGCGAAGGGCGCTGACAAGATCAATTTCCTCGGCCTGACCCGTCTCTCGATTGATTCCGTAGGGTGACTCCGTGCCGCAGAATCCGCACGCAAGCTGCTGCTTGCTCGGCTGCCACTCAGTCTGAGCACCACACGCGGGACAGGAATGCCTTTCGATCGCTGTCAGCGGGTTTTCGGGATTCATGGGCCTCTAATAGAACGTCAGAATCCGCGGGATCCCCGGGATCCGCAGGATCGCAGGGGCCCGCTAGGAAGAGGCGGGGCGTGCTCGCTCAGTCCGCGAGGAATGCATCGAGCGCAGTTCGCTTGATGCGGTAGGCCGAGCCGATCTTCTTCGCGGCGAGCTCGCCCGTTTCGATGATGCTCATGACGTCCGACTCCTCGACCCCGAGTGCCTGAGACACCTGCGCGGGGGTAAGCAGGTCGGGAAGCCGACCCTGCACTGGCGTGACGGCAATGGTGCCAGCGGGGCGCGGCTTGCCCGGTCCCGGACCCGCAGCCTCCGCGGGTCCGGGACCGAGGATGCCACCCGATTGCTGCATCATTTCCTTTGCGAGCGCGAAGCCAACCGCCAGTTCGGAGGCCATGCTCCCGCCGCCGCCGCCGCCGCCGCCGCCTCCTGCCGCCATGCCCTTGGCCATCTGAAACTTCACGTACTCATTGAGGTTTCCGACCGCAGCCATGCTAGATCGCTCATCAATTGCCTTCTCGACTTCTGCCGGCACGGACACGTTCTCAATGACGAAAGTCGTGATCTCGATGCCATATTTAGAAAGCATGATCGGGTTCATCAGTGGAAGCAGCGCTTCGCCCAGCTCGGTGAACCGCGTCGCGGCGTCGAGCACAGGAACGTTCGAACTCGCGAGCGCGTCCGAGAAGGACGAAACAACGCGCGAGCGCATGGTTTCGGCAAACTCCTCAAGCCGGAACGTATGATCCGAGCCCGCGACTTCTTTGAGGAAAAGCTGAGGATTAACGATCCTGAAATCGAAAGTGCCGTAGGCCCGCGCACGTACGATTCCGAAATCGTGGTCGCGGAGCATGATCGGGTTCGCCGTGCCCCAGCGATTGCCTGTGAAGAGCCGCGTGTTGATGTAGTAGACGTCGGCCTTGAAAGGCGAGTTGAGGCCGTATTTCCAGGAACGCAGACGCGTGAGGACCGGAATGTTATCCGTCGTCAGTTCATGCGTCCCGGGACCGAACTGATCACCGAACTCGCCGAGATAAACGAACTGGGCGACCTGGCTCTCTCTGACCACCAGTTTCGCGCCGTCCTTGATCGCGCCGTCCTCGTCGGGCCAGCGATAGGAAAGCACGTCTCGCGAGTCATCGGTCCACTCGATGAGATCAATCAGTTCGCCTTTGATGAAATCGAGAAGTGCCACGCGGGTCTCCTTGCTCAGGGTTACTCAGATGGATCATCGCCGATGGGGAGACAGTCTCCAAGGGGGCGTTTCGACAAGAATCGTTCCTGTTGGATCACGTCCGAGTGTCGAATTTGTGTTAGGGCACGGGCTTGGGCATGAAGCGGTTTCGCTCTGATCGATACCCAGGACCGATTGGATTCGGGGCGAAAAGGCGGCCCAGCCACGCAGGCGGATCATGACGGAGATGGCGCCGTGACCCCGTCGGACTTCGGGGTCTTTATCGGCCCATTCGGCGGCAGTCCCGGGACAAGCCGGTCTGATTTGCGCAGATCTGACGATCGATGTCGAGGCTGGGGATGCCCCGTTCGAAGTGGCGGGTCTCTGACCGGCAGCGGCGCTCCGTCTAATGGCAGCGGCGATGCCGTTATGCGATTCTCGTCTGCGTTGCGAGATCATTGCCCCCTGTGGTGAGTGAGCTTCGCTCGTTCTTCGACCCTGATCAGGAGATTCACCTTTAATGAGCCTCATCCTTTACGGTGCCCCCCTCTCCCCGTTCGTTCGAAAAGCCGACGCGCTCTTGCGCGAGAAGGGCGTCGAGTTCGAACTCGAAAGCGTGAACATCATGCCGATGCCCGACTGGTTCAAAAAGATCAGTCCGGCTCGCCGGATTCCGGTTCTGCGCGACACCGATATCGGTGAAGAAGGGACGCTCGGCACGATCCCCGACTCCTCCGCGATCTGCGCCTATATCGAGCGCAAGCATCCTGAACCCGCTTTCTATCCCGCCGATCCCTACGAATACGGGCGCGCCGTCTGGTTCGAGGAGTACTGCGATTCGGAACTCGCGGGCGCGCTCGGTCTCGGCATCTTCCGACCGATTCAGTTTAATCGCTTTCAGGGGAAAGAGCCCGACGTCGTGACGGCGAAGAAGGCATACGCTGAAAAGGTCCCGCGGCATCTCGACTATCTCGAAGGGGAGATCGGGGACAGTGGTTTCCTCGTTGGGGATGCGATGTCGATCGCGGATATTTCGCTCGCTTGCCAGATCGTGCAGTTCGAACTTGTCGCTGGCGCGCTCGATGCGGAACGATGGCCTCGGGTTGCGGGGCTGGTCTCGAGTCTGGCCGCTCGTGAGAGCTTTGGTCCCTGCATCGCGATCAGCAAGAAGATCGTGAAGCAGGACCCGATCGACCTCAGGTCCTAGGTTGAGGATGCATACGCTCTATGGATCGCCGCTTTCTCTCTACACAGGCAAAGCGCGCAGCTACCTGATCAAGAACGGATTGCCTTACCGCGAAGTCATGCCAGCGACGACGCATTACGTCGAGAACGTACTGCCTGCGGCGAAGATGCGGATGATGCCGACGGTGGAAACCGCGGAGGGTATTGTGCTTCGCGACGGCGCGGCGATCGTTGAACATTTCGAAAGCGCGGCTGGGCATCCGAATCGGCCGCCGACGCCTCGACAGCGGATCCTGAGCAGCTTGCTCGATGTGATTGGCATGGAAGGGCTGCTGCGGCCGGCGATGCATTATCGCTGGAACTTCGATGCGGAGAACGAAGGCTTCTTGCTCCATCATTTCGCTGCGATTGCGCCGCCGAACGCGGATGCAATGTCGATCGCTGCCAAGAACATGGGCCGGATGCGCGCGGCGGCGATGGCGTTTGGTGTCGTGCCCGAAACGATCGCTGGTGTGGAACGGCGATACGATCGGCTCCTGACCGTGCTCGATCGTCATTTCGCGGCGATGCCCTATCTCTTGGGCCATCGCCCGAGCATCGGCGACTTTAGTCTGATCGCGCCTATGTACGGCCATCTCGGTCGTGATCCGAAGCCGCTCTCGATCATGCAGGCGAAGGCAGTGAATGTGTTTCGTTGGGTCGAGCGCATGAATCGGCCGGAAGCGGATCAGGGAGAGTATGTGACGGAAGAGGGCGATCTGCCGCCGCTCAACTTCCTCGCGGAAGATGCGATTTCGGAGACATTGATCGAAGTCCTTCGGGAGATCGCAACGGATTTTGTGCCGGAGACGATTGCGGCAGCGAGCTTCATCAACGAATGGCTGGGCGGGGACAATAAGCCGGCTGCTGGGACGCCGCTCGAGCGCGGCGTGGGGATGACGTCTTTCGAGGTGGAAGGGGAGCAGATCAATGCGCTCGCACAGCCATACCGGTTTTACTTGCTCGCACGGGTTCAGTCGGACTACGACGCGATTGGGGAGAGAGATAAGGCAAGTGTTGACGATGTGCTAGGCGCGACCGATCTTGCACCTGTTCTGGATGCACGGCTGACGCGAGAGATCGGACGCGAGGACAATCTCGAAGTCTGGCTTTAACGCCTTTACGCCTTAACGCTTTGACGTTGACCGAACAGAGATCCTCGCACGCGCGTACGACCCGTTGCCCATCGATGCAAGCGAAACGAAAAACGCCCCGAGGCTCAAGGCCTCGGGGCGATTCTGTTTTACTCCGGAATCTAACGGGTCGGCTCAGGCCGGGTTCCCGTCGTTCTGGAGCGCCTCATGCACCTTGCCGACCATCTTGGCGGAGGGCTTGAGCGTGAGGTCCCCTTCTTCGTTCCAAGTCGGAGGAATGCCCTCGTCCTTCTTGGCGACGTAGAGACCGGCCTTGAACTTACGCATCAGCTCATCGACGTTTCGGCCCACGTTCAGGAAGTTCACTTCAGAGAAGAGAAGCTTTCCGGTCGGGTCGATGACGAAGGTGCCGCGAAGCGCGAGTCCGGCCTCATCTAGATAGATGCCGAACTGCTTGGCGAGCTCAGCCGTCTTGTCCGAACCCATCTTGAACTTAACGTCCTTGAGTTCCTTTTCGACGGTATGCCATGCGAGGTGGGAGAAATGGGTGTCACAGCTGACGGTGATCAACTCTGCGCCCAGCTTTGCGAACCGATCTTGCAACCCTGCCAGGGCCGCGAATTCAGTCGCTCAAACGAAGGTGAAGTCGGCAGGGTAGAAGAACAGAATCGTCCACTTCCCGCTCGACTTCAGGTCCGCCAGGCTGACCGAACCGAAGTCGCCGGACGCCGGTTCGTATGTATTGAGAGTGAAGTCGGGGACTTGCGACCCGACTTGGATGGTTTCGGTCACAGATATATTCCTCTTTCTGTGGGGAAACGCTGCGGGAGACATCCGCAGGATTCAAGTATATTATTCCGTAAGGATAGAGTTCCTGTCGGTGATGGTCTAGATGCATGAGGGGTTTTCGCGCGGGTGGGTCGAGCCGGACCTCGCTGTGATGTGTCAGGAATTGCCCGCGTCGGTTGAGTGGATGCCGGAGAATTGGCATACTGGGTGTCAAAAGGTGGACCAGCCAAAGTATCAACCCAGCGTTGGACCCATCGGGAGTCGTGTCGTGAGCCAGACGAAGACGCTTGAATTGATGGGAGCGCCGGGCTCTCCCTATACGCGCAAGATGAAGGGACTCCTTCGCTACCGACGCATTCCGTTTCGGATGATTCAACAAAATTCTCCGGAGGCAGCGAGTCGTCCCCCCGCAAAGGTCGGTCTGCTCCCGACGTTCTATCTCCCGAATGCGTCGGGGGAGATCGTGGCCACGACCGACTCGACGCCGCTGATCCGCCGTTTTGAGAAGGAGTTTGAGGGCCGCTCTGTGATTCCGAGCGACCCCGCGCTGGCATTCTTGGATGAGTTGATCGAAGACTACGCGGACGAGTGGCTGACGAAATGCATGTTCCACTACCGCTGGTATCACGCGGCGGATGCGACGAAGGCGCGGCGGATCCTGCCGCATTGGTCCGCTGTGAAGGTTTCGGATGAGCAGATTGCGCCGCTGCAGAAGATGTTCGGCGATCGCCAGATCGGGCGGCTCGGCGTTGTGGGGTCTAATGACGTGACGGCGTCCGTGATCGAAGAGAGTTACCAGAGCTTCCTGAAGGGGTTCGATGCCTTGCTCCAGGACAGCCGATATCTCTTCGGGGATCGACCCGCTTCGGCCGACTTCGCCCTGATGGGCCAGCTGACCTGCCTCGCACTCTTTGATCCCACGCCCTCCGCCCTCACAGCCGAGCAAGCGCCGCGCGTGTATGGCTGGACGGAAGCCACGGAAGACCTTTCAGGGATGGACGTGGCGGCGGATGGGTGGGCGAGCCCCGATACTCTGTCTTCGGCTCTTCCTGGGCTACTGGGCGAAGTGGGGCGCTTTCACGCGCCGTTTCTTCTTGCCAACGCGGACGCGATCGAGCGCGGCGCCGAACAAGTCGAGACGGAGATCGCGGGTCGCGCTTGGGTCCAGAAGCCTTTCCCGTATCAGAGGAAGTGTCTCGCCTGGCTGCGCGAAAGCTATGCGGGTCTCGATGCTCGCGCACGATCTTCGGTGGATGTTGTGCTTGATGGAACGGGCTGCGAGGTTCTCTTTCGCTGAAGCCGGTTCAGTCTACGTCCTTTTCGGTGCCGATCGGATCTCAATTTGACCAGTAAATGTATTCGTCCTCGGGCGCATCCGGCTGACTGAGATCTTTATCGAGATTGATCGCCGTAGTGAGCTGACGCGGCCACGCGGCTGGAAGCTGCTCGGCGTTATGCGCAGCGAGTGCGGTCGTGAGTTCCGCGATTTTCTCCGGGCGATCCGGCGCGAGGTCGTGTTGTTCTGTGGGATCTTCGCTTAGATCAAAGAGCCAGCTTCGCCCGGGCGGATCGCTTACGTTCAGCTTCCAGCCATCGACTAATGCCGACTGCGAAGCTCCGCTGCGCCAGAAGAGGGCCCGGTGGGGCGTGCCTTCCGCGTTGCCTGTGACGAAAGGCGTGAGGTCTACGCCATCGACCTTGCGGTCGGTCGGAAGGGGAGCACCCGCTGCTGCGGCGGCGGTCGCGTAGAGGTCGAAATGATGGACCGGCTCATCGACGACCGTGCTGGGGGAGAACTTCGCCGGCCATTTCGCGAAGAAGGGCACGTGAATTCCGCCCTCAAACAAGCTGAGCTTCCAGCCGCGGAAGGGGCTGTTCACGGAGGGCAGGCCGATATAAGGCGCACCCCCATTATCGGATGTAAAAAGCACGAGCGTATTTTCTTCAAGCCCATTCTCGCGAAGCGCATCTAGCACCTGACCGACGCCGCGGTCGAGACTTCGAATCATCGCAGCATAGACACGCTCTCTATGACTCTCGATGTGGGAGAGGGCCTCGTAATCGGAGCGCAAAGCCTGGAGCGGCGTATGCGGGGCCCAATGTGCGAGGTAGAGAAAGAAGGGGCGATCTGCGTTGGCTTCGATGACCTCGACGGCTTGCTCGGTATAGTAATCCGTGAGATAGCGATCAGGCTCGAAGGGACGCTCGCCATTAAACGAGGCAATGAAGCGCATCGACGCCCACAGGAAGCGATCGATCGGATCGAAGTCCTGCTTGGAGTTCACGACGTCCGGGTGATCCTCGGGGAAATAGAGGCCGCTCGTCATTAGAAGGCTCTCTTTAAAGCCCTGATCGTGCGCGGTCATGCCATTGCTCCGGCCGACATGCCATTTGCCGATATGCACCGTGTGATAGCCCTTATCCGCGAGGAGTTCAGCGATCGTAATCTCGGAAGCGGGCATCCCCATTTCTTCGAAGGGAAGTGGAGACTTGCCTTCGTGTATCAAAGGCCTGTGAACGCGAGGAGTCGGACTCCCGAGCAGCGGGAGGATCTGCATCATACCGGGAGGCGTGGGCGTGTATTCGAAGCCGAAGCGCGTGCCGTAGCGACCCGAGAGCAGCGCCGCGCGCGAGGGCGCGCATGTCGCGTTCGCGGCGTAGCCATTCGTAAACTGGACGCCTTCGCGCGCGATCGAGTCGATATGCGGGGTGGGGACGGTTCCACCGGCGACGCCGCCGCCGTTCACCGTGACATCATTCCAGCCGAGATCGTCCGCCAGGATCAGGACGATATTCGGCGGTCGATCTGCGGCGGCGCGACCCGCAGCATCTTGCCCGGACGACCAAGAGATGTCCTGGTAGGGCCCCACATCGTATCGACGCTCCGCCACGATTCCGGCGAGCTTAAGAAGGATCTCCGCTCGGTTGGCATAAGCCAAGCCGCCGGCGAGGAGGCAGACTGCGAGAACGCCGATGAGCCATTTGATCGCGCGATGCATATCGGGTGTCCCCGCTTTTAAGTTCGATTGGCCAGCGGATTGTAAAGTATTGGCACGTTGTATGACATAATGGGATTCGTGAATGAGACGAATTATGGAGCCCACCGGGGCCTTTAGGGGACGCCGTGAGGCCGGCTAAGTGGATCCTGTAGCCGATACTGTCAAGTTGTCTTGACAACTTGGGGTCAGCTGCGAGAGTCCAGTCGGAGCGAAGATGACCTTATTGAATTCCGACTCGCCGATTCCTTTGTATCACCAGTTAGCCGACGTGCTGCTCGAGCGTATCCGCCGAGGCGAATACGCGCTCGGAAGCCAAATTCCCTCTGAACCCGAGCTGGCTCGGACATTTGGGATTGGGCGGCCCACGGTCCGGCAGGCGACAGATCAGTTGATTCGGAAACGATGCCTTGAGCGGCGCCGGGGAGCGGGCACGTTCGTGACGGAGCCGCCGGAGCAGGTGGATCTCTTTACGCTTGCCGGCACCATGGCCTCCTTCAGGAAACAGGGTATTCAGGTCAAGACGACGCTCGTACAAAGGCCTCGCCGAACGCGGGTCGAGGCGGACCCGCAGAGCCCCGCGTCACAGAATCCGTTTCTAGGGCGTGAGGCGTATGTCCTTTCACGCATTTCGCGCGTGCGGAATACGCCGGTTCTTCTCGAAGAGATCTATCTAGACCCCGAATCGTTTCCGGGACTGGAGCGAATTGCATTGGCCGGCCGCTCCTTAGCCGAACTAGCGGATGAGCATTTCCATCTTCGCGCCACCGCAGCGGACCAGAACTTTCGGATCCATCGTCCCTCAGCTGAGCGCGCCGAACTTCTCGGCGTTGCCGGCGACGAATCGGTCCTCCTTGTACAGCGCAATCTGCATTTCGGAGAGGCGCGCGACGTGATTTACGCGGAACTCTATTGTCGAACGGATCAGTTGGTTTTCTCGCAAACATTGGAAGGAAATTGGAATGAATGAACGTGGATATTACGGCCGATTTGGAGGGGCTTTCATTCCCGAAATTCTCGTCGCGACCTTCGATGAGCTGATTGCGGCTTTCGAAGAGGCGAAAGCGGACCCGGCCTTTTGGCAGGAATTCGAGACGCTGATGGGGACCTATTCCTGTCGGCCGACGCCGATCACGTTCGCGGAGAACCTGACAAAGCATTTCGGTGGAGCGCAGATCTATATCAAGCGTGAGGATCTGAATCATACTGGAGCGCATAAAGCGAATAACGTGATGGGGCAGGGCCTGCTGATCAAAAAGATGGGCAAGACCCGCGTGATCGCGGAGACCGGCGCGGGGCAGCATGGTGTCGCGACGGCGACGATGGCCGCGAAGTTCGGTCTCGACTGCACCATTTACATGGGCGAGGTCGATGTTGAACGGCAGCGTCCGAACGTGTTCTGGATGGAGCGAATGGGCGCGACCGTCGTGCCCGTCACTGAAGGCACACGAACCCTGAAAGACGCGATCAACGAAGCCTTTCGAGACTGGGTCACGAATATGGATACGACCCATTACGCACTCGGGACCGCGTGCGGACCGCATCCCTTTCCCGAAATGGTCAGCTGGTTTCAGTCCATCATCGGCAAGGAGGCCCGAGAGCAGATGATCGAGCGCGTCGGCCGCACGCCGGACCGCATCTACGCGTGTGTCGGCGGAGGCTCGAACGCGATGGGCATCTTCAGCGCCTTCTTCGACGATGACGTCGAGCTGATCGGGGTCGAAGCCGGCGGCGAGGGCGTCGAGACTGGACGGCATTCGGCGCGGCTTGCGTCCGAAGACGCTTCGCTTGGCGTTGCCCAAGGCTACCTCACGTACTTTCTGCAGAATCAGGACGGCCAGATGAGCGAGACGCATAGCGTCGCGGCGGGACTCGACTATGTCGGAGTCTCGCCCATCTTGTCCCATCTGCACGAGACGGGGCGCGTGCGCTTCGAGGCAGCAACCGACAAGGAAGTGATGGATGCTCTGACTTTGACGCTTCGGAAGGAGGGGCTGATTCCGGCGTTGGAGTCGACGCATGCTTTCGTCCAGGCCTTCAAGGAAGCGCCGCTTATGTCGAAGGATGAGGTGATTTTGATCAACCAATCGGGGCGTGGCGATAAGGACATCTTTACTGTGGCGGATGCATTCGGCGACGCTGAGTGGGAGCGATTCATTATCCAGAAAGCAGAGGGCTACAAAAATGCTTGAGCAGAAGCTACGCGAGGCGATGTCGAAGAAGGACATCCTGCTGATGACCCATATCGTCATGGGCTACCCGAATTTTGATGACTCGCTTCGGGTGGTTGAATCGATGGTCGAAGCGGGCGTGGACATTATGGAACTCCAGATTCCGTTCTCGGATCCCATGGCAGATGGCCCGGTGATTCTTCATGCGAACCAGAGGGCACTTGAAGCGGGTTCGACGGTCGAGCGATGTCTTGAGTTCGGGGAAGAGGTGAGCCGACGTTTCGATATTCCGTTCCTGATCATGAGTTACTACAATATCCTGTACAAGTACGGCGTCGAGCGCTTTGCTGAGCGGATGGCAGCGGCCGGAATGGTGGGCGCGATCGTGCCGGATCTGCCGCCCATTGAAGCGGAGGCGTACCTGGCAACGATGAAGAAGAACGAGCTCGCGCCGATCTTCATCTATTCGCCGAGTACGAGTGATGAGCGGATGCGTGTGATTGCTGAATCGGCGGAAGGGTTTATCTACTGCGTGGCGCGCAAGGGCGTGACTGGCGCCGAGACGAATTTCTCCGAAAATCTCACTAGTTACCTAGCGCGCTGTCGCGCGGCGACGGATCTACCGCTCGCGCTGGGCTTCGGAGTGAAGGATGCTGCGGACGTTGCTCTGCTTGCAGGTAAGGCGGATATGGCGGTGATCGGTACGCAGACGATTCGGGTCATGGAAGAGCAGGGGGTGGATGCAGTAAAAGGCTTCATCTCCGGACTTCGCGGTTAGCAATGACCGCGGAAGCCGAGGACCCAGCGACGCGTGGAGCGTCCGGCGCAGAGGGGGACTGCGCAAGGTGCGGAGTTCGTCACGCTCTGCCGGAGGGGCGCGCTCGGGCCCATGCTCTCGAGGTCATGGAAGAGTTCCGGCAGCTGGAACGCCTCGACTATCGTGTGGCCTCCGCAGAAGCGGACCCGAAGCTTCGCTTTGAGCATCTCTTTGCCGCGCGCGGTAATATGTTTGGTGTCCTTGAGTGCCTCGATCGCGAGGGCCAGTCTGTTTTCCTGCGCGCATTTTCTTCTCTCGCGGAAGGGGTTCGGCAGATTGACGGATGGGTTCTGCCGATCCTGAGCGCTTCGGTGTATCACGAAGTGATCCTGCCAGCGCAGGAGGAGATCAAGCGCTTGACGAGTCAGATGAAGCGCGGGGGCGATGTCTCGACTGCATTTGGGCAGGGCCTGGCCGAGGAGCGTCGGCGGGTTTCACAGTCGCTTTGGGAAGAGATGTGTTCGCTGTATCGCTTTCGGAATTTCCGAGGGGAGGAGCGAGTGCTTCGGGAGGCAGTCCTACCGGGCACGCCTCTTACGGGCGGTATGGGCGAATGCTGCGCGCCGAAACTGCTTCAGCATGCGGCGCTGAACGGACTGCGACCTCTGAGCATCGCTGAGTTTTACTGGGGCGACTCGAACTCGAATGGGCAAAGAGAGGGCGAGAGAGCACCCGCTCGGAGCGACTCGAACTCACGCCGTATGCGCCGTATGCGCCGAGATCGCGCGCACGCCGAGCAGCGGCGTAAGACGTCGGGCGCGTTCTATCCTAGCTGTGAAGCGCGTTGTCAGCCCCTGCTTGGGTTCATGCTCTGTGGGATGGACGGATGACGGAACCTCTTCTTGAGATCGTGTATGAGGACGAATCCTTCGTCGTCGTGAACAAAGCCAGCGGGATGCTCTCGGTTCCGGGGAAAGGGCCAGAGAAGCGGGACTGCGTTGCGGAGCGCGTGCGTGAGATGTTTCCAGGGTGTCCGCCGCAGCCGGCGGTGCACCGGTTGGACATGGATACCTCGGGCCTTCTCGTCGTGGCGCGGAACGTCGCAACACATCGCAGCCTCTCGATACAGTTCCAGGAGCGAGAAACGCGCAAGCGGTATATCGCTCTACTCGAGGGCGTTCTGGAGGGCGAGCGGGGCACGATCGAGTTGGCCTTCCGTGTCGACATCGATAATCGCCCCCATCAAATCTACGACCCTGTGCACGGGAAGGTCGGCGTTACGCATTGGCAAAGGCTCGGCGTCGAGGCCGATCTGACGCGAATAGCGTTCGTGCCTATCACGGGCCGAACTCACCAGCTTCGCGTTCACTCTGCGCATTCGCTCGGTCTCGGGATTCCGATCGTGGGCGATCCTCTCTACGGCCTTGGAACGGGGCCCGGGCAGCTGAAGCTGCACGCTATGGAACTGGGCTTCCAGCATCCCGTGACAGGCGAGGCCCTGGATTTTCGGGCGGAGCCTCCATTTTAGAATAGGCGATGCGGGCTGAGGGATGGCGAGGTGGTGAGGCGGAGACGTGGAGAGTTGGAGAGGCGGACGCGGGCTTTCTGGATCTGAACGGAGATCAGGTCCATCCCTGTTTCCAGAGGTCTGCATTCCCTAATTCGTCGAGTGGAATTTCAAATCGCCGCTTGGAGAGAACGGCCTCCAACTCGACTCGGGGCGGCCCGGTTCCCCGACGGCTCATGCCCGACACGCGCGTGACGAGAAAATGCTTCTCTTTGTTCTGCGGTCGAATGGCGCTCCACTTGGAGTTCAGCAGATTCTTCCGAGGGGGAAGTGCGCTTTGTATTCCGGATGGATCTTCTTCAGCCTTTTGTGAGGCGGGCAATACCTCTTGCTCCGCAAGCTTATTCTTGGCCTCGATCCAAAGTGAGAGATAGCGCGTGCTCTTGTGATGATGATCGCGGAGCATGGCGCCGACGAAATTCTGGTCGCGGCGCGCCTGAAGATGCTCGCGTGCACGGTGGACGGCTTCCATGAGCGCCGTTTCATGCTTCACTCGGTCGAAGCGCGTGGTGAGGATAGTTTGGCCTAATGCCTGCGCACGGGACCACTCCAGAGCATCTTCGTGAAGGCGTACGGCCGCTTCGGCGAGGCCCTCGCCGCTGTCTTCGATCGAGCCTCCGAAAGGAAGTCCGCCCCCAATCCCCTCGGCCCCGATCGGCGTCGTGACGCTCGGCGTTCCGTTCCGCATCGCATCGAAGAGCTTACCCTTGAGACCCGCGCCGAAGCGGAGGGGTGCGAGGCAAACCCGGGCCTGCCGAAACGCGACATCAGCATTCTCGATGCGCCCTTCGACAAGAAGGCCCTGCTTTGGATCATGCAAGGAGAGCTGGGCGGGTGTCGCGTAAGCGCCGGCGATGCGTAGATTCGCTTGGGGGAGACGCGCGCGAATCCGCGGCCAGATTTCCTCGGCCATCCATTCGATCGCATCCCAGTTGGGTGCGTGTCGATAGTTGCCGATGCACACGAAACCCCGCCGTGCGTCGAAGCTGGGCCAGGATTTGGTTTCAGCCTTGTCCAACATGAAGGGGCAATAGTGCAGCAGATCGGGGTCGACCTTGAAGTCTCGATGAAGGATTCGCATTTCCTCTTCCGAGATGATCAACGTGAGGTCTGACCGAAGAATGGAAGCAATCTCGCGCCGCGCAACCTTGGACTGCGTGTGTGGCTCGGTAGGCACCGCGGCGTCGGACAAAAATGAGGAAGAGGAAGAGGAAGAGGAGAAAGAGAGCGCCGTCTGCTTCGCCCCAGAATCAGAGCTGCGTACGACGCGCCGCGCCTCCCGGAGGGAATGCAGATCCTCGCTGTTCAGAATGCGGAGCGCGTTCGGGCAGGCCTCTTCAATTCTCCAGCCGAATTGTTCTTCGACGAAGAACCGATCAAAGAGCACGATATCTGGGGACAGCTCCGTCAGAAGGGCGTCGAAGGCAGGATCGTTCACGCGCACGGTATGCGATTGGATTCCCAGGGCCTCGAGGTTGACCGCGAACTCCGATTCCGCGGCAGTGGAGGCGCAGTGAACCTCCCAACCCTCTTCGAGGAAGGGGCGGAGGACCTGCAGGAGGTGGGCGCCTGCGGCCGAAGACTGGGGCTCGGGCCAGACGGAGCCGATCACAAGCATACGCGTCGCGGTTCGCACGCTGTCATTCTAGCGTTCGTGCGCAGGGAGGGATCGTGGCGGGCCCAATTCCCAGGCTGCTAGTATGAGGGCCCCTCTGAAGGCAGCTTTTGCATGAGGTTCGTTCAATGAATCCCCGTTTCGCTCATCCCCGTTCGCCGGTCGTTGTCCCTGAAGCCTTTTCTGATCCGGAGAGCATCCGAGATCTGGTCGCTGCGAATGCGCCGTATTGGCCGGTGCTTCGATATGTCGCGAAGCCTTCTGAGCTCGCTGCGGTGAGCCGGGCCAAATCAAAGGATCGGATGGCGATGCCTCCCTGGTTTCGGGGCGATTGGGCGGATGAAAAACCGCTCGTCGCGGGCGCGGAAGCGATTCTTGAGAACCCGATCTTTATTGATGCTGCTCGCCAGGTTTTCGACGCGGAGGTCGCTGTTCCGCGTCTGGTCTATGTGAATGTGATGGCGCCGCTTCCATTTGCCGGTGAGGGGCATATTGATGTGCCGGCTTTTCGAGGGATCGACCGGTCTGAGTACCCGATCTGGCTGCTTCAGCAGATGACCCGCTCGGGCCTGTTCGTGGATTGGCAGATTGATATCGCGACGGCAGTTGCCTGGTTCTACGCAGGTGATGGTGGCGCCTTCGACTATTGGGCCGACGGGCCCGAAACGGCGCCGCGCCGGATTGAGCAGCCTATGGATAACCTCGCAGTCGTCGGTGATAACGATTTCATGTTTCATAGAGTCGATTCCATCGGCGAAAACGCGAAGCTCGTGGACGCGAGTCTTGAATCAGAGCTGAAGCAAGACGATCAGGGCGGCTGGATTGTCGAAGACGACGGGGAGATCGTCGAACGATACGCGGCGGACCAACTCCGCGTGAGCGTTTCCTGGAAGGCAGAGATGTTCCGCGACGAGGACGCACGTCGGGTCCGCGCAGAACACCTTGACGATCTTGATCTGGAGGGGGTCATCGACCGATTCCTTGCGGACCTCGAGGATCGGGGCAGTCGAATCGCTCGGCCTTCCGATCCGCTCGGGGATTCCGAGTTTATGGACGCACTCTCGAGTGTGTATACGCTTCCCGATCTCGTTTACCCGACGAAGAAGGAAACGGAGCGCTGCGCCACGCGATCGTAGTTTGAGAATGGGTGCGGCCTCTTGGGGCTTTGCCGTAATGGAGAAGATGAGATCGTGGCAGAGCTTGAGGACCTACAAAAGAACGTCGGCTTCACGGTGGCAGGACGTTCCGAAGAACGGTCCGTGACCTTTCTGCCCGAACCGCCTCGGCAGCATCGTCGATGGCCGATTATTTCGGTCGACGATCATATCGTGGAGCCACGCCACGCTTTCGAAGGGCGCTATCCGAAGGCGCTCGCCGATCAGGCACCGCGTGTCGTGGAGACTGAAGACGGCGGCGAAGTCTGGGAGTACGCGGGGCAGATCATGCCGAACGTCGGTTTCAACGCCGTCGTCGGGCGACCCGTTTCCGAGTACGGCTTCGAGCCCACTCGCTTCGATCAAATGCGCCGCGGCGCTTGGGATATTCATCATCGCGTGAAGGATATGGATCTCACAGGCGTGTGGGCGTCGATGAACTTCCCCTCGTTCCTTCCTGGTTTTGCGGGGCAGCGACTTCAGCTCACGACCGACAATCCTGCTCTCGCGCTGGCGTCCGTGCGCGCTTGGAACGACTGGTGCCTCGAAGAATGGGCGGGGAGCTATCCGGGCCGCATTATTCCCATGCAGTTGCCCTATCTCTTGGATGTCGATGTGGCCGCGGATGAAATTCGGAGAAACGCCGACCGTGGCTTCCGTGCCGTTACTTTCTCGGAAGCACCCGACAAACTCGGTTTGCCCACGCTCCATTCGGGCTATTGGGATCCGCTCATGGCAGCGTGTGAAGAAACCGAGACGGTCGTATCGCTTCATATAGGCTCTTCGGGCACGGCGCCGAGCACTTCGGACGATGCGCCCCCCGACGTCGTTGGCGTTCTTTTCTTCGGCTACGCCATGTTTTCTGCGACCGATTGGCTGTATTCCCAGATTCCCGTGCGATTTCCCAATCTCAAGATTTGCATGTCGGAGGGCGGGATCGGCTGGGTCGCTGGGCTACTCGACCGTCTTGATCACGTACTCAAGTACTCAGAAATGTATGGCACGTGGACGGGGGACCTCACGCCGCGGGAGGTGATGCAGCGTAATTTTTGGTTCTGCGCGATTGATGATCCCGCCGGCTTTGAGACGCGACATCATATCGGCGTGGATCACATCCTGATCGAAAGCGATTATCCCCACGCCGATTCGAACTGGCCCACAACCCAGGATCATTTCGCGAGGCAGTTTAAGGGGATCCCCGAGGACGAACTAGCGCGCATCACCTGGCAGAATGCAGCCGAGCTCTTCCGACTGGAGATCCCCGAATCGGTGATCTCGGATCCGAACGCGCCGTGGCCGTCGGAGGTTCTCCCGTGAAAGGAGACTTTCTCGGGAAAGTTGACTCTCCCGAGAATGTCTGCCTAACGGCTATTTCCTAACGGCTACTTAAAGTCGGCTGCCGAATGTCGTTCGGCAACGCGCTCTTCTTCGGGGCCCCACATGCGATTGACTCGCGCGCCGCGCTTGAAGGCGGGACGTTCACCGATTTCTTCTGCCCAGCGCACAACGTTTTTGTAGGACGCCACTTCAAGAAACTCGCCACCGTCATAAAGCTTGCCCTGAACCAAGGCACCGTACCAAGGGCACGTTGCCATGTCGGCGATATTGTATTCGTCGCCGCAGAGGAAGCGTCGGTCGGCCAGGTTCTTGTCGAGGACATCGAGCTGTCGCTTCACTTCCATGGCGAAGCGGTTGATCGGGTACTCGTACTTCTCCGGCGCGTAGGCGTAGAAATGACCGAAGCCGCCGCCGAGGTAGGGCGCGCTGCCCATTTGCCAAAAGGTCCACGAAAGACATTCGGCCTTGGCCGAGAGATCTTTGGGAATGAAAGCGTCGAACTTCTCCGCGAGGTAGACGAGAATCGCGCCTGATTCGAAAACGCGCGTCGGGGGCGACGTGCTGTGGTCGACGAGGGCGGGGATTTTTGAATTCGGGTTAGCCGCGACGAAATCACTCCCGAACTGGTCTCCATCATTGATGTTAATCAGATAAGCATCGTATTCAGCCTCGGTCTTACCGAGTGCCAGAAGTTCTTCCAAGAGCACGGTCACCTTGACGCCATTCGGAGTGGCGAGGGAGTAGAGCTGAAGGTCGTGCTCGCCGACTGGCAGTTCTTTTTCGTGTGTTGCACCGGCGATCGGTCGGTTGATTTTTGCGAAGCGGCCACCGCTATCGGCATCCCACTTCCAGACCTTGGGGGGCGTGTATTTATTCGTTTCCGTCATGGTGTGTCCTTCTGAAACGTGAGAGGCTAAAGCGTAAGAGGCAGTTCGAGGAAATCGTTGTAGATGAAATTCCGATGTTCGATCAGGATGGGGTCCAGCGCCTTGGCGGTGGCGTCGTCCATGGTTTCGAATCCCGGCCGAAGCGCATCGATCATTGGACATTGATCCGCCGGCAGCGGCTTGAAGAGGGCCATGAACGTCGCGGCGTAGACATCGACGGCACCGATCGAGTCGCCGAAATAGAATCGGCTTCCGGTCTTTTGCTGGGCGTGGAGCTGCCCAGAAAGCATGCCCAGTAGGCCCTCCAACCGACTTGTGTAGCCGGGGACATCTTCCGCGCGATAGCCGTATTTACCAGCGAGGTACTGCGCGACGGGAGGGGGAAAGCCAGGCTCGCCGTTTAGGCCTGCGTGGATTCCCTGAAGGCGACGGACCCAGCCGAGACCGTCTTCGCCACAAATCTCGTGGGCAAAGCCCAAAACGCGTGCGCGCTCTTCGGGAGTCGGCGGCAGAAGCGTGATCGAGGGCGCCAGGCGTTCCGTGAGAAGAAGGATCTCGGCCCATCCCGACCGAGGCGTTTCGTCATTGTAGATTGCGACGGGGCCGCTGCGATCCTTCGTCCAGCTCGCCATCTCGTCGCTCGAGGCATCGAGTCGCACGGCTTTCCAGGGAATCTGCTTTAGATGTAAGAAGCCCTTGGCGGCTTCGCCCCATGGACTGGGCACACCCGTCACGACGACCATGCGGAGCCCGTGCGCATCTCGCGCTTCTTCGAAATCCACATACTCAATGGGCATCGGGCGGATCTTCCTTGGGTTCGGCGCGCTTGATCAAAAACGATAACCCAATCGCCGATGGGCTTCAGCCAAGATCCGGCTTACGACGTATAGCCTATGACTTATGCCCTATGCCTATGGCGTATGGCATGCAGCGGTCTGCGCCAGAGCCCTCTCCACATGGACCTTTGCGCACACTCGGACTGCGGACCGCCAGTCACGCCGCTTCTTACCCCACGTGCGAAACTAAACCCGCCCGCTCCGGGCACAGCTCCGCTGCATGGAAAGGACGCAGCGTGAAAACAGCGATCTCCGTCGGCAGTGCCTACTACAACGGCGAAGAGTGGGAGGACAATGGTGGAACTCGTTGTCGAAGCGGACCGGATGGGTGTCGATTCCGTTGGGTCTGCAGAAGCCTGGGAAATGGACGCCGTCGCTTCGATCGGATAGCTCGCCTGTCGAACGGAACGCATCCGACTCGGCACGGGGATCATACAGATCAGCGCGCGAACACCCGCGGCTATAACGATGACCGCGCTTTCGCTGTCGTATCTGATCGGTTCCGAAAGCCGCGTGAGCGAGCGCATTTGAGCCGTTCGGGACGCGGGCGTGAATGTTCTGCGGCTTGCGCCAGAGGGGCGTAATGCCAAGGAGCGCATTGCAAATGTGGAATGCAGCCTCGACCTGATTCGATCGGAAACGTGCTGACGAGAATGCGGTGGCCAACCGCACCGCAGGGGCTTGGTCGTATCGGTATTAGTTGCTCCGCATACCGCCCGCGACCGAGTAGTCCTCGCCGGTCACATAAGATGATGCATCGCTCGCGAGGAAAAGGGCGAGGCCAACGATCTCTTCCGGGTCGGCGACTCGCTTCATGAGCGTGGCCTCGGCAGAACGGTCGATGAAGCCGGCATCGTATTTCGCGGTGCCTTTCATCATCTCGGTCAGGAAGGGACCGGGGGAGAGCGCGTTCACGCGCACGCCCAGGGAAACCCATTCGGCCGCCATGGTCTTTGTGAAATTGAGAAGCGCCGCTTTGAGGCCGGTGTACGTTCCAACGCCCGGGCCGGCCGCGTAGGCGCCGAGGGTGGCTACGTTGATGATGCTGCCGCCTCCGTGTTCACCCATGCGCGGGGCCAAGAGTGAGGCGAGTCGGATCGGCCCCTTGAGATTGACGGAGCAGAGCTTGTCAAAATAGGCTTCGCTCATTTCGGTCAGCGGCGTGAGTGCCGGATTGATCCCAGCGTTATTAAAGAGCACATCGACCTTGCCGAAATCGTCGTAAACCCGGTCGACGAGTGCGGGCAGGGCATCCCATTCTCCGACATGGCAGGCGAGGGGCAGAGCGCGTCGCCCGGTTGATTCGGTGATCTCTGCGGCAACGGAGTCGCACAGCTCCTGTTTCCGGCTGACGATCACGACGTCGCTGCCGGCTTCTGCGAGGCCCTGCGCAATGGCGCGTCCGAGTCCTTTGGTCGCTCCGGTGACAAGGGAGACGCGGTCTTTGAGATCGAATCGATTTTTCATGCGCGAAGCATCCTTCCTGGTCGGCGTATTCGAGCTCCCGGAGGCGGGGGCAGGGAACGCCGCTGCGCCGTAGAGCCTAGTGAATGGGCTAAGGCCTCGGGGAGGCGATATGCTAATCCCCCGCAGCTTTTCCTTCCGGTCGATCAAGACTAGGATTGGCCTTTCTTAATCGCATTCGTTCCTCGTTTCGGAGCGGATTCTCCCAAGGAGCTCTTCATGTCCAAAGCCCTGATCATTGATGCCTGTCGCACACCTCGCGGGATCGGCAAAGCGGGTAAGGGTGCGCTCGCTCATCTTCATCCGCAGCATCTGGGGGCCACCGTGCTTAAAGCGCTGGCGGACCGAAACGGCCTGAACACGGCGGACGTGGATGACGTGGTCTGGGGAACCAGTTCTCAGGTATGCGAGCAGAGCGGCGATCTTGGACGCATGTCCGCACTCGATGCGGGCTATGACGTGAAGGCGAGCGGCGCGACGCTCGACCGCTTCTGCGGTTCGGGGATTACGTCGGCAAACTACGCTGCGCATGCTGTGATGTCGGGGATGGAAGATCTCGTGATTTCCGGCGGCACGGAAATGATGTCGCTGCCCAAAAAAGGGATGCTCCCGATGGGGGCGAATAATCCGCATCTTCAGGAGATTCATCCCCAATCGCATCAGGGCGTCTGCGCCGATGCAATCGCGACGATGGAAGGTATTCCGCGCGAGGCGCTCGATGCACTGGCCGCCGAGTCTCAGCGGCGCGCGGCGCAGGCAATCAAGGAAGGACGCTTCGACGGCAGTCTGATTCCGGTGTTGAACCTCGATGGCTCGATCGCCCTCGATCGCGAAGAGTTCCCACGTCCGCAAACGACGGCCGAGTCCCTTGCGAAGCTCTCAGCAAGTTTCCCAGCGGTCGCTGACTATCGTCATGCCGAAGGCAGCCCGACTTTTCGTGAGCTGATCAATCAAAAGTATCCTGATCTTGATATCCAGCACGTCCATCACGCCGGTAATTCCTCGGGCGTGGTCGACGGATCGGCCGCGATTCTTTTTGCGAGCGAGGCCTATGCGAGCGGGAACGGTCTTAAGGCCCGTGCCCGGGTCGTCGCGACGGCGAATATGGGAGACGATCCGACGCTTATGCTGAACGCGCCGGTTCCGGCCACGATAAAGGTGCTGAAGAAGGCCGGTATGACGCTCGCGGATATCGATATCATTGAGATCAACGAGGCCTTCGCTGTGGTCGCAGAAAAGTTCCAGCGCGATCTCGATGTTGACCGGGACAAGGTCAATGTGAACGGCGGCGCAATGGCGCTCGGCCATCCGATCGGTGCGACGGGTGCGATCTTGATTGGAACGGCGCTGGATGAGCTCGAACGGCAAGATAAGCAGTTTGCCCTGATCACGATGTGCGCCGGTGGCGGGATGGCACCAGCCATCATCATCGAGCGAGTTTAGCAGGCGAATGCTGTCGCGGCGGAAGCTGGGGAGCCAGGCGGGCAGCGCCGAATGGCGAGGGATCGCTTTTCTCGCGGCGGTTTTTTCTGTTTTTGCGTTGTTTGCCAGTCAGGCGAGCCACGCATCTCAAAACCCAGATTTCGTTCTTGGGTACGTGACGGGTGTGCTTGAGCGGAGTCACGGACTACTCGGCTTCGATGTGGGCTTCGAGGGAGAGTTTCTTGTCGTTGACCTGGCCCGCAAGCCGGGAATGCCTCTCGATACGATCGAACGGGCGCTGCTCGAAATTGATGGCGTTGAAGCCGTGCGTATCCAGGTGGCGGGCGTTTTCGCTTCCGAGAAACGCCAGACTGAGCGGCCCCCCGTAGACGAGGCGATTTTAGGAAAGTCGGAAGCGGGAGGCGCCGACGGCGGGACGGATGAGGGGGATGAACCGAGCGACGACGCGAAGTATGACTTCATCTCGCCGTACCAGATGTTCGATTCGCTGATCGCGGATCCACGCTGGCCTCATTTTTCCGTGATCCATCAATGGTACCTCGATGAGGACGAACTTGGCCGCGTTGGATCGGCCAATTTCGGCGAGTCGTTTTCGCTCGTGAGGAGCCCGGAAAATCGCTTCGGCCAGTGGGAGGTCGGTTTTCAAGCCGGTGTGTTCTCCGTGTTCGACCTTCAAGCGGATTCGAATGATCTCGTGAATTCGGATTTCCTGATCGGTCTGACTGCGACGCATCACTACGGTGACTTCACGTCGATGATTCGTCTCTACCATCAGAGCTCGCATCTCGGTGATGAGTTTCTGCTTCGGAACCCGGTCGACCGAGTGAACCTTTCTTTCGAAGTGCTCGACCTGCTTGTCTCCTACGACCCGACCTCGTGGCTGCGACTGTACGGCGGCGGCGGGGTCATTGTTCATAGAGAGCCCCGTCTCGACCGCGGAATCCTCCAGTCGGGCATCGAGCTCCGCAGTCCGGTGGCGTTCGGTCAGGGATTCATCCGTCCTCTTGCCGCACTCGATATGCAATTCCGAGAGGAAAGCGATTGGGACCTCGACGCATCGCTCCGTGTCGGATTCCAGATCGAACATCCCTATCTGCGCCGCAGTGAGATTCAGGTGCTTGCTGAGTTCTACCGTGGACGTTCACCGAATGGTCAGTTCTTCGAGCGACGGATCGAGACGGCGGGCATAGGCCTGCATCTCGGGTTTTAACGAGGCCTGCGATGACTAACAATGACATTCTGCGGCGGCTTCGTTACACCTTTGGTCTTAAGGATTCGAAGATGATCTCCCTGTTTAAAAAGGGAGGTTTCTGCGCAACGCGGGAGCAGGTCAGCGATTGGCTCAAGCGCGAAGATGATCCTGCGTACCTTCGCTGCGCGGATATAGAGCTGGCCCATTTTCTAAACGGGCTGATCGTCGATCGACGCGGAGAGAAAGAGGGTCCGCCCGCCGTTGCGGAGCGGCGTCTCGACAATAATCTCATTCTTCGTAAGCTCAAGATCGCTTTAGAGCTGAAGACTGAGGACATGCTCGAGATCATGGAAGCCGGTGGACTCAAGGTCAGCCCCCATGAGTTGAGCGCGTTATTTCGTCGACCCAACCATAAGCACTACCGAGTGTGTGAAGACCAGATTCTCCGGAACTTCCTGCGCGGGATGCAGCTGAGGTTTCGGACCGACTAGCTACAGCAAGCTTTCGCAACGCCGCCAGCGGTGATGCCTCTGGTGCCTCTGCTGCATGGGCGCAGGGGCTCATCGGCGCATAGGCATCGCGACGAGTCTTAGGTAAGGCTCCTAGCTCTGGCGGTTTAGGGCAGCGAGCTTGGAAGCGTGCTTCACGTTCCGGGCCTCTGCGACGAGGATGACCTGTTCGGCGACGTTTGTGGCGTGATCCGCAACCCGCTCAAGGTTTTTGACGATCCAGATGATTTCCACGTCTTGGGATGCGCCTTGGGGCTGCTTCTCAAGGTCAACAAGGACATCGCGTACGATCTCATCCTCGAGTTCGTCGATCGCATCATCTTTGTCAAGGACTTCGCGGGCAAGCTCCGGGTTGGTCCGGCTAAAGGAGTCGAGGGCAAGCCGGAGGATGTGTTGGACATCGCGCGACATCGGCAGAAGCTTCGGCGGGAAAGCTTGCGCGCCGCCTCTGCCGGCAAGCCGACCCGCGCTCTTCGCGATATTGCGTGCGATATCGCCGACCCGCTCAAGATCGGTTGCCACCATTTTGATCGCCAGCACGAGGCGAAGATCGGCGGCGACGGGCGCTTGGAGCGCGAGCGCCTTGAGGACCCCTTCGTCGATCTGAACGTCGAGCCGATCGATTTCGAGGTCATCCTGAGCGACGGTCGCAGCGAGCTCCAGATCTCCTTCGCTCATGGCGCGGAGTGCTTTGTCCAGGATCGATTCGCAGAGGCCTCCCATTCGGAAGACATCCTTTCGAAGGTCGCCAATCACAGAATCGAAGTGTCGAATCATCCGTATCGCCCCGTAATATAGTCGCTGGTTTTGGTTTCTCGTGGGTTGGTGAAGATCTCGTCCGTCGCGCCGTATTCGACGAGGGTACCCAAATGGAAGAAGGCGGTGCGTTGTGAGACGCGCGCCGCCTGTTGCATGTTATGCGTCACGATGGCGATTGCAAACCGGTCGCGGAGCTCGAAGATCAGCTCCTCAATTTTTGCGGTCGCAATCGGGTCAAGTGCGGAGCAGGGCTCGTCCATCAAGATGACTTCGGGCTCCACCGCAATCGCTCGGGCGATGCAGAGCCGCTGCTGTTGGCCGCCGGAGAGCGCGGTCGCTGGCGAGATGAGGCGATCTTTGACTTCTTCCCAAAGGCCTGCCCGCACGAGGCTGCGTTCGACGATCTCGTCAAACTCGGCGCGCGAGGACGCAACGCCGTGGATGCGTGGTCCATAGGCGACATTATCGTAGATCGATTTTGGGAAGGGATTGGGCTTCTGGAAGACCATGCCGACGCGCGCGCGGAGCTGAACGACGTCGAGGCTAGGCGAGTAGATATCGCCCCCATCAAGGGTGATCTCTCCCGTGACTCGACAAGACGGGATCGTATCGTTCATGCGATTGAAGCAACGCAAGAAGGTCGACTTGCCGCAGCCGGAGGGGCCTATTAGCGCTGTGACTTCGCCCTCGAGAATGTCGAGGTTCACGTCCTTGATCGCATGGGTTTCGCCGTAATGTACGTCCACGCCCTTGGCACTCATGCGCAGTCGGCTTGACTCCTTGGCTTTTTCGGTCTGTCCGGTGCCAGACGGATCCGCAGGGTCGCTCGTGCTTTCGATTTCTGCAGTGCTCATTTCAGGATCCACGTTTCTCGAATCGGCGTCGCAAAGCGACCGCGGATCCGTTCATCACAATGAGGAAGGCGAGGAGAACGAGAATGGCTCCAGCGGTCTTCTCGGCAAAAGCCCTTTCCGGACTATCTGACCAGAGGAAGATCTGGACGGGGAGTGCGGTTGCGGCATCTGTTGGCCCACTGGGCACGTCGACGACGAAGGCAACCATACCAATCATCAGCAAGGGCGCCGTCTCGCCGAGCGCCCGGGCCATGCCGATGATCGTTCCCGTGAGGATGCCGGGCATGGCCACAGGTAAGACGTGGTGGGCAACGACCTGGAGTGGCGAGGCGCCGATGCCAAGTGCGGCCTGACGGATCGACGGGGCCACCGCCTGAATCGACACGCGTCCGGTAATGATGATGGTGGGCAGCGTCATCAGGCTCAAAGTGAGGCCGCCGACCAGCGGGGCTGAGCGAGGCAGGTCGAGTGTGCCCAGGAAGAAGGCCAGGCCCAGGATCCCGAAGACGATGGAGGGGACGGCGGCGAGGTTGTTGATATTGACCTCGATGATCTCAGTCCAGCGGTTCTTGACGGCGAACTCTTCAAGGTAGATGGCCGCGGCCAGACCGAGCGGCAAAACAATGAGCAGCGTGACCAGGAGCGTCCAGAACGAACCCACAAGCGCGCCCCAGATACCCGCAAGCTCGGGCTCTCGCGAATCACCCGAGGTCAGGAAGGCCATATTCAGAACAGAGCGAAGGCGCCCCTGCGATTCGAGTTCGTCGATCCACTTGACCTTTTGGTCGCCGAGTCGCTCAGTGCCTTCGCCGTCGGATTTTCGAAAGAGGTCGATTTCATCATCTGCAGGCAACCAAATGGAGACCGTCTGTCCTACCAGCGAGCGATCTGCGAGTACCGCGTCCTCAAGCTCGCCGGCTGCGCCGCGGCTCACCAGAGTACCGAGGGCGCGCTTATCTTTGCGGCCCTTCGCTTCCGGGAAGAGGGCGCGCAAGCTGTCTTTCACGAGGGACCGGTAGTCGGCCTCTTTAAGCAGTGCCGTGGCGGCCTCAGCGTCAAGCGCCGCCTGCCTACCCGGCGCCGCTAGATCGTTAGGCGCCGCCAGCTGATTGAAAGGCGCGCCGGTGAGGTCCACATCGAGCTGGATCTCAGTCGCCACGAATGCGCCCGCTCCGCTCAAGACGGTTGAGAACAAGAGGAACGCGAGGCTCGATAGCGCAAAGGCGATGGCGGCGGCGCCGCACCATTTGAAGATGCCCTCGGCGCGCTGTCGCTTTCGCAGATGGCGCGTCAGCTTCGGGGAGGACCAGCGATTTTCGGCCGGATCCGCATGTGTCTGGGGACCGTTCATCTCAGTCATACGTCTCACGGTACTTCTTGACCGTTTGAAGCGCGATCACGTTCAGGATGAGTGTGACTACGAAGAGCACAAGGCCCAGCGCGAAGGCCGAGAGTGTCTTGGCGCTATCGAATTCCTGATCGCCTGTAAGCAGCGAGACGATCTGTACGGTCACGGTGGTGACCGCCTCAAGCGGATTGGCCGTCAAATTGGCAGCGAGTCCCGCAGCCATCACGACGATCATGGTCTCGCCTATGGCCCGCGAAAAAGCCAAGAGGAAGCCGCCCATGATTCCAGGAAGCGCGGCGGGTAACATGACGTGGCGGATGGTTTCTGAGCGTGTCGCGCCCAGGCCGAAGGAGCCGTCACGGAGCGCAATGGGTACGGCGGTGATTGCATCGTCGGAGAGCGAGGAAACGAAGGGGATGATCATAACGCCCATCACCAGCCCGGCGGCGAGCGCGCTTTCGGAGGCAACGGAGAGGCCGAGCTCCGTTCCCCATCCTCGGATCCACGGCGCAATCACGAGCGCAGCAAAAACGCCGTAGACCACGGTCGGTACGCCGGCCAAGATTTCGAGCAGCGGCTTCACGATGTCACGAAAACGCGCAGAGGCATAGAAGTTGAGATAGATCGCCGAGAGCAGGCCGACGGGTCCCGCGACGGACATGGCGATTGCGGTGATCAGGAGCGTGCCGGTGAAAATCGGGACCGCGCCGAAGGAGCCTGAGCTGCCGACTTGGTCCGCTCGAAGGGCGGTCTGCGGACTCCAATGCAATCCAAACAGGAACTCGCTCGGCGAGACCAGGGAGAAAAATCGGATAGTCTCGAAGAGCAGCGACATGACGATGCCGACGGTGATCAAGATCGCCACCGTCGATGCCATCAGCAGGCCGCGTCGCACAGCCCTCTCGACATGGATGCGAGCCCGGAACTCGGGGCGAAGCGAGCGGAGAGCCAGGAAGAGTCCACCGCTGGCGGCGAGCGTAGTCAGCAAGGTGGTGATCAGAGTGCCTTGCGAAACCACTTCGAGGTAGCGCTTCGCACCCGCGGCAATGACCGCGTCCGGCGCCGAGCCCACCATCAGACCATGAGCGGCGTTCTTGATATCGTTCAGGAGCAGCGCAGTTTGAGACGCATCGCGGTTCCTAAGGGCATCCGGAAGGGCTGCGAGCGTCTGTTGGTCGATCAGTCCGGGCCCACAAACAAACCACAAGGAGGCCAAAATGAGCCCCGGAAGCAGCGCCCAAAGCGCGACGAAGCTGCCGTGGAAACCCGGCAGAGAGTGCAGGGCGTAGCGCCCGTGTTCATGCCGTAGCGCAAGCGCTCGCTGGCGCCCCAGCGTGAAGGCCAGGGCGGCGACGACCAAAACGGCAATGAAGGGCATCATCGATTTGATTCCATTCGTTGCGAGGAGTGGAGCACTCGCAATGGGGAACTATTGGCCCGCCGCGGCGGCCGGAGCCAGCGACTCTGAGGTCTTGCGGGCCAGCGCCCGTCCATCCTGCGGCGCCGGAATCAGCCCTCGGTCGGAAAGGTATCCCTCGTCTCCGATGGCTCCTTCACTCGTAAACTCCGCGACGTATTCCTGCATTCCAGGGATGGAACCCACGTGGGCCTTTTTGACGTAGAAGTAAAGAGACCGCGAGACTGGATAGGAACCATCCGAAATCGCATCGAACTCCGGTCCCACGCCGTCGACCAAGCTCCCCTGAATCACGTCGTCGTTCTGGTCGAGGAAGCTGAATCCGAATACGCCGATCGCATTTGGATTGGCAATCAGCTTTTGAACGATCAGGTTATCGTTCTCACCCGCATCGACATAGCCACCATCTTCGCGCATCGAGCGACAGATTTGCTTGTAGCGATTCTTGTCCGTCTTCTTGAGAGCCGCAATATCAGGGAAGGTCTTGCATCCGCCTTCAAGGGCCAGTTCGTTGAAGGCATCGCGCGTGCCCGAAGTTGGCGGCGGGCCGAGGACTTCGATTTTCACATTCGGAAGCGTCGGGTCGACATCCTTCCACGTCTTGTTCGGGTTGGGGATCAGCTCGCCGTTTGGAGCTGGGATCTCCTTGGCCAGGCCGAGAAAGATCTGCCGCAGAGTAAGGGAGCGCCGGTCGGTGGCCTTTGAGTTGGCGAGGACGATGCCGTCGAAGCCGATCTGAACCTCGGCGATTTCCGTCACGCCGTTGGAGGCGCAGAGCTCAATTTCCGAATCCTTGATTCGACGGGAGGCGTTCGTCATATCGGGGTGGCCGACGCCGACGCCGGCGCAGAAAAGCTTCAGGCCACCGCCTGTTCCGGTGCTTTCAATAATGGGGGTCTTGAACTTGCCGCCCCGGCCGAACTCTTCCGCAACGACGGTCGCGAAGGGGTACACCGTGGACGAACCGACGATCCGAATCTGGTCGCGCGCGCTGGCCAAAGTGGGCAGCAGGGTGAGGCCGAAGATAAGGGCCAAGAGTGCAGCGGTATTCGAGCGACGGTTGAGTGTCATTCTGCTCAGTTCTCCTTTATCAGAACGACCGAAATCTATGCACGTTCAATGAACGTCGCCTGGCGTTCGTGTGACAGATCGGTGAAGTAAATCAGACCCGCGGGGGATGGCGGAGTCGCCTCAATCGGAGATGGAGCTAAGTCAAAACTGAAACAGGACCTAACTAGAGCAGGACTAGAGCAGGACTGCAGTTGAGCTAGAGCTGAACTAGAGGCAGCGGGCGGGGCTAAGAAGGATCGTCTTCGGGCGGAGGCGCTTTGGGCAATCCGAAGGAAAACGTGGAGCCCTTGCCGAGACGGCTCTCGACGGAGATTTCTCCGCCTGATCGCTGCACCAGGTGGCGGACGATGGACAGGCCTAGACCGGTTCCTCCGGCGCTCCGGGAGCGTGCTTTGTCCACGCGGTAGAAGCGCTCGAAGATGCGCGCCACGGCTTCCTCGGGAATGCCGATCCCGGTGTCCGAGACCGCTACGCGTACGCGGTCGGGTTTACCTTCCACGCGCACGTTGATCCGGTCGCCGGCTTCCGTGTATTTAATGGCGTTCGCGAGCAAGTTCGTGAGGATCTGTTCCAAGATTCGAGGGTCGGCGAAGGCTTCTGTTTGCCCCTCTGCCTCGAAGGTGAGCGCCAACTGGGCATCGCGTGCGCGGGGTTCGAAATCGCGAACCAGGTTTTGGGCGATCTCGCTTATATCCAGTTGAACCGGTTCGATTCTCCATTTCCCGGTCTCGACCGTGGAGATGGCGAGCAGGTCGCGGACGATATGGCCGAGCCGTCGCGCATGGCGATCGATGATCTCGATGTAGGAGCGTTGATCTTCGGGGGTGAGCTCCGACTCGAGGAGTGTTTCCGCGAAGCCCTGGATGGCCGTGAGCGGGGTGCGCAGTTCGTGCGAAGCGTTCGCGACGAAATCGCGGCGGATTTCTTCGAGGCGCTCGAGCTCACTGATATCGTGAAAGACCGCCACGCTGCCAGCGCGCGGCAGATTGCCACGGGGGAAGCGCGCTGCCTGGACGCGCAGTGTCCGCTCCGGGGCTCCACGGGTCAGCGTGCTCGACACGATTCCGTCTGTCACTTCAACCTGGCGCAGGAGAGCATGGAGGTCCGGTTCGCGGATGCCCTCGAGAAGCGGTCTCCCCGCGATTTCGCCCCGCACATCGTAGAAGGTGCGAAACTGAGAATTCGCCAGTAAAACGACGCCTTCCGCATCGAGGACAAGGACGCCCTCGACCATACTTTCAAGGACCGCGCGAAGCTGTTCCTTTTCCTGTGTGGCGTCTTCGAGTCGGCCGCGCAGCTGGCTCGCGATGTCTCGAATGGCGTTGGAAATTTCGCCGAGTTCATCGCCATCGGAAAGCGGAGGTCGCTCATTGAGTTCGCCGCGGGCAACGGCTGCTGCGACGCGTCGGACTTCGCGAATGGGGCGAAGAGCGGAACGCGCGATGAGGTAAGAGAGCAGAATCGAAATCAGCAGACCTGCGGATGCGAGGAGGACAAATCGCCGACGCAGCGCTGCGCGAGCTGACTCGAAACCCGAAAGTGCGACGGCGACGCGAACCACGCCTTGCCCCTCTGCCGGCAGAGCGAGATAGAGGAGTTCTTGGCCGACCGTTTCGCTGCGTCGGGTGTCTTCGCCGAGTTCGCCCGCGAGCGCGGCGCGCACCTCTGGTCGATTGCGATGATTATCGGTGCGGGCCAGGTTTTCGAAGGCGACGCGTGAATCGCCGAGGACTGTCCCATCCGGTCCGATGAGCGTCACGCGCATGCCACCCGCCTCGGCGGTGCGGTCCGCTATGCGATCCAGACGAAGGGAGTTCTCCCCCGTGAAGGCAATCCCGTCCAAGCGGTCGTGGACCAACCGCGCCCGGTCGAGCAGCGACGCTTCGACCTGGGCAATCTGATCGGAACGCAGGCTCCGCTCGGCCGTCACGGCGGAGATGACGACGGCAAGCCCGACCAGTCCTATGAACATGGCCATCAATTTGCGCTGGCTGGTAATCAAGGGGCGTCCGTGTCTTCCCTATGGCGGGCGATCGGTTGACCGCCGGGGCGGAACTCTGAACGGAACTCCGAAAGGCTTCCGAACGGCTAAACGAGGAGGATCAAGTGGTCAGCGTGATTCAGCGAAACGGTAGCCGACGCCTCGGATGGTTTCGATCAACTCGCCGGCCGACCCGAGCTTCTCGCGAAGACGCTTCATATGCGTATCGATCGTGCGGGTCGTGACGACGACATCGGCTCCCCAGACGGACTCAAGCAAACCCTCGCGCGTCATGACGCGACCCGGGCGCTCCATCAGATTGCGCAGCAATTCGAATTCCTTCGCCGTGAGGACGATCTCCATATCGTCTATCGAGCATCGATGCCGCGCGGGGTCGACGGTCAAAGCGCCATGCGAGAGGATGCGTGAGGTCGACTCAACGGGTGCTCGGCGCCGCAGAACGGCGCGTACCCGGAGCGTGAGCTCGCGGGGGCTGAAGGGCTTCGTCACGTAATCATCCGCGCCGAGTTCAAGCCCCACGACACGGTCGAGTTCGTCCGCCTTCGCCGTGAGCATGATGACCGGTAGATCGGCGAGCGTCGGGTCCGCTCGGATCTGGCGACAAATCTCGGTCCCCGAAAGGTCGGGTAGCATCAGATCGAGGATGACGAGGTCTGGGCGACTGCGTCGCAGGCAAGCCAATCCCTCGCGGCCGCCCTCGGCGGTTTCGAT
Source organism: Myxococcota bacterium (assembly GCA_041690055.1). Classification (GTDB taxonomy): domain Bacteria; phylum Myxococcota_A; class UBA9160; order UBA9160; family UBA4427; genus UBA4427. The sequence continues at coordinate 1,797 of JBDNFB010000028.1, read as the reverse complement.
TTCATAGCCGGCCTGATGGAGGTTAATGCGTACGAGCTCAAGCAGGTCCGGCTCGTCGTCGACCAAGAGAATGCGTTCAGCCATAACGCCCCAGAGAGTGGCTCAGCACGGCTCGATCTCCAAGGATCCGTCCACCTCGTCGCAGGCGCTCGCAGCGATTGTCGGACTTTCTCGACCGAAACGTCACGCAAACGCCTTAGCCGGCCGCACGGTCAGGGCATGTAGGCTCCGCCGCTCACGCTGATCATCTGTCCCGTGAGGTGGCGCGCGCGTTCACTTGCGAGGAAGAGGGTGATATCGGCGATGTCTTCGGGGCGTCCGATCCGCTGAATCGGCTGGCCCTCGACGTTGAACATGGATTCTCCGGCCTCAGCGGCTGTGGCCATCTGTTCCGGTGTTCCGAAAAACTCGTAGCCGTATTTTCGCCAGAAACTGCCGGAGCCCACATGGGACTCTTCGTGGGGCACGATCCAGCCGGGGGCCACGCAGTTGATGCGGATGCCTTTTGGGCCCCATTCGTATGCGAGCGCTTTCGACATCGATCCGACGTAGCCCTTCGTGCCTGCGTAATTGGCGACCATATTGCCCGCGGAGGGTTCGAGCGCGGAGTTCGAAGTGATGTTGACGATCGAGCCTGCGCCGCGTTCGAGCATGGCCTTGCCGACGGCATTGATGCAGTTGACCACACCGCGGATATTGAGCGAGATTTCCCATTCGATCTCGTCCACCGGCTTGTCTTCCCAATTCCGCGGGTAGGCGACGCCGCCCGCGTTGTTGACGAGGATATGGACGTCGCCGAAGGCGTCCTGCGTCTTGCTAATCAGGTCGGCGACGGAGTCGACCTTCGTCACGTCCGTTCCCACGACCAGCGTCTTTCCGGGAAAGTCGGCGCAGGTGGCCTCGACTTCTTTCATCTTGGCCTCGTCCCGACTGGCGAGAACCACGTTGCAATTTTCTTCAGCGAAGGCCTGCACAAGGCCGCGGCCGATGCCGCCCGAGGCGCCCGTGACGATCACTGTCTTTTCCGCGAGTTTCAGATCCATGCTTGCTCTTTCTCTTTTCGTTGTCGTTGAGTCGGTAAAAGGGCTCCTAGCTGCCCTTCAGATCTGCAAAATAGAATTCGGCGAGCCCATTCAAGATATCGGCGCGCTCCCACTGCAGGAAATGACCTGCTTCGGGAACGATGATCGGACCGAGGATGTTTCTGAAGCCAGCTTCGCATTGCTTGGGGAAATGCTTCGAGACGACCTGGTCTTCGGGGCCGTAGAGTACGAGCGTCGGAGTTTCGACCGGGCCCACGAGTGGGATCTCCTTCATGGGCCGGCCGTATTGCAGCTGGTAGGGCGCCCAGCTCGCCGCGAGTTTGTCGAGGTCGGCGAAAGGCTCAGTCATGAATTCGTAGTCGGCTTCTTCGAAGCTGTACTGCGAAGCCCAGAGTCGATTCTCGTAAAAGTCGCGGACATAGCGTCGACATCGCGCGGGCGTATCGAGTTCGGCCTTGAGCTGTTCGGGATCGCGTCCTTGGCGAACGCGGTAGTCGCCGGTGGGCCCATCGTCGAGCGACATCATGGGGACCCCGCGCTCGGCGTACCATTCGGGTCGCTCTGGATCGATCGGAGCCGCCGTATTGAAGAAGATCATCCGATCTATGAATCCGGGGAATCGATTCGCCATGTCGCAGATGACGACCCCGCCGACGTCGCCCGCGATTGCGCCGCATCGTTCATGTCCGAGGACGTCATGGACGAGGGCGTAGAGATCTCGGCTATACAGCACGAGATCGTACTCGTCCTCTTT
>JBDNFB010000027.1:0-19830 GCA_041690055.1 Myxococcota bacterium | reverse complement strand
ATCTCAAGGGAGACTCTCGACGGAAGGACAACGATCAGTAAAGCTAACCCAAGTCCAGCGTCGCTCCGCTCCGTTCACGATCACCGAAACGGGTGTTCACAATGGAGCGAAATGACCGTTCACGATCGCCGGAATGCGCACGACTCTCGTGTCTCCCTGATTCGCAATGAGGTCGCGTGAACCCCCTCTGTGAAGCGGTGCGCCGTTGCTGATGAGGCAGTCAGTCTCTCTCACGTTGTGTGGCAAATCGTCGTTTCGAGGAAAAACAATATTCGGGTGAGCGCCGTCCATGAGGGGGTGTGCGGGTCCTTCTGTGGTGTCTGGTCTAATGACTAACGCGAAATTTCCAGCACCAAATACCTAATTCTAGATATTGAGTATCTGATACTGCATGCCAGGCACCGAATAGGCGACGGCTTCCTGGCACGTGTGACCATTTGGGCGGAACTGTCGGGATGCTATTGCGTGTGGTCGAGATGCCGATGTTAATTAGGTACCACTCCTCCTCGTAGGCGGTGGCCGCCATGAGCAGGAACCTCGCAACGAACATGCTAAGCACCGGCAATTTTAGTTTTGACGAAAGCTTTTGGTGGGTGTTTTTTGTTGCGAATGTCGTTGCCTAAGTAGGAGGTAATACCGATAAGAACCATTCGCCTCTGCGCGCAAGATGGAGTTCCTCGAATTGGCAGATCCTAGAAGTGTCCTAATCGTCGATGACGACGAGATCGTCTGCGAACGACTCTCAGGTATTCTTGGCCGGCATGGCTATCGGGCCATCGCGGTCGGTGACGCCGAGGCCGCTTTAGAGAGAGCTTCTCGAGAGAGCTTTGACGCTTTCCTCGTCGATATCGAACTTCCGGACATCGACGGTTTCGAATTGATAGGCCGACTTCGCGAGATTGAGTCGATTGCTCCGATTGTCATCATTACCGCACACGGAAACTTGAGCAGCGCTGTCACCGCACTCCGCTGCGGTGCTTTCGACTTTCTAACGAAACCAGTGGAACCTTCTAGTTTGCAGCTCTGTCTTGAGCGCATCTTCCAGATCAATGCGATCTCGAAAGAGAATGTCGAGCTTCGGCGTTCAGTGGATACTCCGGCGCGAGTCGGTTCGTTGATCGGTAGAAGTGATGCGCTCCTCGCCGTGGCGTCCATGGTGCGTCGCGTCGCGAACTCCTCGGCGACGGTCCTGATCACCGGCGAGAGTGGAACTGGGAAAGACGTGGTGGCGAGGGCCCTCCATCAGGAGGGGGCTCGCGGAAACGGGCCATTTCTCCCCATTAATTGCGCCGCGATTCCGAGCAACTTACTTGAGAGCGAACTCTTCGGTCATGCTAAGGGAGCTTTCACTGGCGCCACCACTGACAGGATTGGTCTCTTCGAAGCCGGCGAGGGCGGAACGGTGTTTCTCGACGAGGTCGCCGAGATGGAAGAGGCGCTCCAAGCGAAATTGCTCCGCTTCCTGCAGGATCGGGAAGTTCGTCGTGTTGGCGCGAATGACGGAAGGCGCGTGGATGTGCGGGTGGTGGCAGCGACCAACCGAGACCTGCGCGAGGAAATAGCGCGCGGTCGCTTCCGTAAGGACCTCTACTACAGGCTCAACGTTATTCCGATTCGAATACCCCCGCTAAGAGAGCGGCCGGATGATATTTTGCCGCTCGCGGAGTTCTTCTTGAAGCGTCACGGTGGCGAGGGACGAAGCATTGGCGTCTCTGCGGTGGGTGTGCTCGAGAAAGAAGCCTGGCCCGGCAATGCGAGAGAGCTTGAGAACGCGATCGAGCGCTCACTCACTCTGACCGATGCGGATGTACTTGAGTCGGGCGATCTATTCATCGACGAAGAAGAGATCGCTCCGCTAGGCGACCTTGTCTCGTCTGCCGCCGCCAGCGAGACATCACTTCGAAAGCTCGAGGATCTCTACATCGACGAGATCCTTAAACGGGTTGATGGAAACAAGAACCACGCTGCCAAGATCCTTGGTGTAAATCGCGCAACGCTATACCGACGAGAGGGCAAGAAACCGTGAGGGCGGCTGAGGCAAACCCGATTTCCGATCTGCTGACAGTAGGGGGCCTAGAGTATACGACTCGATCTATTACCTTCGTATGCCGGGTGTTGACCGTGATGTACACCGCACTGACGGTCGGACACTATCTAGTTCTCGATGGCCCTTCGTTGAGAGTGATGCCGATCGTTGCCGGAGTGAGCGCACTCTTGGTACTCGCGATCGGGGAAATCTTGGGGTCCCGCCGAGCAGAAAATAGATTCGCAGATAGAGCGTTTTTCGGCGTGGCATTGATCGTTCTGGTCAACAGCCTGGCCCACCTAATGTTAGAAGGACAGGCTCAAGATTCGATCAATGTTTTTCTGCTTCTATTTGGGTTGGCCTATTTCATCCACTCGGTATCGCAATTCGTCACACTACTCTCGGTGTCAGTTCTAAGCTGGGTTGGCGTCGTGTACTTGTTCGTACCTGATATCGATGCTGTCCACTACGGATTCGCGGCTTTCATCACGGTGGTGCTGTCGCTCTGCTTGTTCAAATCAAAGCGCGAATTTCTCGCGCACATCGATAGCCTTAGAGCCACAGAGAAGGGTCAGAGCGAGCAGTTGGCGACGGCGCTCGGCTACGCAGAAAAGGAAATTGAAGCACGCCAAAATCTCGTTCAGAGTCTCGAGGCTTCGGACGAACGAAATTCCGCGATTATAGAGATCGCCTCGAGCGCCGTTTTTTACGTTAACTGCGAAGGGCGGATCATCAAAGTCAACTCGGCAGCATCAGAGATCTTTGGGTACGAGCGCGAAGAACTCGTCGGACGAAAACTGACTGAAACCATAATTCCTGATGCCAGGTGTGATGCTCATGAGAGAGGCTTCCAGCGGTTTTTGCAGACAGGCGTGAAGCATGTGATAGGTCGTCCGATCGAGCTGACGGGAAGACATGTGAGTGGCCACGATATTCCTTTGTCCGTGACCTTGGAGTATGTCGAAGATAAAATGAATGGCCCGGCCTTCATTGGCTTCTTGAGCGATCTAACTGAGCGGAAACGCGTCGAAGAAGAGATCCTCAACGCACTTGATCTTGCAGAAGACGGAAATCGGGAGAAAAGCAAATTTCTAGCAAACATGAGCCATGAAATTCGTACGCCGCTGAACGCGATAGTGGGCCTAACAGACCTGGCGATCTCGGACCTTCCGACCGGGCGCACTCGCGACTTCTTAGAGCTCAGTCGTGAGGCGGGAGAATACCTGTCAGCGATGCTCGGCGATCTCCTAGACCTCGCAAAGATCGAAGCGGGGAGATTAGAGTTGAATCTCCGCCCAACTTCCCCACGCGCATTGATAGAAGAGGCCATTGTTTTGCATTCGATGCGCGCAGCGGAGAAAGGCCTCGACCTGATTCTCGACATCGACGAGAGCGTACCCAGCCGCGTTCTGGGAGACGCCACTCGAATTAGGCAGGTGGTGACGAACTTGGTGGGCAATGCGGTGAAGTTCACGGGTCGCGGTTGGGTTTGCGTCTCGATGCGTTTCGGCGAAGGAATTTTGCGGATCGAAGTCCAAGACACCGGCATGGGTGTTGACCCGGCTCTGACCCACGCGATATTTGAAGAGTTTGAGCAGGGTGTTTCGCAGGAGGATGAGCTCTCCGTTGGTACCGGTACTGGCACCGGCACCGGCACCGGCACCGGCCTAGGGCTCCCCATTTCGCGAAAGCTCACTACCCTAATGGGTGGCTCCATCAGCTTTCTCCCAAGAGAAGAAGGGGGAAGCATCTTCCGGGTCGACATACCCTCTACAGAGATACCTCATGAGTTGGTTGATTCGGGTCTCTCCCAAACGAGAATCATTCTCGCTCTTCCGAACGCGATTGAACGTCACGCCATCTCGCGCAACCTCGCGGCTCAAGGACCCCGCATCGAAGAGGTGGAAGACATGAATAGCCTTCAGACGTTGCTCCACGAGACGACACACAGTCCGGCGGACGCCGGCACGATGATCCTATTTGATGCCGACGCCTTTCCTTTGTCGGTTTGTCCGGCACCAGATTTTATCTGGATTGCAGTCGTTCGTTCGCCCGCGAGCATAGTGCCGGCCTTCTCGTCGGGACTGCTCACACGTCCGCTAGGCCCACGATCGTTGCTTCGGGCGATTTCGTCTCGCAAGCCGCGGCAGGAGAATTTGGCGAGGGAAGTGCCTGAGGTCATACTCCCGTTTTTTCGTGTTCTGGTGATCGACGACAATGAAATTAATCAACTCGTCCTCGCGGAAACGCTTCGACGGCACGGACATGAGGTTGAAGTCTCTTCCAGCGGATTCGAAGCGCTTGAGCGTCTGGAGCAATATGAACAGCAATACGACCTAATTCTGTTGGATCTGGAAATGCCGGAAATGGATGGCTTCCTAACACTGAAGCGAATTCGGGAACTGGAGTACGGGGGTGAGCTGCCAGTGATTGCTGTCACCGCCTATGCAACTCAAAAGATGCGTGCGCGATCGATTGAACAGGGCTTCGACGGGTTCATCTCGAAACCGATTCGATGGGAGCAAATTGAAGAAGTCCTCGCTCGGAACGCAAGCTATATCCGCAAACGGCCGCGAAATGCTGGATCGTCGATAAATGTTCCAAGGATTTCGGGCGACGTGGATGATGCGATTGATCGAGAAGTACTGCTGCGGTTCGCCGAAGGCGATATGGATATCATCGTGAGAATGGCTGAGGTCTTTACCAGGAGCGGACCCGAATCGATGCTCGCGATTCGACGTGCGTTAGCGTCTGGGGCAGAGGATGACGTGCGTCGTTCGCTGCACAAACTTCGAGGAACGCTTTCCGACGTTGGTGCTCGTTTGGGGCTCGGCGTCGCAGAACGGGTGGGGGAGGCGGCCACAAAATCGACCTTCGAAGACGCTATCCGACTGTTACCTGAGCTGGAGTTTGAGGTACAGAGAGCGGTCGACCAATTAGTCCGTCTCGCGGATGAAGACCGAGTCCTTTAGGAAATACCTGATTGCTCACGCTGGAAATGGTCGCCGAGGCGACCGGGTATGAGCGCTTTCGGGAGGACTGAGGCTCGGAGCTGTCACGCAAAGCGCTTTGCGAAGCCCTGAGAGGTACCTGGGGCCATCTTGGATGTTTATCCCATTGGCTTCCTGAACCGAACGTTGCGGATTAGACGTGTTAGCTATTCAATGTTCGCGCCTAACCTAAGTTCTTTCTGCGTATGCAGCTCTCGCACTTCCCAGCCCAGGAAGAGGCAAGTCGACAGACCGAGCGAGCAGGAACGTCGCACAAGCCCGAATGATCTTGCGAGAAGCACGTCCATTGTTTGAGGCCTAAGCGGCACGGTATGACCGACCTGCTATGGCTTCCAACCCTGGCGCCATCGGTAACGCGGGAGCTTGCCAACTTGGGCTCGTGATGCGTATTGCGCTCCTGCTGGATCTGGCGATAGTGGCGACTAACGGATGCATCGCAACAGGTCTTGTTTTCGGCTATGCGGCAGCGCGAAAACCGGAGACGCGGGGCGTCCTGAATTGGCGCAGCGAATTATTTGGGGGCATGGTCGCACCCGCGACGCTCGCGATGGCGATCTTTTGAATTGGTTCGTGCTTCCCTTCGCTACCGGACACGAGCAGGCCTGCCGATGCCTTCCCCCTTCTCGCCGGTAGGAAACTTGCCCATCTCTGGTCCGGACGCGTTGATGTTGCGATACGCGACTGCGTGACAACACTCAATTGCGATCTATGACGAAAATGGATAGAGCGGGCGGTCTAGGAGGGCCTCAGCGAGCGGAGTGGACTGGCACAATGCTTGCTTGAGAGACGATCAATGTCTGACAAAACTTCATTTTCTGTACTGGTCGTCGAAGTTGACGAAGCGGGCCTCGACGCGAAAGCCATCCCGGCAGTCGACGGGCTTTCCGTCCTGGAACTTGATAGCGGTGAATCTGTGCCAGACGAACATCGACCCTGCGAGAACACAGCGATCGGTGGGATTCCGCTCGAGGAACTCGGGGCGATCTACATCGAGGAGATTTTGCAATTGACGCGTGGTAACAAGTTGAAGGCAGCGCGAATCCTTGGGCTCGATCGAGCGACACTCGAAAGGTGCAAGAGGTGATCTCTATGAGTGGGGACGAACAACTCTCCAGTCGGATGGTGGCCCGCCGCATTCCTGCCGTGTCCCTTGGTCTTGCCGCTCTTTATGCCGTTCTAGCGCTCGCCCACTGGTTCCTGATCCAACCGGTCCAAGCCTCTGTCATGTTTCCCGTTGCCGCCGTCAGTTCCGGGGTTCTCTTCGTAGTCTCGCGTTGGACGGCGACCCGTCGCTTTAGTCCTGACGCGAGTGCGGCGACGTTCCTGATCGTCACCGTCACATTGCTGAATAGTGCGGCCCACCTATATGTCGTACGAGAGGATCAGAACGTTGTAAATCTTCTGATGCTTACGGTTTGCAGCGGAATATTCTTAGTCGACACTCGGTGTTTCCTTATTTCTTGCGTCCTCGCGTTCGCAAGCTGGTTGGGAGTCTCGCTCGCAGTGATTCCCGATACCGATTGGGTCCACTACGGTTTTGCGTGGTTGATCGCGGTTTCGATGGCGATGTTGGCGCATCAGACCCTGCGCGCCTCGATACAGTACGTGCAGGAGCTGCTGGAAATCGACGAACGCAAGACCGAGACGCTCGAGCGTGCACTTCACGACGCCGGGCGCGAAATCGAGGAACGTGAGCGGGTGTTCAAGGTCCTTCGGCGCGCTGAAGCGAAAAAGACCGCGATCCTAAACTCGTCAATCAATGGAATCATCGAGATTGGGATGGATGGTGCGATCGTCGACCTGAACAGCGCTGTCGGCGATTTATTGGACTACCAGAGGAAGGAGATCATTGGCCGTTCGGTCTCCGAAGTCATGATTCCGGAGGAACTTCGAGCTGCCTATGATGCTGGAATCGAGCAGTACGTCCGTACAGGTCAAGCGAAAATTGTGGGTGAACGCATTCGCCTCGTTGCGGTGGATCGGCTCGGTGTGCGAATTCCAGTCGAAGTACTCGTGCAACCGGTCGAAGTCGACGGGCAGACCAGCTCGTTCGTAGGATTCATCCGAGATATTCGTACTCAGGTTGAGGCGGAAAAGGCGCTCCAGCTAGGAAAGGAAGAAGCCGAGCGTGCGAGCGCCGCGAAGAGCGCTTTGATCGCGAACGTCAGCCACGAACTCCGCACCCCGATGAATTCCGTCCTGGGAATGACGGAGCTAGTCCTGCAGAGCCGCCTCACGAGTTCTCAGCGACAATTCCTGTCTCGATCGAGGAGTGCTGCAGAGAACCTGCTTTGGATGCTGGACGACCTCCTCTCTCTGGCGAAGATTGAATCGGGGCGTGACGAACCGGTCGAAGAGGAGTTTGATCTTGTAGAGGTTCTCGAACGCGCGACGGCGAGCCTCGCCCTCGATGCCGAACGCGAGGGATTGCGACTCGAGCTTGTCCTCGCCCCTGAGATTCCTACGGCCGTCGTTGGCGATGCTTTGCACCTACGCCAAGTGCTCAATAATCTGCTCGGCAATGCGATTAAATACACATCAACTGGCTGGGTGCGGCTCGAAGCATCGACGGTCTGGACGGAGGACGGTGGCTACGAGGCGGAATGCGTCGTCTCGGACACGGGACCTGGAATTCCGGAAGAAGAGCGCGCGCGCATCTTCGGCTCATTCGAGCAGCTCGGGCACCCGAACCAGAATGCATCAGCGCAGGGGGGGGTAGGGCTCGGGCTTTCGATCGCAGCCCGGTGTGTCCGGATCAATCGGTCTCTCACTAACGGCCTCGGCGAGCTGGTCCATGAGCCGCGACTCGGCGGCGGGAGCCGCTTCCGTTTCCGGTGGTGTCTAAAGGACCAGGAGCGGAAATCGCGAGCATCGCGAGTCTATCACGCGAGCGGTTTAGTCGTAGGGCGAAGGGCGGCGCAGCTCGATTCCCTTCATGACCAGCTTGAGGCCCTCGGTGTGGATTGTCACCGTGTCGACACAGCTGAGCAAATCGGGCCGACCGATACCTTTGACATTGCGGTCGTCGATTGCTCGGACGGCGACGTGTCACGCTCGTCGCTCGTCGCGCAAAGCGCGTGTCAGCTCGCGGTTCTCGTACCGATGGAAGTCCTGGCCGCAGAGCCTGCGCTTCCGAAGCGCGCGGTCGCGATAGGTCTTCCAGTCGCAGCACGAACGGTCCTGCGGCGCTTCGCAAGCAAGGTGAAAGAGCGTGTGACCGCAAGCAAGTCCAAGTCCCATGGAGCGTCGATTGACGTCCTCGTTGTGGACGACGACGAGTCGAACCGTGTTTTTCTGGCAGAAGCCCTCCGAAGGATGGGCCATCGCGTATTGAGCGCGGACGACGGTTACCGAGGGATAGCGTGTTATGAAACGCAAAGATTCGACCTTGTTATCGTCGACTATCGGATGCCTGACCTCGACGGGTTGGAGACGGTGCGTCGTATGCAGTCACTTTCCAGACCGGACAGAACGCGAACGTCGTTTCAGATCGTCACGGCACATGCCGGCGCAGACGAGCACCGGGCGATTATAGAGGCCGGTTTGCGCGCTCCATGGCCCAAGCCACTCCGCATCGCGACGCTATTGGAGCTCGTCAATAAGACGATCGCGGATCGTTTGAACGCGGATTGCGACTTTGAGGCCCTGATCGACTTGTTCGAGGGAGACATTATCCTGATGCGCGCCGTCTTTGACGCGCAAGGACGGTCATACGAACGCGACCTCGAGAATCTGGAGCGGCTGATCCTGGAAGAAGACGCCGAAGGTGCGCGCGCGCTGTGTCACAAATTACAAGGCGGTCTCGGCGATCTAGCAATGGTTCGCTCCGTTGCATGCGTCGACGCGATACGGATCTGTGTAAAGTCAGATTCGTGGACGAATTCTTCAGCGCACAAGCTATTTGAGGAGTTGAGCGAAGGGGTTGAAGCGGGCCGAGCCGCTCTCGAAGGCTGGATCGACGAACGTTCGTCCAGCCCATTCGAGGATTCCAAATTGTCGGATCGACAGAGATCTGACCTCGGACACGAACTCGCTCTGGACTCCCCCCTCCGCCATTGAGTCTGATGCCGCAACGACTTCCCCAATTCACTCAGGAATCGACCGAAAAGGGCCTCCGGTTCCGTCGGGCCTCTCGATGGGCTTCCCTACCGCCGGGGGTCTCCTAACCTCTTTTCGACGCCGAACGGGTGTGACTAACAGAAATCTCCAAGGGTACCTACTGGGTCGATACTGCGCGAAATTCGAGTCGCGAGCATCTATCGCAACCGCCGCGCGCGTGGACGAGCCACATTTCTAGTCAGTCCGAGAGTTTTGATAGTCAAGATGCGCCACATCCACGCCATTTAGGGAGCGCGCCGCGCGAGGTTCGAACGCGTATCCAGACTCGTCTGTGTCTACCGAGAGGCCTCATCCGCATAGAACTGCTCCGCCCATTTGCGGTGTTCGGCGATCAGCTGCTCGGACTCGACGAGCTTGGGCTGCGCCAGGTAGCGCTTGTTCTCCCAGATCCGAAAGTCTTGTTCCGCGACCTTTCCGTGCTCCAACATGTAGATCTCGAGCTCGGCTTCCAGTTCCCCACTCTCCATGCCGTTTCGCTCGGCCAGGATTCCCATCTTCATGCACACGGTTTCCCGATCGACCGCGGTGAAGTTCGTGATCGCGATAGTATTAAAATGACCCCTGTGTCGGATCAGGGAGTAGGCGATCCCGTGGTTCTCCCCGTGCATCGTGAACTCGTCGCTGTAGTCAGGATCGGTCTCGAGTTCCTTCTTTACTCCGGTGCTCCAAAAGTATCGCGGTCCATCGAAGCGGAGCTGGAAGTCCGCGACCGGTTCCATCAAGTGGACGGACTCGAAGTGTTGTCTGTCGACGCCATTCTCCGAGATTTCCTGGGGGTGGGTCTTGATCGTCCACTCGAAACGCATCCAGCGATCCGTCCAGGCCGGATCGTGCCATTCGGGAATCTCGGGAATCTCGAAGAAGGGTTCCGATTCCTCCGCGCCGTGCCAGACGAAGATCATTCCATTTCGCTCGAGGACATGGAATTGCCGAAGCCGCGCTTCTTGGGGAATGCGCTTCGCATAGGGAACCTCGATGCACGCCCCGGTCTCATCGTATCGCCAGCCATGAAAGGGGCAGCGGACCGTTCCCCCTTCGCACGTGCCGCCCACGGCGAGGTTGGCACCCAGGTGCGGGCAGTACCCGTCCAGAACGGATACCCGTCCCTCGCTGCCCCGGAAGGCGATCAAGTTCTGCCCGAGATAAGGAAGAGACTTCAGTTCATCACCCTGAATCTCGTCGGAGTAGGCGACCATGTACCAAGTGTTCGGAATACCGAACGGAAATCGGGCCATTTCGAGTCTCCTACGCAACCGAGGCGCTTGCGTTTGAACGCGCCTAAGTTAGCGCGATCCCGCCGCCTCGCATTTCCTCGGTCCAGCGCGGCCTCGCCGAGAGGCCTGATCCAGGTCGACGAGCGAACGCATGGGGCGCGTCTGACTTGTCCATCCCGGCATTAGGAACGAGCCCTCGAGACATCGATTGGCGCCGGCTCTTTTCGAGCGATCGAGGCTCTGCGGAAGAGGCGCCTTCGAAGTCCAGGACGAATGCAGCGACGGCATCGATGACGATGACGACGACGATGGCCTCGATAACGATGGCGACGGGGCGGCGGATTACCCAGCGGATGGAGACTGCGCCACACCGGAGATGCGCCGACGGAAGTGCCGGAACCGTCATTCGGACTCAGGCTACTCGTGGGTGCGCTCGGGCTTTCGGCCGTGAAACGACGCGCGCCTAGGCTTCGACGACTAACCCGCATCTGAACCGCGGAAGGGGCCAACTAGCCCTGCCGGGTCCTATATGCCGACCCTGCTGCGCAGTGCGGACCTGAATCCGATAGGAAGGGAATCACTTCACCTTTCTGAAAAGGCTAGTCGAGGGCGACACCGGCGACGCCCTTCGCGAAGTTGTAACCGATCTCGAATCAGGGGAATTCTTCAAGGCAGAGAATGTCGATTTTCAGTTCACGGTTCCGTTACAACAGGCGGGGGGGGCCGGCGGCTGAATGCTTCCGTTCAATATGGGGAAGTACATCGGATCAGCCAAATCGACGAAGAACGCACCCTCGGCACGAAGCGCCGCGATCATTTGAGGGAGTAGATCCACTGTATTTTGATGCACATCATGCAGGAGCAGGATGCCTCCGCCCGCGTTCGAGGTCAGGAAATGATGAACGGTATAAGCCACCAAGTCGCTCTGGAACTCGACAGGAACCCAGGGCGATACACAGCTGCCCCCGCCCCCACCGAAGCACCAGTCGGCGTTCTCGAAATTAAAACCCGTCACGCCGAGCCCGCGGGAGCGCGCGATCCCTATGGAAGTGCAGTCCGAAAACGAGTAGGGGAAGCGGAAAAATTTCGGGAAGAAACATGCATCATCAGCGACATTTCGAAGCGCCGCATTGGTTTCATCAATCTCGAATTCCACCCCCTCCGGCGTCAGGTTCGGCAGTCTCGCGTGGCTGTAAGTGTGGTTCGCAATTCGAAAGAGTGGATCCTGATGGATCTCGAGGGCCAGCGCCTGGCTCTCCAGGGTTTGAAGACGATTTCCCTGCATAAAGAAGGTCGCGGGAATATTCTCGGCACGCAGCGTCGCCAAAACGGATGGGGTTCGTGTTAGGTGTGGACCGTCGTCAAAGGTCAAAGCCACCGCGCCGCCAAACGGCCCCTGATCAGGAGGAGGCTCCTGGGCGCATTGCCAGCCTGTTCCCGGATCCACGAGACCCCAGTCAGTACAGATTGGCGCACCGAAGAAAGCGTCCGCTCGAAGCCACAATTCCCCCGCCACCGGATCCACCTCGGCGTACACATCCGCGAGGTCGACATCGATCGGCGCATCCCCTACCAAATCGCGGGCAATCTTCTCGGAGGGCGTCCAGACGAACTGCGAGCCTTGACCTAGCGTCGCCCGAACCGTGATCGGCAATGCGATCGCCAGCAGCGCTCCGAAGCCTATCGCCGCCTTGGACAGACTAGGGAAGCGCCGCAGCATCCATCCCGAGAGGACCAGACCAGAGAGGCAGAGGAGCGCGACTCCCCAAGGCCCGAGCCCTGGGACCGTCGCGGGAGCCAGCCTAAGGCGGATCGAGTCCCCCGCCAGGGTCATGTGCAGCGCGTCAGCACCCGCAGCCGCTTCGAGCGCGACATGCAACTTGGCGAAAGGGGCTCCAGCCAATTCCGAGAGCGGCAAGTGCATCTCAATCAGCGTCGAGCCCGATGCGCCACTGCCGGGAATCACCGACCAGGGGGCGACGGGCAAGCCCAGCGCCTCCGACGGAGGAGGAGGCGTACTCGAAGCAGGAAGGGGCGTTTCGCTGCCGAAGAGATCCAGATCCGAATCGACGCAACTCGCGTAAGCGCTCGACGTGACGGTCTCTGAGGGGGCGTCTACGAGCGTCCTCAGGCGGAGTTCGATGCCCTCTGCGCCCCCATCTGCGGTCGCAACATCACAGCCCGTAAGCGCGTTTTCGTCGAGATCAAAGAGCAGATCGAGTGTAGCGACCTGCGCAAAAGCGTTGCTGGGGAGCATCGTCGAACAAAACAATAAGAGTGCGAGTACGGCACGAAGGTGTGCGCTCCGTTTCCCGAGCCGGCTCGGGCGAGATTCGCGCACAATGTCATCGTTGAGACCCGCCATGTCGACCAGTATAGATAGATCACGAATTGCCACTCCTACGTCCCAACATCGCCGCCAACCAGCTTCTGCCGATCCCCACTATTCCAAGTAGAATCCGCTCCGGGGCGTACAGGCCCGGGCCGCGCCGGGAAGATCCGAGATCTCCCTCGGGGTTAGTTGTCAGAACGTCCAGTATCGTTAGTGCCGAAAACGGGTCCCTTTTTGCCTATCCCCAACTCGGTAAACTCAATGTTCGAGATGCACAGAACGCGCTTCATTCGGGCCCGCTGGCGCTCCCGACCGCAGACCAGCGCTTCGAAGGTGCCGACGTTGTCAACCTCGCCTACGGCTTTTAGGCAGACGTCCCCATCAGAAAGCTCGTTGAGCACGAACGCCCGCCCGCCTGCATTCCAGCAGGCGGGCGGGCTCATGTCATGTGCGGGCTCGAAAACGAGGGCGAAACGGGATTCGAGCACGCACGCGGATCAGAAACCCAAACCCGCCTCACGGACGCCGCGCATCACCCTGCGCGTAGTCACACACACCGCCGGCGAAGATCACGTCGAGCTGAGCGAGTTGAAGCGGCGTGAACACGACATCCCCGTAGAGACCCGCATCGATCGCGTCACCGACCGGGATTAATTGACACTTGAATACGTCACCATTGATCGGGCCTCCGGCCACGATCCGCGAGGTCGAGTAGACGGGCAGAGCGGAGGCGCACGGACCTTCCGCGCCATCGTCCAGGATTCCATCCCACGCATCGTGTCCGGCGTAGATCAACTCGCCGCCGGCGTCGAAGCAGCTATCGACGGCCGCTGCCGGCTTATTCCGGGCAACGCCCTTCCAGGGCCGTCGTTTGATATTTCGCATCCAGTCGTCGATGACTTCGAAGGCCATCGGCGTCTGGTCGAACTCACCTTCGTCCGTAAACCAAACAACCTGATTAGAGGCATCTCCGTCGAAGTCGAGCAGCCTTTGCCTGGAGGCGAAGGACTGATGCGAGTTATGCATATCGAGCACATCTTCGAGATAGTTACGCCAATCGATCAGCGGAATCTGGACATCACCCCGATTCACGTGACCCGACTCAAAGGCGGCCTCGATCGCGCCCGGATCTGCTTCCTTGCGCGGTGCCGGCGTGACACCTCCGTCTGGAGAAAGCTCCATGTTTCGCCAGCTCCAAGGGTCGATCAAATTGGGATAGATATCGGGAACGGGCGGCAGCCCGGCGACGTCGGCCGCCCCGGGACAAGGACCAATAAACGGGCAGCCCTCCTGCACCATGTCCGGTTCATTCTTCCAAGAACCCACCTGAGCATTCAGCCGCAGGAATTCATCCGTGTCCAGATCACCCGAAACAAGGGCGCCCAGGCCGTATTGAACGCCTACGTTGTCCCACGTGCTCGCGGCAAAACCGTCATCCGCGACGCCATAAATGTTCACGGCGTCTCCAAAATGAGTCCACTCCGTCGAGATCTGGTCCGCGAACGAAATGCCGGGCACCGTCCCGAAGAGCGGGTTCAACACCAAAGGTGAGAGACCTCGCCATGCATTCGTGCACTCGCTCGCCCCCGGTGGCAGAAAGGGAAGCAAGGGTCCGACCGGGTTGGGAAATCCATCGATCGCGTTCATGCCTTCGAGCAGAGATCGATTCGACCAAGACGCCCATTTCGCATTGCCCTGCAACACTTCGATGTCCATCCAGCGCTCGATCAACTCGCAGTCACCGACATGGATCGTCTGCGTGATCATGTCTGGATACGAATATTGAGGAATACCGGCATCGATCAAGCCGGGGTGGTTCTGTCCGTAGACGTATTGCTGGATCCCGCCACCGGATCCGCCCACACCGACGGTGTAGTCGGGATTCGCGTAGCCCGATACAAAGCGATCCTTCACCATGATCGCCGTCTCGCCACCCACTTGCAGGTTGTAGTGCGTTCCGGTCTTCGTGCCCGTCGAATAGGCCACGGCATAGCCGAGCGATAAGCCATGGTCGTAAAGCATGCGCGAGCGACTCGGATCACCTTGATAGTGCCCAATCGCGACACCGCCCTGGAAGTAGTAGATCAGCCGCTTATTCCACGCGGACAGATTCGGGCGATTCAGGTCTTGTGAATTCGGCTCGAGAACGGCAATCGAATAGATGAAGCGATTGAGCGTCCCACGCTCCCAGCGGACGATGTAGTCAACGGTCTTCCCGTCCTTCGTCGTCGTCTGCGTCATGTCCGCGGGTCGCGGATCGCTGGGCACATATTCCGCCCACGCTCCTCCGCTCGTTCGGTACTTCCAGGAGACGACGGGTTCGGCTGCGCAATCATCGTCGATCGCTGGCCCGAGCTCCGCGTTCGCGCGGTCTCCATCATCCGCGCAAAGGAAGACCTCCTGTTGGGGACCGGAGAAAATCGGTCCGCTCGTCGGGTGATTCGTCAGAACGGCAGAAGCAGTGAGCCATCCGCTTCGGAATCGACGTGCTCTGACTTTTAGTGTGTTCTCACCTAGCGCGAGTCCGGAAACAACGCCTTCCAGATCTCGCGTTCTCCGAACCCGCGAAAAGGAATCGCTTATATCGCGCCCATCGAGCGTAATTTGAACGCGCCGAGGAGAAACAGTCCAGGGGAGCTTGACTCGAACGCGGGCATCATCCCCGCTGACCTGATCAGCAGGGCTCGACAGAACTTCGATCTTGAGTTGACGCTGCCCCCAATACTCGAATCCCCAAGCGCCGGGTCCGTTTGCCATTGCGGGACCCGATGCGAGGAATGTCGCCAGGAGTATCCCCAGGGATGTCAATAACGCCCACGGGGTCAACGACGCCCGTGATGTCAACAACGCCCTCGTGGAGACACCTCCGGAAGCACAGTCTGGAGCCCATGAACCGAAATGGTAGGTTGGTCGAGAACTGATCTGCTTGCAGCCGCTCTGTGCTTGATGCGTCATCCGCCGCTCCTTTGGCTTGATCGAGATAGCCTTTAGCTTCATCGAGAAAGAAAGAGTGTCTTCCCAGAAACATCTATTATGCGTCATTGACTAGCATCATATGCCGCGAAGACGTCGCGAGTCAAGCAATCAAAGGTCGCCGCAAACTTTGGATCGCTCCCGATAGGGTCCGGAATAGCATTGGGTGATTTCCCCCCAACTGGCAGAAAGGCTCACTCGTCGATCCCCATCGCATCTTCACCGGACACGTCGAAGTCGAAGTCCTGACCTGCATCGTCCTGAATCGTCCTGCATCGAAGTCGACCCAAAGCCGTGATGTAGCGGGCGTAGAGATTATCACGATAAAGGAAGCAGCGAAGACCCTTCTGCTTTTCGAATCGAGCGTCCGAACGATGGCATTCCGCAGTATTTTCGGATCTTGCGGAATCTCGCGACGCATCCTTCGAACAGACGCTTGGGCTGGGAGGTACGACCGCACTCTTCGTCCGATCCTGTTAGTTCTAGATCGCCGCGATATGGCCCCGGAAAAACACGCGAGCGGAGGATTGCCGTGCGACCACTAACAATCTAAGGCGCCGTGTATAGGCACCTTGCGGATGACGAGAAGATCTCGAGCAGGACGCTCAGGTCAGGTTGCGACCGCGGTGGGCCCTGAGGTCGAGTCCCATCGCTCGGTCGTCGTAGTTGACCGCAGCGGAGCACGGCGGAACCAGGGCGTCGATCTGGTCAAAACCGTCCCGGTCGAGCCGGATCTCAGTGGAGGCGAGGTTGTCAGTCACTTGCTCGAGGGTTCGGGGTCCGGCGATCGGAGCCGTGACGCCGGGTTGGGCGGCGATTGATGAAATGTTGACGATCTGCCGCTCCGCTTTGCACGCCCGCATCGCCTTGACCGCGGCTTGGCAGCCGACCAAGAGCGCGAGGATGTTGGTTCCGAGCATCGTTCGCCATTCCTCGGGGTTGCTCAAGGATCGAAGCCGGAGAGGAGAGGCCCGCGTTGTTGACCATAATGTCGAGGCGCCCGTCGCTTCAACGGCGGAATCGATGAGCCCACCAACCTGAGCGACGTCCCGTACGTCCGCGGTGATCACGCTTGCTTTGCCGCCCGCTTCTTCGATTCGCTTCTTGGATTCTTCCATCGAGGCCGCGGTTCTTCCCGAGAGGAACACGTGGGCACCGGCGTCGGCAAGGCCTTCAGCGATCGCACGGTCGATTCCACTGGAGGCGCCGGTGACAAATCGCGGTCCGCGCGGAGAGGGGGGTTAATGGGGTGGGAGAGAGGCATGGGGACGTACTCTTCGAGTGAATCTGGGGGATGGTGTCGACTTGACAGTTTTAGAGAGAAACGTCAATTCCTCAATCTTGAGTGAAGATTCAGATCCCAAGAGGGGAGCGATCCTCGCGGCCGCGTTCACACAATTCAGTCGATGCGGCTTCCGCTGGACCTCCATGGGGGACATCGCCAAGGAGATGGGAGTCGCGCGATCTCGCATCGAGGGTAGAGGCCGCGCTGCGCGCTCGTTTCGGACCGTTGCAGGAGGTCGTCACGGAGTCCGCGCACGGCAACGAGATCTACGACGAAATGAGTCGGATCCGTGGTGACCTCGACCGAATGGCCCTGGGCCGCGAGTCGCCGTCCGTTCGCGATATTCGACTCGGCCCCTTTTCGATGACAACCGAGAGCAGGCAGCGGCGAAATGATGCCCCGCCCCAGAGACCATCCGAAACCGAATCGTCCCCAAATCAAGCGCGTCGCAGAACCGTTGGAGAAGGAGGATGGGCTGCGCAGCCTAAAATTTCTCCCCCCAGCGCGCGCTTACTCCAGCCGAGCGGTGCAAAGCTAGAGGCGATCAAAAGGATTCCAACGCCCAACACTGCAGCTTGGGTGTAGCGAAATCCCAGCCCCCCACCGATCGAAGGGGCGTCAGAGAGGGCCCAAATCCCGAGCAATACACCGATGACCGGAGAGATCCAGCCCGCGACCTTGCCCAGTTGGGCGTCGCCTCGCTCGCTCAAGAACACAAGCTCCTCGTGCCGCCTAACTTTCAGGAGCACACACGATAACATGGGCCTTCTCGCGCCGTATATGTGGCTTGCCGTGTCGTCACGACCCCACACATCCCGCAGGCTGCTCAACAGCCGCGAATGGCTTCTGCAGGGGCGTGAGGATGCAAGACCGCCGACTTCAAAGAGACCAAGCCATATCTCTACTTGATTAGATCGGCATAGATTGCACTTCACATTATGAAACCGCGTCCCTAGGAGGCGGAACAACATGGGGCACAGACTGAGGCGAAGATTCGACTGCCCCGGAGGATCCATCGGGCAGGTTGCCCAAAGACGAAGACCGGGCGCTCACTCGAAACCGGGCGACAAGGGTTCCGCCGAAGGCCGTCAACTTGCCCCGGGATTCGGTCGATAACTCAACGACTGTCAGACCATCACCGCCAAGGGGAAACCATGAGCAAATCCATCTATGACGTAAGCGAAACCCCGCCCCTGGGCTTCGTGCCTGAACGCATGCACGCATCGGTGATTCGCCGTGAGCGGTTCGGCGAACCGGAGACGGCCTTCCGGATGGAAGAGGTGGCCGTGCCCAGGCTCGGTCACCGACAGGTCATGGTCTATGTCATGGCGGCAGGCATTAATTACAATAATGTCTGGGCCGCTTTGGGGAAGCCTGTCGACGTGATCTCTGCCCGCCAGAAGCGCGGCGATGTCGAGGATTTTCACATTGGTGGCTCCGAGGCGTCCGGGATCGTCTGGGCCGTGGGGCCAGGCGTGGCGAACGTGTCCGTCGGCCAACGCGTCGTGATCAGCTCGTGTCGTTGGGATGAGCACGCCCAGGACATTCGAATGGGGCGCGATCCGATGATCTCGGACAGTCAGAGCGTCTGGGGCTACGAAGAAAACTATGGCTCCTTCGCCCAGTTTACCTGCGTCGAGGACTATCAGATTCACCCCAAGCCCGAAAACCTAACATGGGAGGCCGCTGCCAGCTACATGCTGACCGGAGCGACCGCCTATCGTCAGCTCACGCACTGGGCTCCGCATACGATCAAGCCCGGCGATCCCGTCCTGATCTGGGGAGGCGCGGGGGGCCTGGGCTGCATGGCGATTCAGATCGTCTCTGCCTTCGGCGGACGGCCGGTCGCCGTGGTGTCCGATGATTCAAAGGCCGAGTTTTGTCGGCGACTCGGGGCGGTGGGCACGATCAATCGACATGACTTCAACCATTGGGGCCGCATGCCCGACATCGAAAATGCCGAGGCGATGGGCCAATGGATCCCTGAGGCTCGAGCCTTTGGTAAGGCCTTCTGGGAAGCCTTGGGCGAGCGCCGAAATCCTCGAATCGTATTTGAGCACTCGGGACAAGGCACGATCCCTACGTCAGTCTACGTTTGTGATACCGATGGGATGGTCGTCGTGTGTGGCGGAACATCGGGCTACAACGCCGATGTCGATCTACGCTTTCTTTGGATGCGACAGAAACGCTTGCAAGGATCGCACTTCGCGAATACCCAGGAATGCGCCGCAATCACGGAGTTAGTCGCCCGAGGTCTCGTCGACCCTTGCTTGTCGATCGCCGCTCCTTTCGAGCAGGTCGGCAATCTCCATCAGATGATGCACAACAACGAGCATCCTCCAGGCAATATGTCCGTGCTCGTTAATGCCGCGGAGCCTGGAATCAAGGACATCGACCTCTAGGCAGCGCCGCGAGTAGTAGGCCACGCCGTATCTGGGTCTCTCATGGCGCCTGCCGCCTCAACCAGAGATGCTGCTGGCTGCTTCCCCTCTGGCGAAGGTGAATCACTTGGAGTTCGGGCCCATCCCGGGATTCCGCAAGCCAACCGTTCATGCGGTAGAAATGCCCGTCGATTCCGCTCCAGCCCACTTCACGAACGAAGCCATCTATTTTCCGGAAGCATACTGTCCGATAGAACTCGGTCCCCGAAAGGGGCTGAACCGGCCCCCTCGACGGCTACTTAACAGAATGAAGAGGGTTCTATGGATAGCGCAGCCGAGCAGGAGCCATCGGTGGGCTCGGCCGGGTTCGGCGCGGTGTGTATAGAACTCGTTGAACTAAGCCGCCTGGCTCGCGGGTTCGTTCTTGGGGATTCGATCGAGGGCGCGTTCGTGCGGGTCGGGCGCGAGCGCGGCACGAGCCCGGGTCGT
>JBDNFB010000026.1:0-45936 GCA_041690055.1 Myxococcota bacterium | reverse complement strand
GGATTGGAAAGGCGGGGGGGGGGGAGAGACTGGAGTGAGGCGGGTGGGTTGCCCTAACGTCATAGGGGCGGAGAGTGACAACCAACTCCGTCCGACAGGGGGACATCTCCATGATCGTTAGCCACCGTCACAAGTTTATCTTCATCAAGACAAAAAAGACCGCAGGAACAAGCCTGGAGATCGCTCTTTCCCAGATCTGCGGTGAAGAAGATATCATCACGCCGATCGTCCCCGAGACGCGCGGGGAGCTGGAAGCAATGGGCTTCAAGGGGCCGCAAAATTGCAGGCTCTCACCACTGCAGTACACGGCGAAAGATTGGCGCAAGCGGCTCAAAGGGAAACGCCCTGCGTTTCGCGATCACCTTTCGGCCGCCTATATAAAGAAGGTATTCGGCGAAGGAGTCTGGAATCGCTATTTCAAGTTCACCATAGAGCGAAACCCATACGACAAGGCGATCAGTCGGTACTACTGGAGTACGAGGGACATGGTACCCCGACCGACGATGGAAGAGCATCTGGATACACGGTCTCTAGGAGCAATTTCCAACTGGTCTCTCTACAGCATTGATGACGAGATCGCCGTCGATTACGTGATGCGATTCGAGTCCTTGGCGGAGAGTCGGTCGCACGTTGAAGAACGACTCGGCTTGACCACCCCTCTGCGAATGCCGAAGGCGAAATCGGGCTTCCGAAAGAATCATCAGCACTACAGTCGCGTGATCAGCCCGCAGGCGCGTCGGCGGATTGAGGCGGTATGCGCGAAGGAACTCGCGGCGTTCGGGTATAAATGGGAGGAGCCTGCGCTTTGACTCCCGCAATGGATTTTCGAGTCCGAGTTGGCTCTACAGCATCGCTCGATTGCTCGAATCGCTTGTTCTACCTTTCATTCTTATTAAAGAGGAGCCGGATCATGAAACTCAATCCCAATAATACTTGGCAGCTCGTCGAAGAGCGCATGAACGAAGAAGAGGATCCAATCACCCGTCGCAACCTCGGCCTTGTCCTTGAGCACATGAAGGCGGAAGCGAAGGGAGACATCGAAGGCGTCGTTGCGACGTTGATCGAGAAACCGAGATATATTGCGCACGATGTGCCCGGCGTCCCCGAGATGAATCCGTCAGGGGACAAGGATGCGGTCCGGGCCTTCTATGACCTCACGATCATCCAGACCGGCGCACATCAGCTCGAGCTGAACTGTGATCGTGTGATCGCGGATCATCATGCGGTGATGACCGAGGGCGTGATGCGCATGGCCTATCCGGGACGCACTCTCGCCGCGATGGGCATGGAAGTCGACGACCTCGACGCCTACTACCTCTATCAGTCTCGGATGAGCGTGGTTTGGCCCGTGGATTCAAAAGAGGGAAAGCTGACTGGCGAGGAAACCTATACGGGAACCGACGGGATGGAAGGCATTCTCGATCGTAAGGTCAGCCAAGACGATATCGTTCCGCTCGCGATCTAAGGTGCTGGCGACCGCATGACGCATCGAAGCGAAGTTGACTCCGCGGAAGCCAGTGGGGCGACCGACGCGCCTCTTCTTGAAGAGACAATCGACGAGAACCTTCGGCGCGCGGTTGCGTGCTTCGGCGATCGCGAGGCGCTCGTCGTGCGGCATCAGGGTGTGCGCATGACGTACGCGGAGCTAGATCGGGAGATCGAGCGTGTCGCTGCGGGGCTGCTCGCGCGGGGAATCGACGCGGGCGACCGGGTGGGACTCTGGTCGCCGAACCGGGTGGAGTGGACGCTGCTTCAATTCGCGACCGCTCGGATCGGCGCGATCATGGTTTGCATCAATCCAGCGTATCGGACGAGCGAGCTTGAGTTCGTGTTGAATCAAGCAGGTTGTCGTCTGCTCGTGGCCGCGCCGAATTTCAAAACAAGCAATTACGAGCAGATTTGGAGAGAGG
This sequence comes from Myxococcota bacterium, assembly GCA_041690055.1. Taxonomy (GTDB): domain Bacteria; phylum Myxococcota_A; class UBA9160; order UBA9160; family UBA4427; genus UBA4427. Next base: position 44,026 of record JBDNFB010000026.1, on the reverse strand, counting down.
TTGCCGCCGCGTGTCCGAGCGTCGAGGAAGCGATCTTCTTCGAGTCGGATGCGTGGGAAAAGCTGCTCGAGGGCGGCGCTGCCGTGCCGAGTTCGGCGGTTCGAGAACGCAGCGATTCGCTCTCCCCGAACGATGCGATCAATATCCAGTACACGTCGGGAACGACCGGCCTACCCAAGGGCGCGACGCTCACCCATCGCAATATCCTGAATAACGGCTATTTCGTCGGCCGCGGATGCGGCTTCACGGAGGCAGATCGCGTCTGCATCCCGGTTCCTTTCTATCATTGTTTCGGCATGGTGATGGGCAACCTTGGCGCGACGACCCACGGCGCCTGCATGGTGATCCCGAATGACGCCTTCGAACCGCTTTCCGTCTTGGAGACGGTCGAGGCCGAGCGCTGCACCGTGCTTTACGGCGTGCCGACGATGTTCATCGCGGAACTTGCGGAACCGCGTTTCGGGGAATTTGATCTGAGAAGCCTGCGCACGGGGATCATGGCAGGCTCGCCTTGCCCCGAGGAGATCATGGGCCGGGTGATCGACGAGATGCACATGCACGAGGTCACAATCGCCTACGGAATGACCGAGACTTCTCCGGTGAGCACGCAGACAGGCCGCGAGGATCCGCTCGAGCAAAGAGTGGGCAGCGTCGGCCGAGTTCATCCGCATGTGGAGATCCGCATCGTCGATCTCGAGACCGGTGAAGTTGTCGGGCGCGACGAGACGGGCGAGTTTCAGACGCGCGGCTATTCGGTGATGCAGCGCTACTGGAACGAGCCCGAGAAGACCCGCGAAGCCGTCGATCCAGAGGGATGGATGCATACGGGTGACCTCGCGCTGATGGACAAGGACGGCTACGTCCAGATCACCGGTCGGATCAAAGACCTGATTATCCGAGGCGGGGAGAACGTGTCGCCGCGAGAGATCGAGGAATTTCTTTACAGGCATCCGGACATCGAAGATGTTCAGGTCGTGGGCGTGCCGGACCGTCGATTCGGTGAGGAGGTATGTGCCTTCCTTCGGATTCGAACAGGGGCGGAAGCCAGCGCGCCCGTCGACGAGGCGAAGCTTCGTGCCTACTGCGAGGGTCGCATCGCTCACTACAAAATTCCGCGCTACGTGCGCGTGGTGGAAGGATTCCCGATGACCGTGACCGGTAAGATCCAGAAGTACAAGCTGCGGGACGAGGCGATTCGGGCGTTTGCTCTGGAGAGCTAGGGGTCGGCTTGCGGTCTACATGGATTGAACGCGAATGACTCAAACGGCGATGACGACGGCGATTCGGATTGACTCGGGTGGATGAGCGGGGCACGGAATGACTTCACGCCCGGTTGAGAAACAAACCCTCGCGATATGTGCTCTCGTGCACGTCGTCCAGGACGGCATGGGAGCGATGCTCTACGTGCTCGCGCCCGTTCTCGCAGGGGCCCTGGGACTCAGCTATGCCCAAGTTGGATTGATCAAGGCAACCCGGTCGGCGACGTCCAGTCTATTTGAGCTTCCGTCGGGACTGCTCGCCGAACGCGTAGGGGAACGACGTCTCCTCGGCTTCGGCTTGGCGAGCGCAGGCCTGGCTTATCTCTGTCTCGCGATGGCCGAGCGCTTTGGGCCTGTCATGTTATGTGTCGCAATTGCAGGCGTTGGGGGCGCTTTTCAGCACGCTCTGTCGTCCTCTGTCCTGAGTCGTTCGCACGCCGATACGACTCGACTCTCGGCTCTGGGGCTCTATAACTCTGCAGGCGATGCCGGGAAGCTTCTCTTTACCGCGTTATTTGGTGTGCTGATTGGGGCCGGGATCGCCTGGAATCTGATTGTCGCCGCTTTTGGTCTGACGGCGTTTCTGCTCGCTGCTGTGGTCTGGGTTCAGCTGCGGCGCCTCGGCGTGGGTGAAGCGCATCCCCGGTTAACCGGCTCGGCCACCGGGACGTCGACCCGCGACTGGGGGATGAAGGATCGCACTGGCTTCGTTGCGGTCTGCTCTTCGATCTCTCTGGACACCTGCGTTCAGTCCGGGTTCTTGGTTTTCTTGCCCTTTCTTTTTGCGGAGAAGGGCGTCTCAGTTGGGGGGGCTTCGTTTGCGGTCGTATTGACTTTGTTAGGTGGAACCTTTGGCAAGGCGGGATGCGGCTATCTTGCGCAGCGGCTCGGGTTCCGTCTGTCGCTCACGCTTATTCAATGTGCGACGGCCCTCGGGATTTCGTTCCTTCTGGTCGCCCCGGTCGGACCCTCCTTCGTTGCTTTGCCCGTTCTTGGGCTTTTTTTGCAGGGATCCACGTCGATCACCTACGGGGCAGTGAGCGAGCTCTTTCGCAACGATCGGCAGTCTCGAGGCTTTGGGCTGGTCTATTCAGTTTCGAGCATCGCCGGCGTTTTTGGGCCCATCGTCTTCGGCCTCGTGGGCGATCATCAAGGGCTCCGCGCCGCCGCTGCGATGATGATACTCCTCTCGCTCCTCGCGATTCCGCCGGTCTTTTTCTTTCAAAGCGGACGAGCGGCCATGGCATCCGACTCTAATTAGGCGACTCAGGTCTCTTTGACTCATTAGGCCCCTTCGACCCCTTCAACCCCTTAGGCCGCTAAGGCGCTTCGGCCTCCTTGGTTTTGGCTTCGCTGGCTGCAAGCGTCTTCGATGTTTGCATCTCCTGACGAGCCTCCTCTGCTCGCCCGAGCTGCGCCAGAATGCGGGCAAGGTTCTCGTGCGCGGCGGCGCTGGGCTGCAGCTCGACCAAGCGGCGATATTGGATTTCCGCCTCGGGGAACTTACCCTGCTCGATCAAGACGTTGCCGAGTAACCCGTACGCATTCGGGCTCTTGGGGCTCGTCGCGATTGCAGCCTGCAGAGTGGGCAGAGCATCATCGAGGCGCCCTTGTTGAACCAGTGAAAACCCGAGGCCCGTGTAGGCCGGGCCGCTCGGGTCCTGTTCGAGGGCAGCACGGAAATGACTTTCTGCTGCCTCGAACTCACCGCGGCGCGAGAGGGAAGCGGCCAGGTTGTAGTTGGCCGTGGCGGACTCGGGCGCAAGCTTGAGCGATTCGCGATAGAACTCTTCTGCCTCTTCGACCAGCCCCTGTCGCTCCAGCACGAATCCCAGATCGCTGTAGATCGCGGGCTGCGGCTCAATTTCGAGAGACTCGCGGTAATGCGCTTCCGCGATCTCCAACTCACCCAGGTCGATCGAAGCGAGGGCGATATTATTATGCGCCTTCCAATGCAGGGGGTCGGCGTCGAGGGCTCGTTCGAATGCGTCGACGGCCTTTTGGCTCATGCCTTGTTGGAAGAGGGCGAAGCCGAGTGAGTTCAAGAGCTCAGGATTGTTGGGGGATGATTCGAGGCCGCGCTCGTAAGTTCGTACCGCGCCGGGGTAATCCCCAGTGCGTTCATTGGCGAGTCCGGCGCGCAAAAACGAATAGGCATCCAGGAACTGCTCTCTGATCCGGGCAATTGAGTCAGCGCTTCGCGGCACGAATTCCGGAATATTGGCTGCTCGATCTGATCCCGTGAAGCGCTCAAGAACGACGGGCGGAGTTGAATTGCCTTCTTCGTCGATATGCGTGAGAAAGAGCTGGGTATAGGGCGTGTTCGCCTTGGATGAAAAGACGAGCCATTTCCCGTTCGACGACCAGCTATGCCACGAATTCATGAGCGGGGTGTTGGCGCGAAGGCGTCGCGCTTCTCCTCCCTCCGCGGGCAGGATGAAGAGTTCGCTGTCCGGCATGAGCAGCATGTAGTTCTCGGCCTTACAGAAAATGATCCATTTTCCGTCGGGCGAGAATTTCGCAAAATAGTTGCTCATTCCGTTATGCGAAGCGCCCTGGATCGGTTCCGCCTTTCCTCCACGTCTTTCATTGAAGGGGACGCGGTAGAGGTCGAACTTGAAAGGTTCATTATCTTCGACGAACTCGGGCACATCCTTTTCGCTGAGCAGGATGGTTTGCGAGTTTTCGATTGCTTCTTTGCGGTAGGCCTTGGCGCGAGCAAAGACGATCGATTGGCCGTCGGGACTCCAGGTCGGGTTGCTCTGGACGTAGTCCGGATCGTCTGCGCCCGGGAGCGGCGCGTACTTTTTTGTCTGCGTGTCGTAGACGACGAGGATGCCCTTGATCGGGAAGAAGAGTTGGGAAAATGCGATCTCGGGCGTGGCGACGAAGACGGCCCGGTCCTTCACCGTGCTGATCACGTAGCGGCCGTCAGGGGAGATCTGGGACAGGAGCCCGAAAGTGGCCTCGCCGTCGTCCTTTTTATAGTCGCTCCAGGAAATGATCTTCTCGTCGTCCATCACCATCTGTTCTGAGACGGGGAGGATGGCGTAACCGCCTTTGTCGTTTCCGTAGTCGACGTCGAGGCCGAGAGTGCTGCCGTCTTGCGAAAAGGAATGGCAGTTGCCGCAAACGGGAAGATTCTCGAGCACGATTGGAGGTGCGTCTTCTGAGTCGATTCCGCCAAACCGCCACCTAATCTTGGCCGGATCTTGGACGGCTTTCAGAAAGGGGAGCGGGACTTCGCGGTAGAAGATCGAGTCGCCCACAGGGTCCTCGGAGGTTCGAATGCGGATGCTTGCCGATGAGGCCGGCTTTTCTACGGGTGATAGGCCGACGATCGCGAGTTCCGCGTCTTGCTCAGCGCTGCGGGCTTTGATCTTGGCCCAATCCCCAGGCGAAGGGCGCCATTGCGGTTCTTCAGAAGCGAAGCGCAGGATCTCTTCTTGCGAATCGCCGAAGCGAAGCAGGACCGTCCAGCCCTCCACGTCTTCGGTCGCGTCCTCCCAAGTCACCGTAGGAGCAACGATTTCGGGAGGGAAGAGCGTCTGATCAAGGGGGTAGGTGATTGCGAGATGGCCGGAGGGTTCGCTCGGGAACGCGATTGTCGACAAAGCGGGTCCCGAGCTCTGGCCACAAGCAGAGAGGGTCAGAACTGCCCCGGTTAACAAGAGCAGTCTCGCTAGGCGGGCTCGAAAGGAGGCCCGGGGCACTCTGGGGAAGCACTCGGAGCGCATGTTCGCTCCAACTCCACGCAAATGAAAATTGACAGAATCTGACCATCTGTGTAGAAATAACATACGGGGAAGTTGCCACCTCCCTGCCAATATGACTAGAGCCTGCTTGCTCTCCTACGGAGTCCTTAATGAATTTACGCCGAATCTGCACCCTGCTCGGAATTGCCTTGTTTATGACGGCGGCGACGAGCGCCACGGTTGCTCAGGCGGCTGTCGGGAAGGTCTTCCCGGGGGAATCCATCCAGGCCGCCATTGATGCCGCCTCGCCGGGCGACACGATCGTCGTCTTCCCCGGGACCTACCAGGAAGACCCCTCGAGCGATTACGGTCTGCGCATCACGAAGGACAATATCCGCCTGATCGGCAAGCGCATTTACAGCGAAGGCGAGTTGGGAAAGGTTCGCCTCATCGCGAACGGAGACCAGGAAACCGGCGTCTACGCCGCGCCTGAGGGCTGCGAGTACCGCGATTCCGCGTGCGCCGGGATGCTGAACAACTTCTACATTCGCGGCTTCTCCGTTGAAGAGTTTCCGGCCAACGGCATTCAGACGCGCTGGGTTGATGGCTTCAAGATGATTCGGAACGAATCGGTCAACAACCGCAATAACGGCATCTACCCGACACTCTCAGCTAACGGTCTGGTCCAGAACAATGTTTCCTACGGCTCGCTCGATACGTCGCTCTGGGTCGCGGGCTCCGAGAACGTGCGCGTCATCGGGAACGAGCTCTACGGCAGCCCGATCGGTTTCGAAATCACGGTCTCGAATAACGTCTGGGCCAAGTACAACGATATCCATGACAACACCGTCGGTATTGGACTCTTCCATCCGAACGCAGCAGGCAACCCGCCGTTGCCGGTGATGGAAGACTGGGTCATCACCAATAACAAGATCTACAGCAATAACCTTCCGAACCCCGCGCCGCCGGAGAGCTTTCAGGCCGGTCTCCCGCTGGGCGGTGGCATCCTGCTCCTCGGCGTCTCTGATCACACGATTGGGCATAACTTTATCGACGACAACGATTTCTACGGCATCGGTGTTCTCGGGTGGTGCACCGCAGCAAGCGCCGGCGATCCGAATCGCAACTGCGAGAACCAACCGCCGATCGCTGATCCGTCGTCGAATAACAATCTCGTCTTCCGTAACCGCCTGCGGAATAACGGTCAGGCAGCGCCGCCGAGCCCGCTTGCGCCTCTGGCCTCGGATATCCTCTACCTCCAGACTCCGCCCTTTGAGCCGGGGACCGGTAACTGCTTCAAGCAGAACAGCCTCGGCACGTTCTTCTCATCCGAGTCGGACGGGGAATTGCCGACCGACGGGTGCTAGGCACTTTAGCTCTGGAGACTTTCCTGAAGCACGACTGTAAGGTCGAGCTTCGCCGGATCGTCGGTCCCGTAGCCACGGAGCTCTTCATTCTGTGTGAGCCACTGCCTGCTGCCCATAGGGCAGGCGCGGATGCGCAGAGCGAGGGCGTCTACCGAGCGCTTGTCGACGTACTCGAATCTGCTGGCGGAAGCTTTTCTTCGGTCGTGTCCGAGTCGCTCTACTTGGAGCGCGCGCAGGCTGACCTCGAGGCCGTTCGTTCGGGCCGGCGACGTGTGTTGTCTGAACGCGCCGCCGGATGCCCTGCTCATGTTCCTGTCCATGGCGATGACGCGGCGACGCTTCTGATCGGGCAGCCTCCGCTGACGTCCGGCGCGCGGCTTGAGGTCGCTGTGCAAGCGGTGATCCCGCTTGAAGGTGAACTCGAGAAGGAGCGCTTCTCCGCCAGCACGAGATGTCTGTGTGCGGAATGCGCGCCTGCGCAGGGCCTGAGCGTTCGATTCGGATCGCTCGACGAAACGTGTTTTTACGCAGCGGGTCTCTGCGGTGCGGGCGACGATGCATACGCACAGACGATCGCGATGTTCGAAGTCGCCGAGGATCTCCTCCGGCGCGCGGGCATGGAGTTCAGCGATGTGGTGCGCACCTGGATTCATCTGAGGGATATCGACCGAGACTACGATGACCTGAATCGCGCCCGTCGAGCCTTTTTCGATTCTCGTGGCATATCGCCCGTCCCGGCGAGCACGGGGATCGGTGGGGCACCGGCCTCTGCAGCCCACGATCTTTGCCTCGGTCTCTACGCGCTCAAAGGGCAGAGTCCGACCCCGCGGACGGTGATGAATTCACCGACGCTCAACGAAGCGGGCTCCTATGGTGCGGATTTCGTGCGCGGGATGCGAAGCGTTGAGACGAATAAGGTCGCGCTGCATATCTCGGGAACGGCGAGTATCGACGAGGCAGGTCGGACGGCGCACGTCGGCAACTTTGATGCGCAGGCGGATCGGATGCTCGTGAATGTTGCGGCGCTGCTCGAGGGGCAGGGCGCCGGGTTCGGGGATGTGGTTTCTGCCGTGACGTATGTAAAGCACGCCGAGGACGCGCCGCGGCTTCGCGAAAAGTTTCAAGATGCGGGCTACGCCGGGTTCCCTAATGCATTCCTTCACGCGCCGGTCTGTCGACCGGAGCTACTTTGCGAGACGGAAGCATTGGCCGTGCTGCCGAAGCTGGTGGACGCTCCAGAGGAAGTTGCTCGTTAGTGCGTGCTTTCGATGAATGAAAGGACACGCTCCACGAGATCGGCAGGTTCGTCTTCCTGGATGAAATGATTCGCGTTGGGATAGACGTGATGCGGCTGTCCCTTCGCGCCGGGGACATGCTGGATTAGGCGTTTTTCGCCGCCCTGTGTGACAGGGTCCTTCGCACCAAAAAGCGTCAGAAAGGGCTTCTCGAATTTGCCGAGCTTTTCCCAGGCTGCACGATTGGCCGGGGCGCCGGGATTATCAGGCTGAACGGCGATCAGCATGGGGAAAATGCAGATCCCCGACTGGGAGGACGGGTCCGGGAAAGGTGCTTGATAGGCCGCAAACTCCTCCGGGCTGAGTTCGTGGGTCATGCCTGTCGGCAGCATCTGCTCGAAGGGAAACGTTTCGGCGGCGCGCATCATACCGACCCACATCTTCATGAACTCGGTTTCGCCTTCGCCGAGAGGGAGGCCGGTATTCGCCGCGACGATGCGGTCGAAGCGTTCTGGATCATTCGCAACGAGATGCAGGCCAAGAGTGCCGCCCCAATCCTGGCAGAAGAGCGTGATTTCGCGTAGGTCGAGGGCCAGAAGCCATTTCGTGAGCCAGTCGACATGCCGGGCCTGGGTGTAGTCGTCTCGGAGGGCGGGCTTGTCGGAGCGGCCGCAGCCCACGAGATCCACTGCGATTACGCGATGTCCAGCAGCGGCGAGCAAGGGGATCATTTTCCGGTAGAGGTAGGCCCATGTCGGATTGCCATGCATTAAGAGAATCGGCGCCGCGTTCTTGGCGCCTTCGTCCACGTGGTGGAGGCGAAGAACCGTGCCGTCCGCGTCCTCTACTTCGGTGTAGTGAGGCGCGAAGGTGTAATCGGGCAGGCCTTCGAAACGTGCATCTGGAGTGCGTAGGGTCTTCATTGTTAGGCCTCCTGTGGCGGGTTGCGGGACTGCGGCGCGGGCGACGAACAGTTCAAGAGGTAGGTTCGAATACTGGGATCTCGAGATCGACTGTCTCATCGCTTGTCTCGACAAAATGAAGCGGGACGGACTCGGACCGGGTCGGCTCTATCTCCTGGGCGGCCGCACGGGTGGCCGCACGGAGGGGACCGGCAGCCAGCGCCTCTTCTCCGCTTCTGCGAGCGAAACGCCGGTCATCGAGTGTCCGCCTGCGAACGGCGCTTCTTGATTCGGATCGATGCCGGAAGGGAGCGCGTCGACTTCCCAGAGCGGAGACCAGCAACCGTTCGCCTGGAGTCGTGCACGCACCGTCTCTTGATCGCGCGCGCCTAACTCCTGAAAGTGTCGGCGAAGTTCCTCGAGGCACCATACGCGGTAGGCCGCGGTCCGGATATCTCGGTACGGGGCGCCCTCGATGTCCACATCGAAATGGCTCTTCTGACCATTCCAGGCTCGTGCATTCGCAGCGAGATAGGGAAGGTACGCCGTTCCTATCGATCCAAGAATGGGGTTCCAATCCTCGGGAACCGAACTGAGCAGTTCGCCCCCGTTTCGACTCGCCCGCGCATTCCACATGCGTGCCGACCATTCATATACAGCGGGAGCGGTCTCGCGCATAATACGGGCGCTTGTGGGATCCTGGGAGAAATGACGAAACATCGGGCCGAAATAGCCGAAGTCCGCGAGGCTCGGCCGGTCGCCAAGGAGGTAGGGCCGACTTTCCAGGATCTGACTGAGCTGGGCGAGCGAGTCGTGATAGGTCTGCTCGACATGGTTCCAGGTTTCGGTCGTGACGCCGTCGCCGATGATGTAGACGGCTCGCTGTCGATTCAGAAGGATGTGGCGCTTGATGAAAGCGGGGATGGGAATATCCCGCGTATTCTCGTCGATCAGGATGCGCCTCAAGTGATAAGCACTCTCCGGATAGTTCCATCGATAGTGCATGGCGGGGCGCCAGAGCCATTCATCCGCATAGTCCTCAAGAAGGCGGCTAAAAAAGGCGAGCACAGGATCTCGCGGGATCAATTCATGCTCGGGATAGCGGCGGTCGAGCCACGCGATAATGGGCGTGGTGTCCGTGAGCCAGCGGCCATCCGCTAAGTGAAGCGCGGGGATCTGGGCGACGCCTGTCGCGCGGGCCTGTGCACCGGTGGGACTGCCGGCGAGTCGCTGATGGGGCAACTCGAGATAGCGAAGTACGCCTTCAAGCTTTCCCGTAAAGTAGGAAAACTCGGCGCCGTAGAGCTTGAGCGGTAGGATCGGATCGTTCTTCCTTACGCCCCTTGGGCCGTCGGGAAGGCTGTCCGTTGGGCGATCGGTGTGCGGGAGCTGAGTGGGCACTTGGCCTTCTGGCATCGTCGTGGCCTTCCTGTTCTGTGCGATGGAGGATACGCCCCTCGAAGGATCTTATGCCACTGAGCTAGAGTGCGTCTCGTTTACGAGCGCGCGGAGCGGCGCAAAAGAAGAGGCACTGTTCTATGTCCCTGGGTCCTTGGAGACTCATTGCCTATTCGGCGCCCTCGCTCGTGACTTCTGTTGCGGCGCTGCCGATGGCGCTCTTTATCCCTGCCTTTTACTCCGACGATCTAGGTGTGCCGCTGGCGGCTGTGGGTGGGGCGATAGCGGCCTCTCGCTTGCTCGACGTTGTCACCGACCCTTTGATCGGGACCCTGAGCGACCGACTTCGCTTGCCATTCGGGCGGCGCAAGCCTTGGATGATTGCGGGCGTGCCGCTTTTTCTTCTTTCGCTGTGGAAGATCTGCGTTCCGGGAGACGCCGCCTCGGCCTCCTATCTTATGCTGTGGTCGGCGCTCCTATATCTCGGTTTTACAATGATCGACCTCCCGCATAAGGCATGGGGGGCTGAACTTTCGACCGATTATGATGAACGCTCGCGCATCACAAGCTGGCGGGAAGCGATCTCGACGGCGGGGCAGGTTTTTTTGCTTGCGGCATTGGTTTGGCTGAGCGCGCAGGGGATTGAGCGCGCCGCCGACCAGCTCCGCTGGATTGCCTGGGCGATCGTTCTCCTCCTCCCCGTTCTGATCGCAATCTGTCTTGTCAGCGTAGGCGAGAAGGAGCCGGAAGGTCTTCGCCAAACAGAGCGCAGTACCTGGGGAGGGCTTCGAATCGTTGCGCGCAATCCGGCTTTTCTTCGGATGGTCGGGGCCGTCCTTTTCTTTGTTTCGGGCGTGGCGATCCGGGGACACTGCACCGACTGGTACTGGCCGATGTGATGATGGATGAGGGCCGGTTTCCGCTCATGATCTTGCTTGAGAATCTGGGAACGCTTGCGGCGGTCCCTGCCTGGCTCGCGATTTCGGTTCGAATCGGAAAATCGCACGCGTTGCTCGCGGCCGCGCTTTGGTTGGCGGTGTGGAGCCTACCTCTCGTATTTCTTCGAGAAGGCCAGACGACGGCGCTGATCGTGATTGTGGTGCTCCGCGGTTCGAGTTTCGCCTCGATTCTATTTCTGGCGAACTCGATGGCGGCGGACGTGATTGATGTGGACACCCTTGAAAGTGGTGAACAGCGATCTGGCCTGTTCTTCGCGGTCTGGGGGATGGCGATCAAGCTATCGCTTGCGCTCGGTGTTGTGCTCGGCACGACACTGCCCGCGGCTTTCGGATACGAGCCCGCGGAGGACTTGGTGTCGCGCGAGGTGCAGTCCTCATTGATGGCGATTTACGGAGGCATCCCGGCGGTGCTCATGGGCTTGGGCGCGCTTTTTCTCCGGCGATTCCCGATTACGCGCGAGCATCATGCTGCAGTCCGCGCGCAGCTAGATGCGCGCGCAGCGAGCGGTGGAAAAGACCGTTAGGTGGCTTCCCGCCTCTCGCCGTTGACTGCGTTCGCTCCCCAAGGCCGTGCACCCGAGACCGCGAATCACCTCGATGCGATCAAGGTCTGCGAGGAGAACATCTCAGATATCAAGCGCCTCGATGAGGGCTTGGATTGCGACGTGTTTCTCAAGAGGATGCCTGAGCTTCTTCTTGGAGTTTATGACGTAGCTGTTTCTGCGACCTTTCTTGACGATCTTGAGATATCCCGCGGCCTCGAGTTCATGCACGATGCGCTGTGCGGCGCGTTCCGTGATTTGAACGACGTCTGCGATATCCCGCGCGCGCGCGTCTGGATTGGAGGCGAGGAAAAAAAGGACGTGCCCGTAGTTCGTAAAGAACGTCCAGTTATTGCTTTCCGTTTCAGCTTCGGTTTTGCGCGTTGCCATCTTTGATCCTCTGGAAGCCGGCCGACGTTAGCCGAGCACATTCCCCATTGTCCGGATTGATCGAGATCAGATGGATCCACTGATTCTCGATGAGCTCTCGGAGGCCATCATGCTTCTTCATAATTCCAGAGATCGCCTCTTGGCTCGCTTCGATCAATGCAGTCAACCGAACCGGCTCATGCACGCTTCGCTCCCCGTCATGCACGGATTGAAAGGGTAGACCCACCCGCAAGTCACCGCTGTTTCCCGAGATGACACCATGGCGCCCCACCACGTTGTGGATCGTTTTTGAGCCACTTCCGAAGGCATCGTTGTCGACGGTCGAGCCATAGTATTGGAGGTTGATCCACGAGGCGACGACGAGCGGAGCCGTCAAGATCAATTCAAGGACGCCATTCTCCGGATCACGATCGGCGTGGTAGTCATGCAGGAAGCTTCGCCCGCCGAGGTCCATTCCTCGAGTGCGTTCTCTTGGCGCCGCGATGAATGCCGCGTTGCCTGCCAGACCCCACTCCGGACGAAGCTCCGACCAATCCTGACTTCTCTGGCGAACCAGGTCCTCCGCCGAAACACCCGGAGTTCCGCCGAGCCGGAGGGCTCTCTCCTCGCGAGTGGCGGCCGAAGCCTTTTGAAGCTCATCGCGGATCCACTTCAGATCCTTCAACGGCACTTCGCCCGTGTCGTAGATTTCGATCTCGTCGGTGGTGGTGTCGTGGAGGCCAGCAAGGAATCGGGTACTTGAAGGCACTGCGAGACCTTGCTCCGGCAGAGCGGCTCGCACGGCCGGGTCATTCAGTAATGCTGCGGCTGCTCGCGCGTTGATGTCGCCGGAGTACCCGCCGCAGGCGCCGCAGTCGAGGCCGGAACCATAGGGGTTATTGGTTGTGGTGCTGCCATGGCCACAAAGAAGGACGTAGGGCGCAATCCCTTCGGTGAGTCCCATGTTAGTCAGGATGCCTGCGGCTGCAGCGATGCGTTCGGGGAGCGCCATAGCCCGCCCGCTTCCTTCTACGAGTTCCGCGGCGACCACCGGAGCAAAGGCTCCCGTCTTCGGTTGCGGCAGGAGGCGGCTGTCCGGACCGGGGCGGGTGAGGCCGAGGGACTCGGTGATAAGCCGGAGGCCGAAGAATTGACCGATTGTTTCCACAAAGGGAAACGCGCCGACGCTCGACAGCCGAAGCTGCTTGACCAAGGTGTGGTACTGGTCCCGTCTTCTGCGGCTTCGTACGGCAATGGGGTCGCCGTCGGCCTTCGCCGGAATTACATAGGCGGGCGAGAGGAGGGCTGGGCAGCGCGGTTCGCCCACCGAGTCTCCGCTTTGAATCGACTCGATCGCTAGCCCGAAGAAGCCGGCAAACCCGATCGTTCGAATGCGGTCGCTCTGCTTCTCAAGATGGCGCCGGAAGACCTCGGACCGCACATCGATGCAGAAGGCGGCCTGCAAGAGCGAATCGCTTTCGGTCGGTGATTGCGCGGGAGAATCACTTTTGTGGCTGATCTGTTTGATCAGGTCTCGGCGATAGCCTGCCTCGAAGGCGAGTTGCCAGAGGTGGCGAATCTCGATTTCGCTCAGGAGAGCGTCTTCGTTGGCCGCCTCGCTTTCCTCTCCCGCGGCGCGCGATCGAGAATTCGCCTGCGGCCAGGTTCCGAGGCCACTCTTCGTTGAGAAGTTCTGGAAAATCGCTGCGTCGTAGGCGAGCCGAATTGCGAGCAGGTCCCTCATGCTCTCATCCGTTTCTCGCCCCTCCATCCCCGCCTGCCGAATGAGGTACTGGAGATGCCCCGCCCAGCCGGAGACGGTGGCAAGGCTGCGCGCGAGATAATCGCCGAGGTCGGCGCCGGGGATGTCGAGTTCCCGGACGGCATACTCGATACACGCGTCTGGATCTTCGGGGAGAGAGCGAACGAATGCGCGAAAACCCTGCAGGCCTTGCACTTCGAGCGTTCGGTCGAGTTGCGCAAGGGCCTTCCATGCCTTGAAGATGCTTTGGTCTAAGTGGGGTTGCTGCCAGCTCGTTTGTCCCCGGTCGAATCGTCCGGAGCACCATTTGGCGATCTCGTCGATAATGGCCGCGCTCCAGTCGGTTCCCTCGGCTCGGTCCATGAGTTCCGAATAGGCGAGAACGCGTTCCTTGGCTTTGCCTCGCTCGAATAGCCGTTCGCGGAGCGACTCGATCGGGATCTCTTCGAGATCAGGGCGAAGCAGAGCGGTGGGGCCTTCGACAAGTGCTTCATTGAGATCAACCTGCGAAATACGGCCCGCCTCATGGAGCTCCCAATACTCTTCAAGCGGGAGCAGCGAGTCCGCGTGCTTCAGTCGGTCCACTTCAACAATGGCTTCGCCGAATGGCTTCTGGGTCAATCCGAGATAAGGGTTGACCGCGACGAAATTGCGAAGCGTCCAGAGGGGCGGCACGAGCGAGCAGGCGCGTTCGACAGCGGCGTTCGGGGAATTGGCAGACATGTTGCACTCCTGAGAAGGAATCAGATGGGAATGGGAAACGACGCTCGGGTATTAGGCGGAAAATGCCTAACGAGCTGCGTTCTGCTTGGTGCGTTCGACTGGCCAGATTCGTTTGAGCCAGCGGTTTTGCATCTCTCCGAGATAGAATCCGTTTCGAAGCAGGACATACGCCTTCGATCCGATTCGACTTGCCGCAATGGCCGGTCGGAAGGTCTGGACCAAGACGGCGAAGATGAACATCGCGACCAGAATGAAACCGGCCAGCGAAGTGGGGTCCGCGATCCGGAGGAGCGGTCGCGAGATCGTTTCCCCCAGCAGGCGGTCGAAGAATCCAACCGCAATTAGATAGAAGACCGATACGGCGAGGCCAGCGCCGAGCGCAATTGCAGCGTTCTTCGGTACCCAGAACCTTCGCCCCAAGACGAGAGACCAGATCACGAGTCCCTGGGTGATGGCCAAGGCGAGCACGCACGCCAGGACAAGGCCGCCTGGTTTGTGCTCGAGATCCGCGCCCGTGATGGCGATGGCCAGTCCGGTCAGTGCGAGTCCTACGAGACTAGCGACGCCGAGAAGCCATGCCGGGCTGGCATCCTTGGTCGGCGATACGGCGAGGCCAGTGGCGGTCGTGTCGACCCAAGACCCCGCGGATAGGAAGCCATGCGCTTTGTAGAAGGCGTGTCCAACCAGATGGAGCATTGCTGCCGAGAAGGCACCCAAGCCGCATTGCAGCATCATGAATCCCATCTGCGAGATCGTGGAGTACGCGAGTTTTCGCTTCACATCGTTCTGGGTGAGCATGACAAGCCCACCGGTCATGGCAGAAAAGGCGCCCACGTATGCGAGTAGGCCCAGCGCTTCCGGGGCCAGAGCAAGGAGTGGGCTCAGGCGGATCACGAGGAATCCGCCCGCATTCACAATGCCCGCATGCATCAGAGCGGAGACCGGGGTCGGGGTTTCCATGGTCTCGGGCAGCCAGGTGTGAAAGGGCACCTGAGCGGACTTGGTGATCGCGCCGAGCACGATGAGCAAGCCGATCAGGATCAGCGAGCCGGTCTCGCCGCTGGCGGCGTCGACCGCAGCGCGATTGAAAACCACCGCAAGGTCGAGCGAGCCCCATTGTACGTTGATCAGCGCGAAGGCCATTATGAGCAGAAGGTCGCCGAGTCGGCTGATCACAAACTTCTTGCGCGCGGCGAGGAGAGCGGCCGGCCGTTCCGGGTAGAGCGTGAGTAGGTGGTGAAGCCCATGACTCGACATCAGCCAAGCGGCCATCAGTACAATGAGGTGATGCGCAAGCGGGATCGTGAGGATGGCTGCCAGCGTGTAGCTGAACCAGAGCGAGAATCGCTGCTGGGCAGAGTCTCGGTCGAGGTAGCGGCGTGCGAATCGGGCAACGACGAAGCCGATCAGCGCGACGGTCGCGGCCATCATTGCCCCGAGCGCGTCCAAGCGCAGCGGAAATCGAGAAGCGCTCGAGATCTCCGATGACCCCAAGAGCAGGCCGCCCGCGATGGCGATGCCGATGGAGGCCAGCGCGGCGAGGGCTCCGATATAGGCGAGCTGAGCCGAGCGAGCGGGAGACGTGCGAAATAGGAAGGGGAGCGCGGCTCCCAATATGAGGGGGAAGAGCGGGGCGATCACCGCAAAGAGATCGAATCCAGACATCAAGTCGCCTTTTTCTGAGACCGGCGGGATTCAGGGTGTGTGCCCTTGGGGTTCCCGGTCGTTGAACCGTCTTGCGAAGTTAAACACACGAAATCATTATCGTCAATTAGGAGTCGTGTATTAAGTATCGTGATATGAATTGCTTAAAGAGGGCGCTCGGGGGTTGTCAGGCTCAGGGCGCGCCTGTTTTGGCGCAGCCGCGCAGGGGGATGCGCATTCCGAGGGCGGCTGCTCGGACGAAATCGCTAGGGATATGTCTGGATCGAAGCCCTGCTCGCGCCGCGAGCGTAGTCTTCAAGGAGGGGCAGGAGAGGGCTAGAGCAGGTAGAGAGGAGGTAGGGAGGGGGGTAGAGGAGGGCTAGAAAAGGGCGAGAGGAGAGACTAAAGGAGAGACTAAAGGAGGGACTAGAGGAGAGTCGGATCCTCGCGAAGTTCCTTGCGAACGGCGGCTTCCCAGAAGCCGTGGAAGCCGTTCCCGTCGGTGTTCGCCATGAAGTCGAGAAAGGATTTCGGGAGGCACGATTCGACGGGATCGTTCGATGCGACCCGCACATGCCAGGCGCGCTGACAGCGCTGTTCAAGGGCCACCGCGCGCTGATGCACGGCCCGGACGGTCGAGCCGAGGACAAACACTCCGTGCCCTGCGAGGAGCGCGAGCTCTGCTTCACCCATTTTTTGAATCGCGGCGGACGCCGAATTCGCATCGTCGACGGTGCCACCGAATTCATCCACCAACACGAGTTCCCCGCCGCCTCCAAGCGCAGAACTCTGGTCGAGGATCGGCGGCACTTCGCCGAGATCGGACCAGACGACGCCATAAAGCGGATGGCTATGCATCGCGACCTGAACGTCGGGGCGAGCCCTATGCAGTTCGAGGTGAAGGGGTATGCCGAGGGGCGCCGGCCAATCGCCTTCGACGACATTGCCATCCAGGCCGATGACGATGACATCCTCGGGGCGAATCTCATCCCAGGTCATTAACCACGGATTGCACCAAAGGGTGCCGTCGCCGCGGTTGATCGTGATATGACCCGCAAGATGGTCGTTGTATCCCTCGCGCCAGAGGCTTCGCGCGAGGAGAACGAGTTCCTGGCGTGGGTCCAAGTCGGGAATCAGTTGATCAGGCGTGGGGCGAAAGCTCATGGTCTGGGCATCTCTTCATTTGGGCACCGCGCGGCGGGGAGCGAATCGCGTTCGAACGCCGCCCGACGGGTTGCCTCTGGGTCTGGCTGAATCGTAGCTTTTCCGCGAAGGCGGCGGGTGGTTCGCGCTAGATCGGTCCGGTTCCATTTCGCCCGTCTAGAATCCAGCGGATCATGGGCAGATGCTGCCGGCCGTAGAAGACCTCGCCTTCGACCAAGTAGGCCGGCGCCTGAGATATGCCTGCCTTCTCCAGCTGGGATTCGAGCGAGCGCATTGCCGTATCGCCCCTGAGTGGATGCCCATGGTTCGAATTCAGCGCGATGGAAGCCGAGCCGCTCAAGCATCGGAAGGATTTCGTCCCCCGATTCAGGATCGAGGCCCTCTGCCCAATACGCGTTGAAGACGGCCTTGATAAAGGCGGGCAGTTGGTCGGGAGCGGTAGCTCTTATCCAGAGCCATGCTGTATACGCGGCATCTGCATGCCCATCGCGATAGGGCGAGTCGATCGTGAGTCCTTGCACGTCCGCGTAGATCGTGATTTCTCTGGCGATCATCTGCGCACGTGAGCGGCGGTGCTGAATACTGCGATCGTCCTCCGGCCCCGGCCCCGGTGTCGAAGGCGGAAGCAGTGTGTGTTTTCGGATGGGAAGCCAGTCGACTGAAGCAGCGCTCGTAGAGGACGCAATCGGAGATCGGCCGGAGGGTGAAATAGAAGACGAGAGCTCGATGGCCGGACCGAGTGCCAAATAGGAAAAGGGATCGCGCACATCGAGGATGAAGACGAGCGTCTCGTCACTCTGTTCTAAGGCTTCGCGCGCTTCGGTCGAAGCGCTCATGACCGAAAGCTCCGGTTGGCCACGTTAGGTGCATCGCCGTCTCGACCCTTGAGGATCCACTCGATCCGAGGAAGATGCTCACGGCCGAACCACATCTCGTTGTCGACGAGATACGCAGGAACTCCGTATACGCCGGCGGCGAAAGCCTCCTCGTTCGTTTGGTCGTGAAGCTGTCGCCCCTCGCCCCTCGCCCATTTCGAGAAGCCACCGGTCTCAATGCCGGCTCGCTTGAGCGCCTCAGTCAGCACGCCCAAATCGTCAATGTCCAACTCGCGCCGCCAGAACGGGGGATACGCTTCATCGATGAAAGGGTCGAAAACGCCCTTCGCTTTCGCCCAGAGCATCGCGATCCCGGCCAGGCTGGAGTCCCAGATTTTGACCGTACCTCGGATGGTTTTCCCAGTGAGAGAAGCATAGCGGCGTGCATCTCGATAGGCGTACTTCACGCCGCTCCACTGTTTAGGCGAACGATTCGTGGAGGCGACGGTCTTGCCATCATTGGCCAGCTTCGCCTTGCCGAGATAACTGGGAATGTCGAGCGTAAAGGGTCGCCAGTCGACCTCGATACCGAGTTCCGCCGCCATCTGACGCGTTGGGTCGATTGCGATATATGCGTAGGGACTTTTTAAGTCGAGATAGACCGCCAGCCGCGCATCGCCTCGAAGGCGCTCGAACTGGGGCGGGAACATCTGGTCCAACGGCTCTGTTTGCATAGGGCTCTTTCTTCTAGCCAGCACGACTAGCAACGATAGACGACAAAGGCTCTCCAGACGCCGGACTCTTGGTCCGGTGGAATGTGCGGAATTCGCGGAACAGTGACGATCGATGTCGCGGCTCGGACCTTGTCGGATCTCAGACGATGCAAAGGATGGGATGGGATGAGATGGCGAACGGGCGTTTGGCAGGAAAGCGCTGGCTGCTCACGCAAGCGAATGGGTATATAGGCCCAGCGATCTCCGAACTGTTCACTTCGGCAGAATATCCCCCTCGGCCGCTTCGCGACGCCGCGTGTAGATGCGCTCTTTGCTTTGTATCTGGCTTCGAGCGAAAGCGATTTCTTTGTGGGGCAGGCCATTCCATTTACAGGAGGCTGGGCGCAGTAGCAGAGAAGGGAATATTAGACGGGAACACTTGCGTGTGGATATGCTCACGCTTGCGCTTAACGTGAAGCGTTGCACATTGGACTGGTGTAAAGCGTCTGGATGACCTGGCGCGGTCCCCTGAAGTGCATGAAGTCGATCAAGGAGAATCAGAATGGCAGCTCGAAAGAAGAGCGCGGCGAAGAAGACGGCGCGCAAGCAGGCACCGAAGCGCAAGGGTGCCGCGAAGAAGGCCACTAAGAAGAAGGCCACTAAGAAGAAGGGCTCTAAGAAAAAGGCGACTAAGAAGGCCCCTAAAACGACCGCGAGAAAAACACCTCGAAAGAAGTCGAATCCCGGTCTGGCCGCGCGCACGCGCAAGGCCATCGATCACAATTTGAAATCTCTTGAGCAAGAACTGCCGAAGCATCTCAAGTCGATGATCAAGGATATCCGCAAGGGCATCACGGATCTGGAAAATCAGATCGAGAAGGCGCGCGACGATGGCGAGAAGCGCTGGAAAGATCTCGAGAAGCAGGTTCGGCGCGACTCCGAAACGATGCTGAAGCGTTTCGGCATCCGCTCTCGCAAGAAGGCGGGCAAGAAGGCGGCCAAGCGTACCGCAAAGAAAACGGCAACGAAAACGGCAAAGAAGTCCGCGAAGAAAGCCAAGAAGAAGACGCCTAAGAAGCGCACGCGCTGACCGGTTTCGCCCTATGCCCGGCCTCGCTGTGTGCGCGGTCGGGCATGGGGTGGTCGGCGTGCGATGCTCGGCGTGCGGTGAGGGGAGTGCCTGCAGCGTGCCGGCTGAGTTCTGAGAGCGCCGTTGGAGAGTGCCGTGAAAGCGTGAGGCGCCGCATCAGAAAGCGGTGTAGCCCCCGTCAATCAGAATATCGTCACCAGTATGATAGGCGGAAGAGCTCGAAGCGAGGTAGACCGCGATCCCCTCGAAGTCGGTGGTCTCGCCCCAGCGCCGTGCCGGCGTGCGTTTCATGATCGCTTTGTCGAGCGCTTCTGGGAGTCCGGTTGTCTGGTCCGTTTTCACCCATCCTGGCAGGATGGAGTTGACCTGAATATCGTGTCGGGCAAGGCGGACCGCAAAGGTCTTGACCAGTGAGCCGATCGCGGCCTTGCTCGCCGCATAATGCGCTTGCATGGGAGAAGCGAAACTCTCGACCATTGAAGAGGTTGCGATGAGCTTGCCTCCGCCCCCGTTTTTGATCATATGATTCGCGACGCAGCGCAGCGTGAGGAAAGTGCCGTCGAGGTTTACGGACATCAACGCCCGCCAGTCCTCCAGGCTGACTGTCAGTGGGTCGCCCGGCGCGCCGTAGCCCGCATTGGCAAAGCAGGCGTGAATTCGGCCGAAGCGGCCGGCGGTCTGCTCGATCGCAGCGAGGATCTGATCCTCGTTTGAGACATCGCATGTCAGCGTCATGACCTCAGCGCCAAGTGCTTCAAGCTCAGACTGCGCTGCCTCATTCTTCTCTGCGCTGCGCGCCCAGATGACCACGTTTGCGCCAGCGCGTGCGACGCCGCGTGCGAGTCCGAGGCCGATGCCCCCGTTGCCTCCGGTGACAACGATGGTTTGATTGTTGAGGTCGAACATCAGGCTCATCCTTTGGCGAAGAAGCGCGTAGACTGACTGCTATACGGCTGGGTTAGGATAGGTCAGAGGCGGATGGGAGTGGAGTGATCGCAATGAAACGAGAGTCACAGCGGGCCGAAACGAATCCACTCTTCCATGCCTTCGAGCAACTATGTATCATGGCCTCTCCGCGGTCCGTGTGTCTGCTGGCGATGGTTTTGGTCGTCTCCGGGCAATCTGGATGCCAATCTCCGGAACTCTCTCCGGAAATCTTTCCCGACGCAGGAACGCCGCCGCCGGGTGTGATGGGCCAGACTGTGGTCTACCGGTTTCCGACGGGTCGAACCTATCAAGCGGAGTACCATTGTGAAGGGATCCGCTTTGTTTTGCTGCATCCCGAGCTCTCGCCGCCCCCGTCTAAAACGATGCCGTTTTCGGCGCGTTCGATCCGTCCGGGGCTCGATCTAGTGGTTTGGGAAGATCCCGAATTTCACACGACTTTCGTTGTGGATTTTGAGCGGCGCATGCTTCATGCGAGTGCACTGCGCGATGGGAGTTCTGCTTTCCTCGGTCAAGCTGAGATTGTCGAAATACGGCCGACAAAAAGTGGAGCGGGTGAGGTCATCGAATGTCCTCCGAGATGAAGCGGTCCAAATGACCTTGCTAAGTAGATCGTCTCGCAGAGTGCTCCGTCGATCGATCCCTTGCTCGCGGGTAGCTCGGGCAACTTCGAGGCTTTCGCTCAGTCCGGAAGGGGAACTTTCGCATGCGTGATTTCGAAACGCGTCTCGCATCGGTGCTCGGTCGGGTCATCCCGGAATTCGAGGGCTTTGGAAAAGCGAAAAGACTTTCGGGCGGAGCGAGTCAAGAGACGTACCGGCTTGAGATCGAAACGACGAGAGGCCCGCGCGTATTGGCGCTGCGGCGCGCGTCGGGCGGAGTCCTCAGCGAGGGGCGGGGGCCCGGGCTTGAGGTAGAGGCGGAGCTTTTCCGCATTGCGCGCGCGGCGGGTGTGCCAGAACCCGAGATCCTTTATGTCTTGACGGAGAAGGATGGCCTCGGGCCTGGGTTCTTGATGGAGTGGCTTGAGGGCGAAACCGTTGGGGTACGGATTCTCAAGTCCGCTGCGCTCGAAGAAGTCCGCCCGCGCCTTGCTTTCGAATGCGGTGAGGTGCTTGCCCGGATTCATCAGATTGATCCGGAGGCCGCGGGGCTTTCGGCGAAGTTGAAGACAGTCTCGCCCGAAGCCTTCGTGCATGAGATCTGGGAGCATTATCGTTCGTTCGGAACGTCGCTGCCGATGATTGATTACACGGCACGCTGGCTCCTGGACCATTTGCCGGCTCCAACGGCGCCGCGTCTTGTGCATAACGATTTTCGAAATGGAAACTTGATGGTTTCGCCAGAGGGCATCGTGGCTGTGTTGGATTGGGAACTCGCCCATCTGGGCGATCCGATTCGAGACCTAGGCTGGATTTGTACAAGCTCTTGGCGCTTCGGCCGGTCTGATCTGCCGGTCGGCGGTTTCGGTCGCCTCGAGGATCTCTTGGACGGGTACGAAAGTGTGTCGGGCCGACGCGTGTCAGCCGATCACGTTCGATTCTGGGAAGTGTTTGGTTCGTTCTGGTGGTCTGCCATGAGTTTGATGATGGCTTTCGGTTGGCGAAATGGCATCGACCGTACAGTCGAACGCCCGGCGATCGCGCGCCGGAGTTCGGAATGCCAAGTCGACTGCGTGAATTTGATCCTGCCGGGGCCTGTGAGTTTAGTCGAAGAGACCGCGGCGACCAGCTCCGTCGATATGCCGCACGTAGAAGAGCTGTTAGTGAGTGTTCGTGATTTCCTCCGCCAGGACGTGCGCGAGGCACTGGAAGGGCGGAATGCCTTTCTGGCCCTTGTTGCTTCAAACTCGCTCGACATAGTGAAGCGCGAGCTGAGCCTCGGCCCCGCTCATTTACAGGCCGAGCAAGAGCGTCTTCAGCAGCTCTTCGCAAGCGAGGAGAGACTCGGAGTCCTTCGAGAAAGGCTCTGCGAAGGGCTTCGTGAGGGCACGATCCCGCTCGACCGAGAAGGTCTCGGTAATCACCTTCGCCACACTGCGGTCAATCAACTGGCGATCGATCAACCGACTTATTCGGGGTTGGCCACGGCTCTTTCTGGACTGGCGACGTCGCTTTCAGGGCCTGGCGATGACCACCCAAGTTATTCAAGACCACACGAGGAGTCCCGATGAACTTCGACCTACCCGCCCATCTCGTCGACTATCTTGAGGAGCTGGACGCGTTCATCGAACGAGAGATCCGTCCGCTCGAGGAACAGGACGATAATATTCGATTCTTCGATCATCGGCGCGAAGATGCACGCACTGATTGGGATCGAGACGGACTGCCCAATGAAGAGTGGGAAGCTTTGCTCGCTGAGGCAAAACGTCGCGCGAACGAAGCGGGCCACTACCGTTACGCCTCTCCTAAAGAATGGGGCGGGCGCGAGGGGACAAATCTCGATATGGCCGTGATTCGCGAGCATCTTGCGCATAAGGGGCTCGGCCTGCATAACGACCTGCAAAACGAGCATTCGATCGTAGGCAATAGTGTCGGCCTCTTACTGCTTCTTCACTACGGGACGGAAGAGCAGAAAGAAACATGGCAGGGGCGTCTCGCTTCGGGCACGGGCGGGTTTACCTTTGGCATTACGGAGTCGGCGCATGGTTCTGATGCGACGCATATGGAAACGGCAGGTGTACGCGACGGCGACGATTGGATTCTGAACGGCGAAAAGTCGTGGAACACGGGGATCCACAAGGCTTCGCACTCGATGGTGATGGCGAGGACGAGCGGCAAGCCGGGTGACGGACACGGGATCACCGCTTTTCTGACGCCGACGGACTCGCCGGGATTCAAGCTGGAGGAGATGCTCTGGACGTTCAATATGCCTACCGATCATGGGCGCTTCTCGCTGAATAATGTGCGCGTTCCAGAAGGCGCGATCTTTGGCGGGGAAGGGCGAGGCTTACAGGTCGTGCAGCATTTCTTCAACGAGAATCGCATTCGGCAAGCCGCGTCGTCTCTTGGGGCAGCGCAATTCTGCATCGACGAGTCGGTCGAGTTCGCTAAACAGAGAAAGCCGTTCGGCAAACCGCTCTCTTCTAATCAGGGCATTCAATTTCCCCTGGTCGAGCTCCAGACACAATGTGAGATGCTTCGCGCGCTCATTCATAAAACGGCGTGGCAGATGGACGAGAACGGTGCGTTCTCAGTCTCGGATAAGGTTTCGATGTGCAATTACTGGTCAAATCGACTTTGCTGCGAAGCCGCCGATCGTGCGATGCAGGTTCATGGAGGACTGGGCTACTCCCGGCATAAGCCCTTCGAACATATCTACCGGCATCATCGTCGGTACCGGATCACTGAGGGCGCGGAAGAAATCCAGATGCGCCGGGTAGCCGGCTACCTCTTCGGTTTCATGAATCAGAAGGCACCTAAAGGCGTCCGCGAGAACTAATGTTCTGTCTCAGTGATCGTGCTGGTCGGAACCGCTTATTTGGCTTTCGCTGTTCAGATTATCCGGTGTGTCGTGAATCCATTGCCGGGCGCCTTGAATAAAGAAGAAGGCGGGTAGGGCGAAGAGTGCCGTGAGCGCGAAGAAGCCGGCGTAGCCGATCTGCTCTGCGAACCAGCCTGAAGAGGTGGCCACGATCGATCCAGCCAGAGCGTAGATCGCGGTGAGGAGCGCATACTGGACAGCGGCGTGTTCCTTTTCGCAGATATGCATTAGGAAGGAGAGAAAGGCAGCCGTCGCGAGGCCGCCGCAAAAAGACTCCACGACGGAAGCGGCATAGACGGCGAGGTGGCCTGCCTCCGGTGAGGCGGCGGCCGCTGCGTAGGCGAGATTGGACGCGAGCGCGAAGCCGCCTAGCACCCAGAGGCCACGGCCGATCCCGAATCGGCCGACGAAACCGCCGCCGATGAGTGCGCCGAGGATGGTGGCCAGTGCGCCGAGTGTGGTGGAGACAAAGGCAATGCTCTCATCGGAGAATCCTTGATCAACCCAAAAGGGTTTAACCATCGGACCCATCGCGCGGTCTCCGACTCGGTAGAGCAAGACAAAGAGCACCACTTGCCAGCCGCCCGGCCGTCCAAGCCAGCGGCGAAGTGCTTTACGGGTCTCGCGCCGGCTCTCCTCTGGCACTGGCACCTTAGGCACAGCTGCCAGCGTGAGAGACATAAAGGCCATTAGCCCCGCCGCGACGGCGAATGTCCCCGGCCAGCCGATCCAACTCGGCAAGAAGAGGAGGCCCCCGCCCGACGCGATCAGGCCGACCCGGTAGGCGCCCACGCGGATCGAGTTCGTGGGCCCTTCTTCTCCTGAATCGACGAGTCCGATCGTATAGGCGTCGATTGCAATGTCTTGTGTGGCCGAAGCGGCGCAGAACAGAGCCAGAGCGAACCAAATGAGCGGTGTGATCGCGGTCGCGGGTGCCGTGGCGATCGTTGCCAGGCAGGCGCTCATGGCAAGCAGCGCGCCGGCGATCCACTGCCTTCGATCGCCGAAGCGGTCAACCAGAGGAGACCACAATACCTTGGCGGACCACGCGATAGACAGTCCCGATAGCAATCCGATCTCTGCCAGCGAAACGCCCTGGCGCCGGAAGTACACAGGCCAGATATCCGCGTAGAGGCCCATCGGAAAACCTTCGATCACATAGACCCACGCGATGATCGAAAGCTTGCGCCTGAGATTCACGACTTCCCCCTGGCTTCGAGTATCGCCTCTCGTTCGATTCCGATCCAGTCGCTCAAAACGTCCACGCGTCGAAGGATATTGGCAGAGGCACTGTCAATATGGTTTCGTTGGGGAAGACGAGAGCGTCGGGGCCTGCCGCCCATCGCGAACAAAGACTCAAGAGGGAGAAGACATGGAAGTTGTAAACGAAGTGATGCCCACATCTGCTGAACGCATTCAAGAGATGCAAGAAGAAGGGCCGGATGGGCCGATTTACATGGTCAATCTGTTGAAGTTCAAGGACAAAGCCGTGTATGAGGACGGGCGCGAAACGAATCTCACGGGCCGCGAGGCCTATGAGATCTACGGGAAGGCGGTTTTCGAGCTGCTTCCCAAATTCGGCGGCAAGGGCGTCTTTATGGGAGACGTCACGTTTCTCGCGCTCGGGCAGGTCGACGAGCTGTGGGATGAGGTGGCGATCGCGATGTATCCCAAGCGAGCCGACCTCTTTCGCATGTCGTCTTCCAGAGAATGGCAGGAGATCGCGGTGCATCGCGCCGCTGGCCTGGCGGGGCAGCTCAATATCGAGACCGTCGCGCCAGCGGGTATGCTCTAGCAAGAGATCTCGCGACCGATCGAGGGATTTTCGTGTTAGGCATCGCCTGCCCGCCTTGGTTAGGCTAGCTGTAGGTTTTTGCGAGTCCTTCGATCGTTTCGGCGAATTCGCGGACCGTTTCCTCGATGATTTGGGCGACGGGTTTCACGGAATCGATTCGACCGGCGACTTGTCCTGTGAGCGCGACGCCCGCCTCGAGGTCGCCCTCGAAATAGACCTGATGGTGCCCGTTGCCGAGATCCGCCATGGCGTGCCCTTCGCCCGCTTCAAGCCGGTTCGTACGCTCGGTACGGAGCGCGCGAAGCGCGGGTGCGCCTTCGGGGCGGAGGATCACGGTCCCCGTCTCGGCGGCCTCGACGATGGCCTTCTTCCAGTTGGTATGGACGGGGCTCTCGAGTGCCGAGACCATTCGCGTCCCCATCTGCACGCCTTCCGCGCCGAGGGCGAAAGCGGCGGCCATGCTGATGCCGTCGCAGATTCCGCCGGCGGCGATGATCGGCACATCTACCTTGGAGCGAATCAGGGGCAGCAGCACCATCGTCGATACATCGCGCGGATTCTTGAAGCCTCCGCCTTCTCCGCCCTCGACAATGAGGCCGTCGACGCCCGCATCGACCGCCTTCTGGGCCGCACGTAAGGTCGGAACGACGTGGAAGACCGTGAGTCCGGCGTCCTTTAATTGCCCCGTGTACTTGGTCGGATTCCCGGCCGAGGTTGTCACGACTTTGACGCCTTGTTCGATCACGAAATCCGCGATCTTTGGATCTCGAACGAAAGCCTGCGCGATGTTCACGCAAAAGGGGCGATCCGTGAGCGTCGGCATCTTCTGAATTTCGCCACGCAAGACGTCCAGTTCGCCCGAGGAAGTTTCGATCATGCCGAGAGCGCCGGCCTGACAGACGGCGGAAGCGAGCGGGGAGCGGGCGATCCAGCCCATGGGTGCCTGAACGATCGGGTATTCGACGCCGAGCATTTGGGTGACGCGATTATCGAACTTCATTGAATTTCCTTTCGACGGCGAGCTTTGCCGAACGCTTCGCCTTGGAGAGACGGTCCCCGACTAATTGCTGTACTCATTCTCGAGTGCTTCCGCATGGTCGTAGACTTTTTTTAGGTAGGGTCCGCGTCGGAAAGGTCTGCGGGAGAGGAGCCGCCTCATCTTGGTGGGGCCGATATTGTAGGCGCCCACTGCGTGTTCCGTATTATTGAATCGTCTGCGAAGTTCGGCGAGGTAAGCGAGGCCGAGCCGAACATTGACCTCGGGATCTCGGAGGAGCTTTGGACTCGTCCAGCGCAGTCCTGTGCGGTGCGCAGTTTCTCGTGCCGTCGCGGGCTGTAATTGCATCAGGCCAATGGAGCCGGCGGGCCCTCGCGCGGCGGGATCGAAGCGGCTCTCCTGCTTGATGATCGCAAGCGAGAGCGCGACGGGAAGGTCATGGTGGATCTCGGCGAACACGAGTGCTTTTGCGATGCGCTCGCGCTCCCCTGCATCGAGCTTGCGGCTCCCTTCCTGTTCCAGCACGGCCCGAGCGAACGCCAGGCTCTCGCTTTCCGCGGATCGGCGCTTCTTGTCGGCATGCGCGCGCGCGGAATGCGGGTACGACGCGCCCGATGCGCTCGCCCCCGGAGCACGTCCCGTTTCGAG
This sequence comes from Myxococcota bacterium, assembly GCA_041690055.1. Classification (GTDB taxonomy): domain Bacteria; phylum Myxococcota_A; class UBA9160; order UBA9160; family UBA4427; genus UBA4427. The sequence continues at coordinate 16,521 of JBDNFB010000026.1, read as the reverse complement.
AGGGCGGGAGAGGTCGCTCTCGGCCGTCGGCCGAGCCGCCTCGGCTGTGGGGTCCCAGGCCGCAGTACGGTCGTTCGGGCGATCCGGTTTGGCGCATCCATCCAAGGAGACCAATGCCAAGAACAGGAGCAAATGCAGCCCGATTTTCGCGGTCCGAGAGTTCGTGAAAGAGCGGGAGCGAATCACGGCGCGCCGAGGTAGTCCATCTTTCCGAGCGGGACACCGCCTTGGCGGAGCAGCGTGTACACCATCACCACATGAAAGAAGAAATTCGGAAGCGCGAAGCTTGTGAGGAAGCCCTCTCCCGTAAACGTCATGGTCTTATCCGGACCGATCGGCAGCACAATTTCTCGGGCATCTGAGCCGTCGATCTCGCTGGCCGGAATGGACTCTACGAAGTCGATCGCCTTTTGAATCCGTTCCCGCAATTCCTTGAAGTTCGATTCCTCATCTGGCCAGCTCGGCGGCTCCATGCCCGCGAGCCGGGCGGCACCGTTCTTGGCTGCATCCGTAGCGATTTGGATCTGCCTTGCGAAAGGCAGCATATCGACCGCGAGCCGCGTCCCGACGAAATTCTCCGTATCGAAGCCGCGCTCCGTGGCGTACTTCTCGGCCTGATCAAGCCAGTTGAGCATGTTTGAGAGAGACCGCGCGAAAACTGGAACGCTGGCCGAGTGCATTGAGAGCGACATTGGATTTCCTTTTAAAGTTTGGTTTCTAAATAGTCGATGGTGCGGGCGTCTTCGCCATCGCCGAGGTTCATGGTGGCCGCGTTGAAGTCGGTCACTCCGGCGTCGCGCAATCGGGCGATGCCCGCATCAAGCGCCGCTTCATCGCCGACGATCGAGATGTCCGCGGGACCCGCTGCCCCTTCTTTGTCGAGCATGGCGCGGTAGGAGGGAAGCTGGCCATACATCACCAGGTCCTTCGCGATCTTTTCTTTGGCCGCGTCTGTTTGGTTCGTCAGGACGATCGGGATTCCGGACACGATGCGCGGCGACGGGCGTCCCGCTTCTTCGGCGGCGGCTTTGAGCTTCGGTGCGATATGCGTCTCTGTGGTGACGGGGCCCGTCATCCACAGAATGGTTCCGGCCGAAGTTCGACCGGCGAGCTTAAGCATATGATCGCCGAGCGCAGCGATCAGAACGGGCACCTCGGGCACGCCCGGAAAATCAAGCGCTGCGTTGACCTTGTAATGCTCGCCCTGAAAATTCGCGGGCTCGCCGCGGAGAAGAGGCCCGAGGACACTCATGTACTCGCGCATATGCCGTGCCGGCTTGTCGTAAGAGAGGCCAAACATGTTTTCGATCACGAGCTGATGCGAAAGGCCGACTCCCAGAACGAATCGACCGCTTGCCGCAGTCTGGGCCGTGAGGCTCTGCTGAGCGAGCGCATGCGGGTGTCGCGGATAGCTCGGAACAACGGCCGTGCCGAGTTCAATGCGCTCTGTTTCGCGTCCGATCAGACTCAGCGTTGTGATCGCATCCAGCCCGAAGATATTCGCGAGCCAAAGCGAGGAGAAGCCGCGCCGGTCGAGGTCTTTCGCGCTCTCAATCAAAGTGTCGAGGGATTCGCCTGGGGTGACTCCCATCATGACGCCGATCTTCATTTGTTCTCTCCTTGCGTAAACATGGGACAGGGCCGCAGTGGGTGCGGATACGATTGGATTAGGGGTGTATGCGTGGGCGCCGCCGGCGCAGTGTACATGGATAGGCGGGCTCTGACGAATCGGGGAATTCGCCGAAAAAGGAGGGGAAAGGAAGGTGAAGGGCCGGCTTGGGAACGCACTTCCGCGCGCGGTCGATCAGGTACCCTCTCCTCTATGACGTCTCCGCGCAGCCCTCTCAGACTCCTCGTTCTTCTCGGCGGAGCTTTTCTTTCGCAATTGGGCACGAGCGCATTGCTTGCTGAAGAAAGGCCCGATCAAGGCGGCGACGTCGCACAGCGCACTCGCCCGAACATCTTGCTGCTCTTTGCGGAGGATATGTCGAGCCGCGTGAATTCATTCGGCGATCCGGTTGCTGTGACGCCCAATCTCGACCGACTGGCGCGTGAGGGTGTGCGCTTTACGAATGTCTTCGCGGGAGCGAGCACGTGCGGGCCGAGTCGGGCGGCTCTGATGACCGGGGTGCACTCGATCGCGACGGGCTCGCAGCATATGCGCACGTCAAGTCGGCCAGCGGGCGCCTATCGTTCTGTGCCGCCGCCCGAAGTGAAAGCTTTTCCGGAGCGGCTTCGCGCTGCGGGGTACTACACCTTTACCGATGGGAAGCTCGACTATCAGTTCAGCGGCGTGCTGAATGAGTCGGGGCCTTTCACGATCTGGGATGAAGAAGGGAGTGGTACGCGCTGGTCGAGTAAAGCGCCAGGGCAGCCTTTCTTCGGGCTGATTAATTTCATTGTGACGCATGAGAGCGGTGCGTTTCCTTCTTTGGGTGAGCGTCCGCATAGCGTCACAGGGTTCGTGATACAGCTGTGGCATTTTTTCTCGGACTACGAGGTCGGGGAAGGGCCGGTGAGGGCGGAGGCCGTGCGTGTTCCGCCCTATTATCCGGATACGCGGATCGTGCGCGAAGACCTTTCGCGCGTCTATAACAATGTGTTTCAGATGGACTTGCAGGTCGGCGCGATCCTTGAGCAATTGGAGGCTGACGGACTTCTTGAACAAACGATTGTGATTTGGGCGACGGATCACGGGGATGGCCTTCCGCGCGCGAAGCGGTCTTTGCATGAGGCCGGTCTGCGGGTGCCTATGATCATCCGCTGGCCCGAAGGCCTTCGCCCGGCCCATCTCGCGCCGGGCGAAGTCGATCGCCGGCTCGTGAGTTTGCTCGATCTCGTGCCCGCGATCGATGCGATTGCGGGTCTGGAAACGCCTGAGTGGGTACAGGGACGCGATTTCCTCGAAGCCGACCCTGCGCGAACGGAAGTCTTCGCGACGCAGGATCGTGTAGACGAACTGTACGATCGCCAGCGCACCGTGCGGAATCACAAGTTTGCCTATATCCAAAGCGACTATCCCGCTCTCCCGATCGCCTACTCGAATGATTTTCGTGACAATCTCCCCATGATGCGGGAGCTGCTTGCGCTCCATCAGGCGGGCAAGCTCGAGGGGCATCCGGCTTCGCTTTTTGCACCGGTGGGGAAGGAGCGACTCTACGATCTGGTCGCTGATCCCTTTGAGCTCACGAACCTTGCGGGTCGACCCGAATTTGAGCAGGCGCAGAACGCACTTCGCACTTCGCTTGAAGCATGGCTTCTGCGAACGGGTGATTCGAGCGAAATGCTGGAAGACGCGATGGTGGCGAGCTTCCTGGAAGAGGGGGCACCTCGCGAGACCGCTCCGCCCGAAATTTTCTTCAGCGACGGGCGTGTCGAAATCCGCGCGCCAGATCAGGGCGCGTCGATCGGATACCGACTTGGGGAGAGCAGCTGGTTCGGTGCAGATTCTTGGAAGGTGTATTCCGGACCGTTTCCCATTGAGGGACCCACCGAGATCAATGCGAAGGCGATCCGGTACGGATGGGACGAGAGTGATTCGGCGCGGCTTCGAGTGTCGGCTGCTGACTTTCGGGACCAAACCGGTAGTGGCCTGTGACCGGATACGCGAAGAGCACATCTTCGAGCTTCGGTCCGCGTCCCACATTGTGAACGATCAAAGGGCGCTTTCGGTCTCGTGAACGCCTTTCGACGATGATCCCGATATGCGGAAGCGTGTTGTTGATTGACCAGGTGACGAGATCGCCGGGAAGGTAGTCGTCGGGATCGTTCGAAGGCGGCAGTGAAAGCCCCGTCCGCGTAAAGAAGGTTCGGAGATTCGGAACTCGGCGATGATCAATGTTTGGATCGGGGCGGGATAGGCCCCAGATCTTCGGGTAGGCTGCGAAATGCTCGCGCATATCTTCATGGACGGCCTCTTGCAGGTCGATGCCAACGGCGCGGTAGGCACGTATGATGACATCGGTACAAACGCCGAGCGTGTCCGGGACATCGCCGCCGGGATAGTCCAGACGAAGGTATCGACCATCATACGCGACGCTGTGTTGCGTCCTCTCATGCGCCGCCGCGATAAATCGTTCCTGAAAAGTCGGAGGGGGCGCGGCATGCACCTGGGTCTCCATAGCGAGGAGCGCAAGCAGCGAGACGAGAGAGGCTAGAAGCGCTGGGATCACGGCGTTCCGCATGGTGACTCGATACCTCCCATGGCCCTGAAGTTCCCTAATACGCCCCTTCTTTTCGCGGGGAAGGAGACGGCGAAGGAGGCGGTGAAGGGTACGAGGAAGGAACGGCGGATGAAGCGGCGACCGGCCTAAGAGCCCCTCAGTTGCGAATGGGTCGCGTGCAATGGGTTCTGCATGCAGAGTGATTGGACTAGGTTATTCTGCGCAGCCAACGGGTCGGGTCGGCCAATGCGTGCCTTCAACGTGAGAGAACGTGAGAGAACGGGAGCTAAACTGTGCTGAAGAAATTGGGAATTACTTTACTGGTCTACATCGGCATTGTCTTCGCGTTTGAGTCGATGATTGGCTTCTTTCAACCCGAGGCGGGGAAGACGCTGGTGATCACCACGACGAATGACGAGGGCGTTTCGAACGATCGCGTGCTCGCTCGCTTGGAGACCGACGGCAAGATCTACGTGGCCGCGAACCATTGGCCCCGTGCGTGGTACAAACAGGCGCTCGCCAATCCGAGCGTAGATGCGGCCTTCGAAGGGCAGCGCGGGAACTACCGAGCCGTTCCGGTTTCGGAAGTAGAGCATGTGCGCGTGCAAGAAGAGAACAACCCGGGGTTCGCGTTTCGGATCCTGACGGGCTTCCCGCCCCGATATTTCCTGCGGCTCGATCCCGTTCCCGGGGCATGATTTCGGCGCATAGCCGGGGCAGGCGATGTAGTCTCCGTTTGCACAGCAGGATTTGTTCTGAGGGGGGCTTGGGTGCGCTGGATTCTGGTATTTTTTTTGGTTGCTGTAATTGCGGCAGTTGGGGTCGGGGCCTGGCCTCGAATGGAGAGCGATGCGCCTCTACTTGAGGGGCCTGCGTCGATCGAACTGGGGGCTGCAGGGGCTTCGCACGTGCTCCGCTGGTCGGATGCGGGGACTGGCCTTCGTAAGGTCGAGGCTTTTCTCGAACTCGGCGCTCCGGGGGGCGGTTCTGCGGAACCGGACGGAGAGGAGGCCGAGGGCAACACGGCCTCGAAACGAATCGTCCTGCACGAAAACCAGTGGCGCGGGACCGCGCTCAGTGGGCCGGCTCTGGCCACTCCGGACGAGCAGATCACGGTCGATCTGGACGCGGAGAAGCTCGGACTGGAGGATGGCGCAGCGACTCTGGTGATGAGCGCGCGCGACTGGTCATGGTCTGATGGATTCGAGGGGAATCTGGCGGAGCTGCGGATTCCGGTCACGATCGATCGGAAGGCGCCGACTCTCTCCGTGGTGAGCGGCCTCACGTATGTGCGCCGAGGCGGGGCTGCGGCGGTCGTCTACCGGGCTGGCGCAGACGCTGTGCGGTCCGGGGTGAGGGTGGGCGATGCCTGGTTCTCGGGGACTCCGACGGGGGGCGGGGCATCTCTTGCGGTGTTTGCGATTCCGATCGATGCACCGATGGGGCCTGAGGTTCGGGTCGTCGCGAGCGACGTCTTCGGCAATGAAGCCACAGCGCGGTTCGATGTGCGGGTTCAGGAACGCAACTTCGCGGAGACATCCATCGCGCTTTCGGACAGCTTCCTTGACCGCGTGGCAGTCCGGCTCGGTGACGAGAGCCAGATGACGGAAAAGACACCGCTTGCGACGTTTCAGAGGGTGAACTCCGAACTGCGCGAACGGAACGAGAGCTTCATCGCGAACGCGATTGGCGAGCCGACGCCGCAGAAGTGGCGCGGCGCCTTCGCGCAGATGCGCAACTCAAGCGTGACGAGTCAGTTTGCCGAATTGCGGCACTACACGACCGCGGGAGAGCGCGTATCGATTGCGCGACACTACGGATACGATCTCGCATCGACGGGGCATGCCTCGATTACGGCCTCGAATGGTGGCACGGTGATCTATGCCGGCGACAACGGAATCTACGGCACGCTCGTGCTGATCGATCATGGCCTGGGCATCACGACGCTCTACGGCCATCTCTCAAGTCTCGGGGTCTCGGTAGGGGACATGGTCGAGAAGGACCAGGAACTCGGGCGATCGGGCGCGACGGGACTGGCGGGGGGAGACCATTTGCATTTCGCCGTCCTTGTCGGCAAGACCTATGTGGATCCGATTGAATGGTGGGATCCCAAATGGGTTTCCGAGCATATCGATGCGAGAACGCCGTGACGACGCGCAGCCTTCCGGGCCGGGCGCCAGCGGGGGCGATCGCGCCTAGATCGTGCCAAAAACGCCCAACCGACCTAGAGTAGGGGTATGAATTATTCGATCCTCGATGAGGGGCAGCTCTTTCCGCTTGCGGAGGGGGACGTCAGCACCGACGCGCCCGGGCGAATGCGCGTTGCGCAAGATGCCTTCGAAAAGGCGATGGGCTGGCAGCTAAAACCCGAAGGGCTTTGCAAAGGCGCCGTCTGCGTGCCTGTCCGAGACCGGGATGCGCTGGTGCACACCGACGGCATCGATCTTGAGGAATTTGCTTCGGTGACGGGGCGGCCCTGCTCGATCGATGCGGCCGAAGGCGTGGCTGCGTTCGGGACGACCGCTGCGTCTCAATCTTCCCTGATGGAGAGTCTCGAGGCCCCAGATTTTAAGTTGCCCGACCTGAGCGGGCAGACACATTCGCTCTCCGCCTACCGAGGGAACAAGGTTCTTTTTGTTGCCTACGCCTCTTGGTGAGGCTGCCGTGAGGACTTGCCGGTCTGGCAAGCTTTGTACGAAGAACTTGGCCCCCATGGTTTCGTTCCGATCACGGTCGCGCTCGATCGGCGAGAAGACGTTCAACCGTATATCGAAGCGGCGAACCCGACGCATCCGAGTCTGATTGACGAGGCGCATAGGACCGCCGAGCTCTATCACCTTTTGAACGTACCCACTATTCTTTGGATCGACGAGGCGGGTATGATTTGCCGGCCGCACGATAGTCAGTACGCGACGGATATCTTTACGGCATTCCACAAGAAGCTGTCGGGTCCGTATTTGCAGATGATTCGGGACTGGGTGCACACGGGCGCTGGAGCAATGTCTGCTGACGAGATTCGAGCGAACCAACCCAAGCCCAACGCGGATTCTCAGCTGGCACGGGTCGAACGCGCGCTGGCGTGGCATCTTCTGAATGCCGGCCGGGGAGCGGCGGCTGAACCGCATTTCGACCGAGCGGCCGAGTTGGCTCCGAAAGACTGGACGATTCAGCGAGGTTCAATGCCCCTTCGGGGCGGTAACGCATTCGGTCCTGAGTTTTTTGCGCTCGCCGAAAAAGGAAAATTCAACTACGGGATGGAAGATTTGACGCCGACCCATGCACCGGAGAGTGCAGAGTAGGTCGCTTTGCCTGAATACTCACGATTGACACTCTGAGCGCGTATGCTCCGGAGCGTTGGCCGAGAGTCCAAGGCCCATCCCCAAGACTCGCCAAAATCCGAGTCACGTCGATAAGAGGAGCCCCAGGCGAGTATGAAAGCGCCGGAGAGTCTTCAGACTCTGATCGAATACGGGATTATTGAGGAAGTGATTCGCCCGCTCATGAGCGGCAAGGAGGCACAGGTCTTCATTGTCGTCGCCGGCGGCGAAGAGTGTGTGGCGAAAGTCTATAAAGAAGCCATGAATCGGACGTTCAAGCATCGCTCCGACTACACCGAAGGCCGCCGAACGCGCAATACCCGAGATCAGCGCGCGATGAGCAAGCGCACCCAGCATGGTAAGAAGAAGGACGAGGACGCTTGGCGAAGTACTGAGGTCGATATGATCTACCGCCTGCGTGATGCGGGCGTGCGCGTGCCGGAGCCGATGAACTTCGTCGAAGGCGTACTGGTGATGGAGCTCGTGAAGGATGCGGACGGCGAGGCCGCGCCGCGGCTGGGGGACCTTAATTTCTCGCCCGCCGAGGCGAAGGCGGTATACGATCAGCTGATCCGCGAAGTGGTTCGGATGTTAAGCGCGGGCGTGATCCATGGCGACATGTCCGAATTTAATGTCTTGATGGCCGGCGACGGCCCCGTGGTCATTGATTTTCCGCAATCGATCGATCCGACGCATAACCCGAACGGCGAAAAAATACTGCTCCGCGATGTCGAGAATTTACATCGCTTTTTGGCCCGCTCCGCGCCGGAAGAAGTCATTCGTCCCTATGGCCAAGAAATCTGGAAGCTTTTTCAGACGAACAAGCTGCACCCGGATACGAAGCTGACCGGTGTCTACGCCGCGCCTGAGGGTAAGGTCAACACGACCGAGCTGATGGACCTGATTGAGGATGCGAATAAAGATGAGGCGCGCCGGCGCGCCGGTCCTAAATTGTCACGAGACGAGGACGACGAGTTCGAGGCGGCGCGAGACGCTCTAAAGGCGGCACCGACAGCATTCAGGAAGGTCGTCGATTTTGCCCAGGAGCGCAGCTCCCGCCCGGCCGCCCGTAAACAGGCAGGATCCGGCGGTGATGGCCAGAAGCAGGCGGAATCCCGGCCCCGGCGACGATCTCGGAACGGCCAGAATACTCCAGCTGACTCTAACTCTGGTTCTAGTTCTGGCGCTGCTGCGGCGCGACCTGCGCGTGGGCGGCGACCCAATCGGTCGGGTCCATCCGAGAGCCGGCCGAAGAATGAGAATGCGGCGTCTCAAAAGACACCGCCTCGCGGTCCGAGGGCGCTCAGGGAAAGAGAGTCGGGCCAGGCAGGAGAGGGAACGAACGAAGACCGCCCGGCTTCAGCCCGGCGGCCGCGAAACCGTCGTGGACGCGGCGGGGCTCCTAAGTCCGGGACTGAGCTGGGCGCGCGGGCCGAGGGTTCGCCTAAACCTCCGGCTGAGCGTCCGGGGCCTGAGGCGGGTTCCGCTTCGAGCGGAGACTCTCGCCCGAAAGCGGGAAAGCCTGCGAACCGAGGTCCAGCGCCGAACGAGTCCGCTGGCCCCGCGAAACGCCGGCGGCGTAGACGACCCCGCAATAAACCGGACGGAGAATAATGGCCCCGCGCAAACTGCGGGGCGATGCGGCGGACGAGGACGCGCCGGATGGGAAGGCGGAGGGCAAGTCTTCTCCGGATTCGCGGCGTGACGATCCGCGCCCCTCGAGAACGGATCAAACCAAAGAAGCGAAGCGGGTCAATGTACTGGGCATCGAGCTCACGCGGTTGAGCGCTGACGAGCTTGATCGGCTTGAACTCCCGGAGCTTCTTCGCGAAGAGATTGCGGTATGTCAGAGGCTCAAGCCGCGCGGTCGCGGCCGGCAGAATCGGCTTATCGGGCAGCTACTCCGCTCTGAGGACCACGAGGCAATTCTCGTTCGCATGACCGAAACCCGCGTCGAACTTCGGCGCGGAGTACAAAAAGAGAAAGGCAACGAGCGTTGGCTCGCGCGCATCGTCGACGAGGGCGATATCGCGATCGAAGCACTCATCGCCGACCATCCTGATGCGGATCGGCAGCGCATGCGACTTCTTACCCGGAATGCGCAGCAGGATCCCGACGGGAAGGCCGCGCGCCGAGCACGCCGAGAACTGCTCCGGATGATTCGCGCATTGCGAGCCTGAGCCCTCGCCGGCGCTTCGGCCTGCCCACTCGTCTTGGCCTCTTCGCTTGGCATCTTGGCCATTCGAGTGATCGCTCCTGAGGGAGGAGTTGTAGTTATGGACCGATTGGTTCATAATGAAGCCTGCACTTGATCGAGGGATCCGATGGCCCGCCCCGTAGAATTTGACCGCGATGCTGCGCTCGATGCAGCGATAAAACTCTTCTGGAGTCAGGGCTACTCCGCTACGCCTCTCGCGCAGCTGCTGGAAGGCATGGGGATTGGGCGTTCAAGCTTCTACGCGTCGTTTGGAGACAAGCGCTCGCTCTTCGTTGAAGTGCTCGAGCTCTTCGCGGCGCGAACCCAGAAGATCTTTGCGGAGTCGCGGCGTCCGGAAGATGTGCTGGGCACGGTTCGGCGCTTCTTTGAGCGCACGCTTCTCCAAGTGCCGCGATCGCGTTCGAGTCGCGGCTGTCTGATGGTCAACACGATTCTCGAATTGGCCGAGGTGGATGCCGAACTCTGTGCGCAAGCCGCGTCGGCGCTTGGGCGCATGGAGGCGGATTTCGAAGCGTGCTTCGCGGAAGCCCAGCAAGCGGGCCGCTACCCGAAAGATCAACCCGCCGCGGCCCTCGCGTCTCATGTCATGCTGCTCAACCAGGGCTTGCGTGTCGCGAGTCGAAAGCGAGTGTCTCGGGCAAAGCTGCAAAGCGAAATCGACCTCTCGCTCTCCTTTCTTCATCCCAAAAGGATCCCATCATGATCTCCGCGGAATTCCCCTTCGAGAAGCAGTTTAAAGTCGTCAACGGCAAGAAGCTCGCCTATGTCGATGTCGGGGAGGGCGATCCGATCGTCCTGCTCCACGGCAACCCCACTTCGTCTTATCTTTGGCGCAACGTGATTCCCGAGCTGGAAGGACACGGCCGAATCATTGTGCCGGACTTGATCGGTCAAGGTGATTCGGAAAAGTTGCCCGCCAGTGACGGGCCGGATCGCTACTCCTTTCTCGTCGCGTATGACTACCTGGAGGGCCTTCTCGAAACGCTCGAGGTTGATGCGAATGTCACGCTCGTGATCCACGACTGGGGCAGCGGTCTGGGATTTCACTGGGCGAAGAATAATCCCGATGCGGTCAAGGGCATCGCCTATATGGAAGCGATCGTTCGTCCCTTGACTTGGGATGAATGGCCCGAGAGTGCGCGTGGCATCTTTCAGGGCTTTCGCTCAGAAAAGGGCGAAGAGCTCATTCTACAGCGAAACATGTTTGTCGAGGCGATCCTTCCGTCCGCGATTCTCCGGGACCTAACGGAAGAAGAAAAAGCGCATTACCGCGCGCCGTTCCCGACGCCGGATGATCGGCAGCCGACGCTGAACTGGCCGCGGCACATTCCGATTGAAGGCGAGCCCGCACATATGGTCGAGCTGGTCTCAGCCTACGCGGAGTGGATGGCGAAGAACGAGATTCCGAAACTCTTCGTGAATGCCGACCCGGGATCAATCTTGACCGGACCCCAGCGCGAGTTCTGCCGCACCTGGCCGAATCAGACCGAAGTGACGGTCGCTGGCTCTCATTTCGTGCAGGAAGACTCGCCCGCCGAGATCGGACAAGCTGTGGCTGCATGGCTTGGTCGGATCTAGGGGGGCCGGCACGCATCTCCGTCTGAGGACGCTGTGAAGACTCTTAAGCGCCTCTAGAGCCCTAAGTAAATGTTGCTCCCCGTCGCAACGCTGCCCCCGTAAAGAGGACATCGATTAGTTCTCGCGCCTCCTTGAACTGGCCGAGCGATGCAAGCGCGGTCGCGCGCAGCATGGCGCCCCCCCCCCGACTGAACCTCGCCGGCGTCGAGTGCGTCGATGGCTTCTTGAGGGCGGCCGAGTGGGAGCAGGCTCTCGGCGATGCCAAGATGTGCTTCCTTGGCATTCGTCATCTCAACGTATTCGCGATACGCATCGATCGCCTGCTTGAACTCTCCGGCCATTGCTAAATCACGCGCGTCGCCGACCCAACCATGCACGCTAATAAAGCGGCGGGGATCCGACGTTGCCCTCTGCGAAGGCTGCGACAGCCTCGATATAGCCGAGCGCAGCGAGCTGGGCCGCTTGCGTCGGATCAAGATCAATTTGTGTAGTGGCGTAGGCGTCTACGCCCGCGGCGCTCAGGATCTCTTCGTGCTGCCAACGCAGGTCGTCGACGATGTTTTCGTGCTGCGCTGCGACATTCCGCTCTTCGTTTGGGTCCGCGATGCCATCGTAGAGTTCTTCCGGTGGAGGCCATGCGGCAAATTTCCAGAGGTCGCTGCGCACGCCTTCGATTTTGTCCCAGCCGAAACCGATCTGCGGAGAATGGGCTTCGAAGTAGCTGATTCGCTGCGTCTGGCTTGATTCCCCGTTCGCTGCGATCGGGAGCGAAGGCAAGTCCGAACCCGTGAGCTCGTTCGGGACGTCGAGCTGAAGGAGTGTCAGCGGGGTGGGGACGAGGTCCCGATGCTAGGCGGGCGAACTCACGCGTTGCCCCGAAGCCACGCCCGGCCCCGCGAGAGTGAGAGGGACGCGAAGGTTCGCGTCCTAGGTGAGCAGTCCGTGCGTCGCTTCATCATGCTCGCCAAAGGCTTCACCATGGTCGGCGCTGACGACGACGAACGTGTTTTCTGCGAGCCCGCGTTCCTTGAGGGGCGGCCAGGAGTCGCCCGACCTGAGCCTCTGCATAGGCGATCTCTGCGCGATAGGGATCGCGAATCTCGTCGTAAGGGAGGCTCGATAACGCAAAGCCACCTCACCCCTGAATCGTTGTCTGAGGGTTTCTAGCGGCAGGCGAGGGATTCGCCCGGGATTTTGACCGTTTGGGGTGTCGGCTGGGCCGGCGCTCGAATTCAAAAAACAAGGGCATGACTGCTGCGAGCGCCGCCCTTCAACGTGCCCCGATCTTCGCGCCCCTCGACTTGCTGTAGAGTCTGCCTCGTGGAAAACGCTTCGTCTTACCTTTGTCGTTCGCCCCGCCTGGACCTTAGGGGCGGTCTTTGCGTTTTGATCCTGGGTCTTCTGTTCGCCGCCTCTGGAGAGGGGGCAGAGCCCAATGCTGGGCCGTCTTCTTCATTGCCGTCCGGGGCGCCTTCTCCGTCGACTGAGGATGAGCTTGCGCGGGGGCTCGTCGAGCTTCGCGATCAGCTGGACGGGCTCCTGACCGGGCAATTGGCGCAGGATGTGGCGGTCGCTCGTCTCTTTGGTGTGCCGCTTACGGATTCGGGTCGAGTGGGTCGGCGAATCGCCGAGCTCGAGGCACAGAAGGAAGTGCTTTCGCGTCGCGTTGCGGAATTGCGCGAGCGCCTTGATCGCGTGGGGACGGAAGAGGCGATGGACCTCTCTGCACGCGCGGCCGCGGTCGAGGCCGAAGCGAAGGCCGAGGCGATTGCAGGGTTTGTAAGTAGAAACGCGGCGACCCCGTCCGCCTCAGAAGCCGCGCCATTCGAGGCACAGCTGCAGCCGGATCCGGAGGCGGGCGAAGTTGCCAAGGAGGTTGAGGCCGCAGCGCTCGAAGCTGAGGCCCGCGCGTTAGCACGAGCCCCGGCGCGCTTGGAATTTGAGACCCGAGTGGAGAACCGGAGCCGCGATCGCGCAGCGTCCGAAGAGGCGCTCCGCCGGAGTCGTCTCGAGCTTGAGATTGTGCAGTTTCGGAGTCAGTTCCTTAAGCGCTGGGAAAGGTGCCTTGCGAAGATGAGCTCGGCGTCCCGTCAAATTCTGCCGACGTTGAGCGAGCCGCGCGGGGCACTTCGCAATCAAGCGGAGGTGGTGCTCGCGTTTTCGAAATCCCTCGATGATTTGGCGGAGCGGATTGATCTGCTCGAAGCGCGTGGTCGGGCGGGCATGCTTGTGGGCTTCGTGTCGGAGCAGCGCGCAATGGTGGACGATCTCGGGGAGGCGGCGCGAAGCTACCGAACCGAGTCGGCCCGAACCAAAGATCTGAGTAGCGGCCTTGGGGCCCTCGCCCGGCGACTGGAGTCAGAAGGACGCATCGTCGCCGCGCAGCTCTACCGCGCCGCCGTGACGTCCGGTGGCGAACGCGCCATCGACGCGCTGTTTGACGAGCATCTCCAGTCGCAGCGCCGGCTTCGCAAAGGGCTCAGCGATGTGCTCACGGCTCCGGCCGTCGGTGCCTTTGCCGCGCTCACGGATGAAGCAGCGGGCCGAGTGCGCACGCCCGAAGGCATTGCGACGACCCGCGCAGCACGCGCCGTTTTGGACGAAGGTCTCGATCACCGTCAGCGCATCGATGCCGTGCTGGAAGCGGGACGCGCCGGGCTCCGAGACTGGGAGCTGGCCTTCGAAAACGAAATGGTCAGCGTGCTCGCAGAGCAGGCGACCGAGGAGGCCCGCTCAAAGGCCTACGGTCTCTCGAACGAAGTGCTTTCGGATGTGCGAAGCGAGCTGGCTCTGGCCTGGTCCCGTTTTGGAGAAGGGCTGGACGCTCTTCGCGTAGCCGTTCCCAGCCTTTCGGCGTTTGTGAATTCCGCCGAAGGCCGCGTGTACCTTTACCGGATTCTGGCTCTGCTCGGAATCGCCGGTGCCTGGCTGATTCTTCGGCGGCAGGTAGGCCGGATCACCGTTGCGATTGTGCGGGCAGTTCGCAAACTCCCCGCGTTCAAGGGACGAATGGGGCTGCTGGTCCGTGTTTCCGGCCTCGTGCAATCCATTCTGCCGCCGCTCTTTCTCTTTATCGCATTGGGCGCCGCCCGGGCGGTGCTCGGCGCGGAATCGCCGATGAGCCGGCTGCTTTACGCGATTGTCTTCCCCCTTGCCTCCTACAGGTTTGGTCGAGCACTCTTGATAGGCGCGACGAAGCGCATTACACCGGGCCGGCCCGCCTTGATCGAGGTGCGGCCGTGGACACTTGCGCGACTGAGTAAGACATACGCGACCTTGGGGCTGGTGATCGCGATCGCGGCGATGATTGACGGCGTTGCGCGTATTGCGGTGGGCGCCGGGCGGCTGGCTTCGCTGGTCGCCATTATCGTTGTGGCCTGGGTTGCCGTCTGGGCGGTTTGGGAGGCCATTCGCTGGCGAGTGCCTTTGGCGGATGCGTGGAGCCGACTGCTTGGGCCGGCGGAGCCAGAGGCGGAACTCGGCCGCGAAGCATCTTTGGTCGCCTGGATGGAGAAGAGCCGCCTCGGATTTCTGCTCTCGCCCATCGCCATCGTTCGGGTCGTTGTGACGCCCATTTTGGAATTGGCTTCGGGACTCGCTTTGGGCACATCACTCGTAAAAAGCCTGCGCGCTCGACTTCTGCGCAGGCGCTCCAAATCGTCGGAACCGCCGCCGCCCGAAAAGGCGAAGGCAGTGCCACAGGCCTACCTTGACAGCTTTCCTCTGCATCCGGTCCTGGGCGAAGACGATGCCTTGATTCTGCCGCGGCAGGAAATTCTCGACGAGGTTTTTGGACAGCTGAAACGCTGGCAGGAGACGCGCACGGACGGCTCTCTGGTCCTTTTGGGCGAGAAGGGCGCGGGGAAGACGACGATTGCTGCTCAGGTTTGCCGCCAGATCAGTGATACTGAGGTGCAGACCGTCACGATTCAGGGCAAGCCGACGACGGCGATAGATCTCGTCGAGGCGCTTGGTGCTTCGCTTGGTTTCGAGGGGATTCAAAGTGCTCAGGCGTTGACCGATGCGCTCCGCGAAGGAGAGGATCGCGTCGTCCTCGTCGACGAGGCGCATAACGTCTTTCTGCGAAAGGTGGATGGCTTCCAAGCCTACGACGCTCTGGTAGCTCTGGTGAATTCGACCTCGAGCAAGGTTTTTTGGATCCTGATCTTCAACTCGTTCACGTGGCGTTTCCTGAATGAGACGAGCGGACGGGTACATTATTTTCGCCGCCTGCTGCCCATCCCGAAATGGTCGCCGGAAGAAATTCAGGAACTGATAAGCGTTCGAAATAGGCAGACCGGATTTGAGCTTGAGTTCGATGAGGTGCTGCTCTCCGATGAGAAGGTCGACACAGCAGGGTTCGAGCTGATCGAAGAAGCGGAAGGCTATTTCCGACTGCTCTGGGAATCGAGCGGCGGCAATCCGCGCATAGCGACCAAGCTGTGGCTCTCTTCGCTTACGCCTTATAAAGAGGGCGTTCTTCGCGTGGGGATGTTTCGTGATCCCAGTACCGAAGTGCTTTCGGAGCTGCAGGACGATTTGGTCTTCGCGCTTGCTGCGGTGTGCCAGCATGAGAATTTGAACGCCAGTGAATTGGCGGTCGTGCTGAACGTGTCGGAGGAATTCGCCCGGTTTGCGACGCAGTTCTTGCTCGAATCCGGCTTTCTAGATTCGAAGGACGGCAAGGGTGAGCGCGTGACGCTCTCGGCCGCCTACTACCGTGTGGTCCTCAAAGTTCTGAAGAATAAGCATTTGCTCTTTACGTAAGCGAAGAGGGCCGAATAACGTGTACGGCGCCCGAAGGAGGCGATGATGGCCGATCCCCAAACTCCCGATTTTGCAGGCTTTACGCCCGCCCCAGCTCCCACCCTAACGCCCGCCCCAGCGCCTGTGCCGAATTCGGGAGGCGGCGGCGCGATGACGGCTCCGGCGGAAATTTCGATTCCCGGCATGCCCGTGGCCCCGGGGCCCGCTGCGGAAGGCGCACTCGCCTTCTTCAATCCGGACGCAATTCCCTACGCGCTTCTCTTGGTGATTGGCACCGCAATTGCCGTTCGTGTTGTGCAGAACCTGGCTAACCGCGTGGCCGAGAGCGCGGTTGGCTACCGGCTTGTGATCAAGCAGGGCGTGACGCTGCTCGGCTTCGTCGCGTATGGCGTGGCGGGTGTCCTCGCCGTCCTGGCACTTTTTGAATTGTCCGCGCAGGCGATTTTCGCGCTCTCCGGAACCCTCGCTGTGGCGGGTG
>JBDNFB010000025.1:0-4628 GCA_041690055.1 Myxococcota bacterium | reverse complement strand
GCTCTTTACTCGCTTTCGCCTGGGGAAGTGTTAGGCAATCGAGGCCTTGCCGAGGCGTCGGTTGCAGCGCTTCGGCGATTGCGCGCTCTGCAGGAAGCGCGTGCGTCGCAGGGCATTCGGCTCGTGCAGACGGTAGCGATGGTTGGAGACCGCGACGCGCGAATGGAATGGCGTTATTCGGATAGGTCGCGGCTCGGTGTCTGGTTTCGTGGTTGGGCAGAGGGGCTTCGGGCCGGCGGCTTGATCGAGGTGGAGCTTGATCTGCGGACGCGGGGGGCTCTGATCGCAGCCGGCCTCTAGGTGGCGGCGACGAGGGCGCGCTGAGACTGCGACGAAGGGACCGCTACGAGATGGTCGGATCGAGCTGCTGTGCTCGGGCGCGCATTTGTTCGGCTTTCTGTTGCTCGCCGTGCTGGCGGAGGACGATGCTCAGACGATGCATGGTCGTCGCGTCTTCCGGCCCTGAGGTGTGGGCAATTTCCAGATGCTCGCGCGCGCGAACTTTGTCTCGCTTGGGCTGTTTGAAGAGCGCCCAGCCGAGTGCGGCTTGATAGGCAGGCTCTTCTGGCCAGAGTTCGACAGCGGGTTCGAGATATTCGAGCGCCGCCGGGAAATTGCCCATGCGCAGAAGGATCTCGCCCTTTCGGTAGGAGGTTTCGGCCTGGGCCAGGCGTGCCATGTCGATGTCTGGCTCTTCGCTGCCGCCTTGGTCGTAGCGCTCGCGCTTCGCGTGGTCGGAGAGCGTCTCGAAGGCTTCCGCGATCCGCGCGAAGACGGTCGCGGCCTCGGCTTTGAGCTCTCCCAGGCCCATCTTCGCCAGGGAATCGGGATGGTATCGCTTGGCCGCTTTGAAGTAGGCCTTCTTGATATCGACAGGGCTGGCTTTGGTGGCGAGTCCGAGCGCCGAGTAATGATCGAGGTCGCCGACCTGTGCGCCGAGTTCCGAAATCTCTTCGCGCAGGGCATCCGCTTTCGGATTGTTTAGCGGCTCGGCAGCGTCCGCACTCGCACTTACATCCGCGCTCGCTGAGGCCCCGGGGGTTTCAATAATGGGTGCGTCCGCCACTTCAACATCGAAATCGAGCGATAGCGACATCGCCTGCTTCGGCTGGGCGTCGACCAAACGGAGAATTCCGGAATGCATCAAGAGCCAAAGCGTGGCCGCCGTCGTCGCATCCCCCGAACATTCGCCCAGGATCTGGCCCAGAGGCGCGGATCCATCGAGGCGCGAAATCGCGCGCGCGACTTCGGGACTCGTTGCGGAAAGCTGGCGCGTCACGCGACGGAAGCGCGGAGCGATATCGCCATGACAATCAGCCACGTCGATTACGGCCTGAAAGAGCCGCTCCGTGCCCCAGCGCTTGGGAAGCTGCGTCTGGATCAGCTGGAGAATGTCGAAAGGCTTTGCACTTTCGCTTGAACTCGAGTCGGCGGGCAACCATTGGTAGCCACCCTGCGTCCATTCAAAGGCGGCCGCGATTTGATTGCGCGCGTCTTTGCGAATCGCAATATCGAGAGCCTTGGCGTCCATGAGGCGAAGCGCGAGCACTGCGGAAGCCTGCGGGCAGCTGCGCTCCTGAGCGAGCTTTTCAACCTTCGCTCGGGCGGGACCTGTGATCTCGCCGGCATCTTGAAGGGCCTGCCCTAAATGGTCATCGCTGGCACTTACTTCGACGCCCACCGGCGCGCCATCGACGATGATGATTTTACGTTCGCTCTTGCCCTGGGCCACGCGGAGAGTGCCCGACCGGCGGTCGCGCCAGGCCTCGGCCAGAAGCTGGGGCACGCTGACCGATTCGAGGATGCCCTCGTTTGGCGTACTGCGGACGCTCTGGCGGGCAAAAATCTCGTCTGCCTCGGAGCCTGCCGAGTGCGCGGATTCGTAGGAAGCCATGACTAGCGCTGCTCCGATCGCGGGGAGGGGCAGGGGGTCGGCGGGGATGTGTTGGGGGAGAGGAGCACGGCGGCGGACCTCAAAGAAGATGTCGTTGGGCGTCGGCGATCTGGAAAGCTGTGGCGATGGCTCCGCTCAGATCCTTGCGGAGGATGAGATGCGAGGACTCGAGGCTGGCCACGGCGGCTTCAGCCTCAGGGCCTACGCCGGTGACGATACTTTGCGCGTTCCAGGATTCGATGGTTTCGAGGACCTGTTCGAGCGCCGCAGCACCGAAACCTTCATCAAGCGGGCGGTCGCGCAGGTCGACGATGACGGTGCGAATTTCGTGGATGCTCGGATCTCGACCTAACATGTCGACGGTGCCGAGGGCTTCGTCGAGAGTCGTGAAAGGGAGGACCATGACAGGGCCCCAGATATGTACGACGGCCTGCGAGCGGTCGAACTCCCCGTCGACTGTGCCTGCGACGGGCGGTTTGCTTTGGCGGTCGATGCGCGGATTGGAAGCGATCTTGCGAAAAGCTTCGAAGGGCACGTTTTCGATGAGCCAGGAGACGATTGGGTCTGCGCGTGCAAGCCACACGTCGCCTTCGAGGACTTCGAAGCGACATCCGGCTGCGCCCTGCGCCGCGCATTCAACTTCACGTGCGATGAGCGGTCTATTGAGTGCTGTCGAGAGCCAGCCCGAGGTGTAGCCCGCGCTCAGAAAGCACGTCGGCGCATCGCCGGGACCGAGTCGGGAACATCGCGCGACGGCTTCATGCCGTTCGGGCCAAGTGCCGTGAATCGTACCCTTGGTCGTACCCGCGTCGCTGTCGTGCTCAGCATCCGCTTCGGAATCGCGGCCGCCGTTATGAATTGTCCAAGGCATCACGAGCGCCGTGGTCTCGGGGACGCGCTGTGCGTCGCATTCGCTCCAAGCGCCGGGATCCGCTCCGCAAACTCGGCTCGCGTCGCGCATGCCGTGCAGCAATCCTATTTGAAAGAGCGCGAGCGCTGACTGATCCGCCCCGAGCTCGTCGTCGAGTTCCACGAGGAGCGAAGCGAGGAAGCGGCCGTCCATGAACAGCTTCGGATCGTTCATCAGAACCGTATCCGGTCCGAATCCGAGCGCCGTCAGCATCTCGAGCGGATCGGTCGAATGAGCAGGAGTGGGAGGAGTCGGGGGAGTCGGGGGAGTTCGCACGAGAACGGGAAGCCTTCTTTATCCTTCGATGAATTCGTAAATGTCGAACTTCTGGTTCTGCGAGATGAAGGATTCGCCTTCGCTCTCAAGGAGCTTGAGGAACGCGTCGACCACAACGGGATCGAATTGCGTGCCCGAGTATTTGTGCAGCTCCGCCACGACGACGTCGATCGGCAGAGCCTTTCGGTACGGGCGGTCGGAGGTCATTGCCTCGACCGTGTCCGCCACCACAATGATGCGCGAGGGCAGCGGGATCTGATCCCCCGCCAAGCGGTCCGGATAGCCCGAAGTACATCCGTCATACCATTCATGATGGTGCCGCACGCAGGGCACAACGCTCGCGAGGAACTCGACGGGCTCGAGGATCTTGGCGCCGATCTCCGGATGCCGCTTCATCTCTTCATATTCTTCGTGGGTTAGGCGATCGGGCTTCGTAATGATTGCATCGGGAATGCCGATCTTGCCGACGTCATGGAGCAGACCTGCGAAGTAGGTGCGTTCGATGAGCTCTTTGCGGAGTCCCATCTGCCGACTAATGCGCGAGGAGTAAACCGCGACGCGCTCGGAATGACCGCGCGTGTACGAATCTTTTGCATCGATCGCTTCGGCGAGCGCGCGAATCGTTTGGATATATGCCGTGCGGAGTTCGGTGTTCTTGCTGTCGAGCTGCTTCGTGCGTTCGCGAACTTTTTCTTCCAGGTTCTTGTTCATATCCTGGAGCTTGAAATTCTGCTCGCGCGTGACTTGGTTCAGGCGCTTGATCTCGGCTTTGAGATCGTAGTGATCGAAAGCCTGGCGGAGTGTGGCTTTGAGCTCTTCATCGTTCCAAGGCTTCGTGATCAGACGGAAGATCTCACCCTTGTTAATGGCTTCGACGGCGATGGTCATGTCGGTATAACCGGTGAGCATCATGCGCACGACATCGCCGTGTCGCTCGCGAACGGTCGAGAGAAAATCGGCGCCGTTCATATCGGGCATGCGCTGGTCAGAGACGATGACCTGTGGCTCGCAGCGATCGATCAACTCGAAGGCTTCCGAAGGCGAGTTCGCCGTCAGAACCTGAATTGATTCATTGCGCAGCAAGCGCTGGAGCGCTTTCAAGATGTTCACTTCGTCATCGACGAAGAGGACGGTGTGGTCTTGCACCCGAGCCCCCAACGAATTCCCGTGCCGTCCTTGGCTTGGAAGTGTTCGTGGTTGGTCGCGAGTCGGAGTGTTCCGGCTCACTTCGTTTCGTATCGGCTCGCGAGGGCTTTACCGTTAGAAAGCCGTGCGAGGAAATGAGGTGGAAAGCCGGGACCCGCGAGGGCTTTGCGCCTTTTGCGCATCAGGAATGCAATCGCGCCGCACGCCGGGGGCACGCCACGGGCAAGGAGCGCGGGGGCGAAGCTTGCGGGAGGGCACGGTCGGTCGCTCTGGCGGTGCTTTGGTGGTGTTCTGCTGGTGTTCTAGAGGTAGTTCCCGCCGTCCGAGCGCATCGCCGTATTCGCCTGCCGGAAGCGACTGACCTCGCCAGCGAAGTCCTCGATCGTGACCGCATTTGGGCTC
>JBDNFB010000024.1:0-40336 GCA_041690055.1 Myxococcota bacterium | reverse complement strand
TCCATGTTCGGCAAAATCGATGTGAACGGAGTCGGACGAGAGGCGCTCTACGCTTGGCTGACAGAGGCCGAAGCGGGACCGGATGCATCCGGCGAGATCGCCTGGAATTTCGCCAAATTCTTGGTGGGGCAAGACGGCCAGATCCTGGCACGCTTTGGGCCGGCCATTGAACCCTGCTCGAAGGACGTAACGACGCGAATCGAGCAAGCGCTCGCCTAGCACTGAGGCGGGTGCGCCTAAGTGTGAAGGAATCGTGTGAAGGAATCGTTTGAGGAAATCGCGTGAGAGAATCGCGCCCGAGAATTTCGCGGGAGTCTGATTGGCTCCCCGAAAGGAAAGATGAGAGATGAAGGGGCTTAATCCCGGACAGCCGATTTTGACGGCGAAGGATCTCGGCCGTCGATTCGGCGATCGATCGATCCTCAAAGGGGCCTCATTCAGCCTGATGCCCGGGGACCGCGTCGGTGTGCTCGGCGTGAATGGAGTGGGCAAGTCGACGCTCATGAAAATTCTCGCGCAGCGCGACTCCGAGTACGATGGCCATCTCCATATCGCCAAGGGCGCGACGGTCGGATACGTCTCCCAGGAGCCGGAACTGGATTTCTCGAAATCCGTTCGCGAGAACGTAGAACTCGCTGTGGGAGAGGTCCGCGGACTCCTCGCGAGATACGAAGAGATTCTCAAAACCTGGGAAGATCCGGAGATCATGGCTGACGAGGAGAAGATGAACGCTCTGCTCGCCGAGCAGGGCGAAGTACAGGAATCACTTGAGGCTATGGACGCGATGGATCCAGCGGCCCTCGATAACCGGATCGAAGCCGCGATGGAAGCGCTTCGCCTGCCGCCGGGGGACCGTGACGTGGTTTCGCTTTCGGGCGGAGAGCGGCGCCGAGTTTCGCTCTGCAAGGAACTCCTGAGCCATCCCGATGTGCTGATTCTGGATGAGCCGACCAACCATTTGGATGCCGACACGGTCGCCTGGCTCGAGAATTTTCTCTCCAGCTATTCCGGCACGTATATCCTCGTGACCCATGATCGCTATTTCTTGGATCGCGTGGCGACGCGGATGCTCGAGGTGTTTCACGGCGAGATTCGGTCCTACGAGGGCAATTATTCGGGCTTCCTCGAAGCGAAAGAAAAGCAGCAGGAAATCAGGGATAAGACGGATTTCAACTTGCTGAAGGCGGTCGCCCGCGAGTTGGAATGGATTCGTTCTACGCCCCAGGCACGCCGGACCAAGTCGAAGGCGCGCATTGCCGCTTACGATGAGATGGTCGATAAGGCGAGTGCGATCATTCCTTCCGAGGAAATCGATCTGCGGATTCCTTTCGGACCCAGACTGGGCTCGAAGGTACTGAGCTTGCGTGGTGTGAAGAAGGGCTTCGAGGGCAAGCAGCTCTTCGATGGGTTCAACTTCGATATGCCGCACGGCGCGATCGTGGGCGTGACGGGCGCGAATGGCCTCGGCAAGACCACTCTTGTGAATATGATCATGGGCAATGAAAAGCCCGACGAGGGCACGATCGAGATCGGGCAGACAACGAAGTTCTGTTATGTCGACCAGAATCGGCAGACGCTGCGCAATGACATGACCGTCTACGACGAAGTCGCAGATGGGTCCGATGTCATTGAGTACGGGGATAAAACCCTGTCTGTGCGGCACTATCTTGCGCGGTTTCTGTTCAGCGGATCGATCCAGCAAACGGAGGTCGGCAGTCTCTCCGGCGGAGAGCGAAACCGCCTGCAGCTCGCCAAGAGCCTTCGGAATCCTTCGAATTTCATCATTCTTGATGAGCCGACTAATGATCTCGACCTGGTTACGCTTCGCGTGCTGGAAGAGTCGCTGTCAGAGTTTCCGGGCTGCGCAATTGTGATTACGCATGATCGCTTTTTTCTCGATCGGGTCGCGACGCATATTCTCGGCTTTGAAGGCGATGCGGAGCTCGAATTCTGCAGCGGCGCGTGGGACTTCTACACCGAGCAGCGCGAGAAGCGCATCGCAGCGGCCGGTGGTGCTAAGTCCCAGAAATTCAAGCATCGAAAGATCAGTCGCGGTTAGGCTTCCGATTGACCGCAACATTGCGTACCTTGTGAGAACGCTCGCCGGACCTGACGCCCTGCGAGTGATTTACTGAGGAGCCCTGCCGGTGATTCGACATGTTGCGCTTTTTCGCCTCAAAGAGGACGCCCCTCTCGGGACTCAGCAGGCGCTCGAAGACGGCCTATTCTTGCTCGCGCAGACGATCGAATCGATCTCGGCCTACTCTTACGGAGCCGATCTGGGCCTCCGGGAAGGCAATTTCGACTTCGGTATCGTGGCCGACTTCGAGGACGAATCGGCCTTTGTCACCTACGCAGACCATCCGGCCCATATTGCGTTTATTAAGGAGCGCGTCGCGCCCGTGATCGCGGAGCGCGCGGCCCTTCAGTTTGAGGTCTAGTCGCTCATTTTTCAGGCTAGGGCCTTGACATAGCCCGTTCCGGGCAGATCTCCTTTGACAGTTGAACGTCGGGCGGTCGATTCACTTCGCCCGCAGGGGGAAATGAGCGATGCGCTTTGACAAGCTGACCATTAAGAGCCAAGAAGCCCTTCAAGAGGCGCAAGGGAAATGCAGCTCGCGCGGGCATCAAAATCTGGAAGCGGTGCATCTGCTGACCGCGCTGCTTGCTCAGCCCGAAGGCAGCACCGTTCCCGTTCTGCAGAAGCTCGGAGTCTCCCTCGATGCGCTCGGCGCCGAGATTGAGAAGGTCCTTGAACAACACCCAAAAGTGACGGGTGGTGCTCAGCCGCAAATCAGTCCAAACCTGAACCGAATTTTGGATGCCGCCTTCGCTGAGGCTGAGGCGATGAAGGACGAATACGTCTCGACCGAGCATCTCCTACTCGCGATGTCGACCGACGAATCGGATGCGTCGGGTCGAGTCTTGAGAGGGGCTGGGGCGAACCGCGAGGGGATCCTGAATGCGCTGAAGAGTATTCGTGGCTCGGCACCGATTACCGACCCCGATCCTGAATCGAAATACCAGTCGCTTGAGAAATTTGGCACGGATCTCACGGAGGCGGCCCGGATGGGCAAGCTCGATCCCGTGATCGGCCGCGATGAAGAAATTAGGCGCGTGGTCCAAGTGCTTTCACGCCGGAGCAAGAATAATCCCGTGCTGATCGGCGAACCCGGCGTGGGTAAGACGGCGATTGCGGAAGGCCTAGCACAGCGTGTCGTGGCCGGAGACGTGCCGGATACGCTCCGCGACCGACGCGTCATCTCGCTTGATATGGGCGCGCTCGTTGCGGGCGCCAAATACCGCGGTGAGTTCGAAGATCGACTCAAATCCGTGCTGCGAGAAGTCTCGGAAGCAGATGGTCAGATCATTCTGTTCATCGACGAATTGCATACCATCGTGGGGGCGGGCAACGCGGAAGGCTCGGCGGACGCGGCGAATATGCTGAAGCCCGCACTCGCGCGCGGCGAGCTGCGCTGCATTGGTGCGACGACCCTCGACGAGTACCGCAAATACATCGAAAGCGACGCAGCGCTCGCTCGGCGTTTCCAGCCAGTCTTCGTGGGCGAGCCGACGGTCGAGGACACCATCTCGATTTTGCGAGGCCTTAAGGAGCGCTATGAAGTGCATCACGGCGTGCGCATCCAGGATGCGGCGCTCGTAGCGGCTTCAACTCTCTCCCATCGCTATATCACCGACCGATTTCTGCCGGACAAGGCGATCGACCTGGTCGACGAGGCGGCGAGCCGCGTTCGGGTGCAGATCGATTCGATGCCCGAGGAACTCGATCAGCTCGAACGCAAATGCATGCAGCTTGAGATCGAGCGGGAAGCGCTGAAGAAGGAATCCGATACCGCGAGTGTCGAACGGCTCGCTGCGGTCGAGCGAGAAATCGCTGAAATGCGCGAAGGGACGGATGCGCTCAAGGCCACCTGGCAGGTCGAAAAGGATCTGATCGCGTCCGTGCGAAGCGCGAAGGAGCAGCGCGAGACGCTCTCCGCCGAATACAAACGGGCGGAGCGCGCGGGTGATCTCGAACGGGCCGCGGAGCTTCGCTACGGGCGGCTCGTGGAGCTCGAGAAGACGCTGACCGAGAAGGAGGCGGAACTCGAAGGGCATCAGGCCGAGGGCAGCATGCTCTCCGAGGAGGTCACAAGCGAAGAGATCGCGGAGATCGTTTCGAAGTGGACCGGCGTGCCGGTGACAAAAATGCTCGAAGGCGAACAGCATAAGCTGCTCCAGATGGAGGCGCGCCTCGGCGAGCGCGTGGTCGGGCAGGACGAAGCGCTGACGGCAGTATCCAATGCGGTCCGCCGCGCGCGTGCGGGATTGCAAGATCCGACGCGACCGATTGGCTCGTTCATCTTTCTCGGGCCCACTGGCGTGGGTAAGACGGAAACGGCGCGTGCTTTGGCAGATTTCCTCTTCGATGACGAGCAGGCCATGGTGCGCATAGACATGAGTGAGTTCATGGAGAAGCACTCTGTGTCGCGACTCGTTGGAGCGCCTCCTGGGTACGTGGGATACGACCAGGGCGGGTACCTCACGGAAGCCGTTCGACGACGACCCTATAGCGTCGTGCTCTTCGACGAGATCGAAAAAGCACACCCCGATGTGTTCAATATCTTCTTGCAAATCTTGGATGATGGTCGCCTGACCGACGGCCAGGGTCGGACAGTCGACTTCCGCAATACGGTCTTGATCATGACCTCGAATATCGGCAGTCAGCACATCATTGACCTGGGCGTGGACGAAGAGGACGAGATGCGCACGCGGGTCATGGATGCTCTGCGCGGTCATTTCAAGCCCGAGTTCCTCAACCGTGTCGACGATGTTGTGATTTTCCACGCCTTGCGCGAGGAGCAGATCGGTCGGATCTTGACGATTCAGCTTGAGCACCTTCGCACCCGATTGGCGGATCGCCGGCTCACGCTTGAACTCTCGGAGCAGGCCATCGCCTTCTTGGCGAAGCGAGGCTATGACCCGCAATACGGAGCGCGTCCTCTGAAGCGCGTGATTCAGCGAGAAATTCAGGACCCGCTCGCCATGCGGATTCTGGAGGGCGAGTTCGTCGAGGGCACGACGGTTCATGCGGATCTCGCCGCCGATGGGGAATCGTTGGTCTTTCGCTAGATCGTTGAACCTGACCTGATCGCCGCGATTTCCCCCAGGCATCGCTACAGAGTCACCTCCTCGTCGAGGCGAATCCGCGGCAGGGGCCCGAGACGGAAAGAACTTGTGCCGATCTGGGGCGAACAGACCGGATGTTTCTGAGGAGGCAGGTCTGCGAGGGGTGAAGTATCCTGTGAGCGGAGTTCGGAGCTCTGCTCGGGCATCCGGTCAGTCTGATTTCAGGCATGGCCGATGGATCGAAGCCGGGTGCCACCGGACATCACCGTAGTTCGGGAGGTGTGAATGAATTCGGTCGAAGTGATGCCGATCTCGCTACCGCGAGACACTGTCCGCTTCGTCAAGACTTGGTTTAGGATCTACGAGAACGATCCGAATTGGGTGCCACCGCTCTACTTTGAGCGGAAGAGTTTCTTCGATCCCGGAAAGAACCCCTTCTTCAAGACGGCTCGGGTTCAATGCTTCGTCGCCCGCAAAGACGGCTGCGATGTCGGCACCATCGCCGCGACGATTGACGAGACCTACCAGAGAGAAGACCCGGGGACTGCGTTCTTTGGGTTCTTCGAATTCACTGACGATCTTGAAGTCGCCGCTGCTCTACTGGACTCCGCGCGCAGCTGGCTCTCCGAACGCGGGATGACGCGGCTGATCGGGCCCTTCAACTTCAACACGAATCATGAGTTCGGTCTTCTTGTGGATGGCTTCGAGCATTCACCGATGATCGCGAACCCGTACAATTTGTCCTACTACCCGAAAGTTTACGAAGCGCTCGGTCTTGCTCCGGCAATGGATTGGTACGCCTATCACTGCGACGGAGACATGCCGGGCATCCAGAGGATGAAGAAGGTGGGAGACCGCCTTCTCTCGCGTCATCCGGAGCTGGTGATTCGCCCGATCGACCTTTCGCGTTTCGACGAAGAAGTCGAGTTGATCCATTCGATCTACACCGACGCCTGGGAGCAGAACTGGGCCCACGTCCGGGTGAGCGAAGAAGAGTTTCGATATATCGCCGGAGGGTTCAAGGCTATTATCGATCCGGATATCTGCTTCATCGCCGAAGTCGATGGTAAGGCAGCTGGTATTTCGATCACGCTGCCCGACCTGAACCAGCCTGTCAAAAAGATGAATGGGAAGCTTTTCCCCTTCGGTTGGTTCTATCTGCTCAACCGCGCCCGTTATATCGACCGCGTGCGTGTGTTTATGCTGGGCATCGCGGCTGAGTACCAGGCGCTGCCCCTGGGCGCGGCGCTCTACGCGAAGACTTTCGATGTTGCGCTCGGCAAAGGGTACCGCTGGGGCGAGGCATCACTCATTCTCGAGAACAATACGCGCATGCGCGGCGCCTTAGAGAAGATGGGCGCCACAATTGAGAAGACGTATCGGAACTACGAGATCGCCATCCCGAAAGAGGCGGACACGTAGGCTGATGAATGAATAGGTTTTGATGATGGACGAAAACAAAAGGAGCTCCGCAAATGGATATTCAATGGCATGTAAAAACCAATCTGGCTGATTCGAGAAAAGACGCGGCCGAAGCGCGAATTTCGAAGTTGGCTCAGGGCCAGAAGGATCTGATCCACGTAGTGGTTCATGTGGAAGGGAGCAAGCATCATCAGAAGGGCGCAGCGGAGGCTAAAATTCGCTGTCAGGCGAAAGGCAGAGAACTGATCGCAGCGGAGCGGGACGACGAACCTGAACTCGCGCTCAGCAGGGCGGTCGACACGTTCGAGCGCGAAGTGCGGGCAATGCGGGCAAAACGACGGGATCATCGGGGCAGTGTGAAGCCCGCGCCGCCCGAGGAGACGGAAGAAGAGCTTGCTGAGGATTAGACTATCGCAATGCTAAAGCAAGATTAAGCCAATACCAGGGCGTTCTCACAAGGCGCTCGCAAGGCCGCCACAAGGCGCCAACATCCGCACACGGCCCCGCGATCAAGTCGCGGGGCCGTTCGCACGAATCCATTATTGCGAGCCCAATCGTGCAAAACGTACGAACCGATGAATCGAACGGAGAGTGAATCATGAGCAGCCTGAATTCCGCAGGACAGATCAGCATTCCGGTCGGCGAGCAAGGGCTCGAGGCGCGAGCCGAATTCATTTCGAAGACGTACAACCATCTCATGGGGGCCATCGTTGCCTTCGTCGGCGTTGAACTTCTGCTTTTCGGATCAGGCGCCGCCGCCAAGATCGCTTCGATCATGTTGGGTGGATCTTGGCTGCTCGTTTTGGGCGCGTTCATGGTGATCGGCTATCTCGCGAACAGCGTGGCTTCTCGCTCGGTGTCGATGCCCTCACAGTACGCCGCCCTCGCGGCCTATGTGGTGGCCGAAGCGATCATCTTCGTCCCCATGCTCTATATCGCCGAGCAGACGGCTTCGGGTGTGATCCAGAGCGCGGCCATCGTCACATTGCTCGGGTTCGCCGGTTTGACGGCAGTTGTGTTCACAACCCGGAAGGATTTTAGTTTTCTAGCCGGACTGGTTCGCTACGGCTTCATTCTCGCACTGGTCGCCATCGTGGCGGGGCTGCTCTTCGGGTTTCAACTTGGAACGTGGTTTTCGGTTGCGATGGTCGGCCTGGCCGGCGCGGCGATTCTCTACGAAACGTCGAATGTCCTGCATCACTATCCGGAAGATCGCTATGTCGCTGCTTCGCTTGCGCTCTTCTCGTCAGTCGCGATTCTATTCTGGTATGTGTTGCGCATATTCATGGCGTCGGACGATTGAGTTAGCCTTTGGCAGTGCCGATTGATGGGCTCAGCAGCTCGACTGACTGGTGCAAGTTTGGGCTCCCGTAAGGGACACACATGAGGGACAAGGGAGAGATCTCCGTATGTCGAATCCGCAGGATGTAGATCCCCAGGAAACCCTGGAATGGATTGAAGCGCTTGACTCCGTTTTTGAACGCGAGGGAGTCGACCGCGCCCATTATCTGGTGGGGCGACTTGTGCGCCGAGCGCGGCGCAAGGGTGCGCACCTGCCGTATCGCGCGACGACAGCCTATATCAACACGATCTCGGAAGCGCTTCAGAAGGCGAGTCCGGGCGATGCCGCGCTTGAAGAGCGGATCCGCTCTTTCATTCGGTGGAACGCGATGGCCATGGTGGTTCAAGCCAATCGCGTGGATCCCTCGCTCGGTGGGCACATCTCGAGCTTCGCTTCTGCGGCGACCCTCTACGACGTAGGCTTCAATCATTTTTTCCACGCTCCGTCCGCGAATCATGGCGGGGATCTTCTGTATATCCAGGGCCACGTTTCGCCCGGAATCTATGCACGCGCCTTTCTCGAGGGTCGGATCAGCGAAGACGAGTTGCAGCGTTTCCGTCGCGAGGTCGAACCCGGCGGACTCTCCTCTTATCCACATCCGCGACTGATGCCCGATTTCTGGCAGTTCCCGACAGTATCTATGGGGCTGGGGCCCTTGATGGCGATCTATCAGGCGCGCTTCATGCGCTATTTGCGCGATCGCGGGATGGTCGATACGACGGACCGAAAGATCTGGGCCTTTCTCGGCGATGGCGAGACGGATGAACCTGAAAGCCTCGGAGCAATTTCGCTCGCGGGCCGGGAGAAGCTCGATAATCTGGTCTTCGTCGTGAACTGCAATTTGCAGCGCCTTGATGGGCCCGTACGCGGCAATGGCAAGATCATTCAGGAACTCGAAGCCAGCTTCCGCGGCGCGGGCTGGAACGTGATCAAGGTTGTCTGGGGCGGGCGTTGGGATCCGCTGCTGGCGAAGGATACGAACGGCATCCTGCGCAAGCGCATGGAAGAAGTCGTCGACGGCGAGTACCAGGCCTACCAGGTGCGCGGTGGGGCATATACGCGAGAGCATTTCTTCGGCGCATCGCCGGAACTCGCAGAGATGGTCTCGACCATGAGCGACGATGATATTTGGCGCCTTAACCGTGGCGGTCATGATCCGCATAAGGTTTATGCCGCCTACGCCGAGGCAGTGGCGCATAAGGGCCAGCCAACTGTGATCCTGGCGAAGACAGTGAAGGGATATGGCACGGGCGAGTCGGGCGAAGGTCAGAACGTGACCCACCAAATGCACGATATGGCCGAGTCGGCGCTGCGTGCTTTCCGGGATCGCTTTGATATTCCGATTTCGGACGAAGAGATCGCGAAAGCGCCGTTCTATGCTCCGGAGCCCGACAGTCCCGAGATGAAATACCTGCAGGCTCGGCGCTCGGCGCTGGGCGGATATCTCCCTGCGCGCAAGACCGAGGCGCCCGCGCTTCAGGTGCCGGAGCTCGAGATGTTCGAAGCGCTGCTGAAGGGCACGGGGGATCGGGAGATGTCGTCTACGATGGCGGCGGTGCGGATTCTTCAGGTTCTCACGCGAGACGGTTCCATCGGTAAGCATATCGTTCCGATTGTGCCTGATGAATCGCGGACTTTCGGCATGGAAGGGATGTTTCGCAGGCTCGGTATCTACTCCTCTGTGGGCCAGCTCTACGATCCTGTCGACTCGGATCAGGTCGCTTATTACCGCGAGGAAAAAGACGGTCAGATTCTGCAAGAAGGCATCAATGAGGCGGGTGCCATGGCGTCGTTCATCGCCGCCGGTACGTCTTATGCCAGCCATCAAATCAACATGATTCCGTTCTATATTTTCTACTCGATGTTCGGATTCCAGCGCATCGGTGATCTCGCCTGGGCTGCCGGCGATATGCAAGCGCGTGGGTTTTTGTTAGGCGGAACAGCGGGGCGCACAACCTTGAACGGGGAAGGTCTCCAGCATCAGGATGGCCATAGCCATATTCTGGCCAATACGGTTCCGAGCTGTATCTCTTACGATCCAACTTACGCCTACGAGCTGGCCGTGATCGTGCAAGATGGTCTGCGGCGCATGTACCGCGACAACGAAAACGTCTTCTACTACCTCACTGTGATGAACGAAAAATACGCACAGCCCGCCATGCCCGAAGGCGCGGAGAACGGGATTCTGCGAGGTATTTATCGGCTAAATCGTGAGGGATCGGGCGAGGGCCAGGCCGAAGGCAAGGGCAAGAAGGCGCCTCGGGTTCAGCTCCTTGGTAGCGGCACGATCCTGCGCGAAGTGCTCGCTGCCGCCGAGATGCTCGAACATGATTTCGGGGTTGCAGCGGACGTGTGGAGCGTGACGAGTTTCAACGAACTCGCGCGCGACGGCCAGGACATTGATCGCTGGAACATGCTGCATCCGGAAGAGGATAAGCGTCTGAGCTTTGTCGAACGCCAGCTCTCCGCCTCCGAAGGTCCGGTCGTCGCGGCCACTGATTATATGCGTCTGTTCTCCGAGCAGATTCGGGCCTACGTCCCGCGCACCTATCGGACGCTCGGCACGGACGGCTGGGGACGAAGTGACTCGCGCGAAAAGCTCCGGCAGTTCTTTGAGGTCAGCCGAGACTATGTGTGCGTCGCAGCACTCGCGGCACTTGCGGACGATGGGGTCATCGACCGCAGCAAGGTCGCAAAAGCGATTGCGAAGCTCGGCGTGGATGTGGAACGTCCCGCAGCGCTCCGTCGGTAGAGCGGGCGAGGAGAACGGGCATGAGCAAACGTCTCGAAATTCGAGTTCCAGACATTGGAGACTTTGACGAAGTCGAAGTCGTCGAAATTCTTGTTGCTAAAGGGGATGTCGTCGCGGTCGACGATGGACTCGTGAGCATCGAGAGTGATAAGGCGACGATGGAGATTCCGACGGAAGCCGCGGGCGTCGTCGTGGAGGTTTGCGTCGCGGAGGGCGACAAGGTCGCCCAGGGCTCTCTGCTTGTTGTTCTTGAGTCCGAGGCCGCAGGGGAAGCGTCTGCGTCATCCGAAGAGTCGCCGGCCGAGCCGTCAGAGCCTGCCCCTCCGGCGGAAGGCGCGGCAGCGCCCGCGCAAGACACATCAGCGGAGCCTCCTGTCTCCGCTCCCGTCGATTCGGCGGGCACACCCGCTACGCCCACCACACAGGGCGAATCGGCAACTCCTCTTCAGCCACTTCCTGAAAAATCGCGAGCTGCGGCGAATCCAGTTCCGGACCGGGCGGGGCTTCCTCATGCGAGTCCACTCGTCCGTCGTTATGCGCGCGATTTGGGCGTGCCAGTTGCGCAGACGGAAGGGACCGGTCCGGAAGGGCGCGTCCTCCTCGAAGACCTCAAGAGCCACGTGCGCGCGAAGTTCGCCGGGGATCAGGGTGAAGGGAGTACTTCGAGTGGACAGGGCGGGGCGGGCATTCCTCCGGTGCCCTTTATCGATCCCGCACAGTTCGGTCCAGTCCGCGAAGAAAAGCTCACGCGAATCCAGAAGGTTTCGGGTCCGGGGCTGCAGCGCAGCTGGCTGAATGTGCCCCACGTGACGCAGCACGATGACGCCGACGTGACTGAGCTCGAGCGCTTTCGGCGAGATCGCAAGGCGCTGGCGGCCGAGCGTGGTGTGAGACTCTCGCCTCTGCTTTTCGTCATGAAGGCCGTTGCGGTCGCTTTGCGCGAGTTCCCGAGTCTGCGTTCGACGCTTGCGCCTGAAGGCGACAGCTTGTGGGTGAAGGAATATTTCCACCTGGGCATTGCGGTGGATACGGATCAGGGACTGGTCGTTCCCGTGATTCGAGACGTGGATCGCAAAGGCGTTTTCGAACTCGCGGCCGAGCTTTCTGAGACCGCCGAGCGCGCGCGTAATCGGAAGCTCGGGCCGGATGATCTGCGCGGTGCCTGCTTCACTATTTCGAGTCTCGGTGGCATAGGCGGGAGCGCGTTCACGCCGATCGTGAATGCGCCCGAAGTGGCGATCCTCGGGCTGTCGAAGACACGCGTCGAGCCGCGCTGGAACGGGCCGTCGCCGCTTGATCTGCTTTCTGATGGAGCTGGGCGCGCGGCGGGGGCGGATGCTCTGAACGAGGCGCCTGGGGCTTCGCCGGAAGAGACGGGTTTCTTCGAGCCTCGGCTGGTGATGCCGCTTTCGCTTTCCTACGACCATCGCGTGATTGATGGCGCGGAAGCGGTGCGGTTCACCTCGCGTCTTTCTCGGATCCTTTCTGATCCGATGCAGCTGCTCCTTTGATCTTCGAGTGATCTTCGAGCAACCGTGGTGCGACCTGAGAGTGACCTTATCGGGGATTTCTGAGTCGGTTTCCCCGCAGGAACGCTCAATGCCGGGCTGCCGCATGCCGATTCGATTCCCATGTCCGAAAATCACCTCTCGTCGCCTAAAGCCTCTTCCGACTCCACGCTGGGTCGGCGTTTCGAAGAACTGGAAGCGGGGTTTGCGAAGGCGGGGGCTGTTGGCCTGATCATTTTCGCGGCTCCGGTCCTCGCAGAGGTCGAGCGGCGTCATGGTGAATCAGCGCGTCGCGATTGCTTGGCAGCACTCTGTACCCGGATCGAGGAGACCGCCGCAGAGCGCCTCCAAAAGGACTACGTCGTCTGTCACGCCGAACCGGGTGTCGACGAAATCCTGATCGTCTTGTTCCGTGAGCCCAAGTCCGCCGGCTTCTATAGAACGGAGATGCCGGGCTTTCAGCAAGAGGTGTATCGCGCCCTGCAGGCCGACGGTGCGAAGGTTTTCTATCCCTATCTGCGCGGCGTGTCGCCGCTCCCGTCGGGCATGTCCGTCGAGCTTCGGAATCCGCAGTTTGGCATCGAGACCCAGCTCCGTCGTCTGCTCAACGAAGCGCGGCGAGAGTGCGCGTACGATATCGAGTCGAAGCGGCGGGTGAGTCGGAACGAACTGCTCGAAACGGTTCTCGATAAGCGCATCTATTCTGTGTATGAACCCATTGTCGAGGTCGAGTCTCGCACGGTCTTCGGATACGAAGCGCTGGCGCGTGGTCCCGAAGGCTCGCGCTTCCATTCGCCGCTCGCCTTGTTCGGCGAGGCCGAAGAACACGAGCTGGTCTTCGAGCTGGATGGGGTATGCCGCGAAAGCGGACTCTCTGGGGCAAAGGACTTTCCGGCGGGCACGAAGCTCTTTCTGAATATCCGCCCGACCACGATTCACGATCCGAATTTTCAGGCCGACCGACTGATCGAGACCCTCAAGGCGAGTGAACTCACGCCGAGCGACGTGGTCTTCGAGATTTCGGAGCAGGAATCGATCGCAAGCTACGGCGCTTTCCGCGAAATGCGCGATTTCTACCGCGGGCTCGGCTTTCAGTTCGCGCTCGACGATACGGGCGCAGGCTATGCGGGCCTCGAGGAACTGATCGAGGTCGAGCCGGACTATATCAAGATCGACCGCGCGATGGTCTCGGGCGTCGACACGGATCCCGCTCGCGAGAGCGTCCTCGAAGCGCTTCTGACCGTGGCGGACAAGATGGGCGCTCAGGTGATCGGCGAAGGTCTCGATAGGCTCGAAGAACTCGAAGTGCTCGGGCGCCTCGGAATCCGCTTCGGGCAGGGCTGGCTCTTCGGCCGCCCAACACCGCTTCGCGCGACCGAATAGTTCAGCCTGCGTCGAGGAAGCGCAGCACCGCCTCGCTGAAGAGGTCGTTGCGATCGCCGGCGACCATATGTCCGGCACCGCTTACGTCTGCAAACTTGGCATGCGGCACTTGCGCAAGAAACGCCTTCGCGCCTTCCTCGCTCAGCAAGTCGGACATCTTCCCGCGAACCAGCAGGGTTGGCACGGCGAGAGAGGCTGCCGCTGCGTCCAGAGTGGCTTCGTTTACAAACTCGTCCGCGGCATCCGGGTCGCTCGCCATGAAGGCGGGGTCCCAATGCCAATGGTATTTACCGTTTTCGCTTCGCCGGAGGTTTTTCTCGAGGCCAGAGATGTCTTTCGGTCGCGGCCGATGTGGGTTGTAGGCGGCTACGGAATCCGCGACCGCTTCGAGGGAGTCGAAGCCCTCCATGCCTCCCCGCATGAATTCCATGATGCGCATGGCGCCGTTTACTTCCATACGCGTGGCGATGTCGACTAACACAAGCGCGCGAGCGAGTTCTGGTCGGTCCTCGCTCCGCGATGATTGGCGAGCTTTCCATTCGTGGATCGCGAGCAGAGCCGAGATGCCGCCCATCGAGGCGCCGATCATGACTGGCGGCGTCTCGAAGGCCTGGGCGATCGCGATCAAATCATCGCGGAAGCCCGTCGTGTGATAGTTCCCGTCGGGCGCCCAATCACTCTGCCCATGTCCGCGGGCATCGATCGTGACCGCATACCAGCCGGCTTCGGCGAGTCGTTCGGCGGTGCCCGACCATGAGTGCCGCGTTTGCCCGCCGCCGTGGAGAAGAAGGGCGGGCCGGCCTTCCTGATCGCCAAAAAAGTCGGCGGCCGCCATGAGGTTTTGGGAGATGGGCAAGCGTCGATGGGTGCAGTTGGGCTTGGCTTCGGACATCACCATTCCTTTGCGAAGTTCGGGTCGAGCCCGACGAGCTTCTCGCTCTCGGCCCATAGTCGTTTTGCGGCTGCGGTGTCGCGGGCAAGCTTCGTTGTCTTTGCGGGTTTTTCGTTCGCAAAATAAGTGCCGTTTGGCGCATCGATCTCGGCCTGGCTGCAGAGATACACCGAAGTGGCCGCGCCTTGTTCGGGTGTCTTGAAGAAGAGCGAGAGGGCCGGAATGATGAGCTTCGCGATGAAACCATTATTCAGGCCGAGTCGGGTTGAGACGGCGCCGGGATGCAGGGACCAGATCCGCACGTCGCGATGAGCCAAGCGAAGCGTGAGTTCGTTCGTGAAGAGAATATTGGCGAGCTTCGAGCCCCCATACACGCGCATCGAGGAGAAGCGCTTCTCCGACTGAAGATCGTCGAGGTCGAAATGCGCAAATTTATGAGCATCGGAGGCCACGTTCACAATCCGGGCGCCGGGCACTTCGAGAATTTTCGGGACTAGCAGCGTGGTGAGCAGGAAAGGCGCGAGGTGGTTCACGGCGAAGGTCGTTTCGTGCCCGTCTCCAGTCTCCTCTCGACTCAGCATAGTGACGCCGGCGTTATTCAGAAGCACGTCGATTCGGTCGAGCTTGTCTGCCAGTTCGCCTGCCACGCGGCGGACGTCGCTCAGATTTTCGAAATCCGCGAAGAAGAGCTTCACGCAGGTCCGACCGACATGGTCTTCGATCCGAGCCCGAGTCGCTTCGCCGCGTTCTTTCGACCGACAGACGATGGCGATTTCGGCACCTTCTTCGGCGAGGGCGAGGGCGGCACTCTCACCGATGCCGGAAGTGCCTCCCGTAATGATGCAGGTCTTGTCTTTCATGATGGGCTCCGGAGGCGTGGCTAGGGTTGACGCGCTGGTTTGGGGGAAGGGGGTCGAGGAGGCATGGAGAGTAGTCGAGTCAGGCGCCTCGAAGCTCGAGAATCAGGGTTGGAACTGTTTGTCGAAGAAGCGGGTGACGCGCGTACGCAGAAGCGTGTGGGTTTCAGCCTCGCCGCGCAACTCGTCTAGGGGCTTGGTTGGACGATGCTGGCGCTCGCGCGGATTATTCAGATGCATCCGGTGGAGCATCTCTATTCCGTCGCAAAAGTGAAAATGGTCGAGGCCCCCGAGCACCTGGAGCTTGGCGCGCGGACCGAGGCGCTCATAGAGCGGCTCGATGCTCGTTTCGAGGTCGACGAGGACATCGTCCCCCGCTCCGAGAATGAGTGTTTCTATGTCATCGCGAAGCGGAAGCTCTCCCTCCTCGAATGCCTTACGACCGACAAAGGGCTCCGAAGCAGGCGCAAGGCAGCAGAGTGCACGAATGCGCGGCTCGAGGGCCGAGGCCTTGATCGCCGTCCAACCCCCGAAAGAGTGCCCGAGCGCGCCGAGCCGATCGGCATCGAGCGGGGGGAGGTCGGACCGATGAGCGTCGTCGTCGAGGAGCCCGTGAATCGGAGCGATGAGATCGGATGGCCGGGCGGCACGCGCTTGCCGATGGGCCGCCTCGCGCTCCGCGTCACCCTTGAGTGCCAAAGTCTCGCTGAACGTATTGCCGACATGATCAGGGGCGACGACGACATAGCCCCAGCTGGCGAGATGCGTCGTCAGAAAGGTCGACTGTTGGCGCAGGCCGGAATTGCCATGGGAGAAGGCGATGAGTGGGGAGAGTTCTTCGAGCGGTTTAAGGCCGGCGGTTGCGAGATGGGAAAGGCCCATCGGATGCGGGGCGTCGTCCGTCGCCGTCTGCCCGGGAGCGGCGGGATACCAAATCTCGGTGGGGAGGTTGCGCGTACGCGGCGCCTCCGACTCGTCTTCGCCCTTGACCTGTCTCGTGACCTCAGAGGGGCTCGGTGCAGCAAAAGATGTTTGGAGTACGCCCACGGCGTAGGGGCCGCGCTGGGCGTAGTCGTAAGCGGTGGGAGCCATTCCCTTGTTCTATGTCGCGGAGCGAGATTAGGCAAGGCTTGCTGGGGGATTGCGTGAGAAGGCGCTCCGGCACGCCGTGCGGCCAGTCCAGCGTGCTCTGTGTTCAATCCTCGATGCGCCCATCGATCCGCGCAACAAAATGAAGGGCTGGAGCGATGCCGGCCTCGATCTTCCGGTCGTCGACGTCGGCAATCTGATGAAGGAAGCGTCGATCGCGCTGTGCCTCGGGATCGAAATTTTCTGCGATGGGTGAACGCAGGAAGGGCTCGGTGAGAAAGCCGAACTGTGCCGAAATCTCGAGGTCGAAGCCCTCGCGCAACGCCGCGCGGAGGCCGTTTGAGGGGACGGGTTGCATCCTCTGGAAGGCGTCATGCCAGCTCTTGATGCGCGCTTCGGAATGCTCTCCCTCGCGGGTATATCGAGCGGGCATGAGGCTCCAGATCCGGTCGCCGAGCTCGTTCATCGCATCAACGGGCGAGACCGGACCGACGCCAGTCGATTCGAGAAGGATGAGGCCCGGACCCATTCGCGGCAGGTTTCTCAAGACGTCAAGCCAAGGCTCAACGTCGCTCATGCCAGAAAGGAAGTTCCGCGAAACGATCACGCTGGGCCGGGTCTCGGCCAGGAGTGCTTCAAAATCCGCTGGAGATTCGGGAGTGCGCGTCGCGGCGATAAACTCGTCTATCGGGCGGTCTCGAAGATCTGCGCGCCGGCGTGATGTGCCGTCGCCGCCGAGAAGGATCTGAAAGGGCGGACTATCGCTCGCAATGAGGTCTTCGGCGAGGAGTTCGGTCCATTTCTCTGCACCGCTGCCTAATACAAGGATCTTGGCGGGATTTTCCAGCGTTGAATTTCGCCTCGCTAGAGGCGCCATGACGAGATCGCGAGTCGTGTCTATCCCAAAGGGGCCAAAATGGCGGCGAACCTGATCATCTTGCCAGGCTTCGAAGAGTCGCCCTGAATCAGCAGGCGCGGCTTCACCCGGCGATTCTCTTCGCGGGGCCAGTTCGGTATCCGCAAATCGTTCAGGACTCTCGGAAAGAAAGGCGGTCGGAGAGGAGGGAAGGCCTGAATCGACTTCGATGACCGTAGTACCAGCCGCAGTGCCAGCCTTAGTGTGCGCCAGGGGCGGGCGCGCAGTGTCGTGACGTTGGACGGGCATCTTTGCTTCGCCCGGCACCCTTTGCAGGGTATCGCGCAGCTGGGCCAACAGTGACTGCGCCCCCGCGTTATGCTCGCGTTCATCATCGAGCGAGGCGTGGAGTTCCTGGATGAGCTTGCTCTCCTCCTGGAGTCTTTGTGTCAGCTGAGTGAGCTCGCCGCTCGCGGTCTGAAGCTCGTCTTCGCGTGCCGCGAGGGTCTCTCGGAGAATTCGGCGCTCGGCCTCACGCGCTTCCATTTCGCGCTCGCCAAGGGAAACGCGCTCACGCAGGCGTTCGATTTCTTGGTGTGCGGCCGCGGTTTCCTGCATCAATTCGGTTCGGAGTTGATTCTGCGCCTCGATGCGAATCGCTTCAACATCAATGGTTTCCTCTTCAGGTAGCACCGCTCGAAAGGCCTCTTCGAGCGCGGCCATTTCGACTGCGTCGCGATCGGCGGGTTCTTCGATCTCACTGCGGAGTCGCGCAATTTCAAGCTTCTGTGTCAGCGCGGTATCCCGTGCGATCGAGAGCGTCGCTTCGAGTTCACGGACTTCCGCTCGCGCGGCGCGCAGCTGAAACCCGGCGGGGATCGAGCGTTCCGCCGCTTGCGGCGCAAGGCGGCGCGGTTTCGCTTTTGGTCCTCTTGGATGGGTGGGTCGGAGACCGTTCATCTCGGCCACGACGGGTGCGGTTTCAAGCAGGTGTTTTTGGACAGAGAGGGGGCGCGTTTGCCAACTCTGTTCGATCGCAATGCGATCGTTGGGAGAAGGCCATTCGTCGCTTTTCTCCGTTCGCTGCGCCTGCTGGGCGGCTTGGAGCGCGACGCGGCTTGCTTGCTCGCTTTGCCGCGCATCCTTGGCCATGCGATGTGCTTGCGTTGAATCCAGCAGGTCTTTCGCCGCCGGATGCGGATCTTCTGCGAACCGCTCCTCTTCCTTCGCCGCCGGGACCGTGGCGGGTGCAGGGGCAGTGGGGATGACACCGGCATGGACAGGGGCGGTTTGAGCCGCTTCGCTCTCGACAGGGTCGGCACGACGCCGCAAGTCTTCCAGCTCTTGCTCGCGCGCGTGCAGCGCTTGCCTCAGTCGGTCCACCTCCTCATCGAAGCCCCCGGCACTTGTTGGCTCCAGGTTGGAGGGCACGCCGGCGATCGTTTGCGGGTCTGCGATCAGGTAGAAGAGGGCGAGTTCCGGTTCTAAGAGCTGAGCCGATTCCGGTTGGCTTCTCTTCTTCGCGGGGATTCTCTTGATGGAAGGTCGGAGAGGCTCCTGTGTTTCTGTCGCTGGAGAACGCTGGGCGGAACGCGCCGAAGCGGCGTCCGGTTCGTTCTCGTTTTGATTTTGGATGTACGAGATTTCATTCTGCACGCGGGGCCCTCACAACGCATTGATTCATTCAAGGATATCGGTGATTGCCAAGAACTCTTTAGCGGACGGGGGATTAGGTGAGGGGATGCATGCGAATTAGGCGGCAAATTGAGATCTGAATACAGGAAAACCCCGAGTTCTCCTAAGTGGAAGGCCCGGGGATTTTCTTGAAACGTCGTCTTCTTCTTATTAGTTCGTTCGGAATCGCGCGCCCATCTTTTGACGGCCGCTATTGATCAGCTTGAGCTCTTCCATTGCGGCCATCGCGACGTCCGTGCCGGCGACCTCATCGTCTTCCTTGGCCAGCTCGTCCATGTCGACCCAAGCCTGATAGACGTGGCGCGTTCGGTCTGTGATGATGCCCGCCTTGAGCAGGGTCTTGATCAAGACACGGAAGATGTTCGTGTTGTTCGTCATGTCCTTGCGTCGATCTTCCTCGGTGAAGGCCTCAAGGATTGCCGAGCGAACCCATTGCCAATCCAGCCCGAATTCACCGTAGATTCCCTGCTTCTGCTCGGCGTTGATCAAATTGAAAAGCAGAATTTGGAAGGCCTCAGCCGCCCACGTCTCGACGTGTTCGTGCTCTTCCTCCGTGAGCTTCGGGATCGTGCGATCCGCCCAGATTTTGCCGAACTTATGATGAAAGGCCTCGTCGGACATCGTGAAGTGGATCAGCCGGCGGAGCGTCGGGTCGTTTGTCTCGCGCTGAATCGTGGCGAACGCGCCCATCGCGAGGCCTTCAATCAGCATCTGCATACCGACGAGCTTCTTATACACCGCCGGACTCTTCACTATCTCGTTCAGGAGGTTTCGGATCGTCGCTCCTGATTCGAGCGGCGTGCCCCAGCGTGTCGAGATGTAGTTCGTGAATCCCGTGACGTGGCGGGCTTCTTCCCGCGTCTGGTTGGCAGCGTATTCCATCGCGCCAGGATCGCGCAGGATCTGGGTCAGACTGGCGGACAAGGAGAGCGCACCTTGCTCGCCGTGCAGGATGCTCGACAGCACGAAGCGCGTGTTCTGGTTGGCCAAGCGAATTTTTTGCTGTTCATCCAACTTGTCGGCGACGGAGGTTTTGAGTTCGATGCAGAAGTCGCGTGGCATGATCGTCTGCTCGGTCAGATCGAAAGGTTCGGCCTTGAAATCGATATAGCGCGTGTCGGTTGGGTCCCAAAAATGATCGACGGTCGACGCGATGATCGAATCGAAGGCGTCGGTCCGGTCGGCATAACGGTCGACTTCGATCAGAGAGTCGAAATCGTCGCGGTCGACCGTATTGTAGATTGCGTCATGCGTGATGTGGCGTTCGCTCATGCTGGGTGTCTCCTGAGGCTCGGGCGCGAGTTCATGTTCCTTGGCTCCGTGTAGGAAGGACCCTTGGGACTTGCGTTTGAAAAGGTTAGGCGCTGGGTTCCGTCGAATGAGGCAGACCACAAAGGCCTTCCTCCGATCGATTTCCGTGCAGTTGAAGATGGGTCAGGGTGCGAATCAAATCTTCACGCGTGGCGCGGGTCGGGTCCTCGCACCACCAGGCGAGTACGTGCGCCCACATGCCGACGATCGCCTGGGCGAGTATGTCTGGGTCGAAGCAGTCATAAGCGCTCCCGTCTGCGATCGCTTCGCGGCGCCGGGCGGAGATGCCGCGTGCGAGGCGCTCGAGGATGCCGGCTCCTACGCTGCATTGGATGGCTTCGCCTTCGGCGTCCCGGGTGTCTTGGCTGTCCTGGGTGTCGGCACTCTTCGCGGAGCGGCCGGTGGGCGACGTGCGAGCAGGTAGGCTTGGATGGAAGATGATCAGCAGGAGGTCGCGCTTTTCTTCTGCAAACCCAACGAGGGCTTCCGCCTGTGCCTGCATGATTTCGGATACGGACTCGGACCGTGCCGCGACCGACATAAGGCGCTCTTCGAGTTCGCTCGCTGCCTCTTCCGCCAATTCGTGGAAGAGAGAATGCTTGTCCTTGAAATGCAGGTAGAAGGTGCCGGAGGCGTATCCCGCTTCGGCAGCGATCGTATGAGTGGTGACCGCATCCGGGCCGCCGTGCTGGGCGAAGAGCGTTCGGCCGGCGTCGAGCAGGCGACGGCGCGTCTGTCGCGTACGAGGGCGAGCGGGCCGACTCGGCGCCATCGTATTGCGGCGGGCGGGTGGGTCGAGGGCTTTATGGGATTCACTGACAGCCATGTCATTTATGACATTAACGTCAGTTGGCCGGCGCAGTAAAGCACTTCGACCGTGACTCAGGGTGCAAAATGGCTCAGGCGGACTGGCTGGCCGGCTCGCAGGCGTCTGCGCAGACGGGATCGCTGACCTCGCCTCCGGGCGCATGGAGCTCAGCGAATTCGAGCTGAATCGTGGTGTGCTCGATCTTGAAATGCTCTTCCAGGGCTTGACGCACTGTCTTGAGGAGCTGGTCTGTGTCGCGGCCCGGTTCGACGACGAGGTGGCTCGAGAGCGAAACTTCGCTGCTGCCGATGGTCCAGACATGCAGGCAGTGAAGGGTGCGCACGCCGTGCAGGTCGAGCAGTGTGCTGCGGATTTCCTCCGGATCGAGGTGTCCGGGCGCGGCCTCCATCAGGACGTCGAGGGCCTCGCGGATCAAATTCCAGGCCGAGAACAGGACGAGCACGGCGACCACCACCGAAACGGCGGGGTCCAACCAGAGCCAGCCGAAGGCCCAGATCCCGAAGCCGGCCAGGATCACTCCGACACTCGCGAGCGTATCGCTGAGTACGTGCAGCCAGGCGCCGTGAATATTGAGCGAGTCCTCGCGGCCGCCTTCAAGAATCCATAGCCCGATGAGATTGATGATCAGGCCGCCCGCGGCGACCCACATCACGCCTACGCCTTCGACGGCGCGCGGATCGAGGAAGCGCTCGACGGCATGAACCGTGATGAAGACGGCGACAACGGCGAGGGCAAGCCCGTTGGCGAGGGCGGCGAGGATTTCGGCGCGACTATTGCCGAAGGTACGCTGCTGGCTTGCGGGACGGGCGGCCATCCAAGCAGCGAGCAAAGAAAGGGCGAGCGCTGCCACATCCGAGACCATGTGCAGCGAGTCGGCCAGCAGCGCCAGCGAGCCCGTCATCAAACCGCCGACTAACTCGATCCCGGCGTAGCTGAGGGCGAGGATGAGCACAAAAAAGAGCCGCTTCTGATTCTGACTCCGGACGTCCCGATGCGAATGGCTATGGGCCGATCCTGGGGCGTGTGAGTGTGCATGCGCCATGCTGTTGCTCCTGTCTAGCTTCTTGCTTAGAGGCTTCGGATAGGCGAGCCTGGCCTAACGTCCAAAGCCCTTTGCG
Source organism: Myxococcota bacterium (assembly GCA_041690055.1). Lineage (GTDB taxonomy): Bacteria > Myxococcota_A > UBA9160 > UBA9160 > UBA4427 > UBA4427. The sequence goes on along the minus strand of JBDNFB010000024.1, from coordinate 18,152 downwards.
ATCCGGTCGATGACTTCCGTCAATATCGATCTTGAGGTGGCGAAATTGAGGCGCGCGAAATGATCCCATCCCGGCCCAAAGTTTCTGCCGTCGGAGAGCGCCACTCGCCCATGTTGGAGCAAGTGCGGAGCAGGGCGCTGAGCCAGCTCGAGCGCTCTGCAATCGAGCCAGGCGAGGTAGGTCGCTTCGGGGCGAACGAAGCGGATTTCGGGGATGCGCTCATGAAGAGCCTTTTCGGCGAAATCGCGGTTGGCCTGTAGGTAGGGCAGCACCTCATCAAGCCAGGGCTGTCCCCATTTCCAGGCCGCCATCGTTGCGTAAATTCCGATCAGGCCGATTCCGCCTCGGATATGGCGATGCACAACGGTATTGAAGCGTTCCTGTAAGGCGGGATCGCCGAAATGCGCAACTGCACAGCGGAGTCCCGGAATATTGAACGCCTTGCTCGCGGAGGTGAGTGTGATCGTCCGCTTTGCGATCTCGTCCGAAAGCGAGGCGAAGGGAATATGCCGTCGGCCATCAAAGAGAAGGTCGTTGTGAATCTCGTCGGAGACAACCACGAGGTCATGCTTCAGCACAAGGGCCGCAATCGCTTCGAGTTCCTCGCGCGTAAATACGTGGCCAGAGGGATTATGCGGATTGCAGAACAGCAGGAGCCGCGTGTCGGCGTCGATGCTCGCGGCCAGTGCGTCCGCATCAAATGCGAGGCTCGCCCCGTCCTGTTGGAAACGATTCTCGACGAGGCGCCGATCCATTTCGCGCACCGAAGAAAGAAAAGGGGGATAGATCGGCGTCTGCACGATCACGCCGTCGCCGCGTTCGGAGAAGGCTTCGATCGCGAGGTACATGCCCTGCACGACTTCCGAAAGGATTTCGACCCCCGCAATATCGGGTCGCCAATCAAAGCGCTCTGCCATGCGCCCGCAGAACAAATCGAGGAGGCCCGTTTCGCGCAGGCCGAGGGGGTAACCGGCATCCGTGAGGTACGCGAAGCGGCGCAGCTCGGTTTGGATCGGGGCAGCGACCGGGAAGTCCATCTCGGCCACCCACGCGGGCAAGACATCCTTGGGGTACGTGTGCCATTTCTCGCTCCGCCGTTCGCGAAGCGCGCGGAGATCGACCTCGTCGAGATTCAGCGGACCTTGTCGAGATAGCCGATGGCGAATCTCGAGTGAGAGCGAGTGCAGATGCGCTCGCCACTGATCCGGGGCATCGCGCCGAGCCGCAGTCAAGGCTTCGCAGATCCCCCCCGGCGCTCCAGCCTCTTTGAGCCAGCGCGGCAGGTCCTGTTCGATCAGACGGAGGGCTTCGCTGACGCAGTCCCCGCGTTCGTCCAGCGGGCGTTTCTGGTCCCGTCCATCGGGGTCGACATGCCAATGGGGTTCGTTCTCGAAACAATCAAAACGAAGCCATTCCGCCGGATTTGCTTCGCCCGCTTCAGCGGAATTCGGCGCTCCGATACGCAGGGTCGCGCCCCCGTCCACGCGTGACGACCGACTCTCGACCGCGAAGTGGATGCCTTGCCAGTTCTTTTCCCAGGATCCGTTCATGCAAGGAGGGTAGCGAGGCCGATGAGATCGGGCGCGAGCTGAGACACGCTATGGTCTTCAGGGCGTGTGGAATTATAATCCGGGCGCGAAAACGATCATGGGGGTGGTCAGCACGATGTCGTTTCAGATTGAAATGCCTCGCCTCTCGTCGGGCGGAGACGCCGACGAGGGAAGCGCAGTTCTTGCCTCCTGGTTGGTCGATCTGGGCGATCGTGTTGAAAAGGGCGACGTGATTGCGGAGCTCGAGACCGACAAGGCGACGGTCGAGCTGGAGGCGCCCACTTCGGGGACGCTGACAGAATTCCTTGTCCCGGCAGGCGCCGAAAACGTCCTTCCCGGGACGATTCTCGGCACGATCGAGGAGGACGCCGACGCCGACGCAGGGCAGGGCGATGCCAGCGAGGCTGCATCCGCGACCTCGGCTGTGACTGCTGCGCCGCTTGCCGAGGCGGTCGAAGATTTGCCGGCGGCAACGCCGCTTGCCCGCCGCCTTGCGGCCGATCAAGGCATCGATCTAACGGGCGTAGAAGGTACAGGTGCGCGGGGCCGCATCGTGCAGGCCGACGTGCTGCGCACAGGCACGGGGACAGAGGTCGATGTCGATAATCCTGCACGCGAGGAGGTCGTGCAGCCCAGTGCCGCGCCGAATGCTGCGAAGGACGAGCGCGGCTCCACTGCTGAGGAAGCCGCGATTCCGGAAGAGTTTGAAGTCGTTCGGCTGAGCGCGATGCGCAAGACGATCGCGCGCCGACTTACGGAATCGAAGCAGGAAGTACCCCATTTCTATCTTCGTGTGCGCTGCGCGATGGACGAGGTGATGAGCCTGCGAAAGCGGATGAACGCGGGACTCGCGGAGGAGGGGCGCGGGGTCAAAGTCTCCGTCAACGATTTTATTTTGCGCGCCGCGGCGCTTGCTCTGCGCGATGTGCCAGCGGCGAACGTGCGGTTCATGGGCGACTCTATGCACCTGCTAAAGACGGTGGACCTTTCGGTTGCGGTGGCGACGGACGGTGGGCTCATGACGCCCGTGGTGAAGGATGCCGACCGGCTCGGGCTCGTGGGGATTTCAGAGGCGGTCAAGGCTCTGGCAGAACGCGCGCGGGCTGGAAAGCTGCGGCCGGATGAATACCAAGGCGGCAGCATGACGATTTCGAATCTTGGGATGTACGGAATCGAGACCGTCTATCCGATCTTGAATCCTCCGCAGGCGTGCATTCTCGGAGTAGGGGCGGCCGAGGCGCAGCCCGTCGTTCGCGAGGGCGAAATTGTTGTGGGACAAATTGCAGGGATCACACTCGCAGCCGATCACCGTGCGGTGGACGGCGCAGTCGGCGCGCAGCTGCTGGCGGCGATTCGAGAGCGGATCGAAGATCCGATGGGCATGATGCTTTAGAGTCGCGGCGCGGACCTGGGGCCGCGCGCGACATACGACACGAATTCGCGGCAAGACCGGGACGCACGAGTCGATACGATTCGAAAGGAAGAGGGAACAACGATGAGTAACGCATCTTATGACGTGGTCGTGATTGGCGGCGGGCCGGGCGGATACCCTGCAGCGATCCGGGCGCGCCAGCTCGGACTGACTGTCGCGCTGGTCGAATCGGAGAATCTCGGCGGCGTGTGCCTGAACTGGGGCTGCATCCCGACCAAGGCTCTGTTGCGTTCTTCGGAAGTACATCATCTGATCTCGAATGCGAAGGATTACGGTCTTTCCGTCGAAGGCGTTTCTTTCGAAATCGAAACGGTCGTGAAGCGCTCGCGAAAGGTGTCAAAGCGCTTGAACACGGGCGTGAAGCATCTCATGAAAAAGAATGGCGTCGATGTCCATATGGGCTTTGGTCGCTTGAACGGGCCGGGCCAGGTGCTCGTCGAACGTGAGGGCGAAGAGCCGGTTGAATTACAGGCAGCGAGCATCATCCTTGCGACCGGCGCGCACGCGCGTTCCCTTCCGGGTCTGGAAGCGGATGGCGAATTGATCTGGAACTACCGCGAAGCAATGGTTCCTAATGTCATGCCGCAGCGGCTGCTAGTCGTCGGCTCGGGCGCGATCGGAATCGAGTTTGCCAGTTTTTATCGGGACATGGGAGCGCAGGTGACGGTCGTGGAGGCGCTGCCGCGCATCCTTTCCGTTGAAGATGAAGAGATCTCGACCCTCGCTCACAAGCAATTCACAAAGCAGGGCATTGAGATCCACGTCGCCTCGACGGTGAGTTCTCTCGAAAAGGGAGACAACTCGGTCACGGCAACGATCACAGCGGAATCGGGTGAGACGAAAACCGAGACCTACGATCGCGTGATCCTGGCCGTCGGCATCGAAGGCAATGTCGACGGGCTCGGCCTGGAAGGCACGGGCGTCGAGGTTGACCGCACGCATATCGTGACCAACGAGATGACGGAGACCGGGGAGCCGAACGTGTATGCAATCGGCGACGTGGCTGGCCCGCCGTGGTTGGCGCACAAGGCGACGCATGAAGCAGTGCTCTGCGCGGAACGGATCGCGGGTGGAACGAATCTGCATGCGATGAAGACCGAGCGGATTCCGGGCTGCACCTATTGTCGGCCGCAGATCGCGAGCGTCGGTCTGACCGAATCGGCCGCGGCCGATCTCGGGCGGGAGGTCCGGATCGGACGCTTCCCGTTCATTGGAAACGGCAAGGCGATCGCCCTGGGCGAAACCGAAGGCCTGATCAAGACGATCTTTGATGCGAAGACGGGAGAACTGCTTGGCGCGCATCTGATCGGCGCTGAGGTCACGGAGCTGATTCAAGGCTTTGTCGTTGCGATGAATCTGGAGACCACGGAGGCGGAATTGATGCAGAGCGTGTTCCCGCATCCTACGCTCTCGGAGATGATGCACGAGTCGACGCTCGACGCGTACGGCCGCGCGATCCACATGTAGACATCTGCCGCCGCCAAAGGCGACGGCGAGGTGACGGAGATCCCTTTGTCGGACCAGCTTCTTCAAATTGCAGGGCGCAGCGCGGAAACGGACGATCTTCCGCGCCCGCCGTGGATTCGCATCCGGCTCTCCGCTGATCCAAAGGTCGAAGACACGCGAGCACTGATGCGCCGGCTCAAGCTCAATACGGTCTGCGAAGAAGCGGCTTGCCCGAATCTCTCCGAGTGTTGGGCGGAGCGGCATGCGACGGTCATGATTCTTGGTTCCGTGTGCACGCGGGCCTGCGCGTTTTGCAACGTGGATACGGGCATGCCCGACGCGGTGGACGAGGAAGAGCCCGAACATCTGGCGCGGGCTGTGGCGGAGCTGGGGCTCCAGCATGTAGTGATCACGTCGGTAGATCGCGACGATCTCCGCGACGGTGGCTCGACGCAATTCGCGCTCTGCATCGAAAAGATCCGCCGAGATGCGCCGGAGACGACGATCGAAGTGCTGACGCCTGATTTTCGGCGCAAGCCCGATGCATTATCCATCGTGATTGGTGCCGCGCCCGACGTGTACAACCACAATCTAGAAACGGTGCCCCGCTTGTATAAGCGCGTGCGACCGGGCGCGGATTACCGGCATTCACTGAGCCTACTGGCGGAGGCGAAGACGCTTAGGCCCCAGACCTTCACGAAGAGCGGGATCATGGTCGGACTCGGCGAGGAGCGCGATGAGATCCGGCAGGTGATGGACGATCTGCGTGAATCCGACGTCGACTTTCTGACCGTTGGGCAGTACCTCCGGCCGACGCCCAAGCACGCTCGGGTCGAGCGGTATATGCCGCCTGAGGAATTCGAAGAGATCACCGCGGAGGCTGAAGCCCGGGGATTCCTCCTCGTCTCGGCCTCACCACTCACGCGATCATCCTACCACGCAGAGAAGGATTTCCGTCTCCTCCAAGCGGCCCGGGAACAGAGCCTCTCTTAATTGCGGCCCAGCTCTGGCGGAGAGCCGGCCCGGTTCCCGCCCAGTGCCGCCCGTCCGGAACCCGGCCCGAGCGCTAGCCGGCCGTCGAGGGGTCCACCTGCACATGCGAGCGCGCACCTGCTGTCTGAGTTCGGCGAGCGCGACCCGAAGCATCGGCACGCCGCAAGTCTTCGGGGCTCGTCGGCGGCAAGCCGGCTTCGGCGGCCCGCTTTTGACAGGCGATATAGATCGCTTGCTCGGACAGGCGGCGTCGCTCTATGCGACCCCCCTTGTTCACCGGATTGAAGAGCGGGCCCGGTTCGGGGCCACGAATCAGGATCCAGCGCTCCAGCGCACGGCGCGCATCGGCATTGGCGACGAAGCGTCGAGGCGCGCGCTGATTCGGACCGCCCACCGTGAGTTCATCGTTGTCCATATTATAGTCCGCAAAGTCGAGGGCTACGGCCTCCGAGCGACGTAGGCTGGCGCCATAGAGCAGCGCAAGAAGCGCTTCATCTCTTGCTCCCGCCGGACTCGCATCACCGACGCACGCATCGGCGAGTCTCATTAAATCGTCCGGGCCGAGCTGCACCGATTTCCGCGGCGAACTCCCGCGAACCGGAGGCAGGTCAATCGCTCGCTGATACGCCTCCGCCGACATGTCGCCGTGTCGCCAGCACTGCTTCAAGACGCCACGAAGGGCGGCGAGATGTTTATTGGCGGTGGCAGGGGCAAGGCTACCGGAAAGACGCGTGCGCAAAGCAGCCGTATGTTCGATGCGGAGCAGATGCCAAGGAAGCGTCTCTGCATCGCACTTCCCATCGGAAGCCCAATGCGACAGCTTCGCAAGCGCCTCGCGCATGGTTCTGCGCGAGCCCTCGCCGAGCTGTTCTAAGTAGGCGGTCGCGGGACGAAAATCGCCTGTTTCCAGGCGTCGCGTAGGCAGGGTTGTGGGCGTGGTCCCGTGGGTTCCGAGTGCAGCCGCACCGTCACCAACGCCTTCGGCCTGAGGGATGTGAGCGTCTCTGCCGACGGGACTTCGTTTCCACCCGTCTTGTTGAGCGGGCATTTTCCATCTCCTATGACGCCGAAGGTGAAGGCGAATCATGACGATGAGGCGATCTTCTGGCATCGGGCGAATGCCGTATACCACGGGTCTAAAAGCGCCCAATTGGCCCTTAATCTCGCCTTGCCGGGAGGCCGATAAGCGGCCTATGAAGACCGCTTCTTTTCAGGCCGGGATGATGCTCGCAGGACTTATGTTGCTGACAATCCTGGCGCTCGAAGGGCCCGGCCTTGGCAAGAAAGTGGGATTGACCGCGGAACCCGAGTCCAAAGCCGTGTTGGTCTTCGTGATTCCGGACGCGTCCGCGGCGCGCCAGGTGCGGGCAGCCTTCACGCCCGATCGCATCGTGTGGCAGGGGCCGACCGGCCTTGCTCTGGTCGGCGAGCGCGTTGTGGCCTCCAGCCTTGATGGCGCAAGCGACGTGATCATGAAGGCGGGTTGGGTCGAGCATCCGATTCGCATCGTGCGGCTTGAAGGCCGTTTCGACGAGTTGAATTCAGGCGGCGGCGCGTTGGGGCTGGATGCCGGTGACCGGATGTCCAGGCTGCGCGAGCTGACGCAGAAGCCGACGCTGACCCGTAGCGAGCAGATGTTCATCCTGTCCGCGATGAACGAAGGGGTCGCGATCTAGTCGGCGGTTGAATCCGATTGTGATTGGGTGGGTGTATTGGAAGGTGACGGGGAAGGTGAAACGGCTTTTGGATCCGCGGCCCCAGCGGATTGGCCGGGCTTGAGCGCGCTTCGCTCGCGGTACCAATCGATCGTTTCTTCCGCCTGATCACGCTCGCTATCCAGAAATTGCGCGACAGCATGACCGAGTCGCTCGTCGGCGATGTAATGCGCGGAATAGGTCGGGGAGGCATCGAAGCCGCGGACCTGCTTGTACTCCCCGCCCGCGCCTGGTTCGAATCGAGCCAGCCCGCGACGAATACAATGTTCGACGGCGGCGTAATAACAGACGTTGAAATGCAGATGCTTCACCATCCGCTTGGCCCCCCAGTAGCGGCCGTAGAGTGCATCGCCTTTTTCAACGTTGAACGTGCCGGCGATCTTCTCGCCGTTCTGTTCCGCGATGACAAAGACCAGGCGTTCCTTGAAGCGCGCGATGAGGAGATCGAAGACCTCCCGGTTGAGGTATTGCCTGCCCCAGGCACGCGACTCAATCGTGTCCAGGTAGAAGGCGTACATCGGCTCGGCAAGGTCGGGCGTGATTTCGGCGCCGGTATAGGTCTTGATCTCGACCCCCTGCTTCTCCATCTCTCGACGTTCGCGGCGAATCTGGTTTCGGCGCTTGCTCCGAAAAGCCCCGAGATAGCCCTCGAAGTCTTCATAGCCCTGGTTATGCCAATGGTATTGCAGCCCGATCCGCGTGTGAAATCCGAGCGGTTCGAGGGCAGCGGCTTCCTCCGGCGGGCAGAAATTCACATGCACGCTCGAAATTTCATTGCTTATGCAGATCTCGCGCAGCGCCGTCCCCAAGCGTGCGATCCAAATCTCACGATCGGCATCCGGATCGACCAGGAAGCGAGATCCGGTGACAGGGGAGAAGGGCACACCGACCAGCAGCTTTGGGTAGTACCGGATGCCGCCGCGCATTGCAGCGTCTGCCCAGGCATGGTCAAAAATGAACTCGCCCTCGCTATTGGACTTCACATAGAGCGGGCAGGCGGCGACCAGACGGCCGTCTTCGCGTGCGACCAAAGGCCGCGCATCCCAGCCCGAAGACTCGCCGAGCGTTCCGGCTTCCTCCAGGCTGGCAAGGAAAGCCCATTCAAGAAAGGGAGACTCGTCGGCAACGATCCGGTCCCATTCTTTGGGGTCGATTCCCGCGATTCCATCTTCCAGGGCTATTTCGATCTTCGGCTCGGTCTCGGACATTCGGGCTAAGTGTAGCCGGGTCGATCAAGGCGGGAGCTGCATGGGATGGGGCGAGCGGGCTATGCTTCCGGAGATGCTTTTGATTGATCGTACGTGCGCCGCTGCCCCGAATTGTTCCAGAGAGATCCGGGGCGAGCGAATGCTTCAAGATTCGGCTCCTCTTGACCTTCGGAGTGACCTTCGGAGTGACCTTCTGATTAACGGGCGGAGTGACTGGCAAAGCCGCGGCCAGAGTCAGGGGCAGGTCTGGGATCCGGCATGCGCTGGCCCCCGGGGAGCGGGGCCCATCGATGAGACGCCGGGTGGACCTCCACCTAAAAGACCCGTCGATCCGGGCAGAGAGCGCGACCGCGAGGTGGCGACGAAAGAGCGAAGAAAGAGCGCTCGACCACCGCGCTTTAAGGTCATCCTGTATAACGACAACTACACTCCTATGGAGTTTGTGGTCCAGGTACTCGAGAAGGTCTTCGGCAAGAGCCCCTCAGCTGCGACGCAGATCATGCTTCAGATTCATAAGACCGGTATGGGCATAGGCGGTGTCTTTGTGCTTGAAGTGGCCGAGACTAAATCAGCGACTGTGCTGAGAATGGCGGAGGAACGGGGCTACCCCCTTCGCTCAGGAGTTGAGAAAGAATGAGTTCGATCGGTCGAGACCTTCAGCTGACGCTGCAAGCGGCACAGCGCGAGGCCATCGTGCGCCGTCACGCCTACCTCACGGTTGAGCATCTGCTCTACGCGCTGATCCACAGCGAGGACGGTGCGCGGATCCTGCTGCATTCGGGGGCCGACGTGGAGCGCTTGCGGATCGAGCTCGAACGCTTCTTCGATGAGGACCTCGAAATCGTGCCCGGTGACGAGCCCGTCGATACGATGCAGACCCTCGCGTTTCACCGCGTCCTTCAGCACGCGATGGAGCACACGGACAACGCGGAAAAAGAAGAAGTCGAGATCAGCGATCTGCTCGCCGCACTTTTCCAAGAGCCGGACGCGCACTCGATGACGCTGCTTCGCGCGCAGGGCGTGTCTCGCGTCGATGTTCTCCGCTTCATCAGTCACGGAGAATCGCGTCTTGGCGAGGGTGGCTTCGACGAAGAGGGCGTCGGGGCATCGCCGATGATGGGGGGCGAAGAGAGTGAAGGCGTCCCGGCGGATCCGCTCGGGGCCTTCGCGAAGAATCTCACGGAGCGGGCCGCCGAAGGCAAGCTCGATCCTTTGATCGGGCGAGGTCCGGAGCTCGACCGCGCGATTCATATCCTCGCGCGGCGGCGTAAGAATAATCCGATTTTTGTCGGCGAAAGCGGGGTGGGCAAGACCGCGCTCGCCGAGGGCCTGGCGCTGCGCATTCATGAAGGGCGCGTGCCGGAGGATCTGGAGGGGACGGAAATCCATTCCCTCGACCTCGGCGCTCTACTTGCCGGAACGCGGTACCGCGGCGATTTCGAAGCGCGCTTCAAGGCGCTGCTGGCGGCACTCGAAGAGCGCGAGCGTACGATTCTGTTCATCGATGAGATCCACACGATTCTCGGCGCGGGCTCTGCTCAGGGCACGACGGTCGATGCCTCGAATCTTTTGAAGCCGGGACTCGCGGACGGGTCCTTGCGCTGCCTGGGCTCGACGACCTATCAGGAATACCGACACTTTGAACGCGACCGCGCACTCGCTCGGCGCTTCCAGAAGGTTGATGTCGAAGAACCGACGGCTGAAGAATGCGTGCGCATCCTGAAGGGATTGGCGCCGCGATACGAAGAGCATCACGGCGTGCATTTTACGGGCCCCGCATTGAAGGCCTGCGTGGACCTCGCAATTCGGCACGTGAATGATCGGTTCTTGCCGGATAAGGCGATTGACGTGATGGACGAATCGGGTGCTTCTGTTCGCCTTCGACCGTCCGGGAAAAAGCGCAAGACAGTGGGCGTGCGGGATATCGAACGGACCGTCGCGCGGATGGCGCGGGTGCCGCTTGAGACGACGGCTTCGGAAGATTCAGGCAAGCTCGAACGCCTCGAGTCCGATCTCAAGGCGGTCGTGTTTGGTCAGGACGAAGCGGTGGCAACTGTGGCGAGCGCTGTGAAGCGTGCGCGGGCAGGGCTCGGCGGCGGCGATAAGCCGACGGGTTCGTTCCTCTTCGCCGGTCCGACGGGCGTGGGCAAGACCGAGCTGGCCAAGCAGCTCGCCGAGACCCTGGGCGTGCCTTTCTTGCGCTTCGACATGAGCGAGTACATGGAAAAGCATTCCGTGTCCCGCCTGATTGGCGCGCCGCCCGGATATGTCGGATATGACCAGGGTGGCTTGCTGATCGAACAGGTCCGGAAGCATCCCTACGCCGTGCTCCTCCTCGACGAGATCGAGAAGGCCCATTCGGACGTCTTCGACGTGCTCCTGCAGGTGATGGATCATGCGACGCTGACCGATAACCAGGGACGCGAGGCGGATTTCCGCCATGTGACTTTGATCATGACTTCGAACGCGGGTGCGCGGGAATTGTCGACGCGCGCCATCGGATTTACTGATCTAAAACGGGGAGATGGGAACAAAGAGATCGAAAAGATCTTTAGCCCCGAATTTCGCAATCGACTGGACGAAATCGTCCGCTTCGATGCACTCCCGGCCGAGGTCATGGAGCGCGTCGTCGACAAGTTCATCATCGAACTCCAGGACCAGCTGCGCGAACGCAAGATCAAGATCGAGCTCACGCCCGCTGCCCGAAAACGGCTCGCCGAAAAGGGCTACGAGCCCGATTTCGGTGCCCGCCCTCTGGCCCGCGTGATCCAAAAGGAACTCAAGAACCCCCTCACCGACGAAGTCCTCTTCGGCAAGTTGAAGGGCGGCGGCAGCGTCGCCGTCGACGTCAACGAAGCCGGAGACTTCACCTTCGACTTCGGAAGCTGAAGGCGAGCGCCGAAGGATGCTGTGCCAGGCGTCCCGGCTGTGGGCGCCTCATGCTCTGGGGCGTTCTTCGCGCGGGAGGGACGGCATGATGCATTGTCGGCCTTGCCAGGCGCTCATCACATTGGATATGCGCTGAGACGCCCACAGCCGGGCCGCTCGGGACGGGTGTGCTAGGCGGTCGGCTACAGCTTCCCGCCGCTTTTTGCGGGCGGAAGAGGGTGCAGCAGTGCCAAAGGTCAGCAGCTGCGATCGCTCGATCACTCCAGAAGCTGACCTCGCCTAAGCTGCGCGAGGCGAAGAAGCGGGATGACGGCCGATCCGTTTTTACGCCCAACGGAACACGACGAGTTTAACCTGAGCTGGGCGATAGACTTGTGTTGGGATGAGTGAGCTCGCTGCCTGTGAGGAACCCCGGCCAAGGCACTGGCTCCCTTCGGCCTCGGCGGCTGTACCAGTTTCCGAAACCCTTGAGCGGAGGTCGCCGGCGGTCGGCGGATTAGGCTGGGCGCAGTCGATCAATATGACGTCCCGGGTTCTAGAGCAACAAGGTTCGTGCCTACCGTCTCATAACTACTTTTATGAGACAATTTTTTGTTTGGGCAGGGGACCGGAAAGAGGGCAGCTTTCGAACGCCGTTCGAGGCGCATCGGTTCGCGATGGGCATTTGGCTTGGCGAGCTAGAAAATGAGAGCGCGGCGGGTTTTACATCTCCGATAACTGATTTTATCAGTGATGTAAAACCGGAAATCACGGAGGAGGGGGCGGCCCTGGCTGAGACCTTATGTCCCGGGATTTTTGTCGGAATTCGCGACGAAACCGGCGGTGATACTCCGCCTGCTCCAGCTCAGCGAGGAAGCTAGGACGATAAGGTCCACAAGGAGCCGACGGTGTGGATCGATCTGTTCGATGATCCTCATGCGGCCTTCGCTGCAGGCCGGGCATTGACCGATGTCGAAGCCCGTGAGTTCGAGAAGCTTTTCACGTCTGGTTTGCGTCGGGGGTTCTTCCGGCTTGGGCGCCGCGAGCAAGTCACGGCAGCGCGCGATCTTCTCCCTTCGATTGGCGAGCAAGCCGTAGTGACGGATCCGCACGAAGCCCTTCGGCAGCACGTGGAGTAGGAAGCGCCGGATGAACTCGTGCTCATCGAGCTGCATGAGCTTCTGCTTGTTGGCGTCGGCGCAGTCGCGTACTCGGAACGTGACGCGGCCGTGTTCGATGCGGCGGATGCGCGTGTTCGAAATCGCGATGCGATGGGTGTAGGCGCCGAGGTAGCCGAGCACACTCTCCGGACCGGCGATCGGAGGCTTTGCGTAGACGACCCAGTCGCGATGGCGAAGCGTGTCGCATAGCATCGGAAGGGAGGTGTCGTCACCGAGCTTCCCTGCGTCGAAGGCGCGTCGCAGACCTTCGAGAAGTTTTGCGCGGAACACCTTGGACAGCGCGCGCACCGGAAAAAGAAAGCCTTTGTGCCGGGGCGTGACGAAGTGCTTTTGGTCTAGCGACAGGCCGCCGCCTGTGACGACGCAGTGCAGATGCGGATGCAACGAGAGGTTCTTCGCCCATGTGTGCAGGATCGCTGTGATGCCAAGCGTGCCGCCCGTCTTGTTCGGCGTTTTGTCGGCCGTCTTGGCCGTCGTCTTGTCGGTGAAGTGGCGGGGATCGCGCGCGAAGGTGGCCAGCGTTGCTGTCGCCGCTCGGAAGAGCAAATCGTATACAACTCGGGGCCGGTAAAGCGCGAGCGGGCAGAGCTCGTGAGGCAGGGTGAAGACGACGTGGAAGTACTCGACCGGGAGCAGGTCGGCCCGGCGTGCCTCGATCCAGTCGGCCTGATCAAGCGACTGACATTTTGGGCAGTGCCGATTGCGACACGAGTGGTAGACCGGACGGCGGTGTCCGCAGCGATCGCAGGCTTCGAGATGACCGCCGAGGGCTGCCGTTCGGTACTCACTCAGCGCCCGGATCACCTTACGCTGGACGGAACTCACCCGATGGGTTGCCGCATAACGCTCCCCGTGGCGGCGCAAGAGGTCGTCTAGCTCCGGCGACGCCCGCGCGGCGGATCGGCTCGTCCCGACCGGAGTCGGAGACACCGCGGCTGAACACACGACGGACTACTTCGAAGAGTCGAGTGAGTCGCGAGAGAAGTCGAGTAAGTCAGGGCAGGCTCGCGCCGCGTGATAGGCCGGATCCACAAGGTGGAGATAGCGCGTCGTCGAGCGGATCGAGTTATGCCCGAGCAATCGTTGCAGGGTATGGAGATCGACGCCGGCCTCGAACAGGTGCGTCGCAAAACTATGGCGGAGCATATGGATGCCGCCAGGCTTGTCGATCTGGGCGCGACGCTTGGCCTTCTTGAAAGCTTCCTTGACACCCGTCGCCCGCACTGGGCGGTGTCCGTCTCGCCCAGGAAAGAGATACTCGCAGGGTTGCGTTCGTCGCCAGTCGTCGCGCAGCGCTTCGAGGAGCTGCGTTGAGAGCACGATGAGTCGGTCTTTGGATCCCTTGCCCTGCTCGACGCGGATCAACATGGCGCGGAGTCGATGTCCGTGGGTCTTAGACGAACGACCTCGCTGATGCGAAGGCCGGCCGAGTAGGTCGTCAGGAATAGCGATCGATGTTTTAGAAACGAAGTCGATGCGAGGATCCGAGCCACTTCGTCTCGGCCGAGAAAAAACGGAAGCTTGCTAGGCTGGCGGGCGATTGGCACGTCGAAGTCGGTCTGAGGACGGCCGAGTTTTTTGTGGTAGAGGAAGCGCAAGGCCACGGCTGCGACGTTGCAGGTGCTTGTTGCGCGCTTCTCCTCCAGATGGAGATAGAGGAGATTGGCCTTGATTTCTTGGTTCGAGATTCGGTCCGGCGATCGAATGTAATGCCGCGCGAACTTCGTCACGGCCTATAAGTAGGCTCGTTGTGTGCTGAGAGCCATGCCGCGCAAAATCATCTCCTGGATCATCTGTTTGCGGAGCTTTGTCATGGGGGGACCTCCTTAGCCGCGCATGAGCACGGCCAATCGCGTGCGTGAAATGACGCACGTGGATGTCAAGATGGAGGAGCGAGAGGCAGACGGCGGGGGCAGACGATGCGCTGACCAAGGAGGCGGTCTTAGCTCCCAGCGCCCCATTCGGTTGCCCTGCCGCGGCAGCGGCTTAGTTCAACGCCTAGTATCGGCGGTACGGAAAACGGGGCTTGTTCTTCCTACGCTCACGGATCGAAGCTACATCATGCTGGCCGCTGTGTTCCGGTCGAGCCGGGTCCCCGGGTACCGCCGATACACTGCTGAGGAATCCCGTAAGGCGATCTTGGGGCTCCCCTATACCCTTTCCCGAGCCCGATGTGAGCCCCCGTCAGTTATCAGTGCGCAACGGGAGTCCATGCGGTCTCGCTGTGCGAGTGAACCCGTAGGCTCGGGTTCAGATCGTCTCGAGGCGCAGGGATAAAACCTGACCCGAGCGGGCGATTGATGCGTTCCGGCTGAAGCCTCTCGTCGCGGTCGCCTCGGCACGTCGATTGCTGTCTCTGCGGAGAGCACTCCATCTCACGATCCCGATGGACTCCTCGTCGCCATCGAATACGAACGACACGAACCGGAAAAGACCTTGCTCCACGAAGTGGTCCGCGAGCAACTTGAGCCCTTTCTGGCGCGGGCGCGAGGGCAGGGTGCGCCCGTCGCCCGGTTCGTGGAGCGAGAGATCCGGGCGTATCTCGAGTGCGGCCTGCTCGCTCACGGATTCTTGCGAGTCCATTGCGATGCGTGTGGACACGATCGGCTTGTCGCCTTTTCGTGCAAACGACGCGGGTTCTGTCCGTCTTGTGGTGGCCGGAGGATGGCGAACACAGCCGCTTCGCTCGTCGATCATGTCTTGCCCAAAGTTCCCGTTCGGCAGTGGGTTCTGACGCTCCCGTATCCGCTCCGGTACCGCTGTGCCTGGGACGCAAGGCTCATGAGCGAAGTGCTGCGCGCGTTCATGCGGGCGCTATTCGCTGATCAACGCCGACGCGCGAGGCGGGTTCATGGGATCGGACGTGGGCATAACGGATCGGTCACTTTCATCCAGCGCTTCGGATCGGCGCTGAACCTCACGCCCCATTTCCACACCCTCATGCTCGACGGGGTCTATCCCGGCCCCTCGCACGATCTCGGATCGTTCGTTCCGCTCCCGCCTCCGGAGACCGAAGATGTCGAGCGGGTCTTGGCAGGGACCGCGCGCCGAATCCTTAGGATTCTCGAGCGCCGTGGCCTCGATTCGGATGAGGACGCGTTGGCGTCCGACGAACCGCTCCTTGCTTTGCTCACGGCCGCATCCATTCGCTCGCGGATCGCGACTGGCCCCGAGGCAGGCGAGCGTTGGCGACGTCTTGGCGACCGGGTCGAGCCGCTCGAAGACGGGGAGGACTGTGTCGAATCGAAATCTCCGATTCCGCCCCGCTGCGTGCGGGAGGGTGGCATGAGCCTGCACGCCGACGTGGCCGTTCCGGCCAACGATCGGAATCGACTCGAGCGTCTGTGTCGTTATGCGGCCCGTCCGCCGCTCGCACTCGATCGCCTTGAGGCGATGCCTGACGGACGACTCGCGTACCGGCTCAAGAGCCGATGGCGAGACGGAACAACCCATGTCGTGATGGAGCGGCATGAACTTCTCGAGCGACTTGCACCCCTAATACCGCCGCCACGCGCGCATCAGGTTCGTTACCACGGCGTGTTGGCGCCTTGCGCGAGTGGGCGGGACCAGGTGGTTCCGGCTTCTGCGGAACGAATTAAGGCCAATGGCTCTGCAGAAGCGATCGAGACGGATTTGGATACTCAAACGACCCCGATGCTTGATGTTGAGCGCGGCACTCGTTCCAATCGCGCAGCTTCGCCTCGGACTTCCGATTCCGTCGCTGCAGACTGGGATCCGGCTCGCTCGCTCGCCTCGGAGGATTCCCCGTCCACAACTGGAGCGAAACCGATCTCGATACCCCGTCTGCCCTGGGCCGAACTTCTTCAGCGCGTCTTTGAGGTCGACGCGCTCTGCTGCCCGAAATGTGGCGGACGAATGAGAGTCCTCTCAGCGATCACTGACCCGCTTGTGGCCGCTCGGATCCTACGGTGCCTCGCGCTGCCGTCGCGCGCTCCGCCGCTGGCGGTCTCTCGCGAAGGAATCGGTCACTCCGACTTCGACGGGGATTGGCTCGGCGGAATTCCGGAGTTCGACTTCGATCAGTCCCAGCCATCCAACGAATCCGAGAGCAGCGCCTGATAGGCGCACGACAAGGGGGAGCGCGGATCGCTTTCGGCGCACCGAGGGCCGAGGTTCGCGCGCAGATCGCCTCAGGCTAGCGGCTGCAGTGACCGGCATCCAAATCGTACGAGGGGAAAGCTTGAATTCGTCCCGAAACGGGACAATTACACCTCGATCGGAACCTGGTTGTCATATCGGCACTTACAGGCGGTGCAGAAAACGCTGCTTAAAACTCCTATCCTCCGTGCTAGTCTCGTCCCACCCCAGAGGATGCTGTTAGGTGCCGAGTAGCGGCACAGATAAACCGCCTAGAATATTGCGAACAGCAATGGGGTAGGCGGTGCCTACAGGAACCTGGCTTAATGATCGTTACCGGATGGCGGAGGCTTTGGCTGCATGGCCGTGCCATTACTTGACCCATTCCATGCTAACCGCCTGATAAAAGCGACCTGTGCCGCACTTAGAGCCAGACTGGCGGGATAACCCTAGAAAGGGCAGGGTGCGCGGGATGAAGTAAGCAGGGGCCCACAGCGCAGCGAGGACACGGGCGACGACTGGCACGGCTGACCTTGAAAAGCTTTTAGCGCATCAGATAAGGATTTGCTGTTCTTGAAGGAAGATCCAGACACTGAAAGTAATTAAACTAAAAGATGTCGTCGGTAGAAACTGCAAAGTTCATGAGGACACATTACTTAAGCAAGCTGAAGTTTGCGTAGACAACCGCTTCAAGGATGGTGAATATCTGATTTCCAGTACCATTACGCACAATTATCTTAAGGTATTGATTGGATAGTATGAAAGAGAAGTGTTCTATGTGCTCTGGCTTAACAGTCAGCATCAAGCCGTCAAGCACGGCATATTATTTCAAGGAACTGTTGACGGTTTGATGGTTCATCCGCGAGAGGTTGTTAAAGATGCACTTTCCTGCAATGCCGTTGCAGTTATCTTTGCACATAATCATCCGTCCGGTATCAATGATACTATCGCAGGCTGATATTTCCATTACACGAAAGCTAAAGCACGCCCTAGCTCTTAGCGATATTCAAACTTTGGATCATGTGCTAGTTGGAAGCACTGTTTCTTCTATGGCTGAGTTGGGTCTTTTGTAACATTACTGAATCTGGGCTCCCCCTGTTGGATACCCCCTAGCTGTGGTTTTTATCAGGTATTGAGCCTTCGTAAACCAATAAGACGTATCGCCGTTTCACCACTTGCAGGACTTGAGGATTGCCATTCCGCCACCTGCACCGAACCATGTCTGACCGTTTGGCCGTTCAATCACACCCACTGTTTCGCCAGTGGATGACGACTTCGGCAGTGACTTCAAATGCACTGTCATCGTAACTGTATATTCATACAGTAAACATCATTGACAGAATGGTCGGTAAGCGCCTATTATGCTGCAAGGTGCTGCACCTTAGAAGCTATTCAAGAGACCCACAATGCCTTCCAAAAATCGAATATCTGTAAACCTCAAAGAACATGAATATGCTGAGCTAGTAGCTCTAGCCGAACACAGTAAAGTCTCAATGGCATGGCTGGGGCGTTTTGCAATCTGACCCTGCCCGGAAAAGTGGACTCATCGGAGGAAGCTAGTCTTTCTCCAGGAGTCCAAAATGCCGAAAAAGAAGAGAACGAGAAGACGGTTCACGGAAGAATTCAAAGCTGAGACCGTGAAGCTGGTGAAGGAAAGCGAT
>JBDNFB010000023.1:0-51588 GCA_041690055.1 Myxococcota bacterium | reverse complement strand
TTCACTGAGATCCACCTCCCGCGCCTGCGCCTGTTCGACCGCTGCCCTCAACCGGAACACACCCGCCGCATCCACTTCGAGGTCGAAAGTCGGATCGAGGACCACCGTTCCCGTCGCTTCGAGAATCAGCGCTGGCCCCGAAAGCCGATCCCCCGCCGCCAAAGCTTCCCGCGCGTAGACCGGCGCCGTCACTCGACCGATATCGGGGAACCAAGCCGACTCGGAACGAAGCGGCGCAGGCTCTCTGTGGAAGGCTTCGCGCGCGCCCTGCCCGGTTCCAAAAGATTGCGCCTCAGCGCTCGACTCTTCCTCACCCGAGGCATGCAACCGAATCGCCTTAATCTCGATCACGCGACCGGGACGCGCATAACCAAAGCGTTGACGATGCTCCGCCTCGAACGCGGCGTGCCAATCATCCGCCGACGCGCGCGAGGAAAAAGAACCGGAAAAGGAAGAACCGGGATCCACAATCGCAAGCGCTGTATCCGTTCCCACATAGCCGAGGTCAAGGCTGCGCTCGATCTGAATCTGCGAGTGCAAAAGACCTTCGCCCTCCAACACAGCGGTCGCCTCTTCCCCGAGGAGATCCCATGCGGTTTCAATCGCAGCACTCAGCGGACCCTCAGTCGCCAACCGAGCGCCCCGACCATCGCGCTCGCCGTCCCAGGACAGCGCCGCCAGACCGATTCCGTACGCCGACAACAAGCCGGCATAAGGGTGTAGAAGAATCTCACGGATCCCGAGCCGCTTCGCGATCGCGCAGACATGCTGCCCACCGGCCCCTCCGAAGCCCACTAACACATGCTCCCGGGGGTCGGCGCCGCGTTCGACGGAAACCTCGATGATCGCCTGCGCCATGCTCGCATTGGCGATTTCGAAGAAGCCCGCGGCAATCTCATCGCGCGTGCGCCTGAAACCCGCGCCCGCGAGTTCATCGGCCATGCGGTCCAGCGCCTCGTCAACCGGCTCTTTCGACAGCGCGAAAGGAAAGCGATCCTGCGCCACGCGCCCGAGCGCCAGATTCACGTCGGTCACGGTGAGCTCCGCGGGGACACCCGACTCGGAGCCGTCCCGCGCATAACACAGCGGTCCCGGATCCGACCCCGCACTCTCCGGCCCGACCGTGAGCCGGATCCCATCAAAGCGGCAAAGCGACCCCCCGCCCGCCGCCACCGTATGGATCCGCAGCATAGGCGCCTTTACGCGCACTCCGCCGACTTCGCTCTCGAAGGCGCGATCGAGCGGCCCCGCCGAAACCAGCGAGACATCCGTCGATGTGCCGCCCATATCGAAGCCGATCGCATGCGCGTGTCCGGCGGCCTCGGCCACGGCGCGGGCCGCCACAACACCGCCCGCTGGCCCCGAAAGGAGTGCGCTGGGACCGCGGAACCGCTCGAGATCCGTCAGCCCACCCGACGATTGCATGAAGCGAAGCTCCGCTGCCGGCAGCGCCGCCCGCAGCGCTTCGACATGCCCCCGCAAAAGCGGCGTTAAGTAGGCATCGGCGATCGCCGTCTCGCCCCGCGAAAGAAAGCCGCTCTCCCGCGACATCTCGTGGGAGCACACGACATGATCGAAGCCGACCTCACGTGCAATCTCCGCCAGGCGGACCTCCTCCGCCGGATACGCGTAGGCATGTATACAGGCGATGGCGAGCGACGCTGCCCCAGCGGCCCGAGCCTCCCCCAGAACCCGCCGCGCCTCCGCCTCATCGAGCGCCTCGACGACCTGGCCCTGCGCATCCCGTCGACCGGCCACCTCAAGACGAAAAGTCTGCAGCCTTGCCGGCCGCTCAATCTCCAGATCAAACAGCTCCGGCCGCTCCTGGGTTCCGATATCGAAAACCCCGGAGAGCCCCGTCGGCGCGAGCAGTGCCGTCGCCACGCCGCGACGCTCGAGCAAGGCATTCGTCGCCACTGTCGTGCCCAACCGCACCTTTGCCTGTAGTTCGGCCAAGGGCGTTTCGTCGCCGGCCTCCGCGAGCAGCCGCTCAATGGCTTCGATCGGTGCGCGATCCGATGAAATCACCTTGGCGACAAAATGCTGGCCAGCGGGCGAGACGCCGAGACAATCCGTAAAGGTCCCGCCGCGATCGATCCAAAAACGCCAACGCGGCGCCGTCATCGCTACGACTTCCCCGAACCGCGCGCGCCGAGCAGACCCGTGATCCGAGACAGCAGGCGAGAAAGACCCGCTTGCAAGGGCGGATCCCCGACAAGTCGCGTCGCCAAAAGCACAACGATGCCGTACACCGCGCCGCCCACGAAGAGCGAGACCACCACCGAATCCAAGTCAAGAGACGTAAGGCCCTTAAGCGCGAGCGTCGTCGCGAACGCCGAGAGCACAGCAATCGCCGCCGTCCGCGCGCCGGTTTGTCCAATCGCCAAGAGATCCGGCGCCCCGGATCGCGCGCGCAACCAAACCAGCGTGATCACGGCGTTGATCGAAACCGCCGTGACTGAAGCCATCGCGAGTCCAACGACGCCGCGCACCTCCCCACCCCACCAATAAAGCGGAAAGACCCCGAGCGCGACCACGGTACTCAGCGCCATCGCCCGCCACATCTCGCCCCGCGCATAGAACCCGCGCACGGCCACCTGCTGTAGAACCCAACCCGGCACGGCCAACCCGAGAATCATCAGCAGTTGCGCCACCGACTCCGAATCCGCGAGCGAGAACTGGCCGCGCTCATAGAGAAAACGCACAATCGGCAGGGCCAACGAAACCAGCGCTCCCGCCGCGAGAATCCCGAGCCCGAGCGTCGTCCGAAGACTATCCGTCAGCAGCTTCCCGAACGCCGCGCGATCCTGCCGCTGGGAAAACGCCGTCAAAGAAGGCAAGAGCGCGGCGCCCACCGCCTGCCCCACGATCCCTACCGGGGCCATCATCAGCTTGCGCGCGTAGGTAATCGCAGCAATCGCACCCGGCGCGACTTCGGCCCCGATCCATTTCTCATACCACTCGTCCACCGTCGTCAGCCCAAGCCCGAGCATCAAAGGCAAAGCGAGCCAAACATATTCCCGGAAATCCGCATCGAGGGGCGCAAAGCGCATGCGCCCGATGGCTCCCGGCAGGCGGCGAATTGCGAGCAGCGGAATCACCCATTGCCCCACCGCTGCGCCGAACACCGTTCCCCAAGCAAAGCCGTCCGAGCCCTCCAGAACGAGTGCGCCCAGAATTGGAGCCGCGCTGTAGACGACGGAAGCCGCTGCCTGCGGAGCGAAGCGTCCATGCGCCATCAGCACGCCGCGCAGCACGCCGCCGGTCAGGAAGAAGACCTGCGCGGGCAAGACGATGCGCATCAGGTGAAGCGTCTCCGAGAGCGTCGCTTCGTCGAAGTTGGGGAATTGCAATCGCAGGAGCGGCTCGGCGTAGACCCAGAGCAGAGCCGTCAGCAGAACGGAAAAGAAGCCGACCTGGGTCGTCACGACGGCAGCGAATCGCGCGGCCGCTTCCGGGCCCTGCTTTTCCAGGCGTTTCAGATAAGGCGGCGTGACCGCAACTGCCGAAGCGCCCGCCGCAAGCAGGTAGCCCAGAATGTCGGGGATCATGAAGGCCGCGAAATAGGCATCGGCCTCGGGACCGACGCCCACGTGATGCGCGAAGAGCGCGTCGCGCAGGAAGCCGAGCAGTTTCGCAATCACGACGCTCGCTGCGAGAAGCCCCGCTGCGCTCGCCACCTTACTCCCGGTGTTCGACGCCGTATTCGTCGCAGCCTTAGCCTCGGTCGCAGCCTGCGTCGCAGCGTCGTCCGATCCCGGCTCACTCAAAGCGGGTTCGGCTCGCGCCAGATCGTGCCGTCCCAGGCCTCGACCACGAAATCGTCGCCGTCGCGGCCCTTCACGAAGGCATGGTCGAGCGGGACTTTGCCATGGGGTGTATCGAGCACGTACTGCGGAATCGCGAAGCCGCTTGTCCGCCCGCGCATCGCGCGAAAAATCTCGATGCCCTCTTCAATGGGGACGCGAAAATGCTCGGTGCCTTCGAGCAACTGGGCTTGGTACACGTAGTAGGGCCGCACGCGCATGCGCACGAGCGTCTCGCAGAGCTCCTTCATGACGGGCAGCGAATCGTTGACCCCGCGTAGCAGCACGCTCTGATTACCCACCGGAATCCCCGCCCGAAGCAGGCGGTCCGCCGCGGCGGCGGCCTCGGCCGTCAGCTCCCCGGGATGATTGAAATGGGTGTTGACCCAGATCGGGTGGTATTTCTCAAGCATCGCGCAGAGATCATCGGTCACGCGAAAGGGCAGCGTCACAGGCAGGCGCGTCCCGAGCCGGATGAGCTCCACATGAGGTATCTCGCGTAAGCGCCTGAGAAGCCACTCTAATCGTCCATCCGAAAATATGAGCGGATCGCCGCCGGTGAGCAGCACATCCCGGATCTCCGGCGTGGCCGCGATCCAATCGAGCGCGACCTCAAGCTCGCGCTTCTGCATAGCCCAGCCCTCTTCCCCCACCATCCGCTTGCGCAGGCAGTAGCGGCAATAGAGAGCACATTCATTGTTCACGCAGAACGCGATGCGATCCGGATAGACCCGGATCACATTCTTCACCGGCGAATGCTCCACCTCGTTCAAAGGATCCGCGAGTCCCGCCGCATCCCCCAGCTCGATCGGCCGTGGCACGACCTGCTTCCGCATCGGGCAATTCGGATCCGTCGGGTTCATCAAAGACGCGTAGTAGGGCGTGATCACGAAACGAAAGCGGCTCGCGAGATCGCGGATTGCTGCCTCCTCTTCGGGGGTGGGATCGATCCATTCGCGGAGGGCCTCAGCAGTGCGGATGCGGTTGCGCATCTGCCAACCCCAGTCCTCCCAATCGCTCTGGGCAATGCCTTTGTCGGCTAGCTGCTCCGGCGACAAGCTGGGTCGCAAGGGCCAGCGCGGGGGCGCCACCTGCTCGTCGTCCTGGGCCAAGGCCTCACTCATCTTCGCATCACTCCGTTAACACAAGCCCAAGCCGTTTGAGCCCAGCCTCGACACATCGGCCCAGCATCTCGGCCAGGGAACACCCCTCGAGCTCCGCGAGGATGGCGAAGGTCCCGTCTGTCGCAAAGGTCGGGAGCGGATTGATCTCCAGAAAGATCGGCTCGCCCTCCGCATCGAGCCGAAAATCGACCCGGGCGAAGTCGCGACAGGCGAGCTCCTCGAACGCGCGCAGGGCCATCTCTCCAAGCCGGTGCTCCAGATCCGCATCGAGCAGTCCTGGCGTGATCGCCTCGCCGACCGAGGGAATCTGATCCGGATCCGTGGGGGCGAGCTCTGGATGAACGCCCTCGATGGCGTGAATGCCGATGCCGCTCTCCTTTTCGATGGCGCGTTGGATGGCCGGTAGAATCGTGGGCGGGTCGTTCCCGATCAGACTGACCGTGTATTCGGCTCCAGGCAAAAAGGCTTCGACCAAAGCCGGTTGGTCATAGTCCGTGACGATTCGAACAACTTCGCGGGCAAGTTCCGCACGCGTCTCCACCCGAGAACTCGCCAAAATTCCTTTGGCGGTGCCTTCCCAACGTGGCTTCACGAAAAGCGGAAAATCTGCTGGAAGCTCGCCCTGTTCCGCCGAATTGGCCGTCTCCATCGTCGCCTGGGGCGCCACCGTCACGCCCGCGGCAGCCAACCAGCGATTGCACCAGGCCTTATCGAGCGACAGTGAAAGAGACAGAGCATCAGATCCGATCGCCGGAATTCCCGCCATTTCCAACAAGACAGGCGCCCAGGCCTCACGGTTCCGTCCAGAAAACCCCTCGGCTAAATTAAAAGCCGCATCGACCTGCGGCACCGCGCCGCGCCCAATCTGCTCAAGCAGAGCGTGCGGCGAACCCAGGCGCAGCGGACGGTGCCCCAGATGCCGAATCGCGTCCTCGAGGGCCGAAATCGTCGATTCGGGTTCGAACTCTGCATGCGCATCCGCCGGATCCCCAGGTTGCTGGGGATAAGTCTCAAAAGTCTCGTAGACCAGGCCGATGAGGAGAGAGCGCATGTGAACCAGGATACCGGGCTCGGCGCTGCTCGGCGGCCCGCTAGAATGTCTTCCTCGATTTAGGGCTGAACGCGATCTTCGGGCTGAAGTCGATCTTCGGGCTGAAGTCGATCTTCGGGCTGAAGTCGGTCTTCGGGCTGAAGTCGGTCTTCGGGCTGAAGGCTCCAAAGGAATAGACGGTTGACCTCCTCCACCAAACCGAGCACAGAGAGCGCGGGCGACGCGGGCAAGAAGCCCGGGCGGCGGCGACTGGTCTTCGCCTGGCTATGTGTCGCGCTTTGGGCGGGGGTGATCTGGCAACTCGGGGGCGACGGTTTTTCGTTCGCCGAAACCGGCCGCAGTATGTGGTGGCCCATGGTCGAATGGCTGATCGGCGATATCGACGCGGCCACCCGCTGGCGCATGCATGTGGCGATCCGGAAGTCAGCTCATTTCGTCGAGTACGGCATCCTTGCGCTCCTCACTTTTCGCGCCGCCCTGCTTTCGGTGAATCGAAACTCGGTGAATCGCAACAGATTGGCCACGGCGGGCTGGTCCGCGCTTTTCATCGTCCTGGCCCTGGCCTCCGCGGACGAGGCTCGCCAGGCATTCTCGACCGTTCGCAGCGGCAGCCCCTACGACGTGCTGATCGATCTCGCGGGGGGCTTCATCGCCGTCGCCGGTCTCGTCATCATCTCCCGCCGCATGCGCAGCGCCGAACAGGCCGCTGCCGAGCCCACGGGGCTCTGACCGGCCCCTCACCGCGCTCTCACCGCACCCTGCCCGGCCTCTGACCTCTCTTTAGACCTCTCTTTAACCTCTCTCTAGGACTCCGCGTTCTGCGGTAATGTCGCGGGCGATCATTTCCCCGGGAGAGTCCTCGATTGAACGCCGCCGTCCTCGCCGCCCTCGTCTTCGTCGTATTCGCCCTCAGCTATCACTTCTATTCCGGGTTCCTATCGCGCCGCATCTTAGGCCTGATGCCCGATGAGCCCGTCCCTGCCATCGAGCTGGAAGACGGCGTGGACTATGTCCCGACCAAGCTCCACGTTTTATGGGGACATCATTTTGCCTCGATCGCCGGTGCAGCGCCCATCGTCGGCCCCTCCATCGCCGTGATCTGGGGATGGCTCCCCGCGTTGATCTGGGTCTGCGTGGGCGCCGTCTTCATGGGCGCCGCGCACGATTTCTCTGCCCTCGTCATCAGTGCCCGTCACCAGGGACGCACGATCGGCGACATCTCTGGCACCGTCATCAACGAACGCGTGCGCACCCTCTTCCTCATCATCATCTCGCTCCTGATCTGGGTCGTCCTTGCGGTCTTCGCCTTCATCATCGCGACGCTCTTCACCTCAACGCCGAGCTCGATCTTCCCGATCAACGTTCAGATCATCGTCGCCATGGCCCTCGGTTGGCTTGTCTACAAGCGCGGCTTGCCGATGTTCGTCCCCTCCATCATTTGTTATGTCGGATTATTAGTCGCGATCTTTTACGGCGGCGCATTCGCCGACGCCTTTCCGTTCCTCGAGGCGATCTCGGTCACGACCTGGGTCTGGCTCCTCCTCGGCTATTCCTTCATCGCCTCGGTCATGCCGGTCTGGCTCCTGCTCCAGCCCCGCGATTACATCAATTCGCATCAGCTCGTGACGGGGCTCTTCGTGCTTTCCGCGGGCCTCCTCGTTTTGCAGCCGACGATCGTGGCGCCCGCGATCAATCCTCAGCCCGAAGGCGCGCCTTCTATGATCCCGTTCCTTTTTGTGACGATTGCCTGTGGTGCGATCTCGGGATTCCACGGCCTCGTTTCTTCCGGCACAACGTCGAAGCAGCTCTCGCGGATGACCGATGCGCGGCCCATCGGTTACGGCGGCATGTTGGCCGAAGGCTTTCTGGGCCTGATGGCCGTGCTCGCTGCGACCGCCGGCTTCACCAGCGAAGAGGATTGGTGGTCGCATTATTCAAGCTGGGGCGCGGCCAACGGTCTCGCCGCCAAGCTTGACGCCTTCGTCAGCGGGGGCGCGAGCTTCGTCGCCGCCCTCGGCATCCCCTTCGAGACCGCGCGCACATTCATGGCCGTGATGGTGATCGCCTTCGCCGCGACTTCCCTCGATACCGGCGCCCGGATCCAGCGCCTCGTCCTTGCCGAGCTTGGCGATGCCTATGAAATCAAACCCCTCACGAACCGCTACGTGGCCGGCGCCCTCGGCGTGGGCGCGGCGCTCCTGCTCGCGGTCACGCAGGGCGGTGGTCAGGGCGGCCTTGCTTTGTGGCCGCTCTTTGGCACGACGAATCAGCTTGTCGCCGGGGTGACGCTGCTGATCGTTTCGATTTGGCTGAAGAAGCAGGGACGGCCCTACATGTACACCTTCGTCCCGATGCTGCTGGTGTCGGCCGTGACGGCCTGGGCGATGACGGGCAACCTGATCGATTATTACGCCAATTTCGAGGAGCTCTGGCTGCTCTCGATCAGCGGCACCGTGATCCTCGCCCTCGATCTCTGGATCGTGGCCGAAGGGCTCAGCGCACTCAGACGCGCCTAACGTAATTGACGTGAGTAACGTGCTTAGCGCTTAACAGCGTGATCCACGCGATTCAGAGTGCGCCATCCTCGGGTCGACGCGTCAGGTCGATACCGCGGCGCACGATTTCTTCGGCGATCACTTCGACCCGCTCCGCGTTCGTCGGCTCAGCACCCGGCACAAGCGCCCGGATCACTCCGAGATGCGTGACGACGATCAGTCGCTCCCCGGCGGAATGGGCCACGCGGTCCTCGACGAAGGCATGGGCGCGCTGCCGAATTTCGATGCGCGACTCGCCGCCACCCGCTTGGATTTCCGGGTCCCCCTGCTCGAAAGCATGAAGGCTTTCGGGATCGAGCGCGCGAATTTCGTCGCGCGGCCGCCCGGACCAATCCCCCACGTCGAGTTCGCGCAGCCGCACGTCCACAGAAATCTCGAGATCAAGATGCCCGGCGATAATCTCAGCTGTCTCAAAGGCGCGGGAGAGATCGCTGACCCAGACATGCTCGAATCCCGGGAGCCCATCGCGCAGTTCCGCCTCAAGCTGTACCGCGAGTTCCTCGGCGACGGCCTGGGCCTGGGCGCGGCCCGTCTCCGTGAGTCGGCGGTCCGCGTGCCCCTGCCACAACCCAGCACGGTTCCAATCCGTCTGGCCGTGGCGCACAAGCAAAAGACGTGTCGAGCTCACGGGTTCCCTCAACCGGATCAGCGACGAATGCGCTGAATCAAGAGTGCTAAGGGATAGATCCCAAGTAAAGCCAGCGCGATGGGCACGCTCAGATGACTCATCAGCAGATGCTTCGGACCGAGGAAGCCACAGCTGAGATGTACGATCAGCGCGCCGAGTCCCCCGCTCGCGATCAGCGCCACGCCGGCCGCTCGGAACGGATGCGACACCCAGCCGCGAACCAGGAAGGTCAGGATTACCCCCGCCGGCAGGATCGAGAGCCAGACGCTCTCTTCAAAACACATCATGTCCGCACCCGCAGGCGTCGGCGTCGCCGCGACCCCCATCGCCCGCATGCCGAAAAGGCAAGCGATCGCCGCCAATCCGAGCCCCGCCAATGCGAGCACAGATCCCAGTGTTTCGAGCCGGTCGCGGCCCGGGATGCCCGCCGCCAATGCCGACATCGTCGCGCCAAATGCCGCCACCATCAGGCCCAGAAAGCTGCAGAAATAAACTCGATCGCTCATCAACGACCGCGCGCCGATCGAGCTTTCCTGGGACCAGAGCACGACACCGAGCATCGTCGCCCAAACCGCCAGGATCACGGCGTAGGCCGACCGCAGTCGCGGCAGGGGCGTCACCGGCTCAAGATCGTCCACCAGGCTATCGATCAGTCGATTCGCCGAATCGCTCATGTTTCTCTCCGGTCAGAAGGCCGTTCAGAGCGCCACTCGCCACCGGCGCGATCCGCTTCCAGCAATTTGCGCAACGCGCGGTAGCCACGATGGGCTCGTACCTTGAGTGCCCCCGGTGACACATCGGCTTTCAGTGCCGCCTCCGCCACCGAAAGCCCTTCCACCTGAATCAGAACCACGGCCTCTCTTTGACCTTTCGGAAGCGCGTCCAGTGCGGCCGCCAGCTCCGGCGCCAAAGGTTCCGTTTCCGCCGAGCGCGACTCGTTCCGGTCCGCCCATTCCTCGACGGGAAGTTCGGTTTCGCGATCGCCTCGCCGCTTCCGTTCGCGAAAATGATCAATGATCGAGTTCCGCACAACGGCCCGCATCCAGGGACCGAAAGGGCGCTCTGGTCGGTAGGTTGCGCGACCTCGATGAATCGAAAGCAGCGCGTTCTGAACGACGTCGTCCGCCGCAGCACTTTGCTGGATCTTGCTGCGAACGATCGCCCGGACCTTCGGCTGAATCGCGTTCAAGAGCTCGCGATAGGCATCCGTATCCCCGGTCTGGGCCGCTTGCATCCACTCGGAATACTGCGCTTCAACCGCGTCCCGGTTCGCGTCGGATTGTGCTGTATCGGAGGGCAAACTCGGCTCCCGCGGCGCCCGGCCGCAAGACTCGCAGTAACGAAAGAAGGACTCCGAGCGTACCTCAGATCAAAATACACAACTCGAATCGAATCAATCAGAGGTCGATCCTCACGGAAAGCACGCAAGCGGCTGGCTTATGCAGGCGCATACCAGCGTTCCGCTCGAGTGCGCGCATTGCGGATGCAACGGGCGCGCAAGGCATCGGCGAAAGCTGATTCAGGCCGTCTCCCTCCTTAATGCAGCACCCGCTCCCGTGGACACATTGCCCCACGCGTCCCCACATATCTTCGAGGCGCAGACGCGAGAAGGGTTCGCATGGCCGCTGCCGGGAGCGCGTGAACCGATGCCGAAACGATATTTCGAACACCTCTACAGCGAGATCTCAGGAATGGTTCTCGCGCCTCTTGACTCGAATGCAGCGCGCTGACCAGTCCTGATCTAGAAGTGATCTAGCCTCGATTGATCGCTGCCCCGCGCCGGCCGGGACCTCCGGCGTTCTCCCCACACTCAAGCCAACGCGCTGGGCACCCGATTGAGGGGCTATGTCCGCAAGCCATTTCATCCTTCTGGTCGAGAGCGACGTGACCCAGACCGACACGCTGGCCACCCAGCTGGTTCGGCTTGGCGTCGAGCCGATTCGCGTCGCAGATCTCGCCGAGGCGGTGGAGACGGTGAAATCGAGGCAGTACGCGGTCGCCGCCGTGCTCTTACCTTCGGACCTGCCAGGCAAACTCATCCGCAAAGCCATCAAGAGCATGCGACGCCGCGAACCGATGCTGCCGGCGATGGCCTTCGGAAAAGAACCCGACAGCACGCAGCGAAAGTACTTCCGTCAGGCGGGCGTACTTCTCGCACTCTGGGATGGCTACGACGAGGGCATGCTGCGCTTCCAGCTCAACCGCTTGGTTTCCGGCGAACAGCAGACTGTCGCGCGCGGTTCACGTCGTGCGCCGACGCATACCCCGACGCGCATTAGGGTCGGCGGCCGCGAGAAGACGGGAACAATCTACTCCCTCTCCGAAGGCGGATGCTTCATCGAATCACCCCGAGCCAGTATGGAAGGAGCCGAGCTGCGACTGCTCTTCCTGCTGGACGAACGCCCCTTCGAAATCGAAGGCATTGTGGCGTTCTCGAATGTGCCGGGAAATCTGCAGCGCCCGAATCTCCCCCTTGGCATGGGCATCCGGTTCGAAGAACTCGACGATGCCACGCGCCGGCCCCTCGCCGCCTTTATCCAACAGCGGATGACCGATCTCGAGGTCTGATCCGACCCTCGACCAAGGCCTCAACCTGGGCCTCACACCAGGCTCCGTGCCGATCCTGGCGCCTGCCTCGAACCCGAGTTCCCTGGCCCTAACGAGTCGGCTTGGCGAATTCCGCTTCGATGGCCGCTTTAAGCGCCCGAAACGCGCGGCCGCGATGTGAGAGGCCATCCTTCTGTTCTCGCGTCAGCTCTGCCATCGCACAGTCGAACCCCGTCGGCGAAAAAACCGGGTCGTACCCGAAGCCCCCCTCGCCACTCGGCGCCTTCAGAATCACCCCCTCGCAGCTGCCTTCCGCAAGCGCGCTGCGCCCATCGGGCCAGGCGCACGCCGCAGCGCAGAAGAATCGCGCCGCCCTCGGCATAGGCGCATTTGCGAGCTCAACTAACAAGGCTTGACAGCGCCCCTGATCATCAAGGCCCGGACCGCCGTAGCGAGCGGAATAGGGTCCGGGCGCACCGCCGAGCGCCTCGACCTCCAGCCCCGAATCGTCCGCTACACAAGGCAAACCGACCAGCCGCGCCGCCGTCAGCGCCTTTACGCGCGCGTTCTCGAAATAGTCCCCACCCTCTTCCGGGAAATGCACAGGCGGAAACTCAGCGAGAGAAAGCACATCAAAGCCGGTCAAGATTCGACCGATCTCGCGCGCTTTGCCCGGGTTCTGGCTCGCAACGACGATACTCCGACCCGTGCGCAGATCGGCGCGAGCTGCTGAACGCCCCTCGGAATCCGTCATACGCCGATCAGCTCCCGGTCAGCCGGGCCATCGCAAATCCCGCGCCTTCAAGAGCCGCCTTCTGCATGGCCGTAATTTCCTGAATGCCGCCCAGCGCGAGATCGAGGAGTCGATTGAGCTCATCCCGATCGAAAGTGCCGTCCTCGCCCGTGCCCTGCACCTCGACGAATCGCCCCGCGCCCGTGGCCACCACATTCATATCGACATCCGCGCGCGAGTCTTCCTCGTAGGGAAGATCGAGCATGGGCTCTCCCCCGATCACGCCGACCGAAATCGCCGCCACCTGATCTTGAAGCACCGGCGCCTTGAAAGATTGCTGACGATCAAGCTTTGCGAGGCCAAGGGCCAGAGCAACGAAGGCACCGCTGATCGCAGCCGTCCGCGTGCCACCGTCCGCCTGCAGCACATCGCAGTCGACCCAAAGCGTGCGCTCGCCGAGCACTTCCATGTTGACGACAGAACGAAGGCTCCGGCCGATCAGGCGCTGAATCTCCATAGTGCGCCCCGAGACTTTCCCGCGAGTCGACTCGCGATCGTTGCGCGTATTCGTCGCGCCCGGAAGCATTGAGTACTCGGCCGTCAGCCAACCCCGGCCACTCCCCTTCATCCAGCGCGGTACCGAGAGTTCCTCACAGACCGTGCAGAGCACGCGCGTCTTGCCCGCCGTGCACAGCACCGATCCCAGCGGCTGCTCCGTAAAATCCACTTCAAACGTAAGCGGCCTAAGCTCGTCTACGCTGCGTCCATCCTTCCGCATCATTCTCCCTACTATCCATTTAAATGTGTTAGTCGTACTATCCATCAGGCGCGATCAGTCGCTCGACGATCGTCGCGCCGGGTGTTTATCGTTTGGCTGGCGGCTCACGATCAACGCGAGCGGCGTTCAGTGCGGCGCCCCCACTCTACTTACCGTGCTGGCCGCGCAGACCGCGCAGGCGGTGCGCTCACCGCAGGACGTGCGCCGCGCCGCGCATCGTAGCGCGCCCCGAACGCCAGGACGGCCTTGGCCAGCGCATCCGCGATCGCTTCGCGGTCGCGCGATCGACGCAAGCCGCGCTCTTCGTCGGGGTTCGTCAGGAAGCCAATCTCGACGAGCGAAGCCGGCATCTGCACGCCCATCAAGACAACAAAAGGCGCCTGCTTCACACCCCGCGAGCGCGATTTCGCCACACCCGAAAGCTCGACCTGGGCGAGCTTCGCGAACTCGCTCGATTCCTGAAGATGCTGCGTCTCGATCAGATTGCCCAGGATCGCGGCAAGCGGATCGGCGTTCTCGAACTTGGGTACCGCCGCACCAAAGGCGCTGTTCTCACGCTCCGCCGTCTCTCGGGATTCCTTGTCCGTGGCATCCAGAGACGCGAAATAGGTTTCGATCCCGCGCGGCTTACGGCTGCGCGCGGCATTGGCATGAATCGAAAGGAAGAGATCGGCCCGCGCATCGTTGGCAACGGCCGTGCGCTCTTCAAGAGAGAGGAAGCGGTCACTGCTTCGAGTCAGGATGACTTTCACGCCGCGCTTGCGAAGTCGGTCGGCGACCCGCTTGGTCACGTCGAGGACGAGGTCTTTCTCGCGGAGGCCCGACGGTCCTGTGGCGCCTTCGTCATGCCCCCCATGGCCCGCATCGATTACGACCACATCGAAGCGGTCCGGGCCGCGGCCTTCGGCGAGCAGCTCCAGAGTGCTCTTCGGCGCCGCGCCACTCGTCGACGGCATCGCCATGAGCACCGCCGACAAGATCGAAGCGACGAAGCCCAAAACGGTGGCCGCGCGTGGCGCGTACGGTCCCGCTCCCCGATCTACCGGGCCTACCGGGCCTAAGGCGCTCCGAGCGCAGCTCGACCCGGCGTGCGTGTGTTCACACTTCAAGACCTGTCCCCCATGACGCTTCGTAGGATACCACGCCTTGGTCAGTGGTTCAGATCGGCAGCCGAAGCCTGAATACACATGCCCGCCTCGAGATTTCCCCTCGAAGCGGGCATGGAATTTCAAAGATTCAACCTAGAGCGGAAAAAGCGGAATCCGCCCCGGCAAGCTTGGCTTACTGACCGAGCTGAACCAGGTTGGCCATCAGCTCGTTCGCCACGGAAGCCGTTCGCGTATTCGCTTGGAAGGCGCGCTGGCTCACGATCAGGTTCACGAATTGCTGGGCCAGATCGACGTTCGACTTTTCAAGCGTACTCGAGCGGATCGATCCGAGGCTTCCCGAACCCGCCGCAGCGATAAGCGGCGCACCCGAAGAAACGGATTCGATCAGCTTGCTGCCGCCCACATCCTGAAGGCCCTCGACCCCGACGAAATTCGCCAGGGCCAGCTGAGACAGCGATGCCGTCACACCATTCGAGAACACACCGTTCACGAATCCTTCGCGAGTAATATCGAGCGACTCGAGCGTCCCCGCAGAGAATCCGTCCTGGCTGACGCTGTTGATCTGGTACGGCTGACTAAACTGCGTCGTGTTGTCTTCGCCGGCGACCGCGGGAAAGCTGCCCAGCGAGAGCTCGATCGACTGCGCGGGCGTCGCACCGGAGTCTCCATTCACATTAAACGTGATGGTCTGGCTCGGCGTTCCGCCGCTCAGGCCGCCGTTCCCATCAAATATCAGCGTTCCCGTTGCCTGTACGACAACCGGATCCGTTGCGCTGGGGGTCTGCGCGTCCGCGCTTGCCAGCGTGACGTTGTAGTCCCAGTTGCCCGCGCCCGTCTTCGAGAAGTAGACCGTTGCTGACCGAGGTTGGCCGAGCGAGTCGTAGATCCGGACGACCTGAGACTCGTTCGACGTCGACTCAGGACTCGCCGGATCAAATGCCCCCGGCGCGAACACCGTCGGATCGCCTGCGTTCAAGTTCACGTTCATGTCAATCGTGGACGTGGCCTGCGGCGCCGTGAGCTGCGCGTTGATGGTGATATCACCGAGAACACCGTTCGAACTGCCCGTCGTCGGATCGATTCCATACCCCTGGACTCGGTTGCCCGTCGTATCGACGAGTGTCCCAGCGGAATCAAAACCGAACATGCCGCTGCGCGTGTAGGATGTGCCACTCCCGCCTTCCATGACGAAAAAGCCCTGGCCCTCGATGCCCAGATCCGTTCCCCGTGCGGTCTTTTCGAAGACGCCCTGGGAGAAGATCGTGCGTACATCGTTGACGCGTGCGCCCGCGCCGACCTGCGCGAAACCGGAGCCGGCCGTGATGTTCTGACCGAGTACCGCGGAGAACTCCGCTCGCTTCTCTTTGAAGCCAGTGGTGTTGGCGTTCGCGATATTATCGCCGATCACGGAGATCGCAGTCGAAGCCGTTTCAAGCCCACTCACACTGGAGAACAATGCATTCGTAAGTGACATAGTTATTTCCCTCTTTTCGCGGTGCGCACTGTGCGCATCCAGTTCATGATCTTCCTTGATCGGTTTCGAATTGCTTCATCCCAACGCGCGGTCCATCCGCTGCGTTCGGGATTGGATTCCATCATTCGCTCGTACGCCGAGAGGCGCAGAACGAGTCCGCCATCTTGTTCCATCGCGTCGGCCAGCACTTGCGAGAAACGCGCTGTCTGAACGGCGGTCGCTGTGGTCATTCGGCTCATGGTGCGCTCGGTCCACCCGGCACGTTCTGCGACCGGATGAGTTGAGCTCCGCCTGTCTGTGTCCGGCCCGCGCCGGCCCCAGCCCCACCCGCAAGAAGCGGACCGCTGCGCACTTCGAGGATGTCGGCGACCGCGTAAATCTGATTGCCGATCCGGACACTCGGCTCACCCGCCAGAATCGCGCCCGTCACCGTGCCTTCCACCATCGGCAGGACGGTGAAGGACTTCTTCGCCCGATCCTCCGCTTCGAACTCGATGGCATAGACGCCGGGCGGAAGGTTCTTCGCGGTGGGATCAAAGACGTAGCTGTGATCACCGGGCGGCAGGGCCGCGTAGCCCTCTTCCTCGCTACCAGTCAAGAATGAATCAGTAAACATTTCCTTGCCGGTCGCGTCGTAGACCGTCACCTTCCCGGCCGCGGCGGTTTCGAGCGTCCGGAAGGTCATGCTGACCGGGCCGAGATCTTCGCTGACTTCGATCTGATTCCCGTAGACAACAACGTTCTTGCCGACGAGGCTCGTGGGCTCGAGAGCGGATGTCCCGCCACCGGCACCTGAAGCGTTCGCCGCCGCGACCAGCTGGTCGATGCCTTCTCTCATCTGCATCAACTCTTCGACCTGCGCGAACTGCGCGAGCTGCACGGCAAGATCGCCCGACTCCTGCGGGTTCAGCGGATCCTGATTCTCGAGCTGCGCGACGAGCAAGTTGAGAAAATCGGCCTGGCCGGTTCCCTCCTCTTTCTCCGCGCGTTCCGCCTCCGCAGCGAGCGCGGTATCAATTCGAAAACTTTCGAGTGCGTCCATGGTTTTGCTCCTCTTTCCAAATTCTTCTTGTTCAGATCCGCAGATCGACGCTGGCCTCGGGGCCCGTCGAGAGAATCTGAGGCATCACGGGGGCGCTCGACGCGGCCCCTCCGCCAGCTTGTCCAGCCGCAGCGCTATCGCGTCCGCCGCCGGCCTGATCATCTTGTCCGTTGTGGTCTTCGCCTTGCTTAGACGACTCAGCGAATTCCCCGCTCGCATCATTCGACGCGGCATTCAGATCGCCGCGCCGGATATCGAAGCTTTCCATTCGGAGATCGCGATTCGCGAAAGCTTGCGCGAGTCGCTCCGACTGCTCTTCGGCCAGCGTCTGGGTCGCGGCCTCCTGCGCCACCATCACCACATCAACCACGCCTCCGCGCAGAGTCACACGAATCTCAATTTCTCCGAGCTCCGCGGGACTGAGACGCAAGCGCGCTGAGCCGCCACCGCGGGTTGCGAGCCATTCGGTTTGCACCGCGATCGCGTCGGAAGCCGCGGCGGGCTGTGGCGCATTCGCGGTCGGTGCTGTCGGTGCAGACGCCGTTTCGGGCGCGGTCAAAGCGACTGGCCCAGCGACGGCGATACCGCTCTCTACCGGTACCGCTTCGTCCGCGCGCAGATTGCCAGAAGCGGCGGCGTAGGTAGCAGCAGCCTCAGCCGCGGCCGTTGTTTGGCCATCCCCATCGGCGAGACTCGGTCTCTGTTCAGCGGCCGCCTGCCCCTCCGCGAAATCGCGCGACTCGTTCGAACCGTCACGATCGCCCTGCGAAGCCCCTTCTCCACTGGCCCCCGAATCCGACCGCACGCTTGCCTCGTCCTCACGCGAAACCGCCGAGTCCGAGGGATTCGTCTGCGCGGCGGCCATCTCCGCCGCACGCTCCCCATTGCTCTCGGTCGTGCGCGCCAGGGATTCGGTCCCGGCCTCAGCCACCCGAGCGACCTGCGAAGCGACTCCTGACGGACTTTCCTGTGACTCCGCTGCTCGCGACGCATCGCGGACTTCCGGAGTCTCGACCGAATCCGACGCGAGGCCGGCGCGGCGCTCTGCATTTGCAGGAGCAGCCGCTGAGTCCGCCTCGTTCCCGTCGACGAGAACCTGGGAGTCTGGGCCGCGAGACGTCAAACCGCGCGACTGCACCTCGACCGCCGAACCCTCCTCACCGCGACGGGCCGGGCGACCGCCCGCCGCTTGCCGACGATTCGTGTCCAACGCGCTCGACCTGCCCTGGGCCTCTTCTGATTCAGAAAGACCGGCTCCCTCACGGGCCGCGGTCTGCGGTCCGGCCAGCAACTCACCGAGCACGCCCGTCTCCGCGGCGGCCGTCGCCGATCCAGCGGCCAGCTCTTCAGCCGTCGATTCATCCCGCGCATCCGCCTCGGCCTGCAACCGCGCCGCCTCCGCATTTGCGTTCTCTTCTGCTCCGCCGTTGTCCTCGGCATCTCCGGCATCGTCGGAATAGCCCTGCTCCGCAGGCCTATCCGATTCCGCGAACCGCTTCGAAGCTTCTTGTTCGGCTTGCCCTGACGTATCGGAATCGCTTCGTGCTCCTCCGGCCGCTCCCTCTTCCCCGATCGCCCCTCGAAGAGCGGTCGAGAAGTCGCCGATGCCCGAAGCACTTTCCGTGCTCTCGGCGTTCCGGCTCGTGCCGACAACGCCGCTGGGCTGAGTAATGGCTTCTACGTTCATGCTCGTGTTCTCCACATCATCCGGTGCCTACTTTCTGCGTGCAGCCGGCGCATCCGTTTGGGGATCAAGGGGTTTCAAAAGACGGCGGCTGACAGCAAGCGCCCGATCGGGTCGCATTGCGGCGAGCACGCCCGCTGAACTTTTCTTCTTCATGCTGCGGATCACAGAGACCGCCAGATCGAGATCGAGCTTCGACAAGAGATCGCCCGCTTTCACCGGCGGCATTGAGGAGTAGACGCTCGAAAGCTGATCCACACGGTCCTGTCCCTGAGACGACCAGGTCATTATCCGGTCTTCGACTTCTTGCCGAATTCGGTCGAGCTCGGTTGCCCTCGACTCAATCATCGATTCGAGTTCGACTACCGAGCGCTCACGCTCCGCGACGCGCTGCTCCCGCAAGGCAATACCGACCTCGCGCTTGCGGATCTCGGCGATAATTCCGTCGACACCTCGCGAGAGCCCGGGCACATTCAGAATCTCCGGCCCGTTGCCCTCTCGCTTCAGTCCGCTCAGATCCGATCGTGACGTTTCGGCTGACGTCAATTCGGCGTCGTCCCCCGTCAGATCCTGATCTGCTGTTCTGTTCTGAGCGGACGCGCTCCCGCTGATAGTCGCGACTGCGAGCACGACCGCGAGCATGACCTTAGGCACGGCAATCCCGACTCCGATCATCGATCGTCCTAGCCCTTCAAATTTCGTCATCCTGTTCTCCTTGTCGCGCCCGACGCCACTTCATCCGTGGCGGTGCGGGCTGACGCGCGCGCGAGTTCTTCGATTTCCGCCTGTTCAAGTTTCAGGCTCTCCTGGCGGTGGCTGATTTCTCGTTTCTCGCGGAGGCGTTCGATGCTCCGCACGCCGACGCGGGCGCGAGCCACTCGTTCCCGCGCAATGCGCAGCGTCTCGGCGAGTTCATTCAGACTCCTCTGCGCGATCAGGCACTTAAAGCGTCCCGCGGCGACGCCGTCGGCGCGCATCGCCAGGTATTCCCCGTCCACGCCCACGACCACATCGGCGGCAAGCATCTGACGGCCCTCTTCGAGCTGAGCATCGGCCTTGTCCACCGCCGCTTGCCTGGCTGCACGTTCGGCTTCGACTTCGGCGAGAGCCGCCTTGGCGCGGTCGAGCTCGAATTGACGCACCTTAAGCACGCTGTCTAGTCGGAAGGAGAAGCGTTTCATGAAGCCACTCCCTGTGTCTGACTTTGACCTTGACTCTGTCCTTGACCGTGTCCCTGCATCAACGCCTCAAGACGCGCGATCCCGTCCTCCAGAGAAGACACCTCGCCGCGCGGCTGCGTTAGGAACGCCTCGATCTGCGGAGCGAGTTCACGCGCTCGATCGATCATCGGATCGGTGCCCGCTTGATAGGCGCCCACCGCAATTAGATCTTCCGCATCGCGGTACACGGCCAGAATCTGCCGCGCCTGTCGAGCAATTGCCTGATGCTCCGGCGTCGTCACGTCCGGCATAACGCGTGAGATACTCGAAAGCACATCGATCGCGGGGTAGCGACCGCGCTCGGCAATCCGCCGCGACAGTTCCAAATGCCCATCCAGTAAAGAGCGCGCGGCGTCAGCCACTGGCTCGTTCATATCATCGCCTTCGACAAGCACGGTATACAGACCCGTGATGCTCCCCGTGCCGGAAGTTGTCCCCGCACGTTCCAAGAGTTTCGGCAGCGCACTCCAAACCGACGGCGTATAACCCCGTGTGGTCGGCGGTTCGCCCGTCGCGAGGCCAATCTCACGCTGCGCCGTACAGAAGCGCGTGAGAGAATCCATCATCAAGAGGACGCGCTTGCCTTCATCGCGGTAGCCCTCCGCGATCGCCGTCGCGACGCGCGCCGCTCGGGTGCGCAGGGAAGCGGGCTCGTCGCTGGTCGAAACCACGACGACGGAGCGGGAGAGCGCATCGCCCAGATCGCGTTCAATAAATTCACGGACCTCGCGGCGACGTTCGCCAATCAGAGCGATGACAGAGACGTCGACATCCGCCTGGCTCGCCAGCTGTCCCAGAAGTGTCGACTTGCCGACGCCCGAGCCCGCGAAGATGCCGAGCCGCATGCCTTGCCCGACGGTCACGAACGAGTTGAGGGCGCGGAGTCCAAGATCAACCGGCTGATCAATCCGGTTCCGAGTCACAGCCGCCGTCGGCTCCGCTTCGATATCGCGCCAGCGCACATTGGTCAGCGCGCCCCGTCCGTCGATCGGCTGGCCCAGTCCGTTCAGGACGCGGCCCAAACAGCCGGCTCCGCTCGGCGTACCATCCACGGACGCACGCACCCGGATTGGATCACCCGCCCGCGTACCCCGCAAATCGCCCAGCGGCATAAGGAGCGTCACGTTCTGACGCAACCCAACGACCTCACTCTGAACCGGCGTCTCTGCGTCGCCGGTCAAAATTTCGCAGAACGCGCCCAGTGGTGCTCGAATGCCTTCGGCCTCAATCAAGAGACCGACAATCGCGCGCACGCGGCCTTCGATCTCGAAGGGTCGCCAAGCAGGGAGTAAATCGCGGGCGGTTGAATAGAAGGCGGGATCCCCAACAGAATTCATTGTTCCCCCTCCGGCGGCGTCGCTTCAACGGCCACGGCCAACGCAGCCGTGAAACGCTCGCAAATCACTTCGCTCCGTCCGTCGACTCGATGGATAGGCGTTTCGACCCGAAAATCTCCAGCCGCTAAGGACGCGTCGCCGAGCAAGGCCACGCCGAATTTTTCCGACCAAAGCTGTGCCCGTGCCTCTTCATGCACCGAGAATGTGGCCAACTCTTCAGGATTCAAGAAGAGCTGCGCCTCTTCCGTGGCATCCACATCGACTAACACGCCTTCCAGAAGATTCGCGAAGAGACCAGGATCCAGGCGAAGCTCTGCCCCGACCCAACGCCGCGTCGCTTCTGCGACCAGCGCGACAGTCTCTTCCCGATTGGCCGCCAGTTCACTCGCTGCAGTCCGTGCGAGATCAAGCCCAGCTTTTTCAATCGCCGCGCAGGCGGCCGCAAGAGACACCGATTCCTGCTGCGCTGCGGCTTCGCCCCGTGCGTAGGCAGCGGCCTCGATCTCTTCGAGTTGGAACTCCGTCAAATGATGGATCGCGGTTTCGGGCGAGCCCGCAACCGGGGCAGCGGCTTCCGAAACCGTCGTGCCCCTCGTATCTTCCCCCGTCTGAGCGAAGCCCTGGGCAGAAAAGCCGGACTCCGATACGAATCCGTGCTTCGCTGCGTCAAAGCGGAGTGGGACGAATTGATGATCATCGGAGATGCGATCGGGCCTAAACAAGGACATCGTCGCCTCCTCCGCCTGTATCGATCGAGATTACGCCCTCTTCTTCGAGGCGACGCGCGAGATCGACCACCTGGCGTTGTACCTGCTCGATTTCCGATAGTCGCATGGGCGGGAGCAGCTCCGACTCTTCCTTGATCTGGTCTGCTGCACGCGAGGACACGTTGGAGAAGACCTTTTCCTTCATTGCATCGCTCGCGGTCTTGAGCGCGATCACAAGATCCTCAGTCGGCACTTCGCGAAGAAGTGCTTGGAATCCGCGCTTGTCGATGCTCTCCAGATCATTAAAGGTCAGCATCTGCTTGCGAATATCAGCCGCGATCTCGGGATCACGCGAATCCATCTTGTCGAGGATCAGCTGTCCTTCGGCCTTAGAAACGCCGTTCAAGAGCTTCGCTGCGACTTCCGTCCCGCCGAGCGGCGTCGGTGCGCCGACCTGCCGACTAAACATCGTCGCAATCTCGTCCTCCAGTTCATGAATCACGTCGCTCGATACCGTCTCGAGATTCGCAACGCGCAGCATCACCTCCGCGCGAACGTCATCGTTCACAAACGAGACCACCGCCGCGCCGCGCTCGGAAGGCAGCTGCGCCAGGATCAGCGCGATCGATTGAGGATGTTCTTGTCCGAGCTGCTGGGCAATGAACTCCGGCGAATAGTCGCGCAGCGTCCAATCGATGCGTTTCTCGTCTCGCCCAAGCTTCTCCCGAAGCCGAGACGCACGATCGTCACCGATCCCACCCGAGATGAGTCGCATAGCCTGCTCGCGGCCGCCCTGAATCGCGACCTCATGCTTACCAATGGCTTCCTGAAACTCTTCCAAGACGCGGTCGAGGGTCGAGGACGGGATAATTTTGAAGCGCGAGACCGAGGCCAAAATACGCTCGACTTCCTCGTCGTCGAGTACAGCCATCAACTCTTCTACGCGCGAGGGCGAGAGCGCCATCATCAAGATCGCCGCTTTCTCAACTCCGGTCAGGAGTTCATATTGCAGATGCTTCTGTCCCAAAACTCAGGCGCCCCCGGAAGCCATCCAGCCGCGAATAGTGCGGACTGAATCATCGGTGCGAAGCTGCGCGAGCCGATCGACCTGTTGTTGAAGCGTCATTTCATCGCTGCCCTCTAGCAGACCGGGAATATCCATATCTGATTGCGAAAGCCCGCCGGCGCCGCCTCCGAAGGCGCCTTCGGCACGCCCTGCCAGCGAAGCGCCCGGCGTACCGGTTATCGCCACCTGCGCTGCATCCAGGCGATCCATCAGCTCGCTGCGCAGATCGACGATCGCGGCGCTGTCGCCTCCGCCCACCGCGTCGGCCAAGGGACGAATCAGCAGCTTCGAGAAGAGCAGGATGCCGACAAGGAATGCGACGCCTCGCAGCACAGAGGTCAGCAACACCATCAAGTCAGGCGTCAGGAACCCACCGACTTCTTCGCCCCCCGGTTCGATCTGGATGAAAGGCGCATTAATCACGCTGATCTCGTCACCGCGTTCCGCGGAAAATCCGACCGCGCGCATGGCGAGTTGTTCGAACTCTTCGAGTTCCTCCTTGCTCCACGGCGCGAAGCTGGCTTGTTCTGCCTCTCCCACTTCGCCTCCCGCCCCGTCTTCTCCCGTCGGCGCTGCAGCCGGCTTTCCGTCCACAAGGACCGCAACGGAGAGACGCTGAATCTGCCCGCTCGGCAAGATATGCCGGCTCACGACTTTGCTGATCTCGAAATTGATCGTTTCGGAAGAGCGAGATGAATTGCTGCTCGAGCCGGTGGGACCGACACCGGTCGCATCGACGTCGGGCGTGTTCGCAACGATGCCCGCGACGCCGCCCTCGGCAATGCCGTCGTTTGACGATTCCGTGTCGCGCTGTGTACTGCGCGCGATCTGCGAATCGGGATCAAAGACTTCTTCGGTTTTTTCGGTCTGCGTCCAGTCGAGCTCGGCGCTGACCTTGGCGACGACTCGGCCAAGTCCGACCGTGCGTTCCAGGATCGACTCGATCTGCTTTTCGAGCCCCTTCTCAATGCGCTTTCCCGCAGCCATCGAAGCCCCGCTCCCGGCACCCTCCATGCCGATATCGGGCGAAGGCGCGAGCAGTCGGCCGCGATGATCGACGAGAGTGACTTTCGAGACATCTAGCCCTTCGACGCTCGAGGCCACAAGATGAACGATGCCTCGCACCTGAGTCGCATCGAGTTCCCAGCCGGCGCGCAAGCGTGTGACGACGGAAGCCGTGGCTTCACGTTGATCCTTTCGGAGCAACGTCTTTCGTTTTGGAATCGCGAGCGCGACGCGCGCCTTGTCGACCCCTTCTACTTGCTCAATCGTGCGGGCGAGTTCGCCTTGAAGCGCCCGGTTGTAGTTCACTTTTTGCACGAAATCAGTGACACCAAAACTGCCCTGATCGAAAATTTCGAATCCAGGAGACGAGCCACTCGGCAGGCCTTTAGCCGCTAGGCGCATCCGCGCCTCGTGGATCTGCGATGCCGGGACCAAGACGGCCGAGCCC
The DNA here is from genome assembly GCA_041690055.1 of Myxococcota bacterium. Lineage (GTDB taxonomy): Bacteria > Myxococcota_A > UBA9160 > UBA9160 > UBA4427 > UBA4427. The sequence continues at coordinate 27,274 of JBDNFB010000023.1, read as the reverse complement.
CCTTCGTCGAGTTCGTATTCGATCCGTTCGGAAGTGAGGCTCTCGACGACCTGCGCCATCTCCGCGTCTTCGAGACCTCGAAAAAGCAATCGGAAGTCCGGCGAAGTCACGCCGTTCGAGACCCAGACGAAGAAGGCCAGCGAACCGACCGCCGTCATGATCAGGGTTGCTTGACGCGCAGGCGTCAAGGTCATGAACTGCGCACTTAGATTTTGAAGCCACTCAGGCACGGATTACCTCAGATCGTCCGCAGGACGCGCTGGTAGGAATCAATCGCGCGATCTCTGATTTGCATGATCATGCGCAGCGAAAGATCCGCTTCATTGAGAGAGACCACCGTGTCCATGATGTCGACCTCGCCTTTGGCAAGCCCGACCGCGTTGGACTCTGCGGTGTTCTGCTTTGCATTCACGTCACCGATCAAACCGGACATCAGTTCTCCGAACCGGCTACCGGTCGTTTCCTTTGACGGAGAATCGATAGGGCCGCGGTTCAGGCTCGGTGTAATTTCTTGTAGTCGCTGAACGAGGACGTTCTCCATGATTACTGTCCCACTCGCATCAGGGCCTCGGCCATGCTGCGGACCTTCTGCATCACAAGCAGATTGGCCTGGAAGGAGCGGCTCGAACTCACAAGGTTCGCCTGCTCCTCAACCAGATTCACGTTCGGGAACTCCACGAAGCCCTGGTCATTCGCATCCGGATGACTGGGTAAATACCGCGAGATGGGATCGCGCGAGTCCTTCTGGATTCTCGAGACCTCGACGCCGCGCAGCTTCTTTTCAAGAGACGACGCGAAGCCTCTGCCCATGCGCTCGGCCTCGAAGACCGGATCGCGGCGGCGATAGGCGCCGCCTTCCGGCGTACGCGTGGTGTGGGCGTTCGCGATATTGCTCGCAGTGACGGTCATCCGGGTCCGCTGAGCGCGAAGACCGGAAACCGCAATGTCGGTGATATTGGAGAGGGTCATGTGTAAAAGCCTTCCTTAGCTTTGCTTGATTCGACTTGAGCTTGATTCGTTGAGGACTTGAATTGCCCGCGGCTCGAATTACCTAGGGCCTAACCTTGTCCGATCGCGGTGCGCATCAGACTTGAAACGCGGGCGAGGATGTTGGCTTGATCAATAAAGGCGCCCGCGTTGCGATGGGCCGTCACGAGTTCCTGGTCGAGGTCGACACCATTGCCATCAGGACGCGAGCCAAGCGGCCCCATCGTCACCCGAGCCTGCGACGGGTCAGCCGAGTTCATCCCCATATGTCCTTCATGGGTGCGGGTCAGACTCGATTTGGAGTCCGAGAGAATATTTTCAAAGGAGAGCTCGCGGCGGCGATAACCCGGCGTGTCCGCATTAGCGATATTCGAGGCCAGTACCGACTCGCGCGCCGCACGAAATCGCATGGCCGTTTGCAGTGCTCCAATCGCCTCGGTCCCAAAACTCGGCATATTTTTCCCCTCTCGCCATTCCCACAAGCGCGGTCTGAAACGCGCGCGATAGGCCTATTTTGATCAAAGGAAAGAGCAAGCCGCGTGCCAGCGCTCTAGAGGCCCTCAGTGAGCCTAGAGCGCGACCGAGACTCGAAGCGGATTGCAGGAGCGAAAGCTCGGTGGGGCGCACGATGCACTTTGAAAGGTTTTGAGATGTGTGAGGGGGACATTTTTGCCGAGTTGCTCGGCCTGCCGGCTGCAGATCGCCTCAGAGGATTCGCGGATCCCAGGACCGCAGAACCAGGAGCCTGACCCAAGACTCTCATGGGAAGCCCATGTGTCGAGGCGCAGCCTTCGAGTACAACGCCGCCAACGGTGATGCATCGGCGATCGAACGTCGCGACGAGTCTTGGGTCAGGCTCCTAGCGAAGCGCGTACTCGCGGATCTTGTTGCGGAGCGTCCGCACGCTGATGCCCAGCGTTTCGGAAGCGCGCGTTCGATTCCCATCCCAATGGGCGAGCGCGCGAATGATCGTCTCTCGCTCCAATTCCTTCAGGTTCAGACTTTCGGCCCCCCGTGCAGGAAGCCCCACGGCGGCATCGGCCGATTCGCCTCGCAGCGCGGCAAGTAGATCCCCCTGCTCACCTGCCCGAACCAAAGCGCTCCGTAGTCGGCTCTCGAGACCCAGTCGGTTACCGGGAAACCCTTCGGCGGCCAGGAATTCGACCATGTCCTGGCGGATCAAAGGCGTCTCCAAGCCGAGCTCGCGTGCCACACGCCGCCCAGTCGCTGTGCAAAGCGCCAGCTGATCGCGTGTACGCTCGCGGATCGGCGGCATCCGAAGCTGCGCTGCGTCGAGCCGGTACTGGAGCTCGACCGCGAGCCTTCCCTCCCTAACACTCTGAGGCAGAGGCTGCTTCGTGATCACCAAACAGCGTGGCCCCGACTCTCCCTGGACACGACGAAGCCCCGTAATCAGCGCCTCTCCTGCGTGCGCGGGCCACTCGTCGGGTTCAATCAAAATCATCGAGCCGTCGCGCGCCTTGCCGAGCGTGTCTTCAATCAATCCGCCCACTTGCGCAGGCGCCGAGGATTCCACGGAACTCCGTTCGAGGACGGCACAGGGACGCAGCGACGCGCTTCCCCAATGATGGATCGCGCGAGCGAGCGCTCGGCGGCCGGTTCCGATCTCCCCCTCTATGCAGATCGAGAAGGAGCGGCTGGCCCATTTCCGTGCACGCCCAAACGTCGCGAGTAGATCAGGTTCTTCCGTCACAAGCATAGGATCGACGGCCGCGGGGGTTCGGGGCGGTCTCCTGCCGAGAATCTCGACGATGCGCTGCTCAAGAATCGAAAGTGAAAATGGTTTGTAGAGCGTTGAGAAACCTTGCTGTAGCCAAGCGTTCGCATCCGCCTGCCCCAAACCCGCATTGGCCAAAATCAGAGTCGGCCGACGCCGATCCTTGTCCGCAGCTGCCGTGGCAAGCCACGCCTCGGCCCCTTCTGCGTTCGGATCCACCATCTGAAGCATAGGGCGCGCCGCCAACGCAGCCTCCGCCTCGGCGTCGAGCGCGTCTGCGAACGCATCCACCTGAAATCCAGCGCGTTCGAGCGCAGCGCTCAAGTCTTTTCGAAGGCTCGCATGGGATTCAATGAGCAGCAGCCGTGGCGCCGGATGATCAAGAAGCATGAAGCGCCTCTGCCGGCAAACTCAGTACCAGCCTTGTTCCCGCCACATCGTCCTGCAGCATACAGAGACCGCCCCATTCGGCGAGCTGTACATCGAGATCGACGCGGGCGTCGCGCGCGGCAGTATTTGAAACACGCCGATGACTATCATGGGGAAGCTGAAGCATGATCGAGACCAGGTCAGCATCCGCTTCAGACTCCAGAACGAAATCCCCGGCGCCGCGCGATAGATTTAGACCAAGCCGAATCAGCGCAACAAGGAGCCGCTCAAGAGTGGCCTCCGGAATTTCCAGTCGAGCCGGAACCGCACCCTCTCGCGGCCGCCACAGCACCGTCGCATTGCGGGCGCGAAGCGTCGAGGCAATGCGCGCTTCCACTTGGTGAAAGACATGCTCCACCGGAACGGTGGGCCAATGCTGTTCTGAGCGCGGTGTCGAGAGCAAATCGATCTTCGCAAAAAGTCCCTCGATTTCGTCGGCTGCGCTCCGGATCGTTTCGATGCGCGCCCGAACAGCCGGCGTGGCCTCGAAGCGCGAGAGTTCGCTCGCGGCGAGTTCGACCCGCGCCAAGGCGTTCCGCCCTTCTATGGCCAATACCCGCGTGAGTGCTTCCCGCGGGCCCTGCCCGCCGGACGCGGCGGCCTGTCCTTCATTTCCCAACGAATCGCTCATTGCTCGACGCCTCCAAAGGACTTCCGCAAGGATGCCGATTTTCGTTGAAAGAGCGCGACCCGACCCCAGGGCGAACCCAATTCGATATCGGGATCGTCGCCCCATGCAGGCTCTTTGGCCGCGTTCGGCTCGCCCGCGTTCCCCAGCCAGAATCTCGCGGAAGAGCGAATCGAGCCCCCTTCCGCCTTCTCATCAATTACGCGGTAGAGCGACGCCGCCCTCTTCAACTTGCCCGCCTTTCGCAAGACATGCGCTGCCAAGATGCTCGCCTCAAGCATCTTGGCTTCGGCACCCGGTTGTAGCCCCTCGCCGTTCAGCCAAACCGGCGCACGCGCTGCGATCAACTCCGCCTGGGCCGTCCCCGGAATATGTTCCAGCGTTTGGCCTAATAGGGAAATTAGTTTCGCGCGTTGTGCTTCGACTTGTGGCGAATCAATGATCTCGCTCAGACTTGCAGCGGCTTCCGCGTAACGGCCGTCAATCACGTCAGCCTCGGCCACGACAGCCTTCCACGCGGGTGCCTGTCCGTCGGGATCTTCCAGAGCCGCCGTTGCGACGCGGCGCGCGAGCGTCACGTCCCCGATCGGAATCGAAACTCGTGCCAAGGGAAGTGCAATTGCCTGAGCGCCGCCGGGGCCAAAGCGCCGGGTCACACTGCGGTAGACCTTCGACGCAAGCCAAGGCAGCTCCATATTTTCAAAGCATTCCCCCAATCGTGCGAACGGATCCGCCCGCCGGGCACGCTCGATCAAGATGCCATACCGCCCACCGATCGCGCGCACGATCAGTTGGCAGGCTTCGAGGCCGCCGGCTTGCGCAGTCACGCGCGTGAGGAGTTCGTCGAGCTCTTCCTCGTATCCGGGCGAAACCACAGGGTCGATCGTGTCGTACGCCAAACGAGTCGCCACCGCGAGCGCCGCTTCGAGATCTCCTCGATGCGAGAGTTCTCTCATCAGGACACTCAATGCGTATCGCCGCACACCGTCGCGCTGTTCGCGAACAGCCTTGAGAAGACTCGCGAGGCGCTGTTCCGGAGAGCCGGCCGAGACTCCAAGGTCCACCATGCGCACAGCCGCCAGCGCACCGATTGCGCCGTCTCTATGTCGGCCGCTCACACCGGACAGGCGCTCGCGTGCCTTCAACGGATCCTGAAAAGCGACATCGAGATCGGCCAAACGGATCTCCGCCGCATCCCGAGCATCGCGCGAAGGACGGTCTCCTAGAAAACTCTCGAGCCAGCGAAGCGCGCCGCTGGCATCCTTCGCATCAATCGACGCCTCGGAAGCGCGCAAGGCCCATCCCCTATTGGAACCGCCGAATGCCGTGGCCCGGGGCAACAGCGCCTCGTATTCCGTGCTGACGCTCTTGATCTTGCCGGCGTCGAAGGAGAGATCCGTGAGACGGAGCCGGGCCGCAAGAGCCAACCTGGCCGACTCGGCTCGCGCTAGTTCTCGATAGGCCAGATGCGCCTCGAATCGAAGCCCGCGCAAGTAGAAGATTTCAGCGCGCTGGAACGCAACTTCTCCGGCCCGCAGCCCCTCCTGGCCTCGCTCGTCGAGAATGCGCCGTGCTCGGGTGAGCTGCGCCGCCGCTTCAGATATGCGCGAGAGTTGAAGCAGACTTCGCGCGAGCTCCATTCGAAGGCAGAGTCGATGTCCCTCGGTGGCCTCCGCGCGCAAGAGCGTTCGGAGCCGCTCTTCGGACTCAATCAACTCCACTCGCTCCACAGCCCGACGCGCGAAAAACACCGCGTCCAGCACAGCAAGCCGAGGCCCAGGCGCATCAAGCCCCTCTGCCCAATCCGCCAGCTGATCTCGGGCGATCTGCCACTCCCCGGCCTCGGCTTGTTCAAGCACGGGATCAACCGCAGAGTCAAGACCATCGGGTACACAGAACGAGGGTCCATCCAGCAGCGGCGTTTCAAGATCGCGACTGTTCAGAATATCGTAAGGGCTGGGTGGGAAATCGAAAGCCGACGCGATGCCCGGGGCACCAAGTACATCGGCAAGGGAACACAAGACGACGAATACGCCCGTCGCCAGCCGTTTCCGCAGCACGCAGTTTAGGTTGCGCTTCGTCGTGCACATCGTTATACACATCGGCATACACATCATAGTGACGAACCTATCGCGGGACCCTGGCGCGCACGGAGCGCGAACCGCTGCAAATCGTAGCTATACGCGACAAGCGCATCCCGTTCATCCGGCTCCATATGATCCAGCGCCAGCGCCAGCGGACATGTCTCCGCGCCCGGGCCGAGCAGCGGTGCATCCTCGACGCAGCGAGCCACCGCGCGAACGAGCCGCGAGTACGGAGGCGGCAGCAAGATCTCGACCTTATACGGGTCCCCTTGCCGAAATGAATGAGCGACGTCGAGGCAGACCCCGGCGCCAGAGAACACAATCGATTGACGATCGCGTCCCGAAAGTTGCTTGGGTACCGGCACCTGCGCCGCCCCCAGCAGAAGGTCCAGCTTCTCCTCAATCCGACGGAGTCGCGCCGTGAGCGGCGCCTCCTCGTCCACCTCATCAAGGGGTTGAATCAAGGGGTCTGGCATCGAGAGATCGAAGATCTCCGCTTCGACCTGATCTTCCGAAAGCGGAAAAACGCGGATCGGCAGCAGACCGTTCACGCGGTAATAAGCTCGGCGATCTCTCGCGGACCCAGCGGACGGAGTTTCGCCATTCGCCCCGCTCTGCGAAGAGACGACGTTTTCGTCTGGGTTCTCTCTATTCTGAGTCCAGCGGGACTGCATCCGAATTGACGACTCCGACCGCGCGCCAGCGCACAAGGGCAATGCACATGATATGCAGCCCTCCCTTGGAGCTATTCGCAAACCTCATGCCACTTTATCGGAGCCCTGAGAGCCGCCTCACCAGCAAGTCGTTTCAATTTGGGAAGCGGGATTCCGATTCGAAAAGCCAGTCGGCAAGAAATGCCCACTCTAACCGGAACGGATGGGACCTCAGTTAGGCGGCTTGCTTCGCTGTCTCGATCGCAGTCAATTTTGCGCGCAGCTCGTCAACGTCATAGGGCTTCAGGCAAACGCTATCGGCACCGTGGCGCATCGCGCATTTCACCATGCTCGCCAGAGGCGTATCGGTCGCAATGATCACAGGGATGCCGGAGAGCACCTCGTGACGCCGGATTTCCTCCAAGAGATCGAGCCCCGATCGGATCCCCAGGTCCCAGGAGATAATGAACGCCGTTGCGGAAAGGACTTCTTCCGAACTCTCGGTCTCAAAATCCATCGAATCCATCGCAATCACCGGAATCTCAAGATCATCCTCAAGATCCTCGGCCCGATTGCGACACCCGGGATCCGGATCCACAACGACGACGGACTTTGGCGGCGCCTCTTCTTGGCCTTCTGACATCGAATCCCTCTGAACCCGCGCGGGCGCGGACTCATTTCGAGACTTCCCCCGAGGTCTCTTTCAACGCACCGCTAGTCGGCACGAAGGACCCCACTCCACGCTCCGGCTGAGCCAAGGCTGTGGTGAAGATCCATCAATTCCATCGACATTCGAAGATTGCGACTTGAGCGAAAGACGGCGCGCCGGGCGCGGGGCTCCTAGGCCTTGATCGTCACGAGACGGGGCTGCTCACGCTCGCGCGCGGAATGCTTCTGGATTGCCGATCGAACTTGGCCAAGCTCTTTCTTTTCGTCACGAAGAGCATCGACCAAAGTCGTGCCCACCGCGATCAGATCGGCATTAAAAGACGATATGCGCTGAAGGCAGTCCCGCGCGTGCACGCTAATCGAGGCGACCTTCGGGCCCCCAGCGGTTTCGACAGCATCCCTAAAAATCGTAAACGCCGCTTCGCGCCCGCTATAGACCACGGCCAAAGCTTCGGCCTCGGCCCCTTCCGCGAGGGCTTCCATTAGCTTCTCTGTGCTTGAAAGAAGCACGGACGCCGCCTGCTCAATCGTCTTTTCGTACTCGGACATCAATGCGTCTTTCTTTCTGAGCGGGGCTGAAGTGCGATCTGACCTGACCTGACCAGATCCGGCTTAGCCGAGGCTGCCCAGAAAGCCCTGCTGCCCCTGAAGACCAGAGACGATCTGTTCAAGATTGCTGAACCGCGCGATCAGCGTTTCTTCGCGCTGCTGCAGACGCGATTCAAAGCGCTCGATCGAATTATCGTAATCCTTCAGGCGAAGGGCAAAAGCCTTATCTCGACTCGCGAGGGCGCCGTCGCCGGAGCGGACGAGTCGTTCCAGTCCGTCGGAGAAAGCAGTCGCGAAACCTTCGTCGAAGAAGTCGGGCTCTTCATCGGGGTTGTTGGGATCGATGGGCGGTGCTGGGTCAAGGGGGTCCCGCTTCAGACCAGAAAGAAACTGGCGGACTGAGAATGCGTCTTCCGCCAAAGCCTCTTCGAGTTTGACGCGGTCGAGCGCCAATCTTCCGCCGCTTTTTAGTTCAAGCCCGATCCCCGAGATCGTACCGCCCGCCGCGCCACCGACCGTTGAGGCAAAAGGATTGTTCGGATTCAAACTGAACTGGTACCCCGTACTCACCATCCTGCGCAGCTGGCTCTGCACCGAGCGAAGCGTAGAGTCTCCCGAAAGTGGTCCAGCAGTCTTCGTCGACTCGTTGTAACGAAACTGCTTATCGACGAAGTCTTGTACGTCGTTGTAGGCGTTGGCAAATTTTTCTAGAGCCTTAGCCACTTCGTCGACATCAACATCCACGGTGACTTTTTCAGAAATGCGGTCTTCCGCCAGAAAAGCCGCATACGCCGCCTGCTCCGACGGGTCATCCCCGCTTGGGGGGTCCAACGGCTGGATCGGATTATCGGGGTCGACGCCTTGTGAAGCCCCTCGGAGACGCAGCGTAATGCCTGGAAGAATATCGTCGATCAAATTCGTATCGCGATCAATATCCTGTCCAAAGACAGACACAACCGAATTACGGGCCGCCTGGGAGAGCGAATCATCGATCGCGACGGGTCCCGACACCTCAAGCTCGTTCGACGAGCCTGTTCCTGTCGAAGTCAACACGAGGCGAAATTCGTTCTCGCTGAGCTGCAGAACATCTGCCCGCACTGTGCCGCCATTGTCCGGCGATGCGTTGATTTGGTCACGAATACTCTGAAGCGAAAGGCCGCTATCCCCGTCCGCGGTGATTTCAATGAGGGTGTCTTCAACATCCTCCCCTTCCTCGTTGACGCGTCCATTGGGCAGAGTGATCGAGAGCGTATCCCCCTGCGCCAACACCGGCGTCTCGGTCGCCGATTCGAAAATATCCGAGAAGCGGCGCGAGTTCGTCGCCAACTGCTTCACCGTCACGTCGATTTCGCCAGGCGATGCGCCAAAGCCTGCGGACACGGTCACGATATCTTCATCGGAAGTGGACGCGGCGTAGCGAAGAAACTCTTCTTCCGTCGAAAAATCCGAGCCGGTCGAATTTCGATTATCGAGTTCCTGAGAAGCCTCACGAAGCGCCAGAATTTTCGTATTCAGTTCGCGCATCAAACCGCGCTGCGAATCGATCTCGGATCGGCGCGTGTTCAGCGTCGTGAGCGGCTGGCGCTCGAGTGCCAGCAAGCCCTGCAAGAGCGAATTCGTATCGAGACCGGTTGCTAGGCCACCGAAGGTGGTTCTTCCTGAAAGCGAAGAGGCCATATTGTCTTCCCCAATTGAGGCCCACGCAGAGTTTTGCTCAGCGGGTCCGTCGGGTTGTTATCGGCGCTCCATACGAGGCGGCTGAGCCTGACGACGCGCGCGTTTCAATTTAAATGTGGGCACTCGCCCGCAGTGTCGAATTTCGAGGTTCCGTCTTTCAGATTCCGCATCGTCGTCCCCCACTCGACAATCCTCGGCGCGATCTCGTACTCCAGGGTATCCGCGATTCGAATAGGGTCTTGCACCGATTGCGCCGCAACCAATTCCTCAAGCCACGGATAGATCTCGGATTGCACGCTCGCCAGGATCTGCGATTCCTCAAGCAAGACGTTCGAGACGGAGTAGGTGATCCCCGTCAGCACGCTCAGAGAATCCGTCACGTTCGCAAGGACCTCTCCGCCTAAATCGCTTCGACCGGATCGGTAGTGCTCGACCGTCTGCTCGATCGCCGCGCAGATCTGGCCCGTGTACTTTGCAGCGTGATCCAGCACGGACCGCGCCACATCAAGCGCCGGTCGCTCGTGAATCAGAACTTTCTCAACTCCCTCCAGACTGAGCGATTCGAGCGCCGAGAGTTCTTCGGACGAAAGGGCCTTGCCGTCGACTTCGATGCCGACCACCACGAACCCCTCCTCGTCCGCGAGCGATCGTTCTGCCGCAGTGACGAGTTCTGCCAGATTTGCGCATTCCGAGGAGTCCAACGTCTGGGCATCGCCATTGAGAATGATCTCCACCTTGTTCTCCTTTGGCTTCCAGACGCGACCGTGAGAGTCAGCTGATGCGAAGCGCAACCCCAGAGAGAGCAAGCGTTATGCCAATGGCTCGCAGCTAAAGCGGATTCTCGACCGTGCCGGAAAAATCGGCTCTCGATGCGTTCAGCAGCCGCATAACGGGGCACGCACCTTGCAATCTCCTTCCTCGATCGTGTGCAGCAGGCTCTTACTGCGCGAAGAGGACGAGAGGAGATTTCGAATTGAAATCGGACATTGCAAATCGCAAGACCCAAGCGGAAGATTCGGCCACGCCGGTGCGCTTCATTGCCGAAGTATCGAGCAATCATCAGCGCGATCTCGACCGCGCCCTGGAATTCGTCGATCGGGCGGCCGAGATTGGCTGCGACGGCGTAAAATTCCAACTCTTTCGGATCGATCAGCTCTTCGCCCCAGAGATCCTCCGGCAAAGCCCGGTGCATCGCGCCCGCCGAGATTGGGAGCTACCCGAAACCTTCCTCGCGCCCATCGCACGCCATTGTGAGAAGCGCGGGATCGAGTTCGGCTGTACGCCCTTCTACCTGGATGCCGTCGATGCGCTCGCTCCCTTCGTCGATTTCTTGAAGGTCGCCTCCTACGAACTCCTCTGGGATGATCTCCTCGGCGCCTGCGCGCGGACTGGCCTTCCTCTCGTCCTCTCCACTGGGATGGCGACGCTCGAAGAGGTCCGACACGCCGTGGACGTGATCGAAGCCGCAGGCGGACGCGATCTCACGCTCCTCCATTGCGTCTCGGGCTATCCCGCTCCTGCTTCGGCGGCGAATCTCGGATCGATCGACACCCTCGCTGCGCTCGATGACCCGACGAACGCGCTTCGGATTCGAAGTGGCTGGTCTGACCATACAGTCGAGCCCGGCGTTATTCAGCGCGCCGTCCACGCCCACCCTACAGATATGGTCGAGTTTCATCTCGACCTCGAAGGCGAAGGCGCCGAGTTCGAAGCGGGACATTGCTGGCTTCCCTTCGACATGCAGGAAACGATCGCGCAAGTTCGCGTAGGGCATCGGGCCGAAGGGCGCGCAGGCAAGCGCCCCTCCGAGCTCGAATCCGAAGAGCGCGAATGGCGCGCTGATCCGAGCGATGGCCTTCGTCCTCTCCGTGCGTTGCGTTCGCACTGGTCCCCGACCACGTGAGCGCTTCACTTGCCATCGACTTCGTCGTCGCGGGTGGCGCGGCGCTTGGCCTCGGGCATGTGATGCGGAGCGCTGCGATCGCGGAAGCGGCAATCCAGCAGGGGCATTCGGTTCGCGTCTTTTTTGAGGGCGACGAAGGCGCGCTTTCTGCCTGGCGGAGTGCGGCGCCCGGGACGATGCAAGCGCAAATCCTGCCCTGGTCGGCCTATCCCGCCGATCGCGCCGCGCCGGTAGGCGTTCTCGATTTCCCAATTGAAAAAGCCTCATGGATCGCTTTGCTTTCAGAAAACAACGCCCGCTCCCTCGTCCTGGACGATCCGCGCAGCGTGGACGCCGCCGACCTCACGATCAATCCCGCGCTGCATCATGGACTCACGCCCCCTTCGCCGAGAGAGAGCTCCGCGGGGGGCGCCCGCCTGCTTGAAGGCCCGGCCTACTCCGTCCTCGCTCAATCTCATCGAGCGACGCCGTATCAACCCTGGGCGCAGCGACCCAACCTACTCCTCTCAATCGGCGGCGCCGACCCACATCAGGCCACCCCCAAACTTGCGCCGTGGATCTCCGACATCCTCGATGCGCTCCGACACAAAGCGACGCATCCTCACCCCTTCCAGAATAAACATGTCGTTCTCGGCGGTGCTTTCGCGGACCCGCAGAACAAAACCCGCGACGCACTCCACGAGGCGGGATGGAAAGTTCACTCCGCCCTACGCCCGGCCAAGATGGCGGAGTTGATGGCGAGTACGCGTCTTGCAGTCATGGGCTTCGGGACGAGTCTCACGGAACTCGCCTGGCACGGAACGCCTCATCTCTCCGTAACCCATCATCGCTTCGACATGCCCCATGCGGCCGCCCTCGAAGCCCGCGGCGTGGGGAGGCACCTCGGCTATGCGGGCGAGCTCGATGGGAATCGGGTGAAAGCGGTTCTGCGGCAGAGTATTTGCGACCCGCAATGGCAATCTGCCAGCGCCGACACTGCGCGGGCGATGCTGCAGGGCGGAAACGGAGTGGATCGCATTCTCGACGAGATCAAAGCGCTCGCGCGGCGACCCCTGCAATCACGTCGAGAGACTTCCGCCGCGGCACGACCTATCGGCGGCGTAATCCCCCCCTAGAGGCGTACTCCCATAGCGGGCGCTGTAGGTCATCAGCCAGCGGGTGGAGTCAGAAATCCGGCAGGAACCTCGAACTCTTGCCATGGCTCCTCGAGCGGTACCGGCTTCGTCTCATTCGCGGTCGGCCGAGCCGCTGTGAAGGACGCTTCGAAAGTGTCGAACCATTCGCGCGCCCGTCCGACCCCATTCCCGGCCGCCTGGATCAGGAACAGGGCTTCGTCGACGAGATCTTCGAGCTTCGGTTCAAGTCGCTCCGTCCGCCGCGTCGCTGCGATCAAGTTATAGATCTCGGGCTGTACGAGCGCGTCCAACCAAGGCATGCGTTCGAGTCGACTACGGATTCGCTTCTCATGCCGCGCGATTCCGCGGAGAATTTTCAACCGTTGCGCATCATGCTGCGCCTTTTCGAGTTGTGCGCGCTTTTTCGCCGCGAACCGCTGTGCCTTCTCCACTTCCTCTTCCACCTCGGTAAGCAGGCTGCGGCATTTTTCAACCGCGGAAGCGTAGTCCTCCAGCGTTCGCCGGGGAGAGTCATCAAAACAGTTCACGATTCGCTCGCGTGCGTCGAAGGAGGCTCCAGCTTCTTCCTGCAACACTTCGAGAAAGGGACGATGCGCCACGTGGGGAATGCGCGCGCCGCCTTCGGTGCAGTTGATGAGCTCAATATCCATCTGACGGAGGAGTAAAGAGATATCACGATACTGCTCGATGAATGACGCGTAGACACGCCATGTCGGAAGCTGCTTCCCCTCTTCCCAACTATCCACCCACACCGCCTCGCCCATCTTGAAATCGTCGGACTGCTTCGATTGATCCAGCGTCGGGTCGAGTTCCGTTTTCTTCTTCATATTCGTCATGCACATACTGCCGTCTTCGGCGATTTTCAAGCCGACAAAATCATAGGCAGAGCCCTTCGCGTAGGCTCGCCCATCCGTAAACGCCAGGTCCTGACCGATCAGGATGATGGACTTGACCCCAAGAATTGAAGCGATCCCGACCGCACCTTGAGCGACCGTGCCTCCTCCCACACGAATCGAGGTGTGCCCTGTAACCGAAGCCATCCAATGTGCAAAAGGACTTGAGCTCACCGTCGCTGTAAAGCAGGCGCGTGTCGGCACATCGAATACCGACTGAGGGCAATCCGGCGAGAGTGCAACGCAGAGATCCTCCGTCTTGCCGGCCTCCGTCAGCTGATGAGCAACGTCTTGACTCTCGAGAATATGAACCAGGTCGGGCGTAATCCCGGCGGACCGAAGTGCTTTCAGCGTCTGGCCGATCGCGATAACAACAACTCGATCACGATATTCGCGCAGGATGGGAAGCTGCTTGTCGAGCGATGGGCCCGCCGCACACACAACGGCGACCTTACCCTCGAAGGCGCCCTTGAGATCGCTAATCTGCGCGGATGCCGCGATTCGGCGACCGTTATGCGCGACGATTGAGGCCCAGGGCATCAGGCGATCGACCGACGTCAAAATTCGCGTATCGACGGCTTCCTTGACACGCTGCGCTCTTTCCACAACAGAGGCGACCGCTTTCGCATCCAGTCGCAAAACCGCCGGATGCGGAAAGACTTGAATGCGGAGGCCCGAGGCGTACCGCATATCAAGCAGGCGCGTAAACTGATCGAGATTGAAAGCGATATAGCAATCGCGATGGTTCGCAAAGAGCTTCGCGATCGAAGTGAGATGGAGTGCCGCACGCAGCCGCGTCAGCGAGGGTTCGTAGATAATCAGAGTTGCCGGATTTTTGTCGAGAAAAGGTTCGAACTGCGTGCCCATGCCAAACCCGATCGCGATCATCACGTCTGCCGGTTTCTTCGCCATAGTCTCGGCAACTTGAACCGCGTCCCGAGCCCCGTTGTAGGCCGACCCCAAGAGCACCCCGTCGTGGCGCAGGACGATTTGACCATCTCGAGTCTCCACTTCTTCGAATTCTTCGGCGACCGCGCGGTCGCCGGAACCGTCCCGAAGCGGCTCTGACACCTCCGAGACCCCCGGCGCTTCCAACGCCTCCAAAGCGTCGGCGAGCTGACCGCTCCGTTTTCTGATCGCAGCAAGATTCTTCTTATAGACCTGTACAGATCCCAACCCCGGCCTCCGTTCGATAAATCAACCCTTGGTTTCGTTGCCTCGCGCGCGTGCCGACTTCGTCATCGCTTGAGGTGAAGCCCTCCACAGCGAACGAAAATCGTCTGCGGCCTCGCATGAAGGTGGCGCGCGTCTCGTCTGTTTCTGCTGCGGTATGGGACAAACGCAGGAAAAATTCGTCATCGACGTCAGCGAAATCGAGCATAGGCGCAACCGCCGCCTCGCCGCGGTCGCTCTGAATCAGAACGCCACGGTCACGATCGGCAACGGCTACCCAACCTTCGGTGGCTCCCAGACACGAAGTCGCAGAGACCGAAGAGGAAACCGCTCGGCTCTGAGCGAGTTCGACGCCGGGATCCAACGTGCGGGATTCCGGACAGGCCCCACCGTTGACCGTTTCATAGCGAAGAGAGCGACGATCCCATCCCTGCGGCAACAGGCTGAACAACCCAAGACGCAGGCTCGCGACCCGCGCCTCATGGAACGACAGGTCATGAACAAGGTCCAGGCGCGGCCTGTTTCGGTAGAGCCTGAACTGTTTGCGCCACGGCCCGAAGGGAGTCTCGATCGTAGACTCCACGGTTAGGCGCACCGGCCCAGAAGCCGATGGCCGCTCGAATAGCTCCGTCGGCTTCAGGTCCGTGTGCTTCTGTCCGTTTTCCAGGGAGAGCACGATATGGCCGCTGTAGAAGTCCGGGGTGTACTCGATCGCGTCGAATGATCCATGCGGAATGGTGCCGACGAGGGGCGCATCGCCCAAATCATTGAAACGCAGCGTCTCGAGTGCGGCACCGCGATGCGGCAAGAAACGCGCTTCGACCTGCTCGGTGGTAAAGGATGGGGAAGTTCCTGACGAAGCGTCGTGTTGCTCGCCCGACTCTTCCGCCGCCTCCGTCGCAGCAAAAGCCAAGGACAGCGACTGCCCCGCCGCAACCCGCGGCTCGGCCACTAGAGTCGCCACCCGAATACTCCCGTCGCGATGCCGACCATGCACTTCGACTTGAAACTCGTCCGGCTGAATCGGCTCGCCCCGATGCGTACGCAGAGTCAATCCACGAAACGCGCCAACCGGGAATCGAAGCGGTACCTCGACCGGCATCCCCATCCAATCCGACGGGCCGGAATTGAACAGGACCAGATCCTCGCCGTCCGCGAGCGGCTGCGTATGCTCCGCAAGCTCCGCCGACACGCGCTCTCGCGCGAGTCCCATCCGCGACTCAAATTCGCCGATCTTCTCTTCCGTCGCACGCGTACGAAAATCGCTGCGCCAAAGGTCGACCAATTCGGCCCACACATCATCGCCCTGCGCTTCGCTCACATGTGTAGGGGCAATCGCATTCATCGCTCTCACACGACGAAGAAGATCCTGACAGCGCGTGTTCATGCCAAAGCCGTCGCGTCCCGACACAGCCCAGCGCGTGGGGTTATATCGCGGCTGCTTCTTGCACGGGATCGGATCGGAGGCGCTTCCGAGCGCGACGCGCGGAAGGATCGATTCGGATTCCACAAGATCCCGAGGAAGACAGAACTCGAAGCGCGGATCCGCCGCGTAGAAACGAAACGTCTGGATCAAGCGATCCATCTCGGACTCCGCACCCGTCCCGGCCGGCACAGTCCGAGAGGGTCGGTAGTCAAAAATCTCGACATCGCCGCCGTAAAGACAAAGCGCCTCGG
Organism: Myxococcota bacterium; assembly: GCA_041690055.1. Lineage (GTDB taxonomy): Bacteria > Myxococcota_A > UBA9160 > UBA9160 > UBA4427 > UBA4427. The sequence continues at coordinate 11,078 of JBDNFB010000023.1, read as the reverse complement.
CAGCCCCTCCGCGGAGGATGCGCGCGAGCAGCGTGTCGAGCTCGACGCGCGGGATCTGGCCGTGCGCGATGCGCTGCATCTTCTGAAAAACGATGGAATCGTTCCAAAGAACGATCGGCCCCTCGCCTTCTGCATCAAAAAGCCGCGCAGGCTGGCCGCGCAATTTCCGAATTAAGCTTTGCGATGCGGCCGGGTTATTCCACTCCATGACGAGCCGCTTGGCCTTGACCTCGCGGTATAGCGAAACCAGGCCATCCGAATAGGTCTGCTCGTTCACGAAATACGTCTCTGGCAGAAAGCCCATCGTATTCTGGTAGCCGGCCTCTCCCAGACGCAAGTTGGCTGCATTGATCTCGACGGGCGCGAGCGGGGCCACCACCTGGGCACGCCCCGATCCCAAAAGCTCAACCAAACCCCGCTCTGCGAGGCCACGGAAACGTTTCACGAATTCGGGGTCTTCGGACTGAAGAATTTCGAGCGTTCTGGAACTGGCTTCGAATCCAATCGGAATCCCGAGTTCCTCGGGCAAGCGGAGGATCGGCCAATAACATCGTGCAATCACGAGCGCGCGATCGGCTTCGGGCAGCGCCGAAAAGTCGAGGTTCGAGTGAAACGCAGTAAACAGTTTAAGAGGCTTCACCGAAGCCGCTCCGCCACCACCGAGCCGAGGACATCGATCACGTGATCCTGAGCGCCACCCGAAAGCTCCGGAAAGAGGGGGAGAGAAAGCAGGCGCAGATAGGCGGCCTCCGTGTGCGGAAGGTCGCCGTACTGGCTGCCGGTACGGCTCCTATAGAAGGGCTGCAAGTGAATCGGGATATAGTGGACCTGCACGCCAATCCCCGCCGCATGCAGAGCGCGGTAGACCTCCGCGCGGCCGCCCTCGATTCGACTGATATCCAGCTGAATCGGAAAAAGATGCCAGGCCGACACTGTGCCTTCCGGCACGCGCAGCGTCTCCACCCATTCTTCCGTAGCGAACGCCGCGTCGTAACGGGCCGCAATGCGGCGACGGGCGTTCAAATTTTCGTCGAGTCGTCCGAGCTGACTCCGACCTAAGGCCGCGCTCAAATCCGAGAGCCGGTGATTCCCTGAAAGCGCCTGCATCTCGTAGACCCAGCCGCCTAACTCTTCCGATTCTTGTTCTGGCGGCAGCCCAAGTCCGACCCAAGACGCCGCGTCACGCTCCATGCCGTGTTCGCGCAAGCGCCTAAATCGGCTCGCAGCACTTGCAGAACGCGTGATGATCGCCCCGCCCTCTCCCGTAGTAATGTGTTTTGCAGGATGAAAAGAAAAACAGGCAGCATCGCTCGCAGCCCCCACGGAGATCCCGTCCCTCTCCGCACCCAAGGCGTGACACGCATCCTCAATCAGAAAACGATCGCTGCCCAAGACGGCGCGGTACGCTTCCGCCTCCGCGGCATGGCCTGCATAATGGACGAGCACGGCACCACGCGTGCGCGAGGTCATGCGTCGCTCGAGATCGTCAAGAGACATCGCGAGCGTCGTCGGATCGATATCCACAAAGACCGGGCGTCCTCCGGCGAGAAGAACGGCATTGGCCGTCGCCAGAAAAGTGAGTGAAGGCACAAGTACTTCATCCCCTTCGCGGAGATCCATAGCCTGAAGCGCAATTTGCAGAGCCGAGGTCCCACTCGATACCGCCACCGCATGCGCCGCACCGAGGCGCGCACAGAGCGCCGCCTCGAATTCTCGCCCCATCGGCCCCTGCGTGAGGCGCGATGAGTCCAGGACTTTGGCGACGGCTTCTCGGTCTTCCGCCCGCACATCGTGCTGGCAGTAGGGAATCATGGCGTCTCGACCGGCGAGAAGCCGGCGGACGACTCTGCCCCCTCCGTGGAAGGCACAGCATCCTCTTCAACCCGAAACCGCCCGCCCACAATCGAAGCGACGTGACTGCGAAGAGCCGCGATCGACATCCAATCGGTATTGGCATCGCTTGAGTAGGTAAACTCATCTGGCACTGCGAGACCGGCGAGTGGGCGCTTCGGAGCGCTGCCCGAGTCGGGCGAGATGATGTAATGCCGACCGTAGTCGATGGTATTGCGCGCTTCCTCGGCGGTCAGCATCACCTCGTGCAGCTTCTCACCCGGCCGGCGCCCGACTTCTTCAATCTGTGCCGTCGGCGCAATCGCGCGTGCTAAGTCCACAATCCGCATGCTGGGAATCTTAGGCACGAAAATCTCGCCGCCCTGCATCTCGCCCACTGCGTGAAGAACCAGATCCACCGCCTCCGTCAAGGAGAGCCAGAATCGGGTCATTCGCCGATCCGTTATCGTCAGAACACCCGACTCGGCCTGTCGGAGGAAAAGGGGAATCACGCTCCCACGGCTCCCCATGACATTCCCGTAGCGCACACACGAAAAACGAATATCGCGACTGCCAGCGTAGACATTGCCGTGCACGAAGAGCTTTTCGGCACAGAGCTTCGTCGCACCGTAGAGGTTCGCGGGATTCACTGCCTTATCGGTCGAGAGTGCCACGGTTCGTCGCACCCCAGCATCAATCGCGGCGTCGACGACGTTCTGGGACCCCATGATATTGGTCTTAACGGCCTCTGCGGGGTTGAACTCACAGATCGGCACATGCTTCAGCGCCGCCGCATGGACAACGAGATCGATCCCGTCCATCGCCCGAACGAGACGCTCGCGATCACGCACGTCCCCGATGAAAAACCGGAGTCGCGGATCGTTCCCGAACGCCGCTGCCATATCGTATTGTTTAAGTTCGTCCCGGCTGTACACGCGGATCGTGCAGTCAGTGTGCTCTGAGAGCACACGACGCACAAACGCCTGACCGAAGGATCCCGTTCCCCCGGTCACCAGGATCTTCAAAGACGACTCTGAATCGCCTCCACCACCGTTGCCCTTTTGCGCGGGCTGCGCCTTTGTCCAAGCCACGAGTGAATGTAAAGCAATTGCGATGCCAACAAGATGCCGCTCTACTGCCGCTCTCGCGGTTTAGGCGGCATGATTTTCCGGGCGCTTTCTCAATCTGAAAGAGTCCGTTCCGATACGAACGACTAACGCCTGATTTGGCTCGCTCGTTCGCTCGCCTGCGCCAAGACTTCGTCTTGAACCGTCGCGCTTGCGTCGCCAATGGGTCGACGAGAAATTTCGGTCCACGCTTCGTTTAGCGTAGAGAGAACCATGGATGCGGCATCTAGGGGTTGTCCCGTACCGCGCACGTTGGCTTCAAGAAGACAGTCTGTCACGTAGAAATAGAGCGAATCGAGGTTCTGCGCGATATCGCCGCCCTTTTCAAGGTTGAGGCTGTGCTGCAGTTCGTTCACGATCGCCAGTGCTTTCGAAATCGAGGTCGCCCGCCCCGCGATTTCCCCGGCTTCTTGATGGCTCTTCGCATTTCGAATGAAGCGCAAAGCCCCTTCGTACAGCTTTACGATGACCATTTCGGGCGTCGCCGTCTTGATTTCCATCTCGCGATATCGAGCGCCCAAAAAGTAAACCCCTCTTCCGATTTCGATTCCGATCAAGAAAACGTCTGTACTTCTCGCCTGTCGGCGAGCATCCCGCGCAACTAAAGAGTCGCGCGACGGCAAGCCCCGAGACGAGCAAGCTCGTCTCGGGGCCGAGGCCGCCTCGACCGACTTCACCTGCGTCTGAGCCGTTGGCCCAAGAAGAGCCCTCAGCCCAAACGAAAGACGAAGCCGATCAAGAACTAACCGAGAAGTGACAACGCACTCTGCGTCGACACATTCGCCTGAGAGAGCACCGAAATGCCCGCCTGCTGCAAGACCTGGTTTCGCGTCAGGTTCGCCGTTTCACTGGCGAAGTCCACGTCGCGAATCCGGGATTCCGCTGCCGACGTGTTCTCTTCGGCAACCGCCAGGGACCGAATCGCTGACTCCAGTCGATTCTGCACCGTACCGAAGCTCGCACGAAGCGAAGCCACGTTGGCGATTGCGCTATCGATCGAGGCCAGCGCATCCTGCGCTCCCGTCAACGTACTGACGGCCGCAGCGCTACCAGCCGAACCGAGCCCGATCGAAGAAGCGCGCGCGTCCACACTGGCGACCGATATGCGATCGTTAGCTGTGTTGTCGGTCCCAATCTGGAAAACCGTGGAACCACCCGCCGCCAGGACATCGGTTCCATTGAACTCCGTAACGGCCGAGATCCGGTTGATCTCCGCCGTGAGGTCCTGGAACTCATTGTCGATTGTGGTTCGCTCATCCGAACCAAGTGTTCCGTTCGCTGCCTGAATGGCAAGCTCTCTTTGCCGAATAAGAATGCCACTCACCTCATTGAGCGCACCTTCACCCACCTGCAGCAAAGAGATCCCGTCGTTGGCGTTTCGCTTGGCCTGCGAAATACTTCGGATATCGGCTCGAAAGCCCTCCGAAATCGCAAGACCGGCGGCATCATCCGCAGCACGTGTGATGCGGAGACCCGACGAAAGGCGCTGAAGACTCTTCTGAAGATTCCCCGTCGAGTTGCTCAGGTTTCGCTGAGCGTTGATGGACGCCGTATTTGTATTTACTCGAAGTCCCATTTTGGGCATTCCTCCTTGATGGACTCTGGCTCATAGAATCCTTCCTGAGCGCTTATGGATAGAGTCCTTGTTTTGCTTCTGACCCCCGCGATTAGGACCGCGAGAATCAACCTTCATTCATTGTTTTGTTGCCCTGCGAACCCGGGACTACCCGAGCAGCGAGAGCGCACTCTGTGTCGAGACATTGGCCTGCGACAGAACAGAAATACCCGCCTGCTGCAATACCTGGTTTCGCGTCAGGTTCGCCGTCTCACTGGCGAAGTCGACGTCGCGAATTCGCGATTCAGCGGCCGAGGTGTTCTCGACTGCGACCGCGATCGACCGAATGGCCGACTCAAGCCGATTCTGCACCGTACCGAAGCCCGCCCGAAGCGAAGCGACCTGCGAGATCGCACTATCGATTACTGCGAGCGCAGTTTGCGCGGCAGCGACCGTCGATACAGAAACACCACTCACCCCGATCGCACCGGCGCTTGCCTGAACGTTCGAGACGCTGATCCGATCATTGGTCGAGTTATCCACGCCAATTTGGAATGACACGGAGCCCGTAGCGTTCAACACCGAAGTGCCGTTGAAGTTCGTCACGGCCGCGATGCGCGTGATCTCGTCAGAGAGATCGCCCACTTCGTTGTTGATCGTCTCTCGCTCCGACGAACCCATCGTGCCGTTTGCAGCCTGGATCGCCAGCTCTCGCTGCCGAATCAGGATGCCACTCACTTCGTTGAGCGCGCCTTCACCAACCTGCAGAAGAGAGATGCCGTCATTGCCGTTTCGCTGAGCCTGATTCAAGCTTCGAACGTCCGCTCGGAAACCTTCCGAGATGGCCAGACCCGCAGCATCATCCGCGGCTCGCGTGATGCGAAGACCGGAAGACAGACGCTGCAGACTTTTCTGAAGATTCCCCGTCGAGTTGCTCAGGTTACGCTGAGCATTGATGGACGCAATATTTGAATTTACTCGAAGTCCCATTGTTGATTTTCCTCCATGAGATGTGCAGGGCTCGTCATCCTTGACGAGCCTTGGTTCCGCGAAGTCTTGAAATCCGAATCACTCGACTCGACAGGCAAGGCACACGAAACTCTGGAACCTGTCAGTGCAATGGGGATGCCAAAATCAGGCGTAGGTAGTCTGTGTGCAACTGCACTTCGCCCGTGCGCAACTCGGCCTGCAAGTCCAGACGAGCGGTTTTGGCATATTCGATCCGGGAAAATTGAGAGGAAGACGGCCTTTCAACTCGAAACGGCACTCGACCTCTTTTTTTCATTCTGAGTCGGTGATTGATGACGCCGCCCGTCTCGGACAAGCAAGCATTAGGAGGAGCGGTATCAATCTTGCTTATTAGGCAGAGATGCAGCCCATGCCGCGAACCATTCATGCCCCCCCTCCTCGGGACGAAGTCGACGCAAAGCCCGCCGGGCCGAGCACTGCCACGGCGCGGTTCGAGGTCGGCTTTGCTTCCGAGCGCGAAGAGCGGCGCGTGCTTGCTTGGCTGAATGCCGGGCTGCGTCCCCATCGGCCGGGTCGCCTCCAGCGCGAATACGCCTTTCTATTCGGTCGAAATTCTGCCGCCGTTCCGATCACCGCCTATATCGACCATCGTCCCGTCGCCTTCTGCATGCTTTGGCCTGCGCCCTTTCAGCTCGGCGAAGGCACGCTGCGGATGGGTCTCATCTCGCTCGTATACACGGACCCGGCGCATCGCGGTCATGGCTACGCGTCGCAAACCCTCCACAAAGCGATGTACGAAGCACGAGTGCGCTCACTCGGCTGTATCGCCCTTTGGAGTGACCTCGACGACCTATACACGTCTCTCGGCTTCCTTCCGTCGGGATGCGAAACTCTCCTCTCGCTTGATTCCGACTTGATTGATCGCGCCTCTGCGCCCCAGGACGCGTCGGGCGATTTGAGCGCCCTCGAGGTCTCTAGACCTCGCCACTCAGACTGGCTGGCGATCGAACGAATCCGCTCGGAACGAGTCTGCACGAGGCCCTTGCCTCTCGAGCCGACTGCGATCGAGGCAATCCCCGATATGCATGTACGGGTCGCACGCCGTGGGGAACGCCTCGTGGCCTTCGCGATTCGCGGACGCGGAGACGATTTCCCGGGCGTCATTCATGAATGGGGCGGGGAAACGTCAGGAGCATTGCTCTGCTGCCGAGAACTCACTCTGCCCGAGCCGCTCGTCGGATGCGTTCAGCTTCTGAGCTCGAAAGCTCGCACGGACGTGACGTGGCGCCTTCGCGCTGCCGGCGCGCCCGTCCGGCAAAGAGCGCTGGCGTGGTTTCAACTCGCGGATCTCACCACATTTTCCGCCGACCTCGCCGTCTGTCTCGGCCTTAAGAACGCCTGGAGTCTTTCGGAGCTCAAACAAGAACCCTCTGCCGTCCGCTCGATCTCCGTTCGATCCGCTGGTTCTGAGCTGACGATTTCCCTCCAGCATTTCTTGGATGCGTGTTTCGGAGCCTCCTCCGCCCCGGCGCAAAGCGCAGCGCTCGAAGCGATCGCGCCCCTGCTCGCTGAAGAAGAAGGACTCGCCCTCCCCCTCCCCTTCTTCATATCCGGTTTGGAGTCGATCTAGGGCCATGGTCTGGATAACGCGGCTCGATGGAGAACGCATGCTCCTGAACGACGACCAGGTGCTCTATGTGGAGGCGACCCACGATACGCTGCTCGTGCTCTCCACCGGCGAACGGCTCCGCATCCTTGAATCTCCGGAAGAACTCCTCGACCGCGTGGCACAGTGGCGACAAAGGACGATGGGCCTTTCGATTCTGCACGACTTTGAAGTCGACCCCAACTAAAAGGAGCTGAGACCATGGATCGATTTAGCCTTCTCGGCCTTTGCCTGGGGATCGGCGCCATCTTCGCAACGCAAGCCATCGAAGGAGGCCATCCGGCCGCGCTCGCACAGGGCCCTGCCGCCATCATTGTCTTTGTGGGCACGCTCGGCGCGACGCTCTTGTCCTCCTCCGCTCGCGACCTCAGTCATGCACGCTGGGAACTCACTCGCGTGTTTCGCCCCCCGCGCTTGCAGGTCGACTTGATGCCCGCACGCTTTCGCGACCTGGCCTTCATCGCTCGCAAGAGCGGTCTGATCTCGCTCGATAATGCCGGACGATCGATGCTCAGCCCTTTCATGACCCGCGCAACTCAACATGTCATCGACGGCTGCGAATCGGGACAGCTGCGAGGCATCCTGGAAGTGGATGCGCGAACGCGCGAGGCCGCTTCGCAAAGCGCCGCTGAGGTTTTCGAGATCGCCGGCGGTTATGCGCCCACAATGGGCATCCTGGGCGCGGTTCTCGGACTGATCCATGCGATGGAATCATTGAGCGACCCGAGTGCGCTCGGTGCGGGGATCGCAGTCGCCTTCGTCGCCACGATCTACGGCGTCGGCATCGCGAACCTCGTCCTCCTTCCCGTCGCCGCCAAAATCCGACAACGCGCGCGGGATCAGTACCGAGAGGATCTACTCGTCATAGAAGGCACGGTCGGGCTTGAGACCGGAGTCTCCCCGCGCACGCTTGAGCGCGCGCTTGAGGCCTATCTCGTCGCCGACCCGGTCCAACGATGAAGCCCCCGTCCGCGCACGAGCACAGCGGCGCCCAGCCTCGCGCGGGACGTGACCGATGGCTGCTGTCCTACGGCGACTTCATGACGCTTCTTCTCGCTCTTTTCGTCGTGCTCTATGCCAGCGCGCGAGCGGATGTGGATAAGAGTTCAAACCTCCTCGAAGGGATTCAATCCGCTTTCAAGTTCGATACGCCCCCTATGCTGATCGCTCCGCCGATTCCGATCGATATGCTGCCTGCGAATGAAGTCGTTGACGACGAGTCCGGCGCCGCGGAGCCCCTCGTTCTGCTCCAGCAACAAATCACAGCCGCGCTCGAAGAGCGGGAACGAGAGGTCGGCACGGCCTCGGGCGCCACATTGCATCAAAGCGAGCGAGGGCTCGTACTCTCGCTTGCCTCCGCTGAATTCTTTCCAGAAGGCGGCGTGGCGATTCCGCCGGAGCGTCGTGCCGTACTCGCAACGCTGGCGCCTTTTTTAGGTGCGCATTCAGGTTCGCTTCATTTCGAAGGGCATACGGATGCGCAGGGCATTACGAGTACGACCTATCCGTCCAATTGGGAACTCTCCACCGCCCGCGCGGCCGCCGTGGCTCGCCTCTTCATCGACGACCACGGAATCGATGCACGCAAAGTCGCAACGACGGGATACGCTGAGTTTCGACCGATCGCTGGTCCCGACGAGGCCGACCAGAAAGCGCGCAATAGACGTGTCGAAATTGTCATCATGGAAGATGGGGAGCTGATCGCGGAACAGAGCGGCGACAAAGAGACTTCGGAGCTCGATCGCCTGCTCGATGTTCTGCCGCCTCTTCCACAGGAAGCGGACGGCTCGCTCAAGGCGAAGGATTTGGGCCCCCCGCCCGCCGACATCCCGCTCCCCTGAGACTCCCAGACCGCATGGCCAGGAAGTCTCAGGAAGTGGAATGGAGGAGTTGGAACCGATTCGCTACGGCGCCGGCGACGAAGTCTTCGCGATTGCCGGTGCTGCCTCGGTCTTGGCCGAGTCCTCAGAGACAAGCGTGGATTGTGATTTCGGGCCCTCCTCTTTTAGTGGAGGAAGCGAGGCACGTGTCGTGTACCGAGGATCATCGCTCACCACCTGAACCCCGCGCCGCGTCGACGCGTTGATCAGAAGAGGCGCCGAGAGGTTCAGAAAGATCTCTTTCCCCATCAGCGACACGATGTTGAGAATTTCGACTTCCTCTTTCTTCTCGATCGAAAGCGCAGCCAGATGATCTCGATCCACCGGCGGATCATACTTCGGGAAAAACGTCCACGGCGATGCCACCACGAAGGCCAAGTCGGGATCGTCCAAACAGACGAGCCATGCAAAATCCGACGACTCGGCATGCGCGACGACGACAAATCGCGTCTTATTTGGAAATCCGGGAAGCGGATCAAAGGAAACGATATCCGACTCTCCCACTTCAATCGTACCTACGCGTCGACTTTCGAAACGAATCACTTCACTCATTAGTATCCCCTCCAGATTGGTTGGCCGATCGGGCGCCGGCGGAGCCGAACTCCGAAACCATTAAACTTGCCTGCGCAGCCGCCTCGACATTCGCCGAAGCCACCCGCTCGAAAATTTCTTCTCTCAAAATCCCTATATTTTCAGGCGCATCGATGGCGATACGCACTTGACCGCTTGTCGAAGACACCACTGTGACTCTGACATCGGGCCCGATCCGCACACTTTCACCATGCCTCCGCGTGAGCACTAACATGTGTCCTCCTTAAATGAAGTCGAGCAAAGTCGGGGAGAGCAGCCGCGAAGTCACGGCGAGCGACGCTTGCAAAGCCGTCTCCTGCTCGATTAGATCCGAAAAGACCTCAACCGAGTCTGCATCCTCGAGAAGTGAAATGGCCGCCTTCAGGCTGACCGTTTGATCTTCAAGCCGGTCCTCATAGGACTCCGCTTTTTTCTGTTGGCTCCCGAGCTCTGCGCGCTCAAGCTCCAAATGCTCCCGCGCCTGATCCAAATCGCCCAGTGAGGTTTGAAGCGCAGCATTGCGAGTCGTCGAATCGGCGGTGTCGAGGGCCGTCCAAAGCTCACTGAGCGCACCGAATACATCGATGGGGCCTTGAAAAGCCTGCTCTCCGTCTCGCGTCACCTTGACCGAAATGCCCCGATCGACATCGATCGAAAGCGCGCCGGCGGCGCCAGTAAAGGCGACGGTGGGCGGCGGGGTACCCGACACAAACGAACCAGTCACAGTGAAGGCCGGCGTTTCGGAAGCCACGCCGGAAAAGATGTAGCCGCCCTCCGGCGATTGTTTATTTCCGAAACCCACGAGCTGGTCAAAGATGTCCTCCACCTGCCCTTTCAAAATCTCTCGCAACTCAGGCGAAGAGGTATCCCTCTGGGCCAGCAAGCGAGCGTCGAGCACGAGCGAGGCCGAATCCGCGAGTGCGTTCTCGGTCGTGCCAATCCGCGGCCCCGCCAATTGAATGCCGCGAAGGAAACGTTCCGTCTGACTGAGCGAATCCTTGAGCCCCAACGTCTTCTGATAATCGACTGGATCATCGGAGGGTCGATTGATTTCGAGTCCCGTCGCCGCGCGCTCTTGAGTTTGCGCGAGCCGGTTCCTCTGCGCGGCGATGGCGTCGACACCCGATCTCGAGATCATGTTTTGCGTAATTCGCATAATTCCTCCGCTAGAACGCGTCCAGCAGCGCCTGGAAGAGCGTTCGCACAGTTGAAATCACCCGCGCGTTCGCCTGGAAATTTGTTTGAAGACGGATAAGGTCCGAGACCTCTTCGTCGATCGAGACGCCGGAAACCGAGTCGCGTCGATCCTGAATGGCGCCCAGAATGGATTCCTGCTGGGTCAGCTGGCGGTTCGAACTAGCAGCCTCCTGACCGATGTTTCCGCCGAATTCTGCGAACGCCGACGTGATCTTTTTCGTCCCGCCGGTCGGCGCACCCGCCAGATCGCCCGCAACGTATTGCTGGACCGCTTCACCTTGCAG